>NZ_JBVVBK010000039.1:0-255 GCF_055786205.1 Thalassotalea coralli | reverse complement strand
CTGTATCCAGAATGTTACCTGACAGACTCACATAATAGTAACTGTTGGCCGATAAGAGTGACTGTGGTGTGATTTCTACCGTTCGCAGATCATCCGCCAGATTTACCGTTGCTGGGAAGGCACTACCGTCATTGTCACGCATCACAATAAATTCATCGGTAATGGTAGTCTCATCCATATCCTGGTTATAAACGATACGCATAGTCGGATTCAGCGACACATTGGTTAAACCGTTACTCGGCAGATAAGCACTCG
>NZ_JBVVBK010000038.1:0-255 GCF_055786205.1 Thalassotalea coralli | reverse complement strand
AGCATTGTAGAACCACCTGACCCCATGCCGAACTCAGAAGTGAAATGCAATAGCGCCGATGGTAGTGTGGGAGGTCCCATGTGAGAGTAGGACATTGCTAAGCACCTAATTAGAAAGACCCGTAGCTGACGCTACGGGTTTTTTGCTTTGTAGGGTTTAGAATGTCCTACTCTCGAGTAGAGGAAAATTGGTTAATAGAGAAAGCCAACAGTTTGGCTTTATCCCAATTTTTCAGCACGAGCTCTGCGAGTGATA
>NZ_JBVVBK010000037.1:0-255 GCF_055786205.1 Thalassotalea coralli | reverse complement strand
CTCAAACAATCACAACGAATAAAACGTATCGTGCCCGTGTATATAGTAGTGGGATGGCACCGAGTAATGAAACGGTTGCGTCTTTTACGATTCAACCTACTGTGGCCAAACCAAGCATTTCGCCAAACGGTGGCACATATGATGTGTCTAGACAGGTTACGTTAACACCAAATACCAGTGGCTCGACGATTTATTACACCACTAACGGCGCAACGCCAACGACCAGTTCAACCGTATATTCAACGCCATTTACGC
>NZ_JBVVBK010000036.1:0-255 GCF_055786205.1 Thalassotalea coralli | reverse complement strand
CGAGTGCTTATCTGCCGAGTAACGGTTTAACCAATGTGTCGCTGAATCCGACTATGCGTATCGTTTATAACCAGGATATGGATGAGACTACCATTACCGATGAATTTATTGTGATGCGTGACAATGATGGTAGTGCCTTCCCAGCAACGGTAAATCTGGCGGATGATCTGCGAACGGTAGAAATCACACCACAGTCACTCTTATCGGCCAACAGTTACTATTATGTGAGTCTGTCAGGTAACATTCTGGATACAG
>NZ_JBVVBK010000035.1:0-255 GCF_055786205.1 Thalassotalea coralli | reverse complement strand
GTGCTGCACAAATGGACGGCGCTATCTTAGTAGTAGCGGCGACAGACGGTCCAATGCCACAAACTCGTGAGCACATCCTTCTTTCTCGTCAGGTTGGTGTACCTTACATCATCGTATTCATGAACAAATGTGACATGGTAGACGACGAAGAACTTCTTGAGTTAGTAGAGATGGAAGTTCGTGAACTTCTTTCTGAGTACGACTTCCCAGGTGATGACCTTCCAATTATCGCTGGTTCTGCATTAGGTGCATTGA
>NZ_JBVVBK010000034.1:0-255 GCF_055786205.1 Thalassotalea coralli | reverse complement strand
CCTAGGACACCGCCCTTTCACGGCGGTAACAGGGGTTCGAATCCCCTTAGGGATGCCACTTTTATCATGGCAACATGAGCGAAGTAGAGTAAACTAGGTCATACTCTACTGAGTTTTCAAGCAATAGAGATATTGTTTGACGGTAAAGGTAACTTTACCAAAGTTTATAGATGTAAAAGAGCAGGGCATGTTCTTTTACCCTAAAGCCAGAAAGAACGGCTTTAGTAGATGTGAGGTCGCTCACTTTAGTTTAAC
>NZ_JBVVBK010000033.1:0-255 GCF_055786205.1 Thalassotalea coralli | reverse complement strand
CAATATCCATGGCTCCGTCTGCCGGACTGATACTGCTTACGGTTGGTGCTGTAGTATCAAACTCATCTTCTGTATTAAAGTAGTAGTACCAGCAGCATGCGCTGTTACCGACTCTGTCTTTAACATTTCTGATTGTTGTTTTAATTTGGGTGCTACCTGGGAACTGAGCACTCGGTGTAAACGTCACCACATTGCCTTCTACCTGATAGTCACCTGCTACATAGCCACTTTGTCCGTTCACCTGAATACGTATTG
>NZ_JBVVBK010000032.1:0-255 GCF_055786205.1 Thalassotalea coralli | reverse complement strand
CAATACGTATTCAGGTGAACGGACAAAGTGGCTATGTAGCAGGTGACTATCAGGTAGAAGGCAATGTGGTGACGTTTACACCGAGTGCTCAGTTCCCAGGTAGCACCCAAATTAAAACAACAATCAGTAATGTTAAAGACAGAGTCGGTAACAGCGCATGCTGCTGGTACTACTACTTTAATACAGAAGATGAGTTTGATACTACAGCACCAACCGTAAGCAGTATCAGTCCGGCAGACGGAGCCATGGATATTG
>NZ_JBVVBK010000031.1:0-265 GCF_055786205.1 Thalassotalea coralli | reverse complement strand
GATATTGTTTGACGGTAAAGGTAACTTTACCAAAGTTTATAGATGTAAAAGAGCAGGGCATGTTCTTTTACCCTAAAGCCAGAAAGAACGGCTTTAGTAGATGTGAGGTCGCTCACTTTAGTTTAACTAAAGGTTCGCCTTACACTAAAACAGCAAAGTTCACTTTGCTAAGCAGTTTTAGTGTCCCTATCGTCTAGAGGCCTAGGACACCGCCCTTTCACGGCGGTAACAGGGGTTCGAATCCCCTTAGGGATGCCACTTTTAT
>NZ_JBVVBK010000030.1:0-273 GCF_055786205.1 Thalassotalea coralli | reverse complement strand
CCACACTACCATCGGCGCTATTGCATTTCACTTCTGAGTTCGGCATGGGGTCAGGTGGTTCTACAATGCTATTGTCGCTAAGCAAAATCGTTACAAATTTGGAAAGCTTTTCTTATATCTCTACTTCTATCTTCACATTACGTGATAATCAGTCATTAAAACCATTTGGGTGTTGTATGGTTAAGCCTCACGGGCAATTAGTATCAGTTAGCTCAAGGCCTCACAACCCTTACACACCTGACCTATCAACGTCGTAGTCTCCAACGACCCTTT
>NZ_JBVVBK010000002.1:0-634719 GCF_055786205.1 Thalassotalea coralli | reverse complement strand
AGCATTGTAGAACCACCTGACCCCATGCCGAACTCAGAAGTGAAATGCAATAGCGCCGATGGTAGTGTGGGAGGTCCCATGTGAGAGTAGGACATTGCTAAGCACCTAATTAGAAAGACCCGTAGCTAACGCTACGGGTTTTTTGCTTTGTAGGGTTTAGAATGTCCTACTCTCGAGTAGAGGAAAATTGGTTAATAGAGAAAGCCAACAGTTTGGCTTTATCCCAATTTTTCAGCACGAGCTCTGCGAGTGATAAGTCTATTGCTAAGCACCTAATTAGAAAGACCCGTAGCTAACGCTACGGGTTTTTTGCTTTTTGGGGTTCAAATCTTCGACTTGAGCTTTGTATGTAACCAATTTATCTTGAAGAAACTAAAGGGCATTCCGTTTTGCAGACCTAAAGTAAGAGTCAGAGTAGGACACCGCTCTATGCCATCCCTGGCATCGCGGCATTAGTGCATCCATGCACGTCATTGCTAAGCACCTATTTAGAGAAACCCGTAGCTGACGCTACGGGTTTTTTGCTATTTGGGGTTTAAGTCTTTGACTTGAGCTTTGTATGTAATCAATTTATCGAGAAAAGACTAACGAGTATTCTGTTTTACGAAGCTAAAGAATGACACCGCTCTATGCCATCCCTGGCATCGCGGCATTAGTGCATCCATGCACGTCATTGCTAGGCACCTATTTAGAAAGAAAAGCCGCTCGATGAGCGGCTTTTTTTATATCTAGCATTTAGAGGTCGATAAAAATATTCTTTTCGGTAATTACTCCTGCATTACTCTAGTGCGCTAAATCCATGTTCATAAGCCCCGCAGTTAACGCTACGGGGTTTTACAATAAGGGTTTTATATTCTTTTATTCAAACTTAGCAAGTGGCTAGTTTAAAGAGAAGAGACTAAAGGGTACTTCGTTTTAAGACCTAAAGTAAGAATCAGATCTGGACACCGCTCTATGCCATCTCTGGTAAAGCGGCATTAGTACATTCATGCACATTTCTTACTAAGCCTTATCTTTATAGATGTGTATTAAACTTACATCTGTAAGAGGCTAAAGAGAGTCTAAGCAGCTCGGATTCTAATTCGTTGTATTTATTTTCTGCCATTAAGTATTTACCTAGCGATTCGTAATAGGCAAAGTTTAACTCCATGGGCTTATTGCAAGATAATGAGAAAAGGACTTAACTCTAAGCAAGAACAAAAGTGGATTATAGAGGCTGTTATTGACGCTTTTTCTTATGCGCTTATGGGAATGGGGGCAGGGTTGTTAAAGTATTGTTTAGGGGCCTTTTGATGGCTTTTAATAAACATTAAAAAAGTGAGATCGTTTTGGTTATTAAGTATCGTCCTATTCTTTCGCTACCATAGGTCGAAAACCTTAACTAATAGATGAAATTCAGACATAAAAAAACCAGCGTTAACGCTGGTTTTTTTACAAGTATTGGTATCCTAGTCGGCTTTACCACCAATAGAAATTGATAGTTGATCAAATGCCTTAATTTGGTCAATTACTTTAACTACCATTTCATGAGTAGCCTCTTTATCAGCTAACACTACTGCAGCAGACGTTTGGTTTTCTGCTAAAAAGTTTTCTATACGAGCTGATAAACGCTCAATATCAACACGCTTACCGTTTAGCTTAACATGACCTGAGTCGCTAATTTGCACTACAACGGTAGGGTTGCTTTGATCAGGAGGAGTACTTTGAGACTTTGGTCTATTAATCATTAAGCCTTCTTCTTTAACGAAAGAGGTAGTTACGATAAAGAATATTAATAGAATGAAAACGATGTCCAACATTGGTGTCATATCTACTGCGCTTTCGTCATTCTCTGAAAATCTGCTTCTTCTGCTCATGTCTTGCCCGAAATATAAGTTTTTTAAATTCTACGATTTGTATCGTAAGCAATCTACGATTTCACAGTGCAAATGTCAAATAAACTATTAAAATTAATCTTAAATACTCTGTGAAAATGGCTAGTTTGTTAAATTTTTCTAACAAATTGGTTGCAGGTAACGAGGAAAGTTCATAGAGCAGAGATACAAACGAACTAATTGTTCCTCATTTAGAATTCCAAAGTTTGAGTGACAAAAGAGAAAAGTTAGCTAGGAAAGTGGCTAAAAGTAAAATCGATGAGTATGAACTGTTATATCTTTGTAATGATTGATTGTTTTTTGTTTCTGCTCATGGCGATTCTGTAGTTTTTTTGTTAGTTTCCATTGCGAATATAATGTATACGTTAACATCCAGTCGAGTAAAAAGATTCGTTTATGAATATTAGAAATTCAGTTATTGCAAAACTCATAAGTGCTACAGCATTAGGGATTTTTTTGGTGCTTTTACTTACCACGTTATTTGTAGTGAATAAGGTCAGTGAAACAGCAAATGATAACTTGAATAAGGACATTCGTAATGCATTAGAACTTAATAGTTCTAATATAGAAAATTACTTCACCGACCATATAACTAGGGCCTCTGTATTATTTAGAAATCCGTCATTGATTGATTGGTTTACTGAAAGAAAAGTTAGAGGAAGTAGCCTAGATGGTCGAGGGTTTGAAGTCGTTAAAGAAGTTTTAACCAGAGAGGTTGAAGATAGAAAAGATATATCTTCTGTATTTTTTGGTTCAGCATTTACGGGAGAGTATTTCTTAGAAAAGGGTATATCTGCATTACCAGATTATAATGTGCTTTCAAGGCCTTGGTGGAACAAAGTTAAAGATTCTAAGCAATGGAATGTGGGAGGGGTCGGATATGAGCCCCAAATAGAAGCCTTTTATGTTGCTTTAAATATGCCCATCTATAACTTTTCAAATGAATTTATAGGTGTAGGAGGGTTGGATATATTCTTACACTCTATCGACGATTTAGTATCAAACATTAATTATAATGGCCAAGGTCAAGCCATTTTAATCGATCATAATGGCGATATAATCGTATTTCCAGGCGAAAAATTAGCAGATGTTGATGTAGTTAATAGAGAAACTCATAACATCAAAATAGCAACTCTTGACAACAAAGAAGGGAACCAAGGCTTTGCTAACCTTTATAATAAAATGTCCAACCAAGATGTGGGCGTTTCTGATATTACTTGGAAAAATGATAATTACTACGTTCAATTTAAGGGCGTTAAAGTTGAAAAATTAGGCCTAAATTGGAAGTTAGCTATAATAGTTCCAGAACATTACTTATCTGAGCCGGCAGAAAATGCGGCTCTGTCTGCTATATTTTTTAGCTTTTTAATCTTGTTAATTTCTTTGGTAATTATATTTGTAGCAACCTCGAAGTTACTACGACCATTATTGACAGTAAAACATACTCTTGTAGAAATAGCAGATGGAGCTGGTGATTTGTCACAACGTATTCACGTTAAAAGTGAAGACGAAGTAGGCCAGTTATCTGAATCATTTAATAAGTTTATCGAGCAGATCCAAAATATTGTAAAACGAGTTCAACTTACTAGTGACGAGTTAAAACAAACTACGGCTCAAGTAAGTCATGTGAGTGAAGTTACGGCGGCGAAAACTGGAGAGGCACAACTAGAAATACATAGCGCGGCTGATACGGTCACGCAAATGGCTGAAACAGCTCATGTCATTAAAGAGCAAATATCTATCGCTCAATCAGCTACTGATACAGCAAGTAAAAGCTCTAAACGAGGACAGGAGGTTATCGCAAGTTCTATGGCAGGGTTAGATAGCCTAAACAGTAATTTTGATAGTGCCGTTCATACCATCGAAGAGTTGAAAGAAAGCAGTCAATCAATTGGAGAGGTAATGGACGTTATTCGTACAATTGCAGATCAAACTAACTTGTTAGCCCTTAACGCTGCAATTGAATCTGCGAGAGCTGGTGAACATGGACGTGGCTTTGCTGTTGTAGCAGATGAAGTTCGTCAATTGGCACAACGAACTCAAGAATCTACTGCAAGTATTCAGTCTAGTATTGAAGATCTTCAACACAAAGCAAATGCAGCTGAAAGCCAGATGGCTGAAACACGTAGCCAAGTTTCAAAATATATGGAAGAAAGTGAGCTGGTCAATGAGCAACTAACAGAAATTGGCCACGTTGTAGAAGAAAACAAAGAGAATATGCAAAGTATTGTTAATATTACTAATGAACAAGATGATGTTGCTCAGCAAATTACACGTGTTATGCAGCAGGTGAATCGTCTTGGTGATGAAACAAGTAATGAAGCGCAAAGCTTGCAATACGTGAGTAACGAGCTAGAAACTAAAACTAACCATCTAAAAGAATTAGTTGAAAGGTTTAAAGTTTAACTCTCTTTAATATTCATAAAGGCTCCTGTAAGGGGCCTTTTTTATGTATACAAGATAATTTTCCTGGAACCGGCTATCAATTTAACAAGCTGGCAAAGTTTAAGTATGAGAGAACAACATTACTGATGTGGAGTAAGGTGTCATTGAACACTAGGTTGGCTCAGGCATTGTAAAGAGTAGAAGGTGCTTGCACCGCAAAAATTATTCTACGTTTTTGATGGTTTAAATCGGATAAACAAGATTCTTATGAAGAATTGGTGGACGGTACTGGGCTTGAACCAGTGACCCCCGCCTTGTAAGGGCGGTGCTCTCCCAACTGAGCTAACCGTCCGGGTCGTGAATGATATAACCTAGAAGAATTGGTGGACGGTACTGGGCTTGAACCAGTGACCCCCGCCTTGTAAGGGCGGTGCTCTCCCAACTGAGCTAACCGTCCGGGTTATATCTACAGAAACGTCTACTTCAATCAGAAGTGGTGGACGGTACTGGGCTTGAACCAGTGACCCCCGCCTTGTAAGGGCGGTGCTCTCCCAACTGAGCTAACCGTCCGTCTCTGTTGGGGGCGTATTATAGGGGGAACTAAAATACTGTCAACACGATTTTTCCAAAATATTGCATTTTTTTCTTAAATTTGAATTAAGTGAAGATAATTTACCCAAGATGGTCACTTAATCGGCTTTTTACCATTACATTAAAGAGGCAATGGTGTAATCCCCAGAATAGCCTGTTAAAATACGCGGCAAAATAGCCGGATATCTTAAAGCTGGCTAATAAACTGTTAATTATAAATAGTGAGACCTTTATGAGCTTAACAACTCGATTTGCTCCAAGCCCAACAGGCTATTTGCATGTTGGTGGTGCTAGAACTGCATTATATAGCTGGTTATACGCCCAAAAGAATGGCGGTGACTTTATTTTACGTATAGAAGACACCGATTTAGAAAGATCTACACAAGAATCTGTGGATGCCATTATGGACGGTATGAATTGGTTAAACCTTTCGTGGACAAAGGGACCATATTTTCAAACACAGCGCTTTGATCGTTATAAAGAGGTCATTGCTCAGCTAATCGAATCTGGTAATGCATATCGTTGTTACTGTACACCTGAAGAAGTGGAAGCTATGCGTGAAGAAGCGCGTGAAAAAGGTGAAAAAGAAAAATATAACGGTATGTGGCGAGAGCGCACAGATTACCCTGAAGATAAGCCGTTTGTTATCCGCTTTAAAAACCCACTAGACGGTAATGTCGTTATTAACGACTTAGTAAAAGGTGATATCACTATTTCTAACGAAGAGTTAGATGATCTTATTATCGCTCGATCTGATGGCTCACCAACGTATAACTTAACAGTTGTTGTCGACGATTGGGATATGGGAGTTACACATGTAGTTCGTGGTGATGATCACGTAAACAACACGCCGCGCCAAATCAATATATTAAAAGCACTCGATGCTCCTTTACCTGAGTATGCTCATATTCCTATGATTTTGGGTGATGATGGCAAACGTTTATCTAAAAGGCATGGTGCTGTTTCTGTCATGCAATATCGTGATGACGGTTATTTACCTGAAGCACTATTAAATTATTTAGTGCGACTAGGTTGGTCACATGGCGACCAAGAGATCTTTTCACGCGAAGAGATGATAGAGTTATTTGATTTGTCTGGTTGTAACCGCGCGCCGTCTGCTTTTAATACAGAAAAGCTAATTTGGGTGAATCAACATTACATTAAAACACTTGATCCTGAATATGTTGCAGAACATCTTGCCTGGCATATGGCCGATCAGGGAATCAATACTGAAAGCGGGCCAG
The DNA here is from genome assembly GCF_055786205.1 of Thalassotalea coralli. Taxonomy (NCBI): domain Bacteria; kingdom Pseudomonadati; phylum Pseudomonadota; class Gammaproteobacteria; order Alteromonadales; family Colwelliaceae; genus Thalassotalea; species Thalassotalea coralli. The sequence continues at coordinate 628,625 of NZ_JBVVBK010000002.1, read as the reverse complement.
CACTAGCTGAGATTGTTAAAGTTCAAGCTGATCGTGTTAAAACGCTAAAAGAAATGGCACAAATTTCTTCATACTTTTATCAAGACTTTACTGAGTTTGATGCAACTGCCGCTAAGAAGCATTTAAGACCTGTTGCTGAAGAGCCGCTTAAAGTCATAAAAGGTAAATTAGCTGAATTGGATAACTGGGTAGCAGCAGATATTCATGCAGCAATTAATGCTACAGCAGAAGAATTATCTGTTGGTATGGGTAAAGTTGGCATGCCGTTACGTGTGGCTGCTACAGGCGCAGGGAACTCTCCTTCGCTTGATGTTACCTTAGAAATTATGGATAAAAATAAAGTGTTAGAAAGAATTGATATGGCTTTAGCGGTTATCGAAGAACGTAAAGCTAATAGCTAATTTATAATTCTTTAACGGATATTAAAAAACGCTAGCCTTGTTATCAAGCTAGCGTTTTTTATTGGATTCTGTGTAAGAGTGTTTACGCGTTTACTTCTTGATTTTTTACCCAGTTTTCCAAATAAGCAACGATATCTTTAGATTCGTATAACCAAGTACTATCGTTTTCTTCGTTGATAAACAAGCATGGAACTGTGCGCTTTCCACCTTCATTTACTAACTTCTGAAGGTTTTTCTCTTCCTTAATATCAATTGTTTGAAGAGGGATGTTTAGTCTCTTTGCTGCTCTTCTTACTTTGACACAAAATGGGCACGCATTTAATTGATATAAGGCAAGCGCCTTACTATTAGTATCGATGTTGTATTGGACTTCAGAAGAGTGTTTGGTTGATTTAGGTGAAAAAATGAAGTTGAACAATAAGATAATTCTGCCGATTATCCAACGTAATATCTTTAACATCTGTACTGCCTTAGTGAAGTTGCTTAAAAGGGCGCTATTTTAGAGATGACGATAATAAGTGCAAGCTTTCTGGGCTAAAGGAAATAAAAATAATTGGTCTTAAATGAGTTATTAAAGGACTAAAAAATAAATCTTAGATAAAACAATAAGTTTTACTAAAATAGTATAAAGTACAAGTTTTAACTAACTCGTTAAAAATTGCGATATGAAAAATAATTTCTTTTTGAAAATTAAAATAGATTTAAAAATATTCTGTTGTTGTTTCTTCATGCTGACTTTTCAAAGTAATGTGAGCGCAAATACCGAAGACCTAACGGCGAGTGTTGCTAATATTCCAATCCATTCTGAAGTCATTAACGGTAAAGCTCAAGGTGGCTTTGTTGACGTGGTAAAGTTGTTAGATAGTAACTATCAGTTTGGGGAAATTCGATTTCAAATATTCCCGTTTGCACGATCAATCGCAAACGTTAAAAATCATAAGGCGGATTTTCATTTACCTCTTATTCGCCCAAACTCGGAAGTTGAGGATAATGTTGAATTCTATTATGTAGAAGAACCCATTTGCCAAGTCACTTTTGTTTTATACACCTTAAAGAGTAATCGTGAATTAACCGCGAAGAATGCTAACGAATTCAGCATAGATACCCATCGTGGTCATCAAGAAATGTTTGCATTTCCTACAGGGGAAGTAAGCAGCATAGCTATGGGGATTAAAAAGCTGCTAAACGGCAGAATAGATGGCTTTGTTTTCGAACAAGAGGCGGTCGATAAATATATTAAAGAAAACAAATTAACTTCGCTAAAAAGGCAGTATTTTGCGACCTTTGATTCTTCAATTATCGTGCCCAAATCAGCTAAAGGAAAAGAAGTTTCTCGCCGTTTAAGTCAATTGTTAAAAGAGGTTAAGCAAACTAACGAGCTAACAAAAATTACTGCTAATATTCATCGACCCTATCAAGACTGGCAACCATGATAACTAAATTGCCAATCTAATTATTGGCAATTACATGTTTCCCCAAGGTGAGTTATTTTTATTCGAGTTTCTTGCTCTCGCTTTTTCAGCTCTTTTTAACCTTAGCTGCTCAGCGTCTTCAAAGCTTAGCTCTGCAGGCTCTTTAGGTTGCTGCTGCGGAGGAATAATTCGTTCACGTGGTGGCTTTTCAAATTCACTATCACTCGCGCGTGGCAGATTCTTAAACTGATACAAATAAAAAGATTCTACTTTTTCTCTAGCCCAATCTGTTTTCTTTAGAAATTTGTTACTTGAAGCAATACTAGGGTTTTTGTTAAAGCAATTGAGATTTAAATAGGCGTATAGCAGCTCAAAACCGTAATGTTCAACGATCTCAGTCAATATCGTATTTAGGCTTTTTCCGTGTAACGGATTATTGAGGTAAGGGTTGTTGTCAGTCATAGTTTGCTTTGAGTGTTTGTTAATTTGGTAAGTATAGTGAATGCCCGTCTTAATAGATATAAAAGTCAATGTAAGTGCTCGAAAATTATGCATTAGATAAGTTTTCTATAAACCAGACAAAAACACACTAACCCATTGCATTTTTTATCTGTCCATTTTTTGGGGTTTATCACAAAACGTTGTCAGTTTGTATTAAAGGAATGTAGCATGAGCCTAACTGCGCAAGAATTGATTAAAAAACTCAATGAACCTCAATGTAGAGTTGAGTTTAAAGACGTTATTTCACATATAGAATCTTACTATAGTTATTCACCTACAAGGTTTAGTAATGGTGAGGTTGTCAATGAAGCTGGAAGCAATGAGGGGTCGTGTAAAATTTTTGCCTTTGCGTTATTACACCATCTATCTGAACAAGCAACATTAAACTGTTTCGGGAATTACTATCATCAAGATGTGATACTCAACCCTGAAAACACGGATCATGCAAATATTCGCAACTTTATAAAATCAGGGTGGGCTGGAATTAATTTTGATTCTTCAGCTTTAACACCAAAATAGATTGCCGAGAAGTCCCTTTGTCACCATGTTAATCGGGCTAGGGGCTTCAACAAATCAAACACCATCGCCGACAATTTACTGACTAATTCAGGCCCCATTCTCTTCTTATTTTTTTTAGTTGCCCTGTATCTTTCAACTTTTGGTAGGCGTTTTGGTACGCTTTTATTAATTGTGGCTCAGAATTATGACTGAACGCGATATACAAGTTAGATGTTGTTTTTGCTCTTTTATGTACAGGAATAAAGTCTTCAGGGTTAATTCCTAAATCTTTTGCTAAAGATTTTAATGTGTATTCGCTCATCATCAATACATCAGCTCTTTCTTTATGAACAAGTTCTACCACTTGCCGTTCATAAACTGCAGTCACTATGTGTTTATGGTTTCTTTCTTTTAGAATCCTATGGCCATGTGAGCCCCTTGATACCGCATAGCTTACATGTTCAAGTTGCTCTTTTGATAGTGAATGCTTTTCATAGTTTTTTTTCAGCCCCCAAATATGAGATTGGTGTTGAGCTACACTACCAACCCAATGAAACTTGTTTTCTCGTTCAGGCGTTCTAGCTAGAGAAAAGATTAGGGTATTCTTAGATTGTTGAACGAGAGAATAAGAACGTGCCCAAGGCATCACTTGAACATTAATTGAATCGCCAGTAATAGCTGATAAGGCATTTACGATATCAATGGATAAACCCGATACTGTACCTTCTTCACTGTAGACTTGGTAAGGAACTAGAATTTCGGTATAGGCAGTAATCTCTTGGCTATGTGCTTTTAATTGGCAAAGTAAGACAAAAATACAAAAGTAAAACTTTAAATTTGTACTGTTCACATCTATTCCTGGTCTCTCCTGAAAGTGGCGAGATTATATTACAACTATGCTTGGACTGAAATCGGAACTGTTAAGGTGCTTGATGAAATACCTGCGCTTCAACCCTCGGGCTATAGGTTGTTATTAAGCTGATTCTTCTACAAGTTTGAGCTTTTTACCCATTAATCCTAATAAAGTGGCATTTAACGAACCGAGTTGAGACTCAAGTGCCTTGATTTGCTGTTCAGCCTGCTCAGATTTATCATTTCTTAATTCTGACAGTTGCTGTTGGATTTCTTTAATTTGCTCTTTGGTCTTTTCGATTAACTTATCTAACTGTTCAAGCTCTTTATTCTCGGTATTTTCTGGCGAATTTTTAGCTTGGGTCTCTTGTTTTTTTTCTGTTTGCTCGTTTAATGCGTTTTTCATTTCATCACGTAATTTTTCTCGAGCTTGCGTTGAGATATTAACGGTTGAATTTTCGTTCGAGAGCGCGTACTTAGTATTTGCCTTTTCTTGTGTTTGTGGCAAATCTAGATGCGTAGTGTCAGCGGTAGTAATTGAATAAGCCGCTTTGCTAGTAATGCTAAAGGATAGATTCATTGAACGCGTTAGTTGATGATCGATATATCCTTATCGACCATCACTCTTAAAACTTTAAACTTTTTGTTTTTCTCTCGTTTATTCTGGACGCTGTTTTTTGAATGGTGATGTAATACCTGAATATTCACTAGCTCCTAATCTAGCTAAAGGGTTTACTTTGTCTGCGTGAATCTTTGTTCGCCCATTATGGGTGGATGATACCTGTTCGCTGATGTAAAGCTTTTCTACTTCTACGAATATTAAAGATTGAGGAACATCACCTAACTCTTTTATTTCATATAATTTGCAGCCAAAAGCAATATCACAATGCTTTAATCGGGGTAATTCGAAATCTTCGAACGGAACAGTTGCTAATTCATTACTTTCTCCCAACTTTAACTCTGATTGGCCTAACGGAAGAGTTGCAGCGGTAGCTGTCACCAGATCTGCTTGTTGTTCGTTAGCAATATGAATTACCATTTTTTCGTTAGCAAGCACATTAGTTAATGTGTCTTTCGCTTCTCCTGTAGGCTTTTTTCCTACAGAAAGCATAAGCAGGGGAGGTGCACTTGATACCGCCGAAAAGTAAGAAAATGGCGCCAAATTAAAGCTGGGCTGTTCATCCTCATTATCGAATTGTGTTAATGCCCAAGCAATCGGTCGAGGAATGACAGTTTGTGTCATTAAATGGTAGCGTTGGGTTGGAGTGTATTGAGAAAAGTCAAAAATCATAGGTGTTTAATTGAAAGCCTTTTTCGTTAGTTACTATATTCAAAATTAACATATCGCTGTCAAGCGTGTATTTAGCCTAGCATAACTGTTTATTTGAACTTTTATTTGTTTTATTAGGACTTATGTATAACAAAATTGTTTAGAAAAAGTTAATTTTTTCGTTTGTTCTTATACCTTCATTGTATACAATGCCGCGATTTTATTAAAAAATAAGGACATAAACAGTGACGTTTAACAAAAAATCAAGCTTTGCGTGCATTTCGTTGCTTGCTCTAGCTGGGTGTTTAGAAGTAGAAGACAACAATTCTAATGATGCATTAGTAAAAGCTATTGAGGAACAAAATAAGATAATCCAAGAGGGAAATAACAACCAGGGAGAAACGGTTGAAGCTTCAGTTACATTAGTTGGTAAAGTAACTTCTCCTAATGACGGACTCGATATAGATAGTGCAACGGCAATCTTTAAATATGGCTCTGTCGTAGTAAATGATATTGATATTGCTGCTGACGGTACTTTCGAAATAGGTGATGTTCCGTTTTCTTCTGACTATCAATTAGTGATTACAAACGAAGATGGTACGTTGAGAAGTAAAGCCTTCTATGGCACCTCTAGAGCAAGTGACGATGCCTCTGGTGTCGTTTATCAGGAGATTGGCTCATTAACGGTATACGAAAATGAAACCTTAACATTTTCTGTTGTTGATGATGAAACGGATCAGTTTATTGATGATCTTAAGCCTTTCAGTTATTCGTTTAATTATTTAGACGGTCGAATCGGCAATGTATTGAGTCCTGAAGAGTATGCGACTCAAGCTACTTACGATGAAGAAACTGGCATCTATTCAATAAGTGTTGATAACCGCGATGATGCTGTAATTTATTTCCCACTAGATACAGATGGCGATGGCGAGCTAAATTATGAAGCGACTTATTATTTTAGCAATGGTTCTCTCTATACAAACAAAGCTAATTTAGAAGAAAACGATTTACGCTTAAAAACTGTTACTGAAGAAGTACCAGTGGTTTACGAAACTCAACTAAGAATGTCAATCTTGGACACCGACGGTGAAGTTTTCGAAAATATTGAAGTGGTTGTTGATGATGAACTAAATGGTCAAAAGCAAGCGGTGTTTGATAGTGAGACACAACAATTTGTACTTGATGTTAAGTTTACCGAGGAAGTTTTAGTATCTATTCCTTCTTTTGCAATTGATAATGTAACTTACCAAAGTAGTTACTTTAAAGTGAGAAGGTCAACAAGCTCTAGTTACAATGAGCACTTTTACGTTGTAGTTGGTGGCAACAATAGTAATAGTTATTACGTCCCGAACACCACAGAGGTTATTGATGCAGTGACAGTGATAAACGCAACGAATTTGTATTCAGATTTGGAAGTGGTGCTGAGCGAAGTTAAAGAAAATGAAAACTACCGTTATGAAGTCTTTTATTCTAATGCTATTGAACTATTAGACGACAGCGTTGAATTAATAATGCGAGATAAACTTTCCGTTATCGTGGGTAACGAGTCGGGTGATGATATCGTACCTGATGGTATAACATTAATTTCAGAGCAAGATGAAGCTGTTGATGTAGAAAGTAGTTTATCTCTAAACAACACCAAACTAACAGTCACGCCTAAACAAATGCTTGCAAGTGGCAGTTATAGATATAATGTTGGCACTATAAAAGATAGTATTGCAGATATGTTAGTTAACCCACACGGTGACCATAACTCCAATTTTTACGTTACATCAGAAGTGCCATTCTCTATCGAAAATATAGTGCTTGATAACAATAACTACACTACTTCTGGTAATGTTATTTTGGCGACAAATAGTGCTGGGGAAGCAAGCTCTGCTTATAACTCATCTTCTTCGGTTTACTTGTTGATCCCATATGGCAGCCTTGATGATTTAGAAACACTTACTTTATTAAAAACCAAAGTTGTGACAAATAATACTGCGTCTGACGAGTCTCAGTTCTACTACTTAGTTAAAGATGGCTATTTCTATTCGTCTTCGTTGAAATCTTTAGTTTCAACGAGTCAAAATGAAGAGATTCTTTACGATGGCATTGGCTCTTATGATGTTTCTAGAGGAACCAGTGTAGAAAATGGTAAATATCATTTGTTTTCAATTAATGAGTATTTATCAGATGACGTAGAAGGTAATGAAAATTCTGTTACGTTTAACTACATTATTGAAACTAAAAGTGGTGAAGTATCAAACGGTGAAATAACGTTAAAAGTTAAGTAACCTCTATTCATTCACGAATAAAAAAAGCTGCTTTAAAAGCAGCTTTTTTTTATCTAGTTCTCTTTATCAAACCTAAAAAGTAATCAAATTAAACAACCGAAAAAGTAATTAGTAATTTTTTAATGTTTTTTGTTGCAATTAGATGAATTTTTGATTAATTTATATTGTATACAATCTTTCGGGTGGTTAGGTTTTACATCTTTAAGATAAAGTTTTGCACTTTCTTTATAACCGTAAGGAGCATATATCAATGACAACGTCAAAAAAGACCTATGAAAACAGCTCATTAATTCCTAATGACCAAATACGTTCTTTTGGTAAGTCAGTGCAAAAGAAAGTGAACATCGGTTTAAAGTCAGTATCGAATCATTGTAATTTCAATGAAAAAATTTCACCTAATGACATAGAAGACAACGTTAACTACGTTCTTGGTTATAATTAATCAGACTTCACTTTAGTTAAGTTGCAATTCGCCTAAATGTTCAATGCAAATTGCAAATTTTTTAGGCTAAGAGACAGTTGTATTAAGTAAACTGATTGATTTTACAGTTAATTATTTGTGGCGCCAAATATGCTTCTTAAATTGTGAAGCGGGAAGTTAAGGAGCATAAGATGAGAGACAGTTATCAATCAATCCAAAGACCAATCATAATGTCGGCTGAGCAAATTGCTAACTTTTATAGTTCAGAGCGACGTCAGAAACATAACAAGCGTTATCTAGATGAAAAAAATTGTCAGCATGAACTAGAAGACTTTGAAGAGAACGAGAATTTCATTCTAGGGTATAACTAGTATGAACATACCGGCACTTAATTAATCAACCTCTATTCTTATAGAGGTTTTTTATTTTTAATGAATGTTAACCCATTTGTCCTATGAATGATTATGTTTATAATGCGTCTCTAAACTTGAGTAGGAATGTTTTATGAACCCAATTATTCTATTGCTTAAAGAAGCACAGCTAAGCGATGAAAAAATTAAAAGTATTTTTAATGAGCTCACGCAAAATCCAATTGCCGCAATGTCAACGATTAGTTCGTTAGGAATTGCTCCTGAGAAACTTCAGCCAGTAATGATGCAAGTGATGACTAATCCATCATTAATTAATGATGCTGTAGAGGAGCTTGGTTTAGATAAAGATGCGTTAGAAAAAGCCAAACAAGAGCTTAAATCTCAACAGTAGAAAATCACTTCTTTAAAGTGATTCATCGAGGCGTCGATTTGTTTTTCGTGGCCTCAATTTCCCCTGAATACCTTTCTTACTTTGCATTCACTTTTAAAGAAAATAAAAATTGAATTTAAATTTTATTTAATTTCAATGATATAGCTTTAAAATTCAAAAAAAATGTTTGCTGTCACATTTTGTCATAAACATGTAATAAAAATATGCTAGGTACTTTGAAGCCTGTTTTGCTAGACTTATTTTGAAATCACTTAAAGGGGGTAATTATGTATAGAGCTATACTGACAGCGGTAACCGTTTTAAGTTTTAGTCAAGTTACGTTAGCGGCAGATAAATCTGAAGTGCTTAAATGTGTTGACGCACAGAATATGCAATTTGAGCAATCTTGTGTAAATAAAACTTTTAAGAGACATAGCAAACAAGAAAGCTTCTTTAACAAGCTCGCTAGTAAAGAGTACCCGTTACAACGAGATGCTCTAGCTAGTATTTCACTTCATGCAGATAAAAACTTAATTGAAGTTAAAACTTACAAAGTAGATGTCACCTCTGCGCCATTGTTAGCATCTAAATAAATAACAAAGCCACATAGATATAAACTGCTCGCAAAGTTATCTGGATTTATGTGGCTATTAATTTCTCGCCTCCTATGTATTAGGCTGCTCTACCAAACTGTAGCAGATTTATTTACCTCTATATTTCTTCACTTAAAAATTGTTTTACTTATAACTTCTTCGAAAAGCTTCATTCATTGGATTTAGCCGTTTGTCTATTCGATTTAGGTATGAGATCAACCACAGGGAACGTCTACTTGTTTCGATGTCCAAAATAGATTGTAATAAACGCGTTAAGAATAAGACTAATAAAATTTATAAAGATTTAGAAGTTTTGGAAGAGGACGTATGACGGATCAAAATTACTCAGCTCCGATAGACAAAAAAGAGCGAATTGTAACTTTAGACATTATAAGAGGAGTTGCTATTTTGGGTATTCTTATTATGAATATCCAGGCATTTTCTATGATATTTTCTGCCTATGTTAACCCTATGGCGTATGGTGATTTAACAGGCGCCAATTTTTGGGTTTATTACTTAGGACACATATTTGCTGACCAAAAGTTTATGACTATTTTTGCTATGTTGTTTGGCGCTGGTATTGTGCTTTTAGCAAAAAATGTCGAAAGTAAAGGTGGAAATTCGGCCCGAGTTCATTATAAGCGAATGTTCTTTTTGGCCATATTTGGTTTGATTCATGCCTTAGTTTTTTGGTACGGGGATATTTTACTTGGGTACGCTATCGGTGGCGCTTTGGCGTATTTAATGTATGAAAAGTCGCCTCGATTTCTCATCATTATGGGAATTTGCTTAATTACTACTATGGCGTTGCTCATGTGGGCCTTCTCTTTTGTTCTGCCAATGTTGCAAGGCCCAGAGCTTCAGGAAATGCAAAACTTATGGAAGCCATCTGCGGAAATCGTTGCCAAAGAAGTAGCTTCAGTACAGTCTTCTTGGGTAGATGCGACAGAGTATCGAAACACCATGTTTGGGCATGCTGTTGGAAATATTCTTTTCTATGAGTTTCGCATTATCGGATTAATGGCTATAGGCATGGCTTTGTATAAAATGAATTTCTTTGGTGATAGGTACTCGTCTAAAGCTTTGATTAGTGTGGGCTTAGTATTATTTATCTTAGGCACAGGCTTATCTGCTTACGGTTCGCATTTGAATTTCGCTTCTGAATTCCCTTTAACTTCAATGATTTCAGCTGGTCTATATAATTACTGGGGGAGTATTTTCTCTGCTATTGCGTATATGGCGTTTTTAATTGTGTTTTGCCGTTCTTCTGTACTTTTACAGGTGAAAGCTGTACTTGCCAATGTAGGTAAAATGGCATTAACTAATTACCTTTTACAGACATTAATATGTTGTTTTATTTTCCATGGATGGGGATTGGGCTATTTCGGTGAAGTAAGTCGAGTAGGTCAGGCTTCTATTGTAGTGGGAGTCTGGGTGATTTTGATTAGCTTTACAATGTATTGGATGAAAGGGCATCAATTTGGTCCTATGGAGTGGGTTTTAAGACGACTAACTTATGGTAAAACGTCGGCAAAACCTGCGGAAAACGCAGCTTAAGATTGAATACTTATAGCAAAGTGAGCGCTATGGTTGAATACTGTAGCGCTTTTTCTTTTAGCTTAGATATCGATATTTACCTTAGTAGCAGATTTAACCCTCTTATTACTTCCGACCAATCGGAATTCTCAGTGAGTATTTGTTGTAAAAACTCTGTGTGAGTTGTTCCATTGGCAGTCGCCTCAGCTAATGCAATATCAGCAGGAATACCAGCGTTATTGTCAATGAATCTATCTATATTTGCGGAACTACTATCAATTCCTAGCTGGGAAAACAAACAAGCCAGTGAGCGTTTAGAGGTTATCATCGCAGGCTCCAGAGTTTATTTAACTTAACCCAAATTATAGACCAGCGCTGCTGAATTCGCCTTTAGTAGCATTCATAAGTGGTAGAACCGAATAAGAAAAAGTTCGAAAGCAGTCAAAAAATTAAAGTAGTTAAAGAAGCGTTATATCATGAAGAGTAGTTCCAATTTTAACCCTTTTTCTTACCGCGATGACTTTAGCGAAAGCAATTAGTCACTGCTATAATTATTGATAAGGTTTAAGCAATGGAGAAGTATAATGGTTGAAAGTATTCAAGGCTCAAATTCTTCTATTGCTCAGGTGATTCAAGAGCAAAATAAAGTTAATCAAGAGCAAGAGAAGCAACGTTTACAAGATATTGAGAGACAAAATCAACTAAGAGAATCTCAAGAAGAGCAACAACGTGCTCAGCAAGAGAATAGGAATGAAAGTAATCGTGGCCAAAATATTGATGTGAGTGTGTAGGAGCCTTTTCGCTTAGAACCACAACATGTTGATTCACTTTGCAAACAGCTTCTCTCTGGCGTTAACTAAAGCCTTTAAAAATCGCCAAGCCTTATTATTTTTCTTGAAGTATTCTATTATGATTCAATTGGTTAAAGATTTATGGATGAAAAATTGAAATGTCAGTGCATATTTTGAATGGCGACGCGCTTTTAAACCGCTTTCCAGAATTTATTAGCGGCGAAAGAATTGTTGCTCGAGAGTGTCTAGTCGACGGCTACCGTTCTCTTGAAGATTTAGAAATTTTTTTAGATAAACGTGCTGAGTTTATTGGAAGTTACCCTCCTTGTACTAAAGAAGACTATATTCGTGATTCCATCCCAGAATTTAGAAAAATACTGAGCTTAGCTAAGAATGAAGATATTACTCTTTGGTTTGAAGAAGACCTCTTTTGCCAAGTTAATTTATGGTTTGTTACTTACTTACTCGATATGGCTCAAGTAAATAAAGAGATATACCTAATAAGGCCGTGTAAAGGGTGTGAATATAATTTTTCTGGTATGTCAGATAAAAAATTGCAGCAGGCATTTAATGACCGAATTCAACTACAGGCTGAAGATATTAAGCTTCTTGCTGAACTTTGGCGCTGTTACGCGTTGAACGACTTAATTAAACTTAAGGAAACGGGGCACCAGTTATCGCCAAAACTCGCTTTTATCAATAACGCCATTGCTGCGGAGATGGCGAGAGCACCAGATAAAAGTGGCTTTGGTAAGCCTGAACGCATGCTACTTGATATAATAAACAAGAGAAAAGAAGATAATTTAGGTATCGGTTTTCCAGAGGTCTTTAGAGAATTTTACTCAATTTCTGGTATCTACAGCTTTGGTGATCTACAAGTAAAGAGAATGTACGACCAATTGATTCAAGATTAACTCTGATCTAGTTTTAAACTTGGGGCGTACTGTTTTATTGGGCTACTTTGATTGAGGGTCTTTGATATGTTTATGGTAAGGTTACTGTATGTAAGCTCAATTTCTTCTTCTTTTGAAGAAAAAGATCTTATCGATATTTTAGAGACAGCTAAGTCAAGAAATAAGCACTCGGCGATAACGGGTATTTTGTATTTTAATAGAAAATATTTTCTGCAGTGCTTGGAAGGCTCTCGAGAAGATGTTAACGCTACGTTTCATCGTATTTTAAATGATCCTCGCCACGAAAAAATAGAGATTTTGCAATATCAAGAGGTAAATTCTAGGGCGTTTTCTCAGTGGAATATGGGGTTTCTTCCATTCACGGAAAGTACCAAAGATACCATACTGCAGTATTCCATGTCTGAAGAATTTGAGCCTTATGAAATGTCCGGTGACAGTGCACTAAATTTGATGACAGCATTGAAAGATATTATTCCAGTATCTTGATTGAAACCTAAGTTTATTGCCTTTTAAAAGATAATTGTTTACCTTGCTGTTAGACGAATATTTTCTCCAACGTTTTCACAGTTAAGGTCTTCAATGCGTCAAAAAATTTTCAAAGCTTTTTCAATCGCTCTGCCATTATCGTGCGCAGTAGCTCCTGTATACGCAGCAATCGAACAAACTAAAGATATAGAGAACAACATTGCTCAAGAGGTAAGAACATTTACACAATGTCAGAGTGACTTTTTAGTGCGAGCTAAGAATGAGCAGTTAACTGATTCTACCGTTGCAGTTATCAATAAGCTTACACCTATCGAACGAGTGATAAAGCTAGATAAAAACCAGCCTGAATTTGCGCAAAGCTTTGCCCAGTATGTTGATAAACGAGTGAGTAACTATCACATAACGAATGGGAAAAGATTACTACAAGAGCATAAAGAGCTTTTAGACAATCTTCATGCAAAATACGGTGTCGCACCTCAATATTTAGTTTCTTTTTGGGGTCTTGAAACCGTTTTTGGTCGCCATAAAGGCAAGATTGAAATTCTTAACGCGATAGCTACCTTAGCATGTGACAATAGACGAAGTGAGTACTTTACGGATGAACTGTTTGATTTATTACACTTAATCGATAATCAAACAGTTGCTACTGAGCAACTCAAAGGCTCTTGGGCTGGCGCAATGGGTCATATGCAGTTTATGCCTTCTGCAATGCGTAAGTACGCTATCGATGGTGATGGTGACGGCAAGATAGATGTTTGGCAAAGCGAAGTAGATGCGCTTACTAGCGCTGCACATTATCTATCAAAAATAGGCTGGCAACGCGGTGAACGGTGGGGGAGAGAGGTTGTTCTGCCTGACGGTTTTGATTTCTCAGCATTCGAATACGATAAGAAATATCCGTTGAGTGACTTTGCTAAAGCTGGTGTACGTCAAACAAATGGTAATGCGTTGCCTCAATCTACTATGCAGGCTGAATTAGTATTACCTAATGGCCACCAAGGACATGCATTTTTAGTGTATCGCAATTTTGACATAGTGATGAAATGGAATTTATCGAAGAACTATGCGCTATCGGTGGGGATTTTGGCGGACAAACTTAAAGGAGCTCAAGGCGTAAGCAAAATTACTTCTCCGAAACCATTGCCATTTAGTCGAACGCAATTAACTGCATTGCAATCTAAGCTCAATGATTTAGGTTTTAACAGTGGTAAGCCTGATGGTATTTGGGGGCCAAATAGCCGAAAAGCGATCCGTGCATTTCAAATGAAAGAATCATTAATTGCAGACGGTTTTCCTAATGAAGAGGTGTTTAAAGCGCTTCAACTTTAAAGTGCTTAGTTGATAGTCTTGCTTGTTGTTTGATGTGAAAGACAAGCAAGACTATGGTAGGCATTAGATTAGATAGACTTGGTAGACGCTATTCTTGCAAGTAAAACAACACCAAACAAAGCAGTATACACAAGGAAAATAAAGACCATCCACTGTGGCATGCTAAAGCCTAAAAACTGCCAACTTATTTCTCCACAATCGCCAGTTGCTGCGAATAAAGCAGGAATCCATTCATGTAAAGGGGCCCAAGTTGGAAAGTTAGGTTCAAATTCGCAACTAAATAAAAATGAAAACTTAGCTGTTTGTGTTTGCACATGTTCTTGCGCAATGATTAATCCCCAAATAGCTCCTGTTCCCCAAAGCCCAAAAGCTACAATTCTAGCGACTATATTTTTACTGCCTATGCTCCCAATGACACCAGCGAGGAAAAGCGCCCAAACTGCTACGCGTTGATATATACACATAATACAGGGCTTTAAATCCATACCGTATTGGAAAAACAGCGCAACTAGTTCAAACACTAGGGCACTAATGGCTAATAATTGCCACGCTTTTTTATTAGAAGCTAAATCACTTAAAAACTTCACTTAATCACCTTAATAAACTTAAACTTTTTATAGTAAACAATAAATTACCAAATATTTCATCAGCAATTTGTAACAGAAATAAAAAAAGCGCTTGTTAAAGCGCTTTTTTTATTTTATTTCAAGGCTAGTGGCCGACTAAATCATTTCCTTTGCCATCCGTCACCTGATGATGAGAAATCATGCCACTGTCGTAAAAATCTTGAGTTTTAGATTCTAAGAATCCTGATTGGATCATGATTAAACCAACAATAGTTAGTACGATAGTATAAGGGAACGCCATTACAACCATTCTGCCATACGATAGCCTGATGAGAGGGGCTAAAGCTGACGTTAACAAGAATAAGAACGCAGCTTGACCATTTGGTGTTGCAACACTTGGTAAGTTAGTACCCGTGTTAATGGCAACTGCTAATAAGTCAAACTGATCTCGAGTAATAACACCGTCTAACAGCGCTTTTTTAACTTCAGTAATATACACAGTACCAACAAACACGTTATCACTTACCATAGACAGGAAGCCGTTAGCTAAATAGAACATGACGAGCTGTTGACTGCCTTCAAAGGTCAGTACCCAGTTGGTTACTGGTGCAAAAAGTTGCTGATCAATAATTACCGCAACGACAGCAAAAAATACGGCCAATAAAGCGGTAAACGGTAAGGCTTCTTCAAATGCATGTCCGATTTGGTGTTCTTCGGTAACACCTGTAAAAGAAGTTGCAAGAATAATAATAGTTAAACCAATTAAGCCAACAGCAGCTAAATGTAGTGCTAAAGCAACAATTAACCAAATGCCGATAACGCCTTGCATAACTAATTTAGCATTGTCTCTCTTAGTGCGATTACGGCTCTCGTTTGCATCAAAATCGATAAGAATCTGTTTTACTTTTTCAGGGAGTGGAGCGCCGTAACCAAACCATTTCAGTTTTTCTAACAGCGCACAAGTAATTAAACCAGCGATTAAAACTGGGAAAGTAACTGGTGACATTCGAATCGCAAATTCCATAAATTGCCAACCCGCTTGATCGCCAATAATAAGGTTTTGTGGTTCACCAACAATAGTACAAACACCGCCTAATGCTGTACCTACACCAGCGTGCATTAAAAGGTTTCTTAAATAAGCACGGAAACTTTGAAGGTCTTCACGAGAATATTCAGTGACTTCTGAATCGGTAGTATGATCGTGATCATGATGGACTTCTTTACCAGAAGCGACTTTGTGATAAACAGAATAAAAGCCAACCGATACACTTATTATTACCGCAATTACGGTTAGCGCATCTAAAAATGCCGACAAAAAGGCACTTGCAAAACAAAACAATAGTGAAACAACTGTTTTAGATTTTACCTTAGTGACTATTTTGGTGAAGAGAAATAAGAGTAAATTCTTCATGAAGTAGATACCAGCTACCATGAATATCAATAGCAATATTACTTCAATATTAACCTCAAGCTCGTGAAGAACTTTATATGGTGTCGTCATACCAATTGCTACGGCTTCAATAGCTAATAGACCACCCGGTTGCAAAGGATAACACTTAAGTGCCATTGCAAGCGTAAATATAAACTCTAATACTAAAACCCAGCCCGCGACATAAGGGCTGACAAAGAAAAAGAGGATTGGATTAATGACTAGGAAAGCAATAATGGCTAATTTGTACCATTCAGGCGAATTGCCCAGAAAATTCTTATAGATTGCGCTTGCAAATGTTTGTTGCATAGTAAACCTTTTCGCAAATAGTGGTTAGTTAGCAGGATGCGTACTATCCATTGTTATTATCATTTATCAGTTCAGATACTTAGTGTAAGCATTAACAATGCCCTTGTAAAATAGAATAAAATCTACTTTTTTAGAAGCTGCTTGTGCCAAAAAAATCTTCTGGTACAATCAGTTTGAAATTTAGTTAGTTGGTAATGGACCTAATATGGTTATAAAAGCACATAGTCCAGCAGGGTTTGCTGAGCAGTATATTGTTGAATCTATTTGGAATGGTGGCTTTCCTCCAGGGTCTATTTTACCTGCTGAAAGAGAATTGTCTGAGTTAATCGGTGTTACGAGAACCACGCTACGTGAGGTTTTACAGCGTTTAGCACGCGATGGTTGGTTAACGATAAAACACGGCAAACCAACAAAAGTTAACAATTTTTGGGATACATCAAGCTTAAATATTCTCGAAACTCTGGCTCAGTTAGACCAAGATGGTATTCCTGATCTAGTAGACAACCTTATGTCAGCTAGAACTAATATTAGTGCTATTTATGTTCGTGGTGCCATTAGGAATAACCCCGAAAAAACCATTGAGCTGCTAGAGAAGTACAAAGAAATTGAAGATACTGGTGATGCCTTTGCCGAATTTGATTATCAACTAAACAAAGAATTGGTTGTAGCGTCAGGTAACCCTATTTATTTATTAATTTTAAATGGCTTTAAAGGCTTGTATTCACGCTTAGGTAGTTTGTATTTTGCACATCCTAAAGGGCGTGAAATTTCTCGTCAGTATTACGATAAGCTAATTGAGTTAGCAAAAGATGGTCAATTTGATGATTCCGTACTGTATGTTCGTAAGTATGGCTTAGAATCTGGAAAGCTTTGGGCTGAATTAAAAGACGATGTATTAAAAGAGCTCGCTAAGTAAGCAATATTTTCGTTTTAATGTCTTAGAAGAGAGGCTGCTAATTACTAGCAGCCTCTTTTTTTTCATCCGGAATAGGGCACTGCGCAATTATTTTATCTTCGCCATTTCCATCTTCTTCAACTAATTTGATATCAAACTGCCATAGCGAATACAGGTGTTTAAGTACTTCGTCTTTACTGTCCGCTAGTGGGATTTCATTATGCCTTGTATATTTTAATGTTAACGAACGGTCACCTTGTATATCTGCATTTATTATTTGAATATTTGGCTCTAAATTACTCAAATTATATTGATTAGATAATGCACTGCGAATGGTTTGGTAACCTTGTTCATTGTGAATAGCTTCAACATTAATAAAGCTCTTGCTGCTATCGTCATGTACTTGGAATAATTTGAAGTCCCGCATTAACTTTGGTGACAAAAACTGGCTGATAAAGCTTTCGTCTTTAAAATTTTCCATCGCAAAATGCACTGTATCTAACCAGTTACTGCCGGCAATTTCCGGAAACCAAATTTTATCTTCTTCAGTTGGCTCCTCGCAAATCCGTTTAATGTCCATAAACATATTAAACCCTAAAGCATATGGGTTAATGCCGGAATAGTATGGGCTGTTATAATCAGGTTGCGCCACCACATTCGTGTGATTGTGGAGAAACTCCAACATAAACTGATCGGTTAGCAACCCTTCGTCATATAAGTGATTCAAAATGGTATAGTGCCAAAAACAAGCCCAGCCTTCGTTCATTACTTGTGTTTGTTTTTGAGGATAAAAATATTGAGAGATTTTTCGTACAATTCTAACAATTTCTCTCTGCCAAGGTTTTAACAAAGGCGCATTTTTCTCTATGAAATAAAGAATGTTTTCTTGTGGCTCTGACGGGAAAACAGAGCCTGTTGCTTTCGTTGATTGCTTATCCTCAGGCAAAGTTCGCCACAGCATATTCACTTGTGATTGAAGGTACTCTTCGCGCGATTTTTGTCTTTTTAGCTCTTCAGTTAGCGAGATCTTTTGTGGCCGTTTATATCGGTCAACGCCGTGATTCATAAGAGCATGACAGGCATCGAGGCAAGACTCGACTTCATCAATACCGTATTTATGTTCACATTCTGCAATATAATTTTTAGCAAACAATAAATAGTCGATAATTGAACTAGCGTCAGTCCATGATTTAAATAAATAATTGCCTTTGAAAAAACTGTTATGGCCATAGCATGCATGTGCCATCACCAGGGCTTGCATTGTTATAGAGTTTTCTTCCATTAAGTATGAAATACAAGGATCTGAATTTATAACTATTTCATAGGCCAAACCCATTTGGCCTCTTTTGTAGGTTTGCTCTGTTTGAATAAACTTCTTCCCAAAGGTCCAATGGTGATATCCGATAGGCATACCAACACTGGCATAGGCGTCCATCATTTGCTCTGCTGTAATTACTTCAATTTGATTTTTGTATGTATCTAGTCGATAGCTCTCTGCGACACGAGCAATTTCTGTTTGATATTTTTCTAATAAGTCAAATGTCCAATCAGGGCCATCAGATAAAGGAGAACGTGTTGTCATGCATATATCCTTCTAGGTTAAGCAACTTTCGCTGGATCTTTCTTGAACAGCTCTCGGAAAACAGGATAAATGTCTTCGACTGTCTTAATATGCTGCATGGCAAAATGCGCATTGGCTTTAGCCACGTTTTGATATTGATGCCAAAGGGTTTGATGGGGCCTTTGCGTGATTTCAATGTAGGAAAAAAAACGACTAACAGGCATAATTTTTTCCATCATTAATTGGTAACAGTAGGGCGAATCGTCTGCCCAATTGTCACCGTCTGAAGCTTGTGCACCATAGATATTCCAATCTCTCGGGTTATATCTGTCGTTTACAATATCTACCATAAGTTCAAGCGCACTGGATGCAATAGTGCCACCAGTTTCTTGAGAGTAGAAAAACTCTTGCTCATCGACTTCTTTCGCTTGTGTATGGTGTCGTATGTAAACAACATCTATGGTTTTATAAGTTCGAGTTAAGAATAAATACAACAAAATATAGAAGCGCTTGGCCATGTCTTTAGTGGCCTGATCCATTGAGCCAGACACGTCCATTAGACAAAACATGACAGCTTTCGAAGTTGGTACTGGCTGCTTAGCATAATTTCTAAAGCGTAAATCAAAGGTATCTATAAAGGGGACTTTGGCTATTTTCCCTTGTAGCTCTTCTATTTCAGCTAATAATTTCTTTTTCTTTTGCGCGTGATCATGTGGTGAACTTTCAAGCTCTTCAATAGCTTGCTGTAATTCTTTTAAATTTCGACGTTTTGATGCCGTCATCGCTATTCTACGCGCCACCGAGCCTTGCAGAGATTTAACGATATCAATATTGGCAGGAACCCCCTCAGCGCAATAACCTGCTCTAACCGTTTTGTAGTCAATGAGCTTATCAAGCTGGTTTTTTTCTAAGTTAGGGAGTTCTAAATCTTCAAATAAAAGGTTTAAGTACTCGTCTTTAGAAATTGAGAAAACAAAGTCATCTTCTCCTTCACCAGAATTACTTGCTTGCCCTTCGCCGCTACCTTGACCTCCTTGTTGAGGAGGGCGCTTTATTTTGTCACCGGCACTGTATTGATCATTGCCAGGGTGAACGCGATCGCGAATTCCTCCTTTTCCTTGATGAAATACAGGTTCAGACATATCCTTACGGGCGATAGAAACATTTTCGCCCGTTTCAGTATCAGTGACCGCACGCTTATTAATTGCACCTTCCACTGACTTTTTGATTTGCGACTTATAACGTCGAATAAAGCGTTGGCGATTAACCGTACTTTTATTCTTGCTGTTTAGCCTTCTGTCGATAAAATTTGCCATATATTACTGCCTCCATGTTAGTTACTGCCTAGGAGGATTTACGCACACGCAAATACCACTCAGATAAAAGCCTCACTTGTTTTTGCGTGTAGCCTTTACTCATCATACGTTCGACAAAATCATCATGTTTTTGTTGATCGTCTGTGGAAGTTTTGGTGTTAAACGAAATAACAGGAAGCAGATCTTCAGTGTTAGAGAACATTTTCTTCTCGATTACGGTTCTAAGCTTCTCGTAGCTTGTCCAATTCGGATTTTTACCGTTGTTATTCGCTTTTGCTCGTAAAACAAAATTAACGATTTCATTACGAAAATCTTTAGGGTTACTAATACCCGCAGGTTTTTCGATTTTTTCAAGCTCGTTGTTTAATGCTTCTCGGTCGAATAATTGACCGGTTTCTGCATCGCGATACTCTTGATCTTGAATCCAGAAATCTGCATAAGTAACGTACCTATCAAAAATATTTTGACCGTATTCAGAATATGACTCTAGGTAAGCTGTTTGAATTTCCTTGCCAATAAAGTCGATATATTGAGGAGTGAGGTACTCTTTAATAAACTGCAGATATCTATCAGACGTTTCTTGAGGCAATTGCTCACGTTCTATTTGCTGTTCCAATACATAGAATAGGTGCACTGGATTGGCTGCAACCTCCATATGATCAAAATTGAAAACTCGTGACAGAATCTTAAAGGCAAATCGAGTAGATAACCCTGACATTCCTTCATCTATTCCTGCATAGTCACGATACTCCTGGAACGACTTCGCTTTAGGATCGGTATCCTTTAAGCTTTCACCGTCATACACCCGCATTTTGGAGTAAATACTAGAATTTTCAGGGGCTTTTAACCGCGATAATACTGAAAATTGAGCAAGTATTTTTAATGTGTCAGGTGCACATTGTGCTTCAGCCAGTTCGCTGTTGTTGAGTAATTTTTCATAAATACGTACTTCTTCGGACGTTCGCATACAGTAGGGCACTTTAACGATGTATACACGATCTAAAAAGGCTTCGTTGTTTTTATTGTTTCTAAACGTTTGCCATTCAGACTCATTAGAGTGAGCTAGTAAAATGCCATCAAAAGGCAATGCCGATAGACCCTCTGTCGGGTTATAGTTACCTTCTTGAGTAGCCGTTAATAGTGGGTGCAACACTTTAATCGGCGCTTTGAACATTTCCACGAATTCCATAACACCTTGGTTAGCTCGACAAAGAGCGCCTGAATAGCTATAAGCGTCCGGATCGTTCTGTGCAAAGTGTTCTAGTTGACGGATATCCACTTTACCCACTAGCGAAGAAATATCTTGGTTGTTATCGTCACCAGGCTCTGTTTTCGCAATTGCTAGTTGATCTAGTATTGAAGGGTAGACTTTAACCACTTCAAATTTACTAATGTCACCTTTAAATTCATGCAGGCGCTTGGCAGCCCATGGAGACATAATGGTTTTGAGGTATCGCTCAGGAATGCCGTATTCTTCGTGTAGAATCTTGCCGTCGGCATTCTTATCGAATAGACAAAATGGATGATCATTTACTGGGCTTCTTTCGCCATTTGCACTTAGCACAAAAATGGGTTCTTGTTGCATTAAGGCTTTAAGCTTTTCTGCTAACGATGATTTACCGCCACCTACGGGGCCCAGTAAATACAATATTTGCTTCTGCTCTTCTAACCCTTGAGACGCATGGGTTAAGTAAGAAACAATTTGTTCAATAGCTTCTTCCATGCCATAAAATTCATCAAACGCAGGGTAGCGGGCGATTACTCGGTTAGAGAAAATCCGGCTAAGCCTTGGGTCGCTGGCGGTATCAACCATTTCTGGTTCGCCTATCGCTTTTAGGAGCCGCTCAGATGCACTTGCATACGCAAATTTATCCGTTTTACATAAATCGAGAAACTCTTGAACAGTGCAAGACTCTTCTTGTGACTGATCGTATCGAGATTGGTAGTGCTGAAAAATACTCATAACCGCCTCCTTAAAACAGAAACACCGTATTAAGCTGAGATGAAGTCGACAAAAGACGAGTTACGCAACTTTAATACTTTGTATATAGACCGAGAAACTGACCATCTTATTTATAAGCTTAGTTGGTATTTTAGATTTGCGTGATATTTATCAATAAATTTTTACATTATCTCTTTAAATAAATTGATAAAATTCCTTCGAACACATCAATTGAATAATGCATATTCGACTATCGTATAGTGGACAATTTCTAATAAATTGTTATACGTATATATGAGCGGTAAAAGATCAAAGACCAGATACTAAGATGAAAGACTCTCTAAAAGCGCCAAACGATATTCAAGCCCAAGTTGATTATTGGCAGAAATTGAGCGCCTTAGAAGAAGGACGAAACCAAGTATTGAAAATGGTTGCCTCTGGTGAACCATTGCAAGATGTATTAAATACCCTATGTCAAAAAGCGCAAATTTATAATCCTGAATTATTTTGCTCCATTCTTTTATTCAACGACCTTGAAAATACACTTCACCCAATAGCATCTGTCTCGTTGCCCGATTTTTACTGCCAAGCGCTAGATGGAGTTGTTGCAGGATTAGGGGTTGGTTCTTGTGGCACATCTGCTTTTACCAAAAAGCGTGTAATTGTTGAAGATATCAATACGCATCCCTATTGGGCGCAATATAAAGGGCTCGCACTACAAGCGGGCTTACAAGCGTGCTGGTCTGAGCCTATTATTGGTAAACACGGAAAAGTATTTGGCACCTTTGCTATCTATTACGGCGAGCCTAAAGCGCCAGATGAGGAAGATCTTAAATTTATTGAGTTGAGTGCAAACTTAGCTGCTGTTGTCTTTGAAAATGATTTAACGAGAACTCGTCTTTTAGAAGCAAATAATCAGCTAAACCTGACCATAGATGAAAGAAACCTAGAGTTAGCTGCCGCTAACAAAGAACTCGAATTGTTGATAAAAACGCAAGAAGAGAGCTACGTCAATAGCTTAAACAGCGAGAAATCAATGACCACTAATGCGCTACTTTGTGGATTTGCACACGAAATAAGCACACCTATTGGTACAGCGAAAATGGCTGTTAGCACCATTCGTGAAAAAATGGCAATTTTATCTGAGAAATTTAATGAAGGATCTTTGTCGAAAAAGGTATTTCAACAATATTTGAACGACGTATCACAACTCGTAAAGTTGAATCAAGAAGGACTGGATAAAGCAGAGTCTTTGCTAAATCAATTTAAAAGTGTCGATTCACAGTTAGTTAATAATCCTGTCGAATCTATCGATTTAGCCGAATTTATGCAGGAAGTGAAAAATAGTGTAAGTGGAGTGCTGGGCAGTCATCAGCTTTCAATTGATGTTGCGCCAAATATCAACATTAAGGTGATTAAAGAAAGTTTATGGCAGGTATTATATCAACTTATTGAAAACTCAGTTATTCATGGCTTTAAAACGATTGATTGCGGCACCATCCAAATTACCGCTATGGTTAAGGACAACTCACTTTACATTGATTATCAAGATGATGGCATTGGTTTAGATGAAGAGGGACAACAAAAGTTATTTGAGCCTTTTTATACCAATAAAAGAGCGAAGAAAAATTTAGGGTTAGGGCTAACCATGGTCGTTAATCTTTTAAACAATGTTTTGCATGGAAAAATTTCTTTAATGCCATCTCCGCTTGGTGTTCGTTATGAGATAGTGCTACCGGCATCAACTTAAGGCATAAAAAAACCAGAGCTTAGCTCTGGTTTTCTTCAATTACTTATTGATTAAGCGAAGTTTGCAGATGCAAATTCCCAGTTAATCAAAGCCCAGAAAGCTTCCATGTAGCTTGGGCGTAAGTTACGGTAATCGATGTAGTACGCGTGTTCCCATAAATCAACAGTCATTAAAGGAGTTACGCCATCTTCAGTAAGTGGAGTTGCAGCGTTAGAAGTGTTTACAATGTCTACACCGCCATCAGCTGTTTTTACTAACCAAGTCCAGCTTGAACCAAAGTTGTTTACTGCTTTGTCGTTGAAAGCCGCTTTAAAGTCAGCAAATGAACCGAATTTTGCGTTGATAGCATCAGCTAACGCACCTGAAGGCTCACCACCACCATTTGGGCTTAAGCTGTTCCAGTAGAACGTGTGGTTCCAAATTTGCGCTGCGTTGTTGAAAACACCGCCGTCTGAGCTTTTGATGATATCTTCTAAAGATTTACCTTCAAAGTCTGTACCTTCGATTAAACCATTTAGCTTAACAACATAAGTGTTGTGATGCTTGCCGTAGTGAAATTCTAAAGTTTCTTGTGAAATATGTGGTGCAAGTGCATCCATCGCATATGGTAAAGCTGGTAATTCAATAGCCATTTATATTCTCCAGGAATTGATTAGATAAATTTATTTTGCCCTAAAACAAATTTGATGTTTTGAATTTTTAATAATCCGAGTAAACTACTCAGGTATTTTAAAACTATGCATAGTGTACTCGAATTTATAGGTATTGCTAGCCCATTTATCAAGGCTAAGCTCTTTTATTTAAATATTTTTTATTATTAGATGTGCCAGCATTGAATAATAAAGTACACGTCCCCATTAAAGGGCAATGTAGCGACTTATTATTGAGGTAAAAATGGAAACTGTTGAACGTATCAAACAGCAAATCGCAGAAAATAGTATTCTTTTATATATGAAAGGTTCACCGAAGCTACCTAATTGTGGTTTTTCGGCACAGGCGTCTCAAGCGTTAATGTCGTGCGGTGAAAAATTTGCCTATGTAGATATTCTGCAAAACCCAGACATACGTGCTGAGCTGCCAATTTACGCAGACTGGCCGACTTTTCCTCAGTTATGGGTTGAAGGTGAGTTAATCGGTGGTTGTGACATTATTTTAGAAATGTTCCAGCAAGGTGAACTTCAGCCATTAGTAAAAGAAGCAGCAGAAAGAGCGGCTGCGAACGAAGATTCTGAAAAATAATTTAAACCTTGAGTTGAAATTACCCGTAGTGCCTCAATAATTATTGGGGTATTACCAACACACATATAAAACATTTGGAGAATAAAATGAGTGTATTAGTGGGCCGTCCGGCACCGGACTTTACAGCTGCAGCAGTACTTGGTAGTGGTGAAATCGTAGATAGCTTCACGTTATCTGAAGCAATTAAAGGCAAAAAAGCGGTTGTATTTTTCTATCCTTTAGACTTTACATTTGTTTGTCCATCAGAGCTTATTGCTTTTGATCACCGTATGGAAGAATTCAAGAGCCGTGGCGTTGAAGTAATTGGTGTTTCTATCGATTCTCAATTCTCTCACAACGCATGGCGTAACACGCCAGTAAACGAAGGTGGTATTGGTCCAGTTCAATACACTCTAGTTGCTGACGTTAAACATGAAATCTGTCAAGCATACGACGTTGAGCACCCAGAAGCTGGTGTTGCTTTCCGTGGTTCTTTCTTAATTGATGAAGAAGGTAACGTTCGTCACCAAGTAGTTAACGACTTACCATTAGGTCGTAACGTTGATGAAATGTTACGTATGGTAGATGCACTTTCTTTCCACCAAGAGCACGGCGAAGTATGTCCAGCTGGTTGGAACAAAGGTGACAAAGGTATGACAGCTTCTCCAGACGGCGTTGCTTCTTACCTTACTGATAACGCTGAACAGCTTTAATTTTGGTGCACGTCTTTGAATCGCAAAGACAGCATTAAAAAAAGTTAATAAAATCCGACGCTGATGTGTCGGATTTTTTTTGTCAGCTAAAATTGAATAGTGCTAAATCAATACGACTTCGATAGACTTGTCTAACTCTTTTTCAACCCAAATCGCCGCCATTTCCACTGAACCAAAATTACGTTCTAGCTGTGAGGTAGCAAGCTTTTTGGACTTTGCTAATTTGGGGTCAGTACTACTGGCTAAAAATAACCAAGTTTGAATAAGGGAAAGAGGGTAGGTTTTCATATACTGCTTCCTTGCTGTAACTGCTTTGAACGAGCTAATTATAGCAAAGAATACGCAAGTGCAAGTCAATATTAACGCGTATTAGGCGATACGCTATTTTTAGTTAACCTGTGATATATTAGGACAATGACAAGAAAAGTTATCAAATCAGTTCCGCGCATTAAATTTAATGGTAACCAGCGTCAGCTGTTAACTGATTCCGTGTCAGTTGAACAAGCGCTAACTATTAAAGTTACTCAAGAAGGAACCGTTGACTTTCAAGTGCTTGCAATCACTATGCATACGCCTAGTGATACTATTTCTCTTGCCACTGGCTATTTAGTCTATCTAGGGGTTTTAATTGATGACCATGACTTAGTGTCGAGTGAACTAAGTGATGACAGCAGCACTTGTTACTTCACTTTATCTCAAGCGTCTTTTCAAAGAATAGAGACTGGTACAAAAGCACACTTAAACTTAAGTAGTTGCGGTGTGTGTGGCACCACTAACGCGAATCGCTTAGCAATTTCACCTCAGCAGCCACTTAATCAAGAAAAAGAATGGCTCAAGCCGGAAACGGTTGTATCAATAACAGAGAAGCTTTCTGAATATCAAGCTCAGTTTAAGGTAACCGGTGGCTTGCATGGCGTTGCTATTTTCGATGCCACAACTAAGTTACTTAGCTTCGCTGAAGATATTGGTAGACACAATGCTTTTGATAAAGCGATAGGGCAGCTATATAGCGATAAAATACTGAACACAACTAATGAAAACCGTTTAGCGGTTTTATCAAGTCGAATAAGCTTTGAAATGGTACAAAAAGCCCTTATGGCAAATATCAATGTGTTAATTGCCATTGGTTCACCTTCTCAGCTAGCGATTCAATTAGCTCAAGCACACCAGCTTACCTTAATCGCTTTTTCACGTGATAACAGCTTTAGCGTTTACCATGGTGAATCGCGCCTCGTTCGATAACCTTTAGTTTGTGCTAATGAGCTAGTTGTAATTGATGCTCGAGCCAGATTTTTGCTTTTTGGTAGCCTAGCATTAAACCTGAGAATTGTTTGATATTCCAGTTATCTACGGTTCGAATAGTAGCGATTCTTTGCGTCGACAATTGTGCCGATGGATGGTAATTAACCACCGCCAACGCCTTTATGTTTTCTAAAGAGCCAATACTTAGTTGTGCCTCGTAAGTATATGAGTAATTGTTAATTCTATTTATTAATAGGCCAAATGGCCTAGGGAAGTGGGCCTGTAAAAACGACTCATATTCTTCTACCATTTCAAGAGTCATTACTACATCGTTATCTACGATTACCTCAGCAATATCGTCAGAAAGCTTTCTGATTGCTCCAAAACTCAACCAATACAACATGTTAAATTCCTTGCAGCTAGTACAACTTAACTATAGTTGTTATTCACGCTTTTGCTTGGCCTAGTTAAAAATAATTGAAGCAATCAGTAGTCAATAGGTGGATATATAGGCGCCTATTTAAGTGCGACTAAAATGTTAAATTGCTGTTGGTGCATGGCAACTTCGGGATAAAAGCGCAATCGTTCCACAATACAAGGGAAGTCTAGCGGCTGATAATTTGATTCAGGTAGCCATTCTGAATAAATAAAATCAATAGCTTCTGACATGGATTGCTCAGAGCCTTCTACTTCAATTGATGCGTAAAGACCCGCAGGAATGTCTTGGGTGAATATATTAAAATCTGCGTTGTTAACTTCTACGTTGGTACTTGCGCCAATATCAAATTGAAAGTCGACCGGTTCGCAATCTCGTGGATCTTGATATAAAAAGTTAAAAGTTCGCGAAACGCTAGGTGGCGTGTGATTAGCTTGTCGCCAGTTAATAAAGTGTTGCACACTTCGCATTAGTCCTTGTGCAGGCCCTTTGTGGCGATAGCATGCAACTTTTACCGCAGCTAATTCTGAAACGGTAACTTGGTATTTATATTCGTTAGTTGAATTATTCATTACGGGTGTCCCTTTTTGATAAATCTCGTGAACAAGAGCGAGTAACTTTTCTCGATCTTTTTGTAGTTTTTTAGGTGACAAACCATAAGCTTTCACTAATGCGCGAGCTAAAGACTCAGGGTATTCATAGCCGCTATCAAAGGCAATATTAATAACACTTTTGAATGGGCGTGTTGCAAGAGACACAGCCGCTTTTTCCAAACGGCACTGCTGGACAAACTGTTTGATAGGTTGGCCAAAATGCTTTTTGAAAAGTCGATGTAAATAAAACGGAGATATGCCCGAAACTTTACTTAAACTGTCTAGCGTTAATGGCTGATCTAGATTTTCTAGTATATAGATGAGTAAATTGTCGAGTTTTTCTTGCATGCTTTAGCTAAAACCAATTTAATGCAACTGGTATAAGTTATGGTTTGTGTAATGAATATAACAGCGCAAAAATAACCAAACCTGACCAGTCTTGCTTTTTCAATAGATTCTTTGGAAAAGCGTCATTAAGACGCTTTTTTAGCAAAGAGTTCGGCGCTTTCCTCTGCAAAACCAACACCAGCTTCGTTATAAAAGTTAAATACTTTGTCGACACCGTAAGCTTCTAGTGCTTCTCTATCATCATCAAACCGTGCAATTGCCGCTATTTTTCCTTGGTATTTAGAATGTTTCAATTGATCGGTAATACTCATAATATCTTGGACAGAAGGTAGGGCAAGCATGGCAAGTTCAATTTTTGATACATCGATATTTTCCCAAAAATCGGCATCTTCTGCGTCACCATAATAAGCTTGAACACCTTGTTCTTGTAGCCAGTTGATTTTGTTTCGGTCGGTATCTAATCCCCAGGCCTGGTTAGGTAATTGATTGTCTAGAGCATTATAGGCACCCATGCCAACGCGTCCCATACCAATAATAACAATAGGCGCGTTGCAAGGCTGAGTAAACACATCTTCTGCTAGCTTGGTTTCGTTCTGGAACTTTTTCAAGTATTCCTTGTGCTTTGAATAAAAAGCATGAGCGTTGTTATATAGTATGTTTGTCATAACAAACGACAGCGAAACACTAATGGCAAGAATGACTAGCCAATCGGTACTTAGCCAACCTGACTTAACACTCAAAGATGCAACGATTAAACCAAATTCACTAAAATTAGCTAACCCTAAAGACGCTAGAAAAGCCGTTCTTGCCCTTAGTTTTAACGCAATAAATAGGAAAAAGAACATTAAGAACTTAATCGGTAGTAACAGAGTAATTAAAACAGCGATAAATAACATGTCTAGAGTTGGTAAAGCTTCTAAACCGATCGACAAGAAAAAGCCAATCAAGAATATGTCTTTAAAGCTCAACAATGACTTGGTAATTTCGCTCGCCTTGGTATGGCTGGCAAAATACATTCCAGCTAACAGGGCACCTAAATCACCTTTAATATTAACAAGCTCGAACAATTCATAAGCGCCAAAGGCGACAAAAAAACCGGCAAGAGGTATTAACTCGCCGTGACCAGCTCGGGTAATAGCAGAAAACAAGATAGGTTTTAATGGAATAAAACCCAGTAATAATAATGCCCAAGGGCTTGGTAACTTGCCTGTTGCTGCAACTAAGAAACAAACAGCAACGATATCTTGCATAACTAAAATACCAATGGCGAGTTTACCGTGGCGAGTTCGCATTTCACCATGATCTTCCAACAGCTTAACAACACATACGGTGCTACTAAAAGACAGGGCGAAAACGATTAATAGCGTTGTTTCTAGTGATAAAGATGAAAACTTATAAATACCAATCGCTGCTATCACTTTAAAAGCAACAACACCTACCAATAGCCAAATCGACGTATGAGATAAGCTTCCTATCCAAACTTCCTTCTTGGTAATGTCTTTAATGTTTAGCTTTAAACCTATGGTAAAAAGCATCAAAGTAATACCTAAATCGGCTAACGTGGTGATGGCACTGTCAGATTGGTATCCAGCAAAATGCAATATAAAACCAGCCGCTAAGTAACCTATTGAAGGTGGTAAATTTACCGACTTTAACAACAGCCCGAATATGAAGGCAGATAAAATCCAGATAAAATCCATGAGCTACTTTATTCTCCCGCTTGTTTTTGCCAAACAGATTTTACATGTTCAAGCATATATTCAGCGATGATTGGTTGCGCTTTTTCATTAGGGTGAATACCGTCTTTCATCATCAGTTCCGGATCGAGTGCTACTTGTTCCATAAAAAACGGTAACAGTGTCGCGCTGGTTTCTTTTGCGACATCTTGGAAAACTTGCTCAAACATTTTGTTATAGCGAGGCCCGTAATTAGGTGTGATTTTTATCTGCATGATCGAGACTGGGATGTTATGCGTATTAGCTATCTCTATCATTTGTAACAAATTATGTTTTATGGCTTTCGGATTGTAGCCCCTTAGTCCATCATTACCACCAAGCTCGATGATAAGGTGATCCACTTTTTTCTCAGCGAGTAAGCCAGGTAAGCGGGCTAGGCCGCCACTGGTGGTTTCTCCGCTGACGCTAGCATTAATGATAGTGAAATTAGCTTTGGTCGAGGCGAGTTGTTTATTTAAAATAGATACCCAGCCTTGCTCTTGCGTCATACGATATGCAGCGCTTATGCTATCACCTAAGAGTAAAATGGACTTTTGTGCTAACGCTTGTTGGCTAAAAGTTATCATCAAAAACATTAACAATGCGATATATGGGTATTTCTTCATGAAGTTAAATTCCGACACTATATTAACGGTAAAATCACTGACCAAATCAGTTAAGTTAGAAGATAAGTCCTTAGCGCTGCTTCAACCTACTGACCTAACAGTTCATGCTGGCGAGACGTTAGCGATTGTTGGTTCTTCCGGCTCAGGAAAAACAACGTTGCTTTCTATTTTAGCAGGCTTGGACATTCCAACGTCAGGTGAAGTGTATCTCAAAACCCACGCTTTGCACCAGTTAAACGAAGAACAACGCAGCCAAGTTCGCGCGCAACATGTTGGATTTATCTTTCAACAGTTTCTATTAGTTAACAGTTTGACTGCATTAGAAAATGTAATGCTGCCAGCGGAACTTGCTAACACCCCAGATGCCTTAGAACGAGGCAAACAACTATTAGAGCAAGTAGGACTTGGTGATCGCTTAGATCACTACCCATCGCAATTATCTGGCGGTGAACAACAAAGGGTGGCAATAGCACGCGCCTTTATTACAAAACCAGACATATTGTTTGCCGATGAACCAACGGGCAACTTAGATACACGTACTGGCCAACATGTTACTGAGCTACTGTTTCAATTAAATGAAGAGTCAGGAACTACATTGGTATTAGTGACACACGATCCAAAACTTGCTGCCAAATGTCAAAGGCAATTAGAAATGGACAGCGGTGTGTTAGCTACGGCAAGTGAAACAAGCGACTTTGTTGCTCACGACCCTGAGCCAGTGGCGAGCATGGGGTAAATATAGTGACTTCGAATACATGGTTTAAACAGTCGCTGCGTTTGCTTGATCATGAGCTTAGGCGTGGTGAACTGACAATAATATTTCTCGCTATCGTATTAGCGGTAGCTACGGTTTTTTCCTTATCTGGCTTTTCAGGGCAGATTAAGCACGTCATTATTGCTAATAGTACTAATACCATTGCCGCTGACAGGGTACTAAGCCTTTACAAACCTATAGATCAAAACATTTCTGATAAAGCTGCAGAAATGTCGTTGGACATGGTGGAAAAAATCC
The DNA here is from genome assembly GCF_055786205.1 of Thalassotalea coralli. Classification (NCBI taxonomy): domain Bacteria; kingdom Pseudomonadati; phylum Pseudomonadota; class Gammaproteobacteria; order Alteromonadales; family Colwelliaceae; genus Thalassotalea; species Thalassotalea coralli. The sequence continues at coordinate 596,933 of NZ_JBVVBK010000002.1, read as the reverse complement.
AAACGGATTCTATGGTATTTGCTGGCGACAGAATGTTGTTAAGCGAACTTGATGCGGTGTCTGAAAAATATCCGCTTCGCGGAGAATTAACAGTTAAACGCTCTATAGAGCAAGCTACCCCTGAGTTAGCAAATGCGCCTGAGCCGGGAACCGTTTGGGTAGAGCGCAGCGTGTTAAGTCGTTTGAATGTTAATATTGGTGACTCTATCGATGTCGGCATGGCAACGCTTAAAATAGCCGGTATTTCCGTCGATATTCCTGATAGAAGTTATCGTGTATTAGTGGCTGGCCCGTCTATCCTAATGAACGTCGCTGATATTCCTGCAACAGAGCTTGTTCAACCAGGTAGTCGCTTAGGCTATAAATACCTTTTTGCGGGTGACACGAGCGATATAGAAGCGTTTGAAGAGTGGCTTGAACCACAACTTAACGACAGCCAATATTGGTATGACGCAAAGCGTGCGCAAAATCGCTTATCGTCAACGTTAGACAGTGCAGAACGCTTTTTGTCATTAGCGAGTATGTTGGGCATTGTGTTAGCAGCTGTTGCTGTAGCGGTTGCAAGTCGTCGATATGGTCAACGTCATCAATCAGTTGTCGCAGTGTTTAGAGCTTTGGGTGCAACGTTATCTCATGTTAGAAAGCTGTATTGTTTACATTGGACACTGCTAAGTGTTATCAGTATTTCAGTGGGTTTGTTGTTAGGTTACCTGCTTCTTTTAGCTGGGGAGACAGCAATTAAACAGTACCTTTCGTTGGCTAATGCTCCTCTAACAATTACCCCGTTTTTAACGGCAGTTGCTACGGGCTTAATTTGTGCGATAGCGTTTGCTATATACCCAATTAAAGAGCTAGTTAATACCTCACCTCTTTCAGTTATCCGTGGTTTTACTAACAAAGAGTGGGGCAAGTTCGGTTGGCATCAAGTTGTGCCTTTAGTTGCTTTGTTCTCATTGCTGTATATGTTCTCGCAAGACTTAAAAATGAGCTTGGCATTATTAGCGGGTGGCCTTTTAGTGTCTGCCATTTTATTAGTGATTGGTCGTTTGATCATGAGTGCAGGTCGCTCTGTAGGTAGTAAAGCAGGCCAATCTTGGATGCTAGCTATTGCCAACTTAAAAAGACGGGCAAGTGAAAACAGCGTACAGCTTGTTAGCTTTACTATCGCGATTAAATTATTACTGCTAATTACGGTAATGAAGTCTTCATTAATTTCAGAGTGGGAAGGGCAGTTTCCTGAAGACACGCCAAATCAGTACTTAGTCAATATCACTAAAGAACAAGTGCCTGAGCTACAAAAATTTACTGAAGAGTTCAATATTCCTAACCGTGGTTTTTATCCTGTGTTAAATGGTCGTTTGGCGGCAATTAATGGCGAGATTACCATTGATATGGATGATCGCGATGATGAAGGTGAAGAAGAAAGTTCTGCCAAAGAAAGCGTTACTGAAGATGAAAATGGCGAAGAGAAGAAAGAAGGTCGTCGAGGTATGGGCCGAGAACTTGGCTTAACGTGGCGCAATGAAATTCCTAATGAAAATGAAATCGTAGAAGGTAGCTGGTGGACACCGGAAGATAGAGAACCACAAGTATCGGTTTCTAAAGGTGTTGCTGAAAGGTTAGAAATTAAACTTGGTGATACACTAACCTTTAATATCGGTGGACGAGAAGTTACAGTGCCGGTGACTAGTATTCGTAAAGTGAATTGGCAGACTCGTCAGTTGAACTTTATTATGATATTTAACGAAGGCGCGCTAAATGACTTTCCTTCAACGTCGATATCAGCGTGGAATGTGGGCCCTGAAAGCAAAGATGACTTCTATCAATTGTTAGCGCGTTTTCCAACGATTTCTTTTATCGACTTTGAAGCGATAATGAATCAGTTAAAGGACATGATAGAGCAAGTAACGGTTGCTATAGAACTTATTCTTATCCTAGTCGTTTTAGCGGGTAGTTTAGTTTTGGTTGCTCAAGTACAAGCAAGTATGGAAGAGCGCGAACGAGAGCTCGCCATTTTACGTACACTTGGAGCGAAAGGTAGCTTACTGAGAAATAGTATCTTGTTTGAATTTGTTGCGCTTGGCGCAATAGCAGGCTTAATGGCGAGTATTGGTATGGAAATCGGTGTTTATATTCTGCAAACACAAAGTTTTAAAATGGAAGGCAGTTTCCACTTTAGCTATTGGTTAGTGGGCATTCTTTCTGGTGCAGCCTTTGTCGGCACTATTGGCATGCTTAGCTGCTGGCGTTTACTTAACTTAACCAGTGTTACTTTGATCAGACGCACCATGTAGTTTTTATCAAATGTGATATAAAACGCTCGTTTCCTTTAAGGTTCGGGCGTTTTTTATTTCATAAATATCAATACTTTTTTTCTATTTTTAGATATCCTTTAACTATCTAGATAATAAGAAAACTATTACTGTAGGTATTAATTTCTATGGGTATTAATCAAAATGCTACCGGTGTTTTAAAGGCACTTGTGGTGACAGCTTCGTTGTTTATTGTGTTAGCAGGTGTAAAAACCGCTGCTAACATTCTCGTTCCTTTTCTCCTTGCCACTTTTATTGCCATTATTTGTAATCCGTTGGTGACTAAAATGGGGCAGTACCGAATTCCTAAAGGGGTTGCTGTTTTAGCGGTAATTATTCTGTTTCTAACCGTGGTTCTATCACTTGCTGGCTTGGTAGGTAAAAGCTTAACAGAGCTTTCTGCGTTAATGCCTGAATATCGAGAGCAATTAAAAGAGCAGTTTGCTTGGGCGGTGGAAAAACTGGCTTCTTATAATATTGTTTTATCTTCTGCGTTAATAACCGAGCACTTTGATCCATCAGCAGCTATGGGCTTAGCGGCTGATATGTTAAGTGGTTTAGGTAATATGATGGCGAATCTGTTTCTTATTATTCTAACAGTCGTTTTTATGCTGTTCGAAGCGTCAAGTTTGCCGAAAAAGCTTCATGTGGCCATGGACGATCCTGAAATGCGTTTGCGCCAAATCGATAAGTTTTTATCGTCGGTAAATAATTACCTAGCCATCAAAACCTTAGTGAGTATTGCGACAGGTGCTATTGTGTCAATCATGCTTTGGGCATTTGGGTTGGACTTTCCACTGTTATGGGGGGTACTAGCCTTTTTACTTAATTACATTCCTAACATCGGTTCTATTATTGCGGCGGTTCCTGCTATGTCACTGGCTATTTTACAACTAGGCGCGCCACAAGCAGGTTTAATTGGCTTGGGTTATCTTGTCATTAATACCGTGATGGGTAATATGGTAGAGCCTCGCTATATGGGCAGAGGATTAGGCCTTTCCACGCTAGTCGTTTTCTTATCTTTGATTTTCTGGGGCTGGTTGTTAGGCACAGTTGGCATGTTACTTTCTGTACCACTAACGATGATCATAAAAATAGCGCTAGAAAACTCAGCAGAAGGTCGTTGGTTAGCTGTATTGTTATCCGGCGAAGAAGATTTAGATGATAAAGAAAAAGCGAGCTAATTAAGCTCGCCTTCAATTGAGCAGGTTTATAGAGATAGCAGGTGTTAACAGAAAGCTAGTTTAGTTTGGTTTAACACCTGTTTTGCATTGACCTGTTGAGAAAAATTGCACGACTTCCTTACGTTTTTTACCTAATAAAAAACAACCATCATCTACGAATAGAAAATTTTTCCAATGGGCTTTAAATACTTTCCACGTGGTTTCTATCGCCATTTTGCGGTTGATTACGTAATATACAGTTGTATTATCTTCCCAATTAATATGATCGGTAATAGCTTTTGGTAAGGTTGGCTCATCACCTTCCCAACGACTTTCCCATGCTAGTTCTACTAACCAACTTTGCTCTTGCAATGGCCAGTCATGTTTGGTGAATTGATCTGAAAAATTAGCTTCTTTACTTATAAAAGTATCCCACAAGGTGCTTGAACGTTCTTCTGACATCGGCTTGATTTGAGGCATCAATTCAGCAGGTACAGGCATACTTTGATGCCTAAAAATCCATGCGTACTTAAATTGTTCAAGAGGGATATGTGACATTAATAAAACTATATTACGCTAAAAAAGCGCAAGTATAGCAGGGCGGTGTATAAGGACAAAGACTTTTGAACTAGCCTATGTCCTTTATTGTGAACAGAGAACAGCGAGTAACAGTCTCTATAACGAAATACGGTTTTCGTTTTGCTTTAAGATCTTTTCACCAATACCTTTCACATTTAATAAGTCTTCAGCAGAAGTGAATTTACCGTAAAATTCTCGGTACTCAACAATTGCTTCGGCTTTCTTTTTACCTACACCAGAAAGTTGAGTTAACAGTTCAACATCAGCAGAGTTAATATTCACAGATTCGATAACTTGCTTAGTGTCAGCAGATTGTGACGTACTTACTGAACTTTCTGCTTTGTTTGATTGGGTATTTTCCATGGCTAAGCTTGAGCCAGAAAGTGCAAATGAACTGATGGTTAACAGTGAAAGTAATGTTTTTTTCATGGGTATCTTCCTTAATAAATTTCAAAAAAATGTTGTCCTGCTTTTCCAATAAAACAGCCTGTTAAAAGGGCGACAACGAGTTTAGCTTGAATGAATTAGAGAAAAGTGCCAGAAAAAAAGGTTGTAAAAACATTGTGATTTTCACAACCTGATTTAACTGATTACTTATGAGGAAGTTAAACTTTTCTACCTTCTAAATAGGCTTGGTAATCAGGGATTTCACGTTGATAGCTTTTATCAAATAATTCTGAATGAATAAGAAAGTCGGCACTTGCGATGTTACATGCAACAGGAATATTCCAAACAGCGGCTAAGCGTAATAACGCCTTAACGTCAGGGTCGTGAGGCTGTGCTTGTAATGGATCCCATAGAAAAATCATCATGTCTAACTTTTGTTCGGTAATTAATGCACCAATTTGCTGATCGCCACCTAAAGGACCACTGATAAGTTTGTCTATGGTTAACCCTGTTTGTTTTTCGATATGTAAGCCTGTAGTGCCTGTGGCAAATAAATCATGGGCGATTAAACTTTCTTTATGCTTGATGCACCAATCAATTAACCTAGTTTTCATATTATCGTGAGCAACTAAGGCGATAGATTTTTTGGGTGAGCATTCAATTGTTTTGTGTTGCATGAAGTTGTCGCTAGGTTGATTCATCAGTATAGCTAGCCTATCATTGTTTTTACTTGTACAGGTCATACCTGTTGGTGAAAATAACAATAGAACAATAATTTATAGAAATTGTAGGATCCCTTATGGCAACGAATCAGTTTACATCGACTAAGAACTTAGGCTTTAGCCTTAACATGCAAGAAGATATCGAGCTGCCATCTAGTGCCAGAATTTCTTTGCAAGAAATGCCACACCAAGCGCTTAAAAAGGGGCAAGTACGGGTAAAGATGTTAGCCACGCCAGTTAATCCTTCAGATTTGGTCTTTTTGTTAGGAAAGTATGGATTACCACCTAATGAGGGTGCTTATGTAGGGTTTGAAGGATGTGGCGTTGTTGTTGAAGCTAATGCAGGGTTATACGGTAAGTATTTGCTAGGAAAGCGGGTAGCTGTTTCTGCTCAACCTGGCGAAAACGGTGTTTGGGCAAAATATGCAGTCACCAAGGCTGGATTTTGTTTACCACTGCGAGATGATATCGCAGATGAGCAGGCGGCTACGTTAATTGTTAACCCGTGTACATCAGTATGTTTAGTTGAACGAGCCAAAGAACTCGGCGCAAAAGCTCTAGTGGTAAACGCCGCTGCTAGCCAAGTTGGCAAAGGTGTTATTCGTTATGCGAAGCAATTGAACATCAAAACGATAGCTACTGTAAGAAGTGACAAAAACAAACAAGTATTAGAAGCGCTTGGCGCCGATAAAGTACTCGTAACAACTGACCAAAATTATAAAGCACAATTGAAAGATATTTGTCATCAATGGCGAGCTAGCGTGTTGCTAGACTCTGTTGCCGCAGAAGAAACTGCGCTTTCGTTAAAAGCCATGCCAAATAACTCTACAGCAATCGTTTATGGGCGTTTAACTGAAACCCATGATCCTTTAGGTGGTGTTTTTTCGGTTAGCGATGTTATTTTTAGAAACATGAAAATTGAAGGCTTTTGGTTAGCTAAGTACTTTAAAGACGCTAACCCGCTTAAGGCAATACGTTTGAGTAAGAAAGTCCAATCGCTGTTTGCTCAAGGCATCTTTAAAACAGATATCTATAAGCAAGTAAGTTTTAACGAATTTGCTGAAGCTCTTGATCATTACGCTGACAACAAAAGCGATGGCAAGGTGATTTTACTGCCTCATAAAGCGTAATAAGTATGTTGAATACCTAAGCGGCAAGCTCAATTGAATGCGCATCCAGCAGATATATTAGCTGTTCGGGCGCTATTTCAATTTCTAAGCCTCGTTTGCCACCACTAACAAAAATAGTGTCGTGAGAAAGTGCAGAGCTATCAATCAAGGTAGTGAGCCTTTTCTTTTGTCCAAAAGGGCTCACACCGCCAAGTATATAACCTGTAGTGGCAACAACAGTTTCGTGAGCAGCCATTTGGGCCTTCTTTGTTTTCAATTGCTTCGCAACGGCTTTTAAACTTAATTGTTGTTCTACAGGTACAATATTAACAATAAGCTGGCCCTTATCCGTTTGAGCAACAAGGGTTTTAAACACGCGAGATGCAGCTACTGCCATTTTTTCTACAGCTTCTTGGCCATAGTTTGCCGTATTAGGATCGTGTTGATACTGATGCGTTGAAAACTCTATCTTGTTTTTCTCAAGGTATTTTATTGCAGGTGTCATGTTATTAATTCTGGTATTTCTAACAATTATCAATATTGCCCTGTTAGCCTAGAAAAGTTGTGTTAACCAACCGAGCTATGTAAGGCGATTCGATTTCCTTCGCTGTCTCTTAGCACGGAACGAAAACCATGTTCGCCCATTTGAAATTTAGCTTCGATAATTTCAACATCGAATTTTCTAGCTTGCTCAACAGCCTCATCTAATCGACCTTCAACATTAAAATAGATAAGAGGGCCAACATCGGCGATGTGCTCAGCAGGTGATTCAATTAAGCACCCCGATACATTGGTGTCAGCGTAAGGTAATAAGCCGAACCTAAACTGGTCAAAAACTTCCTTTTTTACTTCGCTCGCTAATACAGCCGAGTAAAAAGTAATCGCGCGATCTAAATCAGTGACAGGAATATCTACCCAAACGATTTGGTTATCAACAGGGGAGTTGCTCATCTTGTGTCCTTTCTTCATGTTATTTTTCAGAAATATCGGGTTAACTATGCGATCTAAGGTCTATTTTTGCAAATGCCGTGCTAAAATCGGGCGTAATTGCTTTCACAATAATAAAAAAGGTTAACTCGTTTTTCTTTATGAGCCTTCGACTAATACACACCTCTGATTGGCATCTGGGCCAACACTTTTATGGAAAGAGCAGAGCGCAGGAGCACCAAGCATTTTTACGTTGGTTGCTTGAACAAGTAGAACAACAACAAGTAGACGCTCTTATAGTCGCAGGCGATATTTTTGACACGGGTACACCACCTAGTTATGCGAGAGAACTTTATTTCAATTTTATTGTGGGCCTGCAGGCGCTAAATTGCACACTGGTTGTAGTTGCAGGCAATCACGATTCTGTCGCTATGCTAGGTGAATCTGCGAGCATTCTTGAAAAACTTGATAGTCACGTGATCACTGCTCCCACTATTAATGAGCAACATCAATTAATTGCCATTAATACCGAGCAGGGTGAACAAGCCGTTATATGCGCCATTCCATTTTTGCGTCCACGAGATGTGCTAGAAAGCGTGGGAGGGCAATCGGCTCAGGAGAAACAACAAGCCCTTAGTCAAGCGATTGCCAACCATTACCAATCATTGGTAGAGCACGCAAAAGAAGGCGCAAATGAAAACACCGCGATTATCGCCACCGGACATTTAACAACCGTTGGTGCGAGTGTATCGGAGTCGGTTCGCGACATTTATATTGGCACATTAGAAGCCTTTCCTGCAGCTTTATTTCCAGAAGTTGATTACTTAGCCTTAGGTCATATTCATCGTCAGCAAAAGGTTGGTGGTACCGAGCATATTCAATATTCAGGTTCGCCTATTGCATTGAGTTTTGATGAAAAGCAAGCCAATAAAAGTGTTAATTTAGTGACCTTTGAGCAAGGTAAATTGGCTGAGATAAAACAACTTGCTGTTCCTTGTGTTCAACCCATGTTAACGGTGAGTTGTCAGTTAGACGATTTAGCTGAAAAACTAACCCAACATTTTGCAGGCCAAAAAACAGTGCAAGATGAGCATGGCGAAGATGTCAGTACTTGGCTAGACGTAGAGCTTGAAAGCGCTGACTATTTACATGACTTAACGGCGAAAGTGGAAGCTATTTGCGCTGAATTTCCAGTAGAAGTTCTGTTAGTGAGACGAGTGAAAAAGTCACGAAGCAATACCAGTGAATATTTTGCTAATCAAACATTGGAAGAGCTAACGGTAGACCAAGTATTTCAGGCACGAGTTGAACGTGAGGACGGTTTATCTCACTTGCCTTCAGAGCAAGTTGCAAGAGTATCTTCCTTGTTTGAACAAATGATTGCTGAGGTGGAAGTGCCTAGCGAAGAACAACTTTCAAATCAGTTAAATGACAGCGAATAATCAATGAAAATTCTCTCTTTACGTTTTAAAAACCTCAACTCACTAAAAGGTGAGTGGAAAATTGATTTTCGCGAACAACCATTTGCTGATAACAGTTTGTTTGCCATAACAGGGGCAACTGGGGCGGGTAAAACCACGATTCTGGATGCGATTTGCTTGGCACTTTATCACCAAACACCCCGTGTGATTGTCTCTGAAACGCAAAATCATTTAATGACACGTCATACGCCAGAATGCTTAGCGGAAGTTGAGTTTGCCGTTAAAGGGGAAGGCTATCGCGCGTTTTGGCATCAACGTCGTGCCAAAATGAAGTTAGACGGAAAGCTACAAAAACCTACCGTTGAACTCGCAACTTTGTCGGGCAAAATTCTAGCGTCTAAATTGTCGGATGTTAGAGATTTAATCAAGGAGTTAACTGGGCTTAACTTCGAACGCTTCACTAAATCTATGATGCTGTCTCAAGGGCAGTTTGCAGCCTTTCTACACGCCAAGGATAAAGATAGAGCTGAATTGTTAGAACAACTGACTGGCACTGAGATTTACAGCCTTGTTTCGCAAAAGGTTTATCAAACTCATAAAGAAGAAGAGCAAAGCTTAAGAACAATTAATGAAAAGTTAAGTATGGTTCAGCTACTTTCGGAAGATGAATTAAGCAAGTTAACAACGGAAATTGTTGAGCAGCAAGTACAAGTAAAAGCGCTGCAACAAGAGCAAAGTCAGTTGCAAGCGCAAGTCAATGCGACGACTGAACTAAACAAAATTGAAACTGCGATTAATCACAATCAACAAAAGCTTAATCAATCAGAGCAAGAGAAAACCGATTTTTTACCGAAAATAGAACGACTTACCTTAGCCGAAAAAGCCGAACCTTTACGTGCGTTGCATCAAGACTTTCAGCAAAAAGAAAGCCAGCATGAAAAACTTATCGCGGAACTTTCAGCATTAGAGTCAAGCCAGAAAACGCTAGCCGCTCACCTAGCTGAAGCGAGAGAGGTTGAGTTGCAAAGTGCAGAAAAGCTGAGTAAAGATCGTGAACAATGGCAGGCGAAAAATGAACAAATAATTCAAGTATTGATCCCGTTAGAAAATGAACAGGAGCTTGTTCTTAAAGAGCTAGCGGAGCGGCAACAACAATTGTCGCAAAAGCAGACACACCTTGATTCTGCAAATGATGCCGTACATAAACAGAAAGTACAACTTCAAGAGCTACAGCAACAACTTCAGGTAATAGACCAAGAACAAGCACAATACAAAGTCGCGCAAGTTGGGGCGGAATTCTGGAACGTTTGGGCTCATCAATCTCAAACTATAGTAACCAACGAAGAAGAACTTGCTCAGCAGCAAACATTTATTCAGCAACTTGATCAAAAGCTGGTGCAGTCTGTACAGGAACAACAAGCCAAAGTGCAGCAGCTTGCGGCAAGTGATCAGCAAGTTAAAGATAAGCAACAGTTAATAGACAGCATAACGGTTGAGCAAAATGCACTATTTCAACACTGGAACATTCAAGACGAAAACGGTGTTTTTGCTCTTATGCAAACCAATACTGAGCATTTACAGCAAGCGCAAGAGCTAAGTAAGTTACAACATGAAAATTCAAACGTGTTGCACAAGTCCTCGGAGCAAAAGCAGCTTTTAAGCGAAAAAAATTCACAGTTATTAGCCGTTGAGAATACGTTAAATTCTACCCGAGAGCGCTATAAGCACTGTCTGCAACAAGTTAAAGATTTAAGCTTAATCGTAGAGCAGCAACAAGCGATTGCTTCGCTGACAGAGCACAGACAAAAACTGCAGCCAAACAGTCCGTGTCCGTTATGTGGCTCTTCAGAGCACCCGTTAGTAGCTGAATATTCTGAGCCCAGTGTGGGGCCGCATCAACAGCGACTTAACGAGCAACAAGAACAGCTAGAAAGTATTAAACGAGAAGGTGACCAGCAACGCCAACAAAGTGAAAAGCTAAAACTGGAAATTGATGGTATTCAAGAAAAGCTAGCAGAGTTGACGAGCCAAAACAATGAGCAACAAGCTACAATTAACGAGCTAATTCAACGCCTTTCAGTGTATGGTCATTTATCGACACTCGAAGATGTTACATCTTTAATTAATAACTTGCAGCAAAGGCAGCAGCAAGTTGAAACACTGCAACAGAAAACTTCTGAATTTAAACTGACTTTACAGCAGCAGCAGCAAGAATTGACTACTTTGCAATCTCAGTGGCAACAAGTGGGTCATGAACAGCAATTACTCAATTCAAGCATACAAACAGCACAAGAACAGCTACAGCAATCACAACAAAAGTTTGAGCAATTGCAGCAACAGGTCAGCGGGCTGCGAACTGAATTACACAGTCAAATTAGCCAGGTGTTCAATGCTGAACCTATTGCAGCGCTTTCCAACGAGAACTGGCTTGCGAATGAACTTGTTGATTGGTGCTCCCAACAATTACATGCATTAGCTTCGTTACAGGCGTTGATGGATAAACGCACATTAATGGAGAGTCAGCAACAAGAAGTAACAAAGTTAATCGAACAAGCTGAATTTGAATTAACGCAACAAGGGCATACGCTTACTGAGATGAAGGAACACCTTACTCAGTTAAATAATAAACAAGCTGAGTTGTTAACGAAGAAAGCTGATATCGCTCAATCGCAATCGTCAACCGAGTTGCTTGCTCAACTTAAAGGTGAGCAGCAAAACGCAGAGGCGGCTCATCAACAGTTAGCTAAAAAGCATTTAGACGTTAAACAAGCATTTGATGCATCTCAAATGCAAATAGCCAGCGTAAATAAACAGCTGGAAGCATTAAATGAGCCTTTAGTTGAAGCAAAAGATGTTTGGCAGCAGGCGTTTAACAACAGTACCTTTAACGAACATGAGCAATTTATATCGGCGCTCATGCCACTTGAAACGCAGCAACAGTTAAGGCAGCAACAGCAGGCGTTAGAACAGAGCTTAGTGGCGCTAAATACGCAACAGTCAGAATACAAAAAACAGCAAGAGCAGCTTCGACAGCAATTAGAGCAAATATTTACGGATTCGACTTTAGATAACCAAGCGTCGTTAGCGCTGTTAAATGAGCGACTCGAGTCACTCAACACGAGTATACAAACCACTCAAATTGGCATTGGTCAGTTGACGCAAAAGCTTGAGAACCATCAAGAGCAAGAAAAACAGCAAGCTAAACTGATAGAGCAAGCTGAGGCGAAACAACAGTATGTCGAAGATTTGTCGATACTAAACGGCTTGATTGGTTCGGCTACAGGTGACAAATTTAGACGCTTTGCGCAAAGTTTAACGTTACAGCACCTTGTACACTTAGCAAACAATCAGCTTGTGAGGTTGCACGCTCGATATCAACTTACGTGTGACAGCCAAGAAAGTCTGGCTATTTCCGTTATCGACACCTGGCAAGCCGACACCATACGCGATAGCAAAACCTTATCTGGTGGTGAAAGCTTTTTGGTGAGTTTAGCGTTGGCGCTGGCGCTGTCTGAACTTGCCAGTGCTAAAACGCAAATAGATTCACTGTTTTTAGACGAAGGCTTTGGCACTCTTGACAGTGAAACATTGGAAATTGCTCTTGATGCATTAGACAACTTAAATGCTAGTGGCAAAATGATTGGTGTTATTAGTCACATTGAAACCTTAAAAGAACGTATTCCAGTGCAACTGAAAGTGTTTAAGAAAAGTGGGCTAGGGTATAGCGAATTAGAGCCGCAATTTAAAGTCTTGTCTGAATAGTCGTTCATTTATTTTACTACCCGCTTTTTTCGTAAAACGTTACGCGATGCATTTTGCAAAATTCTTGCAATATGCATCGCGTTCTACAATTTCTCGCCATATCTCACAACGTAATGTTATCTACTTTAACTATTTTATTTCAATATAATCATATGGTTATGTTTTTGTTTTGAAAGGGTAGTTGTCGGCACTATATTCGCTTTAATAGGTTCTCAAGCCTGTAAGTAGAGCTAACTTGGACGTTAGCATTATAAAGCGGCAAGTTGGACCAATACGACGTAAATCGCCGGTCTTTGAGCATTTAATGCAGTTGTTTAAGTACTTAAAGAGGAGTTTTCGACATGAAGTATTTCGTATTGCTTGCCGTGGTTTTTTTCTCATCTTTATCCAGAGCGCAAGATTCCTTTGTCTTTTATGACTTTTCAGATCTAACCAATATTCAGCTAAATGGAGAGGCTGCTACATTAAACCCTAACTCTAATGATGTTCTGCGCCTGACTGATGATTTATGGCAATCGAGTAGCGCTTATTTAATGAACCCAATTACACTACAAAATCTTGCCTCTTTTAGTGCCGCCTTTGAATTTCAAATTACCGATCCTCAAGGAATTTCAGACAATGATGGGCAAGGGGCTGACGGTATTTCCTTTGTCGTGCAATCCAATTCGAACACTGTTGGTGGATTAGGCGGTGCAATTGGTTATGGCGGCGTTAGCAACAGCTTAGCAATAGAATTTGATACGTGGCGAAATGGCGCTTTTGATGGTGCTGATGGAAATCACGTTGGCATCGACGTCAACGGCAGTTTGCATTCAATTGCTATGACACCTGTCGAAGCGCGAATGAATAATGGTGCCGTTTGGACCGCTTGGGTTGACTATGACGGTTTGCTTGAAGTGGTCGAAGTTCGGTTGTCTCAAGGAAGCGATAGGCCAGATGATCCCATTGTTAGTGCCAGCGTAGATTTAAGCGATACCTTGGGCACTGACTATGCGTATGTTGGGTTTAGTTCAGGGACAGGTGCAGCAGGTGGCGATCATGATATTTTAAGTTTTGCTTTTAACAATGATTATCAACCAATCGAGGTTATAGCCATTAATGAACCTAACAGTTTTTTGCTCGTAGTTTTTCTAATGGCTATTAGACGAATTATTTATGCTAAAGGACAAATCTTTGTATCTAATACTTCAAGCAAAACTTAATGGTTTTTAGCGTTTGTAAGTCCGGCTAAATCTTTTGGAAACTTCCTTGCTATCGCAAGCTGTTCTGCTCGTTCACTAATCTCTGTTTTTGTCAGGTGTTCAGATACAGAAACGATTGTATCGTGTGAGTCACTGCTTACGGCTGCTGTTTTAGATAGCATTCCTTGTTCTACTAATTTATCAATAATAGTTTCTGCGGCAGGTAAAGCTGATGACGCTTTAACGATTTCGCATCGTGCATAGTTACCTTGATGAAAAGAAACATCTGCAACACGTAAAGTAGAATCTACTCCAGGAATTTGTTGAGCGCCATACATAGGTGGCCCGCCTAAAGTCGCACTTCCAAAAGTAGGAATAAAGCCAGCGACTTTGTCTATCGCTTTTACTGTTCTCTTGCTAATAACGAGCGGGTCCCAGTTGTGATTTACTTTCGCTAAAAACTTGGTGGGTAACTGAGGCTGTGCGCTTTTTTGTTGGCTTGATACTAAACCGTCTTCAAATAAGGTGATGTCTGGCGTCATTGCATGAATTTGAAAGTAACCATTAGGGTACGGGGTTAGCTGAGTCATGCCATTTTTCGTGCCGCGTGTGCCATAAAAAATAATTTCCGGCCAATAGCTATTGTCGTTCGACCACTGGCTAATATAAGCCGCTTTAAACTCCACCATTCGCTTTGGTAATAGGCCTATCATGTCATCGATAGTACCTGTTCTAAAGCCACAGGCGTTGATTAGATAGTCTACTTCATACTCTTTATTAGTGCTTTCATGTGCAGCATTTATTGTCCAAGTACCTTGTTTATGATCATTAGAATTATTATGAGTAACAGCGGTTACTTGTGTGTTAGTTAGAAGCTGACAATTTTCGCTTTTTTCCAACGTGAGACTAGAAATTGCGGCAAGCCTAAAAACACTGATACCGTATTCTTGCACTAAAATTAACGGGAACTTTAACTGATTTAAATCGGCGGCTTTAGCAAAAGCGATCATCCATTGGGCTGGCGTTTCTGGTTTCTTTGGTGTGGGCTCTTTTGCTAATTGCTCGATGTCTTCACGTTGAAATAATGTAAAGTATTGTGAGGCAGGGCCTAATACTTGATTTCGAGGGTCTGCCTCAATTAGCTTTGCATATTCTTGCTGAAGAATGTTTAGTCTCGTAATTACATCGTCGGGATGCCCGTTATCTTTTTGTGGAACTGCAACTATAGTCGGTCGATAGTCGATTGCATCTCGATAAAGTCGTGCTGTTTTAACTGATTGCTTTAATAAGTCTACACATTGTTCGTCAGAGATTTCGCGATACAAATTACCACCAGCGTGTAGGTGACACATAGGAGGACCGTTTACTAAGCTTGATTCCTTTTCGAATAAATAAACTTCGGTACCTTGTTGGCTCAATTGTAATGCGATAGTAGCGCCACCAACACCACCGCCGATAATACCTATACGTGTTTTAACAGGTTCAGAATGTTGAAAATGCATATTCTAATGAGTAAGTGAGAATTCTAAAAAACGAAATATGTTTGTACGATTTATGAAGCCGTTTAGCTCACAACACTAGGTATAGCTGCTAGCGACCCAAGAATATCGGCAAAGTCGTCAAACACTATTGTAGCGCCGTGGCTGTTGATGTCTTCACCATGGTTATAGCCGTAGGTTAGCCCAATACTTTCCATTTTTGCCGCAGTTGCTGCAAAAATGTCATTTTTGGAATCGCCTATCATGATGCACTTGCCAGGACTAACTGCAAGTTTTTCACAAACGTACTCTAATTGCATAGGATCAGGTTTTCGCTTAGGTAAGCTGTCGCCGCCAACCACCATTTCAAATAGATGATTTAAACCTAGTTTAGTTAGGATAGGACGTACAAATTGCTCTGGCTTATTGGTTACGATTACCAAGCGATAACCTTGGCTGTGCAGCGTTTCTAACGTGCTTGCTACATTAGGGTATACGCTGGTATCGACGCAAACATTTTGCTCGTAAAACTCTAAGAAGATCGAAAGTGCATTTTCTACAAAAATAGGATCAAGACTTGGGCTTATATTGATGCTACCTGACAACGCTCTTTGAGTTAACACCAAAGCGCCATTTCCTACCCAGCTTCTAATTTCATCAACAGAAAAGGTTGCCATGCCTAACTTGGACAACATTTGATTAATACTCAAGGCTAAATCTGGCACGCTATCAATAAGCGTTCCATCCAAATCAAATATTAATACTTCTTTATCTGCAAATTTCACTACAACAACCTAATGTTTACGCCTTGTTTTAAGGCGGGCTAGTGTATCTTTAAACAAGTGAGTTTTCTATGGTTTACCGACGTTAAATGAAAATAAAGTTTACTTGAATTGGCAGAGTTTATTTACTGGTGTGGTTACAATAGTTTTCGACCATTTGCGAGCAAAAGCTATTCGGAAAATTGTCGTGGTTTTGGGTATAAATAAATATTAACAAAAGTGCGATAGATGGCTCGATTTCTCGGAGCCAATATGACGTTGAAGATTGTATGAATTACTGCTAACGTACTAAAAATATTAAACAAAAGCCAAAACAATAGGAATGTGCATGAAGAAGAAATTGTCGTTCGCTTTTCTTGGGGTGATTGTTTTGTGCTTATTAGCTTATGCGGCTATACCAACCTCAACACTATTTAAGTATATGATAAGTGCAGAGAGAAGTATTGCAGGCTTAAAGGTACAGCAGCTAAAAACCGAAGATTTAACCGTTGAGTATCTTCGAGGTGGTAGTGGCACTACATTAGTATTGTTACATGGTTTTGGTGCTGATAAAGATAACTGGAATAGAATTTCAAGGCACTTAACTGAACATTTTGATGTAGTCGCGATTGACTTACCCGGTTTTGGCAACAGTACGAGTAATATTAACCTAGACTATGATGTGTTTTCTCAGGTAACTAGGCTGAATAGAATAATATCTGCACTAGAAATTGATACCTTTCATTTAGCTGGTAGCTCTATGGGGGGTTACATTGCTGGAAACTATGCTGCACAATTTCCTTCGAAAATTGAAAGCTTGTGGCTCATTAGTCCATTTGGTATCAAAAATTCAGAAACTAGTGAAATGTTTTCAGCAGTTATGAAAGGTGCAAACCCAATGGTTTTGCCAAGAGCTGAATCAGAGTTTAAACAGCTTTTTGACTTCTTGTTTGCTGAGCCTCCTTATGTACCGGGTGCTATCATCAAATTTTTGGCATTGAGGGCTGAAGAAAGAGTAGATTTAAACACAAAAATATTTCATCAAATACATAGGATGAAAAATGGAAAGCCACAACCCGAGTCACCATTAGATGTAGCTTTAAAAAGTTACAATGGACCGCTTATTGTCTCGTGGGGGGATAAAGATAGGGTTTTACATGTTTCAGGGGCTGATGGTCTAAAGCAGGTTATCCCTCGTGCAAAACTTTCTATAATGAATGATATCGGTCATTTACCCATGATAGAAAGTCCTGAAGATACAGCTGATGCATTTATATCTTTCTTAAAGTTACAATGAAACGCTTAACTAACAGCTTAATTCGCTCTAGGCTCGACAGTTGGTTAGTGGCTTTGTTCGATTAGCTTTACATTTTTGAACAACAATACATCAGCTACTTACGAGAGCCTTTGCCAAAGGAGTAGGCGACATTGAAAATAGTTATTAATCACAGTAAAGAGATAATTTCAGCTATTATTGCAGGCATTGTTATCACGATTATTAGCACGCTGATCTTAGATTACATTTACCAAGAAACAGGGCCTGATGAAACGTTAGACTCTTTAGATACAGCGCAAAGCATAGTTTCGCCTCCGCAACTTTGGTCGCATCACAAATTATTAAAAATGAGCGCTGAGCAATGCTCGAATAAAGCGATGTTAACGCTGGAAAGTCTAGGCTTTAATTCAGTCGTTAAAAATGGCCTGTATGCCTATGGCAACTATATTGACAATAGGGCTGCGCTAAAGTGTGTAAAAATGTCTGAAAATTCATTTATCTATATCGCAGTGGCTGGTTCTGACGTAAAATTAGTTGAAAAGTTAAGAAACCAAATTGCATGGGAATTTTAGGAAGCGTCTAAAGCTTAGTCGCCTAATTACCCCGTCAGTTATTGCTGAATAAACAATCTGGTTCTTTAAATGAATGTTTCTACAAAATGTAAAAAGGATTCAGCGTTGTACCAACTATATTATTACCCATTAAATGCCAGCATGGCACCGCACTTCATCTTGGAAGAGTTGAAAGTTGATTTTGAATTAGTCTTAGTTGATCGAAAGAGTGATGCACAAAAATCTCAAGAGTATTTAGCGTTAAACCCAGCAGGCAGAATTCCAACACTTGTTGATAATGGTGTGCCTATATTTGAAAGCCCCGCGATTTGTATTCATTTAGCTGAATCAAATCCGTCGTCCAACTTAATACCTGAAATAGGTTCGCCAAACCGACCATTGTTTTTTCAATGGATGATGTACTTAACCAATACTGTTCAGGCTGAATTGATGGTTTACTTTTATCCTGAAAAGCACATTAAAAATGGTGAAAGTGCTGAATTAATTGTGCAAGCACAAGAAGAGCGGGTGACGGCGATGCTTGAGTTATTAGATAACGAGCTACAAGATAAAGATTATCTCGTTGGAAACTCTATCAGCGCCTGCGACTTCTTCTTGTTTATGCTGGCGATATGGGCCGATGAATTTAAAAGGCCACCTTTGTCATTTAGTAACTTATCTCGTTACCTTAAAAACTTGGCTAAACGCGACGCAATTATCAAGGTCTGTGAAAAAGAGAAGTTAAAATTAGAGGACTATCAGTAACGGGCTGGTTAAATGTATGTTACAGGCTAGGCTTTGCCAAATTGCCGATAAAGGGCTTGGGAAGTATTGCTGCGAGTGACTGTGATCTCGATGAGGATGCATTGTATATCGTATAAGTTTACGTCGTTGTAACAAAGTGAGTGCCTGATTGACTTCTTGTGTTAACATAGGCGCCAAATGGTTTTGGTTAACAAAGGGTTAATCATGCCGCTCCTAGGATAATAAAAGCAACGAATACATAATAATAAAAAAGGTATTAAAAGGATGAATTTATCACGCTCTCGACGTGGGGCATTGCTAATAGCGATGATCTCGATTTTTATATTTTCCGCTTGTGGCGGAGGCGGTGGAGGCGGTTCCACTAGTGCGGGCTCTAAAACCTCTACTGAACCTATTTCTTTAGAGTACTTAACATTAGAAAAAGCTAGGGGACAACAAGAACGAATCGTTGGTCAAGATTTTCGAACGTATCAGGAAGTAAATGTATATTTATCCTCAGAAGCGCAAGAAAAAGCAGTCGCAAACGGCGCAATTTACTTTTATGTCTCTCATACCAATGGCGATGTTTTTGAAATCGAAACTGAGATTGTCACGGGTGAGACAGTATTCGGGAAGCTAAAGATTGAAAGCAAAGATATTGCTAGTCTTGAAGCGGGAACATATGAAGATAAAATAACTATTCAAGGGTGCTACGACTCTGCTTGTACACTAGAATTTGACACTGTGGAATACACTCAACAGCTGACAGTTCATCCTCTTCCTGAAATATCTGCCAATAGCCTTGATATAGACTACGATAAAGATAATCCTAACACTGATATCTCCATTACCTTTAGTTTAGAAAACTATGCTAATAAAGAATGGGAATTCGAGGTTGATTACGTTTACGCGCCAAAGGATTGGTTAGCCACTACCGAAACATCTGACGCAAATTTAGCCAAATTAGACTTTGTTATTGATGATGATATGCAATGTGGTGTTTACGCTGCCGACTTGTTTATTCGCCTAAATGGCATGAACTACGAAATGCATATCCCTGTTACGTTATCATTAAATTCTTCTACCTTTGCTAGCATCTCCGTTATGCCTGCAATTCAATACGTTGACGAACCCACAGAGTTCACCGTTCGAGGTTGCGGTTTACAAAACTTTGAAAGCGAACAAATGTCCTTAAACGGTTTAACTATAACTAAACAAACATATCGCAATCCATTTGAAGTTGAAATTATTGCTGAACCTATAAGCAATGCAGGTGATGTCACGTTTACCATAGAAAAAGATGCATCACTCGCTTTAGATAAAACGCTAACCGTCATAGAGCCTCAAGTTTTTGAATCCTATGTTAACGAGTCAGATGTATTTGACGCTGACTTTGGGCCTTCTATTTACGACAATAGAAATACTATTTTGTATATTCGAAATGATGGTAAGTGGTTACCTGTACAATTTAAAGATGGCGAATGGTTAGCGATGCCAGACTTTCCCTACGCTCAGGCAATTGGTTTAGATATATCCCCCGATGGCGAGCAACTCTTGATAATTCGCGATAATAAAGTAACGTTTGCCGACGCTGTGACTTATGAAGAAATTGAGAGTGCAGAGCTGAGCGGCCTTAATGAACAATTTTGGTCGGGAAGATTCTTAAACAATCACAAAGTACTTTTAGGCGTATTTAAAGGCAATGAAAGCGCATATTATGGTCAGCACAACATGAAGGTTTATGATATTCAAAAGAAAACCTTTAGTGAAATGGTCATAGATGAAGTCCCAGACGTTATTGACATCCATACGTCGGTAGATCGGAGCAAAGCTATTCTTGTGATGAGATACGGAAAAGTAGTGGAATACAACCCAATAACCGCTCGAATGAAGACTGTTAGCGATTCTTGGAGTTCGCATAATATAACGTTGAACAAGCAAGGTACGCAGTACTTGTTGTATAACGATGTTTACCAGCTTGTTGATAGTAACTCAATGGTATTAGCTAAGTTACCACATACCTATGGGGAAAATGTCGAAATCGAATCAGCGACGATGAACTTAGAAGGTACTCGCGGTTACGCTACATATAGTCAATTCCGTGGAGAGAAAAAGCTTGTCATCTTTGATTTGACTGAAATAGACGAGCAAGGTGATGCAAAAGTTATCTATTCGCAAGAAATTCCTGACAGTGGTTACTTAAGGGTGACACCGGACAATAATACGCTGTTTATTTTC
The DNA here is from genome assembly GCF_055786205.1 of Thalassotalea coralli. Lineage (NCBI taxonomy): Bacteria > Pseudomonadati > Pseudomonadota > Gammaproteobacteria > Alteromonadales > Colwelliaceae > Thalassotalea > Thalassotalea coralli. The sequence goes on along the minus strand of NZ_JBVVBK010000002.1, from coordinate 576,322 downwards.
TCCGATATCTTGCAAGTCATTCCTTTAGGAGACTTAAATTAATCAAGAGTTAGGTAAACTCTCTTGTGTCAAAAGATTAATTAATCAAATGCTAAAAGCTGAAAGAGCTAATGAGACCTTCAGCTTTTAGGCTAAATCATTAATTACTTTTGGTACCATAGTTCTTATTTAAGTTAGAATTTTTCACGGATAGTGAATAAGAGTGACTATGCAATTTTTATATGTTGTCGACCCTATGTGTGGCTGGTGTTATGGCTTTCAACCTCAGTTAGAAAGCTTCTTAGCAAAGTATCCAGCTGCAAAAGTGGAATGGATAATGGGAGGGCTTGCACCAGATTCAGACCTACCCATGGAGCAAACTCTTCGAGAAACCATAGCGGGCTACTGGCACCAAATCGAACAACGTGCTCAGGTTTCCTTTAATCATGACTTTTGGCAGTTAAATACGCCTTATCGTTCGACTTATCCAGCATGTCGAGCAGTTATTGCGGCCGAAGCGCTTAGTGAAAATAGTGCTCAATCTATGGTTAAAGCAATCCAGTTTGCTTATTACTTGGATGCTAAAAACCCTTCATTGATTGAGGTACTGATTAACTGCGCAGGTGCTATAGGATTGGATGAAAGTCAATTTGAAAAAATTATTCATGCGCCTGAGACGCAACAAAGATTTCAAGGTCATTTGCACTTAGTTCAAAGACTTGGAGTAAGTGGTTTTCCCGCTTTGTTTTACATTGACGAAAGTAATCGAGCGCACACGTTAACCATAGGCTATTGCCAAAGTGAAGATTTAATCGAGCGCTTTGACAAGGTTAGGAAAGATTAATTTACGAACATGGCATTTTGCATTTGATTTGTAACCAATGAATTTGAACAGCCTGATTGTTATTTAAACAGTCGAATTATATGATTAAATAAAAACACTTAAAGGGAATTGCAGTGCTTGTTTTTCATATTATTGCAGGGACGATCCTGTTTATTTCTGGCGTAGGGGCGTTAATCTTTACCAAAGGAGGAAGGCTTCATCGAATAGCGGGAAATGTCTTCTTTTTTTCTTTACTGTTAATGGCTGGTAGTGCTGCGTTTCTTGCTCAAGACCCGGTTATTGCTTTCGCATCCATCTATTTTGCTGCTACAGGCTGGGTTGTGGCAATGAGGCCACCGAAGCAAACCGGTCTTTTCGACATTTTAGCCTTTATCGCCATTTCTTTGATATGTTCTCGATATTTCTATGTGGCTTTTACGTCTGAACCTGGTTTTATGACGACCATGTATACTATTTTTGGAAGCGTAGCTCTAATTGCAGCCTTACTCGATTTAAATATGATTGTACGCGGCGGCATTTCTGGTGCTCATCGTATTGCCAGACATTTGTGGCGCATGTGTTATGCCATGTTAGGAGCTGTGATGTCTTTTGTCGCAAACACGTCAAACGTGTGGTCTGATTATATCCCTGAAGATTTACCGATTTATTTGATGATTGTTGTTATGTTTTATTGGCTTGTTAAAGTGTTATTTTCAAGTTGGTTTATTAAAGCAAAACACACTATTGGAGAAGATAAACGCGTGATTAATATTGGCAGAAAAAGGGCTTAACTCGCTGTGTCGAGTAAGGTAATCTAGACTCAGGGTTTACGGGTAGAAAAGGGACGAACAATGCTTTACCAGCCCACTTTGTTATCAAACGTTTATGTTAGAGTCTTTGCAAAAGCCACGATCGTTTTATTTGTGCTAGTTGTTGTTATTCATCAGATTGTTTTGTTCATTATGCCAAATTTAGCGGTTAAAAATAATTCAACAGCTAACATTGAATCCGTTACTGTAATCCTGCCAAACAATACTCTCGATTTTGGTAGAATTGAACAAGGCCACAGCAATACTATTTATTACTCTTTATCGCAAAACGATGGAGAGTATCATTACTTTTTTACTTTAGATAACGGACTGTCGTATCAAGGCTCGTGCGGTTATGTAACACAAAATGAAATTAATAAGCGTGCTATCATCACTGTTTCTGATAATTTTGAATTTACCTGCTCCTTTCGATAGAAGTAAGTATTGAGAACACACCTATTATGCAATTTGAAACCTTAACTTTTAATCATGGGCCAGCGTTGTTGGCATTCGAAAAGGAAAACAAAGATTGGTTTGAATCCTTGATAGCCGCTAGGCCAGAAGAATTCTATAGCGAAAGTGGTGTACATAGCCATATTGAATCACTCGTTAAACAAATGGCTGACGGTAAAGGATATTCAGGGGTACTTATTGATGAAAGTGGCAGTATTGTCGCAAGAGCAAATTTGAAAGACGTTGATCAAGAAAGTGGTTTTGTTGGATATCGAGTTGCCCAAAACAGTACGTCGAAAGGTTTTGCGAGTTATTGTTTATCTAAGCTTATCGAAATAGCTGAAAACGAATTGGCTTTATCAACGCTTAGTGCTCAAGTCTTGGAAAACAACCCAGGTTCTGAACGAGTACTTGAAAAGCTTGGCTTCCAACTAGTTAGCACCACATCGAACTTTACTCGTTTAAATAATAAGCGTTTAACTTGTAACAATTTCCAGTTATTCTTGAAAGGATAAAAACAAGAACAAATGACCTAAGGAAGAAACATGGAAAACAACAATGATTCAGAAAAATCAGCAAAGAGTGAAGAGCAGGGCCAATTAAAGTTGGTATTAATTATTTGTGGCGTATCAATAGTGATTAGTTTAGGTGTGGTGTTAGGTACAGTTGTTTTCTAAGAACTGATTTAATTTATACCAACTACATTAAATTGGCATTAGGGATTACTTTGAGTATCAGAAGAGCACCACTTTTATTTATTGTTTTAGCCGTCATATCTTTAGCCCTTGGTTTTGTTCTCGGGTTAACGACTGAACCTATGTGGTTTGCTAGGATGGGGGCTATGGTGGTGCTATTTGGCGCTATGAGTGAATATTCTCTATTAAAACTAGAGCTTTCCCTTTTGTATTCAACACTCGAAACTGGCGCCGACTCTAAAATTTTGTCCCCATCTAAATGGCATCAACATAAAGCTTATATCTCTCATTTATTGGTAGTTGTTGGTACTTTAATCTGGGGTTTTGGCGATCTTATCTATTCGTAGACAACAATTTATTTAACAGAATGAAATGAGGTAATTTTTCATTGGAATTAATTAGCTATCTTTTAGATAACTTTTATACAAAAGAACAACTTTTGTCTGTCACTAAAGTCACTGAACAGGAGTTTAATCTTTTTCAACAGCAAGGCGTTATGCCTCAATGCTCATACAAACTTAACGTGCAAAGCTCCTGTGACTCTTTCTTTGGTTTACATCAAGAGAAACATGACATTGAATTTTACGCAAAAGGCTATGCTTCATGGATCACATTAGTCCAATCTCTGGAGTCAAAAGACGCGATATTTTCACTGTTTGCGAAACGCTATCAAGAGCAAATTACACTGCTAAAAGCACTCGGGCACAACTCATCTGATGTAAAAGTAAATGACAATTTACCTAAGCATATTGAAGATGAATGGATGCATTTCATTGATGGCATCTATGGACTGTGCACCAAGTCAGGGTTACCTGAAGATATAGCCTCTAAGGAGCTTGCTATATTAGAAATTAACGAGTTAATGACTGATGATAACTTAGATGAAAAACAGCGAGAAAAGTTAAATGCGGCTGTAAATTTGCTAGATCAAGTCAGTTCTAAGTTTGCGCCACACGAAAGGCAAAAGTCTTCTCGCTTTCGTTTAGTCGATGAAGTTCGCCGTAAATACCAATTTCCGAACCTATAGGTTGTAATTTCCTAGTATGAATATTTTAAACGTTATAAAAACAGTGGCTTTAGTAGCTGTTTCCGTTGTTTTATTGTCAATATCGAGCCAAGTTGCCCAAGCAAAGAAAACGCAATTGAAAACTGAACAGATCAATCAAATAGAACAAGAAGTGAAGGCTTCTTTTAAAGGGCTAGCTGACGCTGCAAGCAAGATAGATATCGATGGATATTTTGCTTTTATCGATAGTAAAGCGTTTGTTGGTTTAAATGGCGATGGCACAAACTGGAACTCATTCGCAGAGTTTAAAGCTTTCATTGAACCAAGTTTCCATGCACTTCAGCGTGTTGAATCTTTAGTGTTTACTAATGTAAAAGTTTCCGTTATTGATGCGAATACCGCAATTTTAATTAATGAATATCAGCAAACAGTACTACTTAAAACGGGTCAATCTTTTACTGGCGCAGGCGGAGGCACACAAGTGTGGTCTAAAGCTAGTGGTAAATGGCTACTCGTCAGTATTTCTGCCAGTTATAAATCCGTAACACCTTAGGAGCAATTCTTTAATGAAAAAGTTAATTATTTTATTGAATTTCTTAGTGTCTTTCGGATGTTTTTCAGCAGAAATTCCACCTAAGCTTTCGAAACAAATTGACAGCATTGCAAGCTTATACACTGACGGTTTTGCGTCAGTGGTTCAAAAGTCGATAGCAACTAAAGAATTAAGAAGCGCTAAGAATGCTTGTGTTAATTTACTTTCGTTTTATATGGAAGGGTTTTCCGGAGGCAATAATTCTGCGCAGTTTATCGTTTTTATTAATTGCACTCGGGTAAATGGTGATCCAACGTCTACTAAAGAATACCTGCAAAATGTGGTTGGCATTTTTCCGTTTTACCAACGTAGAAATCATTATCAAATAAATTCTGCAACCTTCGAGAAAGGTGTTGTTTCCATCACTTCACCCAAAGGGCTCGTATCTTTTAAGCAAGAAAATTCCCTTTGGTGGGTTAAAAGTTGATGGCAGTCAAAAGTCGATTAAGATAGTTACTACCTAAGCAACTTATTCGAGAGAGTAAAATGTCCGTTTATATAGATAGCTTTGTTTTTCCTATTTCTTTTGAAAACATTGAAAGTTATGCCTCGGTATCAGAAAAAGTAGCAGAGATCTGGAAAGAGCATGGAGCACTTAGTTATCAAGAGTTTATAAGTGATAATGCTAGCCTTGAAGGAGTGCGCCACTTTGAAGAGGCTGCGAAAGTTAAAGAAGATGAAGTGGTCGTGATAGGCTGGGTTAGTTTTCCATCAAAAGAAATAAGAGATATAGCAAATGGAAAAGTTGCTACGGACACTAGAATGGCAACTATATTAGCGCCATTGTTTGAAAATGAAGAACGACCGGTATTTGAAGCAAGTCGAATGATTTTTGGTGGCTTTAAGCCGTTAATTGGTTAGTTTAAGCCTTTTTGTAAAAGTAAGAGTAAAAATGGAAATAAGATTAGGTGGTTTAACAAATGCTGCTGTAATAGCTTTGCTAGAAGAACACCATCAAGACATGTTGTTACATTCTCCTCCTGAAAGCGTACATGCTTTGGATTTGTCACGCTTGGAACTTCCCAATGTTACTTTTTGGAGTATGTGGCAAGGAGATGAGTTAGCGGGTGTTGGCGCTCTTAAAGTGCTTGATGCCGAGCATGTTGAAATTAAATCAATGCGCACTGCTAAGCAATTTCTAAGAAAAGGTGTTGCTGCAAAGATGCTTAACCATATTATTGAACATGCAAAGCAAAGTCATATTAAAAAGATTAGTTTAGAGACGGGAACCGCTGAAGCTTTTATACCCGCACAAAAACTTTACCAATCATTTGGTTTTGTTGAATGCAAACCGTTTGGTGATTATCAAGAAGATCCTTTCAGCATGTTTATGACCAAAGAGTTCACTTAAACATTATGATCACTGCAATCAATCATATTACTCTTGCTGTTAACGATTTAGAGAAGTCTTTTAGCTTTTATACTCAAGTGTTAGGGTTTAAAGCACATGCCAAGTGGGAGAATGGCGCATACTTAACAATCGGTGAACTTTGGTTTTGTTTATCTGTTGATATCGTAAAACCGAGTGAAGACTATAGCCATATTGCGTTAAATGTAGAAAAAGCCGACTTTGACAAAATGAAAAATGCCATACTAGCTGCTGGCGCTCAAATTTGGAAAGAAAATAAAAGTGAGGGTTTGTCGTTATACTTTTTAGACCCTAACGGTAATAAACTTGAGCTGCATGTGGGTCATCTTCAAGACAGGTTAGAATCTTTAAAAATTAAACCGTATAAGGGCTTACAACTTTTTTAGCTCGCTATTTATAAGCCAATTTCTTTACATTGATACAAGCCGATACAATGTTTAGCTCGTTTCATTGTTAGTCTAATTTCTCTTCTAAAAAGATGTAAGGGCTTAATAATGAAAATTCATCAACAGCAGCAAAGTTTGTTTGTTCAATCTAAAAAGTCTGATGCTAGCGCTAGCACGGTTAAAAGCTTGCAAACTAATTCATTGTCTAATAGTTCGCTAGCTCAACAAGCAAATGATAATCAGCTCTCAATTTCAGACAGTGCAAGAACTGCAGGGAAAATAGAGTCACTATTCGATCAGATAGATAGTATCTATATGACCAAGCTAACGGATAAACAAAAAAAAGAATTAAATGAAAGTTATCAAAAACTCGACTCATTGTTTGCAGGGGCAGAGCCTAACTCAGCTCAAGAAAAAGCAGCGGATGAAATATTTGATAGATTAGACAGTATTTTTGAAGCGGCTGAAAAGTCTTTGTCGAAAGAGGAAAAGGAAAAAATCGCTACTCTTGAAAATCAACTGGACTCCTTACTTGCGTTGGAAGAGCAGCAAGTGGACGGTGTCGATCACGAGATAGACAATACATATCAAAAAATAGACGAATTAATTACTGCACAACTGACTGCTCAACAGAAAGAAGAACTTAAGCTACTTAACAACTCTCTCAACGCACTCTTTGATACGGTTAAAAGTGATGTAAAGCCAAAAGAAGTAGATAAATTAATGTCGAGAATAGACGATATTTTGGCTTCAGGTTACGAAAAATTAAGCGCTGGAGATAAAAAGAGAGTAAACACCTTAGAACAAAATATAGATGGTTTGTTTGACCAACTTGAGCAACAAGCCTAATAAATTGCGCCTGTCACCTTGCTAAATTCAACATCGAATACTTATAGTTGTTAAATCTTTGTGAACTATATTGCCTGAGAATCGTCCTATAACTGTCATTTGAAATAACTGTCTTATGTAGCTGACGGCGTGTCTACGAGTCGCTGTTTGAATTCACTGCTACACGAGCAACTGTGATTGGAATTAGGGAGCAAAAGGTGAACAAACTTAAAACTGGCTTAGTCGTTTCGATAATTGTGTTGGTAGCGTCGGCATGTACATCGAAAGAGTTGTACAATTCTGGACAGGGCCATCGCAAAAACGACTGCATTAAAGAAGCGCAAAATGCTCAAGATATGGATAAATGCTTGAATGAAAAGCCAACGTCTTATGAAGATTACGAATTAGAGCGCCAAAAGGTTATCGACGGTAAGTCTAACTAGGAGTATTGATTTTAATGATATTAGCTATAACCCAAAGCACTTTAAAAATCATGCAATTAATGGCAGTAAACAGGTAAAATGACGTCCACTTTCACTCCTAAAGGACTAAACATTGGAAACGTGGATTTATTTTACTTTGCTTGCCGCTTTTATGCAGGCGGTGAGAACTGCCGGACAAAAGCAGCTTTCTAATAAACTTTCTGCAATGGCGACAACAGGCGTCCGCTATTTATACGCTTTACCTTTTGCCTTCGGTTACCTATGGTTTTTATTGCAAGCTCGCGAACAGTCTATCCCTGAACTAAATACCACCTTTCTTACCTATGCTTCTATTGCCAGTGTCATGCAGATAATTGGTACTGCATGTTTAGTAGCAGCCTTTAGATACCGAAATTTTGCAGTTGCGACTAGCCTCGCTAAAACCGAAGCAATACAAGTGGCTATTGTTGGTGCTCTGGTTTTTTCTGTTGCATTAAGCTTTTGGGGCTGGTTTTCAGTTGTCATAGGTGTAATCGGGGTAATAATCGTTTCAAAAGTTAAGTTTACATTTAACGATGTTTTTAAAAACCCTGGTGCTGGCTATGGTTTGGCGTCGGGCTTAGGATTAGCGATAACCACTTTACTCATTCGTGAATCTAGTCTTGCGTTAAATACTGATTTGATGATTAGCGCTGCTGTGACACTTGTTTTTATGATCACGTTGCAATCTGTGCTGTCTGTTATCTATATCTGGTGGCAAGATAAAGGGCAGTTCAGTGTCATGGCAAAAGAGTGGCGACTATGTTTGTTTGTCGGGGTTACCAGTGTTTTAGGTTCAATTGGCTGGTTTACCGGTGCAAGTTTTCAAAATGCGGCGTACGTTAAAGCGTTAGGGCAAGTAGAGTTCTTTATTACCCTAATATTAACTTATCGCATATTTAAAGAGAAAATCACGTTAAAAGAATATATTGGTATGGGATTAATTATTGCCAGTGTCGTTATTTTATTAGTTCTTGCTTAGCCTTTACTTGTTAGGTTTGGTACAATCTCGCGCCAAATATACCCCCAAGTATTACAAGCAAAAACTAGGAATAGTCATGAACATTTCTGACAACAAAGTAGTGCAATTTCACTACACATTAAAAGATGAATCAGGTACTGAAGTTGAGTCTTCTCATGAAGGAGATCCTGTTGCATACCTTCACGGCCATAAAAATATGATCGTTGGATTAGAAAAAGCATTAACGGATAAGGCTGCAGGTGACAAATTTACGGCAACTGTTTCTCCTGAAGAAGGTTATGGTGAGCGTGACGAAAATGCGACACAACGCGTGCCTGTAAAACACTTGCAAGGCGCTAAAAAGTGGAAGCCAGGTATGACCGCTGTTGTTCAAACAGAGCAGGGTGCACGTCAGGTAACTGTTATTAAAGCAGGTCGCTTTATGGTTGAAGTGGATATTAACCACCCACTTGCTGGTAAAACGTTAACCTTCGACGTTGAAGTTGTTGATGTACGTGATGCCACTGAAGAAGAAATTGAGCACGGCCATGCTCATGGTGTTGGTGGTCATCAACACTAGTACAAATAAGTATATCTTATAAAGGCAAACTGTTTACAATGTACCCTGAAAGAGTGCTGTGAGTTTGCCTTCTTAACATTCCTTGCTATGGTAGAGTGAATAAAATAATAATAGCAAAGGAATTCTCCCATGAAAAAGTTAACCCCCATAACGACTTGCTTGATGTTAGCAGGTATATCAAGCGGTGTTTTGGCACAAACCACTATTATTCACGCTGGCTCGTTATTAGCGGTACCAGGTGAAAAACCTTTAACCAAACAATCTATTGTCATTGAAAACGATAAGATCGTCGCCGTTAAATCTGGTTATATCTCGCTTAAAAAAGGTGAAAAAGCAAAAGTAATCGATCTAAAAAACGCGTTTGTATTGCCTGGGCTCATGGATATGCATGTTCATTTACAAGGGCAGTTAGGGCCTAAAAATGACAGTGAAAGTTTACGCCTTTCAGATGCTGATAAGTTGGTTAAAAGTGTTAGTTACGCAAACAAAACCTTAATGGCTGGTTTTACTACGGTACGTGATCTAGGTAGCAAGCCAGAACAGAGTTACGCGCTACGTGATGGTATTGCACGCGGTGACATTGCTGGCCCTAGAATTATTGCCGCTGGCTCTAGTGTGGCTGTAACGGGCGGACATGGTGATGTTGATGGTATGCGTCCAGATTTATTAAAAATGAGAACGCCAGAAACTATTTGTGATGGTCCGTATGACTGCCGTAAAGCGACACGCCACGCGATAAAATACGGTGCCGATGTTATTAAGATTACCAGTACTGGCGGTGTGCTATCTGACACCAACACAGGTACTGGACAGCAAATGACAGACGATGAGTTAAAAGAAGTGGTCGATACGGCTCATTCTTTAGGTCGAAAAGTTGCTAGCCATGCTCATGCTGCTGCGGGTATTAATGCCGCACTTCGTGCCGGTGTAGATAGTATTGAACACGGTAGTTATGCAAATGAAGAAAGCATTAAGTTGTTTAAGAAAACTGGCGCCTATTTAGTACCTACCTTGATGGCGGGTGACACAGTAGTCAACATGGCCAAAACATCTAACTTTATGTCTGAGCCTATCAAAGCAAAAGCGATTCGCGTTGGCGGCGATATGATTGAAGCATTCAAACGTGCGCATCAAGCAGGGGTGAAAATTGCGTATGGCACAGATTGTGGCGTCTCTAAACATGGTACCAATGGTAAAGAGGCATTTTTGATGCACCAAGCGGGAATGTCAGCGCAAGAGGTGATTAAATCTGCAACCATTCACAGTGCAGATTTGATCGGGAAAAGTGCTAGTTTAGGCACCATTGAAAATGGAAAGTTTGCCGATATTATTGCCGTGAATGGCAATCCGTTAAAAGATATTAAAGAGCTAATGGATGTTGATTTTGTTATGAAGTCTGGCAAAGTTTTTAAGAATTAGTGCTAATTTTTATGATGAAAAAGCCAGCATTAAGCTGGCTTTTTTCTTAGCATCTTTCTGGGGTTTAATACGCCGGTTGTTAACGCTATACCAAATAGAATGAGGAGGCCACCAGCAATTATATTGATGCTAATTGGCTCTTGTAAAAACATATAGCCCCAAAAAATACCAAATAATGGAATAAGGTATGTAACTGACATGGCATTAGTTGGCCCCATTCCTTTTAATATTCGAAAGAAAATGATGTAGGCAAAACCAGTACAGATAACACCAATCGCTAGCGCAGACCAAATAGCGCGTTCGCTAGGAATTGCATCAGGTAAATAAAACAACGCGATTGGTACTAAGCTGATACTGGCAGCAACTTGGCTACCAGTGGCTAGGGCTAATGACCCTAAGTGGCTTAAGTACTTCTTTGTATAATTAGCAGCCACACCGTAGCAGAAAGTAGCTAGTAGTACCGCTAAAGTGGGCAAAACGACGGCCGCATCTCCTGCTTGTATCTTATCTTGGACAAGTACATATACCCCTGAAAAACCGATGGCAAGGCCTAAAACTTGTTTAAATGAAAGCTTGTCTTTGAGCCAAAAATAGGCGATTAAAGCACCAAACATTGGGGTGGTACTATTTAATACAGATGTTGTCCCTGCACTTAATGTTAGCGTTGCCCAGCCAAATAAAACAAAAGGAATTGCCGTACTAAAGCTACCAAGCACAAATAAGTGAAATTTGTTTTGCCACAGTTCTGAAACTTGCTTTTTGGCAGCTAAAAAAAACAATAATAGTAAGGCTGCAACCAGAGTACGTGTCGCCATAAAGCCAGTGGCACCAAATTCAGGTACGCCGTATTTCATTAATAAAAAGGAGCCCCCCCAAATTGCTGCTAGCAGAGGAAGTTCGATCATTGGCCTAGTTTGCATTGTATGCTCTTATCAGTGTGAGGAGTTGAATCTTTATGAGAGATATTGTATCTCAGTTACCGCAATAGTATTAGCGGAAATCAGACGCCACATAATATTAAAATCATACAGTTTCATACCGTAGATTTTGTCGTCGATTTTTCCTTTTTTATACGCGGGTCTGGGGTCTTGTCTCAGAATTTGAGTAATTAATGCTTTTAATTGAGGAAACGTTTTTAGATGTTTTTTCAATATGGCTTCTACAGTATTATCAAACTCAACAGAAAGCTCTGTATCTGGTGCAGATTGAGCCATTCCGCCCGCTGCATCAGGCAGGGCATCAGAATATGGAACATAAGGTTTAATGTCTAATACTGGTGTCTCATCGAGCAAATCTAGACCTGATATAGACAAGGTTAACTGTCCATTTTGCCAAACAACCTCGTCAAGTGTAACCACAGACATGCCGATAGCATTTGGTCTGAAAGTACTTCGAGTGCTAAAAACACCCGTTTTTTCATTACCACCTAATCTAGGAGGGCGAACGAGAGGCTTCCAGCCATGCGCCTGTGTGCCATGAAAAACAAAAATGACCCACAGGTGGCTATATTGCTTAATATCTCGAACAGTTTCAGGGTTGTTCGCTTCGCCAGTAAAAACTATTTTTCCTGTTGCAGCTGGCACTAAACCAGGTTGACGTGGGATGGCAAACTTTTCTTTATAAGGTGATTCGATAAATGCAATGGGAGAAAACGCGAATTCCAAGGCGCTAACCTTTCTGTTTTTCGGTATTTTCTATATTTTCAACGAAATAGGCTTTCCCATAACAAAGCTTGGTGCGTACGCATTTACGATCTGCTTCATCTTCAATAGCCAAGCTGCAGCCGGAAAAGACGATTGCATTTGCCCCTAATTCAAACGCTTTAAGTCTTGCTTGTGTTCGCGCTTCAATTTCATTTGGTTCTTCATGGTGTGCTTTAGCTTGACATGATTCACCTTCAACACCACCTAAAAATTTGTAGCGGTTTACAAAGTCACTTTCAGATTCAAAAATACTGACTTTAGCTGGTGCAAAAGCATTGTAGAAATTTTCTTTGTCTAAATTAGTAGAAACCTGATATTGGCTTGAGCAGGCGGCTAAGATTGCGCAACACAATGCCGCTTTAATTTTAGAAAATGTCATGGTGAAATTGTTTTACCTTCTATCCAGTAGCTGAATAATTTTTCTAAGCTACCATTTTGTTTTTTCATTGCGATCCAGTTTCTCATAAATCGCTCGAAATTGTGATCATTTTTATTGATAGGGAATGCCATAAAAATAGGCTCAACACGCGGCTTTGGCGCAATAACACTGTACTCAGGGTAAAGCAGTGTCCATCCTGATGCTGCTGCGGCACCAAAGAGCAGCGCATCTATATGCTGGTATTCCTCTTTGAAAAACAGCCTTGGCGTAGATATCTCCCAGGCTTTTCCTTTGTTGAAATACTTGCTTACCGCGTCTTTGTAGAAGAAGGTTTCAGGTATACCAATAATAAGATCTTCTCTATTGGTAATATCATCCCATTGAGAAAATTCTTTTCTCCTTGAGTCTTTAATAAGAAAAGCAATTTCTTGGGTGGAATAGGGTTCACTCAAGGTATATTTACTCATGTTATCAGGAATAAGTGGAATGCCAGTTGTTAAGTCTAAATATCCAGATGCTAACAGCGCCGCCGCTTCTTGATGGAAAATTCGGACAAACTCAATATCTACCGATAAATCGTTAGCAAGCATATTTAAAATTTCGATGTCAAAGCCGACTAACTTTCCTTCTTTATTATGGAATGCGTAAGGTAGGTCATCACGAAAGTAACCCACTCTAAGCAAACCACGTTTTTGTACTCTTTCTAACACGCCTCTAAAGGGCTGTATTATTGCGGCATTAGCAGGCGCTTCTTTTAAATAGCTACTCTGAGGTTGAGGGCGAATAAAATCTCGCTCAATAAATTTAGCATACCCTTTGTATTCTAAATTCATTTGCCCAAATCCTGTGTGTAAACCATACAAGCAAATAAAGGTGACTATAGGTACTATTAAAGAAAGTTTGGCGGTTTTCTTTAGGTCAAACTTTATCGATTTAGTCAGCCCACAATAAACCAAAATCGTGAGTACACCGGAAAACATCACCGAAAGAACTGAGCTAATTCGTCCGACAAGAAGATTCTCTGCTGTAATAAACATATCAAACATTGTTGTTGACAAGCTCAGCATATCAAGCAAGTGGGTCATAGCTAATGTTGTCGTACCAAACAATTGCGGTATGCCTTGATAAATTAATTGCAACTGATCAGAAAATGACAGCTGAGAACCTGAAAACCAAGCGGCGAACAATAAATAGAGAAGTACCAATAGTTTGCCGCCAACAGGTAAGCTAAACGTTATTGGTACCAGCATTTCACCTATATGTTTTTCTTCACCTGCTTGTGAGCGATACTCCTCAATAAGTTCTTTTGATTTTTCTACAATCGCAGGGATCATGGCAAAGAAACTGCCTGTTGCTAGTGCCGTTAATAATACGGAGCGATATGCTTTTATGATTTGACCATAGCTAAATGGCGTTAAGGCAGCGGTCAACAAAGGTAACACCACAATTACTAGCGCAAACACTACAAACAAAGCAGAAATAATATAAACCGTTAATCCTTCAATTTGTTCCGTTGGAATCGTTGCACTTGCTCGCCATGCAATTGCAAAAACGCCTAAAGGCGCGAAACGCATTACTATACCGCTAACGTTTGCAACTGCCGATTGAAGCTGAGACAGGGTCGTAATAGTTGTTCGCTTTGAACGAATTTGCATTAACCCTATGCCAATAAAAACACTAAATAACACGACCGATGGAATAACACCTTCCGCGTATGCCGAAAATGGGTTTGCTGGGATAAATAAGTTGACGAAATTGACTGTTTCCGGCGCTTTGATTGCGGTTGCACTATAAAAATCGGAATTCTGCCAATCAGGAAAAGCCCACGGCGTCAGAAATATAACTGTAAGCGTAATTAAGGCCAATAAAGCGACATATAGTAAGGCTTGGCTGACATACCTGCCTGCTTTACTAGGTGATAAGCTGCCAATACTTACCATTAGCGAAAGCGATATGTAGGGAAGGGCTGTCATTTGCAGCAAGGTAATAAACCCTGTTGCGGTATTGTCTATTAAAGGGTAAACCGAGCCTGATACATGGCCTATGATAAGTCCAAGGAGTAGAGCAAGGAGAATAAATGCAGAAACTGGTATAGCGCTAAACATGACTTTTATTATTGTGGTCAGATATTTAGCAAGTATAGCTGAATTTATTTGTATTGGTGACCTTTAGTGTATCACCAATACAAATTTATACATTTAACCGCGGCTAGATTTAACAGCATTAGCTAGAATAGCTAGCATCTCTTCACTGGTGGCTAAATCAACACAAGCATCGGTAATGCTTTGGCCGTATACCTCAGCTTTGCCATCAACCACTTTCTGATTTCCAGCTTTTAAGAAGCTTTCAATCATCACACCAGAAATGCCTTTTTCGCCACTGGCTACTTGTTCTGCAATAGATTGCGCCACATTTATTTGTTTGGTGTGATCTTTGTAGCTATTGCCATGGCTACAATCCACCATAATACCAGCGTTGATTTCACTAGCATTTAACTTCTCTTGAGTGCTCTTTATATCAGTAGCGTGATAGTTTGGCTCTTTGCCTCCACGAAGAATAACGTGAGCATGTGGGTTACCATGCGTTTTGTAAATACACATTTGCCCGCGCTTGTCAGGCGAATACAAAACGTGCGGAACACTTGATGCTTTAATAGCATCGATAGCGATTTGAATATTGCCATCTGTACCATTTTTAAAGCCTACAGGGCAAGAAAGTGCCGAAGCCAGTTCTCTGTGCACTTGGCTTTCTGTAGTGCGAGCGCCAATTGCTCCCCAGCTGATCAAATCAGATATGTATTGACCTGTTACCATGTCAAGGAACTCTGTTCCAGCTGGAAGGCCAAGTTCATTGATATCGAGTAACAGTTGACGCGCTAAATTTAAGCCTTTCGCAACATTAAAAGATTTGTCTAAATCGGGATCACTGATTAATCCTTTCCAGCCTACTGTTGTGCGAGGCTTTTCGAAATAAACACGCATCACAATATACAAATCGTTTTTGTATTTGTCGTGTAAGGTTTTTAGCTGCTGAGCGTATTCAATCGCAGCTTTCGTATCGTGTATAGAGCAAGGGCCTATTACAACAAGAAGTCGGTCGTCTTTGCCTTCAATAATATCTTCGATTTGTCGGCGACTTTCGATAATAAAATTAGCGGTTTCATCATGAAGAGGAATCTGTTGCGCTAACTCATCTGGAGACACTAAATTCTCTATTAGCGTCGTTCTAAATTCATCCGTTTTGATGGTCATAATTATTCTGCAATTTTGAATAGGGCGATCATAGCCAACCACCCTTTAATAGATAGGCGCTAACATACCGAAATTAAGCGCCTAAGGGAACAATCAAAGCAGAATAATTAATGAATTTTAGTACTTGTGACGTTGTAAGCCTGTTTCAGCTAAAATTTTTGCTGTTATTTCCTCTACTGACAGCTTGGTGGTGTTAATAAATGGTATACGTTCTTTTTTATAAAGTTTTTCAACTTCGCGTACTTCCATGCGACATTGACGAGAAGACGAGTAGCGGCTATTTGCGAGTCTACCATCGCGAATATCCATTAATCGTGAAGCGTCAATGGTTAAACCAAACAGTTTCTTTTTATACGGTTTAAGAAAATCTGGAATCGATAAATCTTCCATGTCATCGTCAATAAAAGGGTAGTTGGCGGTTTTAATACCATACTGCAAGGCTAAATAAAGAGAAGTGGGTGTTTTACCGGATCGAGATACGCCCACTAAAATTAAGTCTGCTTGTTCGTAATTGGTAATATTAGAGCCGTCATCATTAGCGAGTGAATAGTTTACGGCGTCGATACGATTGTCATAACTATTTTCATGAATACTGTGAGTACGGTGTGCTTTAGGTTTAGCATTTACACCAAGCTCTTGTTCTAAAGGCGACACAAAGTGTTCAAGAAAATTGTAGATTATGCCATCACATTGATCGATAATCTCTCTAATTTCTGGGTTAACAAACGTATGAAATACTAAGGGCTTCTCGCCAGAGTGCTTGGCGGCACGGTTGATTTTTTCTCTGGCTTCTATCGCTTGCTCAACAGTTTCGACAAAGGAAATAGTGTCGTGGTGAAAGTCCACAGGAAATAGCGACAGCAAGGCATGGCCAAACACTTCGGAGGTAATCGCTGTACCATCCGATATATAAAATGCTGTTCTCATTGAAGTTCCTTTTGTTAATATCTTATTCTGTAATTTAATGTGAAAGTTTACAATAATACTTTTAGTTCGCTTTGGCTATGTGTAAAATGCCACGAGTTTTTTAACTACAACTATACTTAGTTTTTTATCTCATTTGGAGAAATTGCTGTGCAAGAAAATGTCCTATGGTATGACGTATTAGGAATGGGCGATGTTGACCGCGTAGGTGGTAAAAATGCATCGTTAGGTGAAATGATTTCAAACCTTGCAAACGTTGGAGTGCAAGTACCCAATGGCTTTGCAACTACTGCATTTGCCTTTAATGAATTTCTTGAGCAAAGTGGCTTAAACGACCGAATCTACAAGCTACTTGATACCTTAGACGTTAGTGATGTAAACGCACTAGCTGATTGCGGTAGCCAAATTCGTCAATGGATTATTGACACACCTTTCTTACCTCAAATGCAAAAAGACATTGAAGACGCATATGCAAAATTAGCAGGTGAATTCTCTGACGAAGCTTCTTTTGCCGTTCGCTCTTCAGCTACTGCTGAAGATATGCCTGATGCGTCTTTCGCTGGTCAGCAAGAAACCTTCTTAAATGTTCGTGGCTTAGACGCTGTAATGACAGCGATTAAGCACGTATTTGCCTCTTTGTTTAACGACCGAGCAATTTCATACCGTGTCCACCAAGGCTATGACCATAGAGGTGTTGCGTTGTCAGCTGGTATCCAGCGCATGGTACGAAGCGACATTTCTTCAAGTGGTGTTATGTTTTCAATCGACACAGAATCTGGCTTCGAAGATGTAGTGTTCATTACATCTAGCTACGGTTTAGGTGAAATGGTTGTGCAAGGTGCAGTAAACCCAGATGAGTTTTATGTTCACAAGCCAACATTAGCAAAAGGCAACCCTGCGGTTGTGCGTCGTAACATTGGTAGCAAAGCCATTAAAATGGTTTACGCAGAATCGGAAGAGCACGGTAAGCAAGTTGAAATTGTTGATGTTGATGCCAAAGTATCAGATGAATTCTCGTTAACTGACGCAGAAGTTCAAGAATTAGCTAAACAAGCTGTAATCATCGAGAAACACTACCAACGTCCAATGGATATCGAGTGGGCTAAAGATGGTTTAGATGGCAAGTTGTACATAGTACAAGCACGTCCAGAGACCGTTCGTAGCCGTGAAAGTGCAAATGTAATGGAGCAATTCCAGTTACAAGCTACTGCTGACGTTATTTGTGAAGGTCGTTCAATTGGTCACAAAATTGGTAGTGGTGCAGCAAAAGTTTTAGCGTCTCTTGAAGAGATGGATAAAATCCAACCGGGTGATGTACTTGTTACCGACATGACAGACCCTGATTGGGAGCCGATTATGAAAAAGGCTTCAGCTATCGTAACAAATCGTGGTGGTCGTACATGTCACGCGGCAATTATTGCGCGTGAAATGGGTATTCCTGCGGTAGTTGGTTGTGGTGACGCAACTAGCAAAATTGCAACAGGTGACGAAGTCACGGTTTCTTGTGCAGAAGGTGACACTGGCTTTATTTACCAAGGCAAGCTTGAATTCACAGTAACAACGTCTGAAGTAGATAAGATGCCAGATCTACCATTGAAGATAATGATGAATGTAGGTAACCCAGATCGTGCATTTGCTTTTGCTCGTTTACCGCATTCAGGTATTGGTCTTGCGCGTTTAGAGTTTATTATTAACAAAATGATCGGTGTTCACCCGAAAGCGTTAATTAACTTTGAGAAGCAACCTGCAGACCTTCAAGATGAAATTCGCGATTACATGGCAGGCTACAGCAGCCCGGTAGAATTCTATGTAACGAAATTAACTGAAGGTATAGCAACGCTTGCTGCGGCATATGCGCCTGAAAAAGTTATCGTTCGTATGTCTGACTTTAAGTCGAATGAATACGCTAACTTAGTTGGTGGTGAGCATTACGAGCCAGAAGAAGAAAACCCAATGATTGGTTACCGTGGTGCTTCTCGTTATATCTCTCAAGATTTCAGAGAGTGTTTTGCACTAGAGTGTGAAGCAATCAAACGTGTTCGTAACGACATGGGCTTAACCAATGTTGAGATTATGATCCCGTTTGTTCGTACATTAGAAGAAGCTGCGGCAGTCATTGAAATTTTAGAAGAACATGGCTTGAAGCGTGGTGAAAACGGTTTACGTATTATCATGATGTGTGAGCTTCCTTCGAACGCATTATTAGCAGACCAGTTCTTAGATTACTTTGACGGTTTCTCTATTGGTTCAAACGATTTAACCCAGCTAACGCTAGGTCTTGACCGCGATTCAGGGCTTATTGCTCACTTATTTGACGAGCGTAACCCAGCGATCAAGAAGTTATTGGAAATGGCTATTCAAGCGTGTAAAGCACGTGGCAAGTATGTTGGTATCTGTGGCCAAGGCCCATCAGATCACAAAGACTTCGCTAAATGGTTAGTTGACCAAGGTATCGATAGTGTTTCACTTAACCCTGACACTGTATTACCAACATGGTTATATCTAGCAGGAGAAAATAAGTAAGTTCGAGTACTTATTTGAACTGAAAAGTATTGAATAAAAAAGCCTCGCTTAGCGAGGCTTTTTTGTTGTCAGTTTTAAACCACCTCCTATGGAGTTGGTGATCGTTCAGCTGGGGCTA
The DNA here is from genome assembly GCF_055786205.1 of Thalassotalea coralli. Lineage (NCBI taxonomy): Bacteria > Pseudomonadati > Pseudomonadota > Gammaproteobacteria > Alteromonadales > Colwelliaceae > Thalassotalea > Thalassotalea coralli. Next base: position 557,063 of record NZ_JBVVBK010000002.1, on the reverse strand, counting down.
TGCTCGTAAAGAGCCTAAGTCCAAAAGTAATCCTTTAAGTTCTGGGTAGAGCCAGTTTTTTTCTTCTCAATTGGTATGACGAATACCCGTTCCCGTTGAAGCGATAACAGCAAATATTTTTAAGACCGCCACGCCTGTCAGCCATGGATGGCTGACACTGACGCGCGGTTGGACGAGCATTCGTCAGGTAGGCCTGACGGTTAAAATATTTGGTGTTTGACTTCGCTGAGTCGGGCGATGAGGGCGCCTACATGGATGTAGGTGGTAGAGCAACGCAGGAGCAGTTACCGAAAAGTTAGAGGGAAACAATCGATTTTTCCCTCTAACGTGCTGTCGGCACACCGACAATATAGTGTTAAGTTAACAAGAAGCTTGAAAGAATTTTACTTTGAGACGAATCAATGCTCGAAAGAAAGTAGCTCCCTTCTAGGGAGCCGTGTCAAAGCCACCTGCTATGCGAGTGGATTCTTTACTTCTGAATTAATTGGTTTCGCTAATCACCGTTTAGATCAACTCGCGCCACCAGGTTTCCTTGGTTTCTGGTTTCTCTACTGCGAAAAGGGTACCCACCAATGGAGTTACAATGTTTACCCCTTTGGTTTGTGCTTCGGTAAAAGCTAATTCGAGAGGCTCTTGCCAATCATGGAATGCCAAATCAAATGTACCGTTATGAATTGGCATCATATGTTTGCCTTGCAAATCGATATGCGCTTGAACACTTTGCTCTGGTGTCATGTGTATATCGGCCCAGTCTTTATCGTAAGCACCTGTTTCAATTAGCGTTAAATCAAAAGGGCCATACTTTTGGCCAATTTTCTTGAAGCCATCGAAATAACCTGAGTCACCACTAAAGTACAAACTAGCTTTAGGCGTTTTTACTACCCAAGAGCCCCAAAGTGTTTTATTGCCATCGGTTAATGAACGACCCGAAAAGTGTTTGGTTGGCGTAAAAGCAATGAGTGTTTCCCCAATGCGTTGTTCTTGCCACCAGTCGAAGCGTAATATTTTGTCGCTAGGAATTCCCCACCTTTCCAAATCGGCTTCAACGCCAAGTGGTACATAAAAATGCTTTGTTTTGCTTTCTAGTGCTTTAACCGCTTTTTTATCTAAATGATCGTAATGGTTGTGCGAGATAAATACGCGATCTATGGCAGGTAATTCTTCAATGGAGATAGGGGTGTCATGAAAGCGTTTTGGCCCCATAAAACTAAATGGCGAAGCTCTATCTGAGAAGACGGGGTCGTATAGCCAGTATTCACCGTAAACCTTTAACAGCACTGAAGAGTGGCCAAGTTTTACCATGAAAACATTGTCTGACGGCAGCTTTTCTAGTGACGCTGCTGATAACGATTCCATTGGGATTTCTACTTGGGGAACTGATTTTTTACTGTCTTTTGAGAAGAAGCGAATTGCAATTTCTAAAGTCTTTGACAGTGACTGGTTCATCATTGGCTCAGTATTACGAAATTTACCATTGGCAAAGTGATCGTTCTCTTCAACATTAATTGGGGAAGTAGAAGCTAAGTCTTGATTCACGGTAAAACCTCCAAGGGCAATTGAAATTAATATCAGTAAAAAAGCGGATAACCACTTCATAAATGACAACTCTATATAAAAAAGTAAACAGTGGTGTGCATTTTTTCACATGTTTACAAAAAAGTAAACAATGGTGTGTAACTTTATTTTTTTAAGCGCTATAATATGCCGGTTGTTAAGAGGTGCGAATGAAATTATCAGAACGTAAAAAATTAGACATTTTAACGGCTGCAGAAAAGTTGTTTTGTGAGCAGGGCGTTGAACACACTAGCATGGTTGAAATCGCTCAAGTGGCGAATGTTTCCAAACGCACTCTATATAATCATTTCGAGCATAAAGGTCTGTTATTCGCAGCGATACTTGCGTCGAATAAAGAACAGCTGACTAATACTCAAGTCGTTGAGTTTGATAAAAATCAGAGTTTAGAGGCACAATTAACAGCGATAGCACGCTCTGAAGTTGATTTACTAAAGTCTGCTCAATTTATCCGTATCGCCAAAATGGCATTAGATCAAATGATGAAAGATCCCGAGCTTTCAGCGAGTTTATCTAGCATGAAAGTAGGTTGCAGTAGTTATTTTGAAACCTTTCTTTTAGATGCTAAAAAGGCTGGTTGGTTATCAATAGAAGATGTTGAATTTGCCAGTAAGCAATTTGTTTATCAGTTGAAGTCGTTTGTATTCTATCCGCATTTATATAACTTCGATGTACCGACAGAAGAGCAAGAAGCTTTCATTATTGAACAAACGGTAAAAATGTTCATAGCTCGCTACACTGTTAAGTAGTAAAAACCTTATAGCGATTGCTTCTGTATAACTATTCTTATTTAAGTCTTTAGTGTCGGGCTGATGCGGTTTAAAAGGCACTAATTTCTAGAATAAATATATAAATACCCTTGTTTATTTCTTTGAGTAATTAAAAACATAGTCAAAAAAGTTATTAATCAAAGTTAAAACTAGAGTAAACATTCGAAATCGCCGTGGTATACTCGGGCAATTGTTAAATTTTAACCATGTGCTTTATGTTACCGCAATTATCTCCACAAGAATTACTTGAACCACTTTACGTTGAATTTTCGCAAGCGTTGAAAGAACAATCTTTTACCGGTGAAATCAGCGAAAAATACAGTGCTCGTTTGGCGGTAGCAACAGACAACAGTATTTACCAACAATTACCTCAATTAGTATTGCATCCTCGCACTAAACAAGATGTGCAAGCGATTACCGCATTAGCTAGCCAAGCAAAGTTTAATGATATTAAGTTTTCAGCCCGTGGTGGTGGCACAGGTACCAATGGTCAAAGCTTAACTCCAGGTATAGTGGTTGATTTGTCAAAGTATATGAATCGTATACTTGAGATTAACGTTGAAGAAGGTTGGGTGCGTGTTGAGTCGGGCGTGGTAAAAGATCAGCTGAATGACTTTCTAAGGCCTTATGGCTTTTTCTTCTCGCCAGACCTATCAACTAGTAACCGAGCTACTATAGGCGGTATGATTAATACCGACGCTTCAGGACAGGGTTCGTTAATTTACGGTAAAACTTCAGATCATGTACTGGCATTAGAATCTGTTTTAGCTAATGGTGAATTACTGGCTACTCAACCGATTTCGATGGAAGAAGCTAAAGAGTTAGCTTTGGGAAAAAGTAGCTACGGTAAGATCATCGCACAGGTTATCGCGACCAGTGTTGAAAAACGAGAGCAAATTTTAGCTAAATTTCCTCGATTAAATCGCTTTTTAACAGGATATGACTTAGAACATGCCGTATCAGATGATCTGCAAACGGTTGACGTTTCAAGGTTAATCACTGGTTCAGAAGGCTCCTTGGCTATTGTGTGTGAAGCTAAGTTAAATCTTACGCCAATAGCTCCTGCTAAAACATTGATCAACATTAAATACGACAGCTTTGATTCAGCTCTTAGACATTCGCCTACTTTAGTTGAAGCTAAAGCAACGTCAGTAGAAACAATTGATAGTAAAGTTTTAAACCTCGCTCGTGAAGATATTATCTGGCATTCAGTTAAAGATTTGATTACCGAAGTGCCAGGGCAGGTGATGGACGGTATTAATGTTGTTGAATATAACGGCGAAAGTGTCGAAAAACTCAAAGATCAAATTGACGAACTAACACGTCAGTTAGATAAAGATATTGAAAATAAAACAGGCGTTATTGGGTATCAAGTTACATCGGATCTTGCCAGTATTGGTAAAATCTACGCAATGCGTAAAAAAGCGGTTGGTTTGTTAGGAAAAAGCGACAGTAGCCAAAAGCCATTGGCTTTTGCCGAAGATACAGCTGTGCCGCCAGAGAAACTTGCTGACTTTATCGCTGAGTTTCGTGAGTTACTAGATTCTCATGGTTTGCACTACGGCATGTTTGGTCACGTAGATGCGGGTGTTTTACACGTTAGGCCTGCACTTGATATGTGTGACCCAGAACAAGAAAAACTAATGCGTGTCATCTCAGACCAAGTGGTTGCTTTAACGGCTAAGTACGGTGGTTTAATGTGGGGTGAACATGGCAAAGGATATAGAAGTGAATATGGGCCAGAATTCTTTGGTGAAGAACTATTCACTGAATTAAGAAAGGTGAAGTCTGCGTTTGACCCGCTAAATAAAATGAATCCTGGAAAAATTTGTACACCGTTAGAGTCAAGTGAATCCTTAGTCTCTGTAGATGGTGTAAAAAGAGGGACATTTGATCGTCAGATACCTATCCAAGTGAAAGACTCGTTTGATGCGGCTATGTCATGTAACGGCAATGGTTTATGTTTTAACTACGATACGACAAGCCCTATGTGCCCGTCTAGTAAGGTGACTCGAGATCGCCGACACTCGCCTAAAGGTCGCGCTGGTTTGATGCGTGAATGGTTACGGTTATTGCAAAATAAAGGCGTTGATGTTCTTAGTCTAGAGAAAAATGTCTCTGGTTGGTCAGTAAAGCAGTTACTCGATAAAGTAAGAAACTCGCTTTCACCCGCGAGAAAAGAGGACTTTTCTCATGAAGTGATGGAGGCTATGTCTGGGTGTTTAGCTTGTAAAGCTTGTGCGAGCCAATGTCCTATTAAGGTAGATGTACCAGATTTTAGAGCACGATTTTTACAGCTTTACCATGCAAGTTATTTTCGCCCAGCTAAAGATCATCTGGTTGCTAATGTTGAAAAAATTGCGCCACTTATGGCGAAAGCACCGAAGTTTTCCAATGCGATTATTGAGAATTCATTTGTTGAAAAGGCAACTCAAAAAGCGTTTGGCTATGTAGATACCCCGTTACTGTCGGTGCCTAGTTTGGCACAAAGAAACAAGTCTCAAGGCTACGTCAGCTTTTCACTTGATAAGTTTCAACAAATGCCTATCGAAAGACGTAAAGAACATGTGTTTATCGTCCAAGACCCTTTCACATCATTTTATGATGCAGGCGTGGTTGAGCACATGATGCAACTGGTGAAAAAGCTAGGTAAAGAGCCTGTTCTTTTACCTTTTACGCCGAATGGTAAAGCACAGCATGTAAAAGGTTTTTTAAAGCGCTTTGCAAAAACTGCTAGCACTACCGCGCAGTTTTTAAATTCACTAGCCGATCTAGACATTCCAATGATAGGTCTAGATGCTTCGACTGTTCTTTGTTATCGCGACGAATATCAAAGTGTTCTAGGGGAAAAAAGAGGACATTTTGAAGTAATGCTTGCGCATGAGTGGTTGATTCAGGTGATCGATCAGCATAAATCAGAAAATAAACAATTTGAACAAAATAGCAGCCAAATCTACAAATTGTTTGCCCACTGTACGGAAAAAACAGCGCTTGCTGGCAGTGAGCAACAATGGGTGAATATCTTTAAACACTTTGGGTTGTCACTAGAAAAACAAGCGGTAGGTTGTTGTGGGATGGCTGGTACATATGGCCATGAAGCCTCTAATTTAGATAATTCAAAGCAACTTTTTGATATGAGTTGGAAAGCGAAAGTGAGTGAGGTTTCTGATGAGCAGTTGGTGGTAACGGGGTATTCTTGCCGAAGCCAGTTAAAGCGTTTAGGGAGCAGAAAGTCCCAGCATCCTGTAGAAGTGTTAGTGAAAGCGTTATAGAAGATAATTTTTATATAGTTAAAAGTAATTAAAAAAGTGGTTTTTATACGCTGTGTATGGGAATTTAGTCTAAAACACTTAAGTGACTGTTTTTATAGAATTAATTGTGATTAACTCGTGGTTAACTAGATATTATCAAAATATTGACCTAGTGCTTGTAACAAAATGTTGCTAGATTCGATATCGTCAAGTAGTGACTTGGCAAACACGTTTCCATCCAAAAACTTTATAAGGTGACTTAGGTCACCTTTTTTTTGTACATTCATATTGCTCACTGAAGATCAAAAAAGCCGCTAAGTGTTAGCGGCTTTTAAATGATCTTTTATTGAAAGATAACGTTTATTGAGCAGCTTTGGCGATAATGTCACGAGCCATAGCGTCTGCTACTTCACCTGTTGGTTTATCTTGTGCTTGAGCTGTCGTGAACACGTTCATTAATGTATCGTAAATATTCTCAACCAATTTAGTTGCTTCTTCGGCGCAATATGGTTCAGGGTAAATTTCTAACGAAACATTGATGATACCACCAGCGTTTATCACGTAATCAGGCACATATAAAATACCTTCTTCTTTTAGCCTTAAGTCGTGCTCCGGCTTAGCTAATTGGTTGTTTGCACAACCAGCAATAATACTTGCTTTTAGTTGGCCAATAGTTTCGTCGTTTACAGAGGCACCTAGTGCACAAGGAGAATAAACGTCTACATCTTGGCTGTAGATTTCGTCTAAACCTACTACTTTAGCACCAAACTCAGTTGCAGCTTGGTCTAAAGCGCTTTGGTTAATGTCAGTAACAACTAATTCTGCTCCAGCGGCATATAACTTTGCACATAGGTCGTAACCAACGCTTCCTAAACCCTGAACAGCAACGCGAATGCCGGTTAAGTCGTCTTTACCTAACTTAAATTTAACAGCAGCTTTAATGCCTAAGAAAGTACCTAACGCGGTAAATGGAGCAGGGTTACCACTTTTTCCATCTAAGCCTGCAACAAATTCTGTTACAGTGTTGACGATAGCCATATCGCCTGTGGTGATGTTTACATCTTCGGCAGTATAGTAACGGCCCGAAACATTGTTCACAGCGCGGCCAAATGCTTCAAACAATTCTTTAGATTTTAATTCTTTCGGGTTACCGATAATGACTGCTTTACCGCCACCTAATTTTAGGCCTGCCATTGCGTTTTTGTATGTCATGCCCTTAGACAGACGTAAAACGTCGGTAAGTGCTTCTTCATCACTATTGTAATCCCAAAAACGACAGCCGCCTGCCGCAGGACCTAGAGCTGTGCTATGCACAGCAATTATTGCTTTTAAACCCGTTTTTTCGTCGCTACAAAATACGACTTGTTCATGATTGTCAAAATCAACTTTATCAAAAAAGGCCACAGCTAGATCTCCGTGTATGTATTTAAGTTAGTTGTTTTATAATTATTATTATTGTGAATGAAATATTGTTTGTAATAGTGTTTGTAATATTTCTTGGCGCGCACAATATCATTTCGGAAAGCCTTTCGCTAGTGGTATAGACAAATTATTACGATTAATTCTAAGGCAGGTCGACCACCTTTGTTTACGACCTAAATCGACCGAACTGCGTTTGAAATTATCGCTGAAAAAAATAACAATAAGTTTTTGATTAGTTTACGTATTTTTAACGTAAGCATGGGTAAGAGCTCGGAGTTGTTAGATGGAGTGGTTTTAGTTAATCTTCTAGATGACAAGTAGTACAACGAGATAAAACAATGACAAGTCAAGCAGTAATGTCAGATACAGAAAAAAGTTGGGTCAAAGAACAACTAGAAGCAGCTAACAAATATCTAGGCTCTAAGGGGATGGTGGTAAAAAGCATCAATGATAAAGAGAGTCGATTTCTAGCACCGGTAATGTCTATTTGGAAAATGAACTTATTAGACGAATCTAGTGTTTGGGTAGTAACAGGAGATATTCCTTCTGATTATGCCGCAACCACTGTTGCGCCAAGTGCGCGTGACGCTGCACGCCATTTTTCGTTTAAATGGCAGATGCAAGCAGAAAATCTGATGGCAAGTAACGATAGCTCGCAAAAAGAGTTTGCTAAATACCTTATTTCCCGCGCAGAGGGTTTATACGATATGTTCGATAAAGATGAGCTTTGGAGTTAAAGCTGTTTATGTTTGCTTGAGAAGTTAAATTAGCTTGGCATTGTCCTGCCTGATTTTTTATAGTTAATGGGTATAGCAATAATCAGCATTCGCCATTTTATCTAACTGACAAGACATACGTTGCCTAGGCATTCCGGCTTCCATAAACACCGCGCCTTCAGGGCAAAAATTAAAACGTCGATAATAATCGACGTTTTCTAGTGGACTATAGATAAACACTTCATCTAAATTTAGCTCGTTGGCAATAGCTAAAAGGCCTTGCACAACGAGATGATCTACTTGGTGTTTACGATATGACATCAGTACCGCTATTCGAGAAATTTCGCCAGTAGCTAGGATTCTCCCAGTTGCCACGGGTTCTTGAGTTTTGTCGTCACAAACCAATAGGTGGAAAGCAAAACGATCTTTTTTATCAAACTCTATATGTTTTGGAATGCGCCATTCACATATAAATACTTTTTCTCGTACCGTTTTTAGCAAAGGAGCAGCTTGCTCCCAAGAAACTCGGCTAATACTGAACGTCATGACATTATTCTATATACCAGTAACCCTTATTTAATACAGTAGTTAACAATTGTTCGTTTTTCAAACAAGTCATGAAACTTTTTGCTTCAGTTATTGTCAAAGGTTCACTTGAACAAAGTCGCGTCGCGAAAGCTAACGTTGCTTGGTCAATGTCAAAGCCGTCGCCATTAATAAAAAGCTTACTGTTAGGTACATGATGTACAAGGGATTTTATTCCTGATACTGGTGATAGAAGCAATTCTTCTGTTTGTAAAATTTCTTCTACTTGCTCTTTTGAAAGAGGCTCTACCGGCACAAGCAACTCTAATGCGTGATGGCTTTGTGTAAGAAACTTGCCAATGGTTTGCTGAAAAATATCTGGATTATTGAGTTCTTTCGCCATGAATTCACGTAACGCATCTGTATCATCAGCGGCTAACTCTTGCGGTGTTTGAGAAACCGTACGCGAAGGATCGCCAAAGCGCTGTTCACCTAAATTCTGATCGATCAGCACATCGGCAAAACATGACCATAAATCTTGACTGCTTGGCGCTTGAAAGCCAATAGAAAAATTCAGTGAGTTTTCTATTGATACACCGTTGTGAGGGTGGTTAGGTGGAATATACAATAAATCACCTGGCTCAGTTATTTCATCAATAATAGGCGCAAAAGCTGATACTTGTTTAAGGTCTGGATGCGGTAGTAATGTTTGCAAACTTGCATCTGGCGCACCTACTTGCCAACGTCTTCTGCCTTCGCCTTGTAATATAAACACGTCATATTGATCTAAGTGTGCACCAACACCGCCATTAGGTGTGGAGAAACTCACCATGACATCGTCAATGCGCCAACGAGGAATGAAATTAACCAAAGAAATAAGTTCATTGGTTTCTCTAGACCAGTTGTTAACGGCTTGCACAAGCAAGGTCCAATTGTCTTCACCAAACTGAGAAAACTCTTCGAAAGGGCCGTGGTGTACTTGCCAGTTGTCGTTATTATCATGTTGGATAATGCGTGATTCTATTTCCTGCTCCATGGCTAAACCAGCGAGTTCGTCGGCTTCAATCGTGCCTTGAAAATCAGGAATGGCTTGTTTGATGAGCAGTGGTTTTTTTTGCCAGTACTCTGCCATGAAACGTTCTGGGGTTAAATCTCCCCAATTGATTTGCATCATAGTTATTCCTTGTAGAATGAAAAAGGAACCCTAAGGTTCCTCTTTGATTCGCTAGTTAATTTAACTAGACAAAATATTAGTCAAGCTCAGCGATAAATGAAACTGCGCGACCGATGTAGCTCGCTGGTGTCATTTCACGTAGTGATGCTTTAGCTTCTTCTGGTAATTCTAGGTTATCGATAAAGTTACGCATTGCTTCACCGTCTACACGCTTACCACGAGTAAGCTCTTTTAGTTTCTCGTATGGCTTTTCAATACCGTAACGACGCATAACTGTTTGCACAGGTTCTGCTAAAACTTCCCAGTTTGAATCTAGCTCAGCTAATAAGCTATCTTCATTTACTTGAAGCTTGCTTAAACCTTTAAGCGTTGCTTGGTAAGAAATTAATGAGTGAGCAAAACCCACACCTAGGTTACGTAGTACCGTTGAATCAGTTAAGTCACGCTGCCAGCGAGATACTGGAAGTTTTTGTGCTAAGTGAACAAAAATTGCGTTTGCAATACCTAAGTTACCCTCTGAGTTTTCAAAATCAATCGGGTTAACTTTGTGTGGCATGGTAGATGAACCGATTTCACCCGCAATGGTTTTTTGCTTGAAGTGGCCTAATGCAATGTAACCCCAAACGTCACGGTCAAAGTCAATCAAGATTGTGTTGAAACGAGCAACCGCATCGAAAAGCTCAGCGATGTAATCGTGCGGCTCAATTTGTGTTGTAAATGCATTCCAAGTAATACCTAAAGACGTTACGAACTCTTCAGAGAACTGGTGCCAATCTAACTCTGGGTAAGCTGAAAGGTGAGCGTTGTAGTTACCAACTGCACCGTTAATTTTACCCAGTAGTTCTACTGCTGCGATTTGGTCACGTTGACGCTTTAAACGCACGTAAACGTTCGCAAATTCTTTACCCATAGTACTAGGAGAAGCAGGCTGGCCGTGTGTACGACACATCATAGGAATTGACGCGTATTCGTTTGCTTGCTTTTTCACTTCAGCAAGAATTTCATCCATTACAGGAAGAACTACTAACTCACGTGCTTCTTTTAACATTAACGCATGAGATAGGTTGTTGATATCTTCTGATGTACATGCAAAGTGAATGAATTCAGAAACAGCATTTAACGCTGGGTTACTTTCTACTTTCTCTTTTAGGAAATACTCTACCGCTTTAACGTCATGATTCGTTGTTGCTTCGATTGTTTTAACGCGATTTGCATCTTCTTCGTTGAAGTTAGCAACAATAGCGTCTAATAGCGCATTTTCTTCCGCTGAAAAGGCCGGTACTTCACTGATTGCGTCAGTTGCCGCTAGTTTTTGTAACCAACGTACTTCAACGGTTACACGGTATTTGATTAATCCAAATTCACTGAAAATAGGGCGAAGCGATTTTGCTTTGCTGCCATAACGGCCATCTACAGGTGAAATTGCACTTAATGCTGAAAGTTCCATAGTCTTTTCCTGAATCTATCTTAAATTTGTTTAAGTAACTGCTCTGCACATCCAACTATTTTTGAACGTGAGAATAATATGTTTCTGCGCTTGCCGCCTACTTGACGCCAAAGCACCGCTGAACGCACACCTGCTAGCAATAAAGCACGAACACGGTGCTGGTTCGCTGTTTGCCTTAACACGTCTGGATTACCTGCTACCTGAATTGGTGTGCCAAGCGGGCTAATAATATCGCTATATATACTTGCTAAGGCTGAAATTAATGTGTCACTGGTTATATCAAAGTGATCTAACTGACGATGGCATTGCTCTATACGTTCACCGAGTTCTGCCATTTTCTTTGGCGTTTTTGTTAAACGTCGTTCTAAGCTGAGCAAACTCACTACATAACGTGTGATCTCTGGATCTTTTTGCTGACTATTATTACCCAAGTGATCAACTAAAGTTTTTAGGCCTAAAGTTAAATTGGCTAAGTCACCTTGGTATACGTCCAACGTATTATTTGGCGATGTATTTAAAACACTGTTAAAAAGCATGGATAACTGTTCGTCTTCAATGCTGCCACTTCTGGCTAATCGCTGAACCAGTTTGGCAACCTGACAAATGGCAGCTAAGGTAACAGTTTGTTCTCTAAAATCTTGCATAGTTTTTGTTAATTCGCTAACTATCGGATAAGGGTATTAATGATGCCGCCGCCTAAACAAACTTCATCTTGATAAAATACGACTGATTGCCCCGGTGTTACTGAGCTTTGTGCTTGGTCAAATGTTACAGTAAACGTTGGCTCTTCGCCTTCTACAATCGGATTCGGTGACAAGGTACAAGCAACATCTTGCTGACGGTAGCGTGTTTTAACCGTACATTTAATTGGCTCTTCTAATGGTTTGCGACTAACCAAGTGTAATTGGTTGCCAATTAATCCGTTAGAAAATAGGCGAGGGTGGTTATGGCCTTGACCAACAATTAATACATTACGCAATAAATCTTTTTCGACAACGTACCACGGTTCATCACCTGCATTAGCTAGACCACCAATTTTAAGGCCTTTACGTTGCCCCAAGGTGTGGTACATGAGTCCGTCGTGCTCACCAATGACATCGCCTTCGGCGGATTCAATTTTACCTGGCTGTGCTGGTAAATATTGCTGTAAGAAATCTTTGAACTTGCGCTCACCGATAAAACAAATACCTGTGCTATCTTTCTTGTTGTGGGTTAACAAGCCAGCTTTTTCCGCAATCGCTCGTACTTCAGGCTTTTCTATATTGCCGACAGGGAATAACGTTTGACCTACTTGTTTGTCACTGAGCGTGTATAAGAAATAGCTTTGATCTTTGTTATCGTCGTTGCCACGAATCATCGACCATTGTCCGTCACGATAATCGCGCTGAACATAGTGGCCAGTTGCAATGTAATCTGCACCCAAATCTTCACAAGCAAACTCTAAGAATGCTTTAAATTTAATTTCTTTATTACACATGATATCTGGGTTTGGCGTACGACCCGCTTTGTATTCTTCAAGGAAGTATTCGAAAACGTTGTCCCAGTATTCCGTGGCAAAGTTAATGGTGTGAAGTTTTATACCGAGTTTATCGCACACGGCTTGAGCGTCTTTTAAGTCTTCTGCCGCAGCGCAATATTCGTCAGTGTCGTCTTCTTCCCAGTTCTTCATGAACAAACCTTCAACTTGGAATCCCTGTTGCTGTAATAGGTAGGCAGATACAGATGAATCAACACCACCAGACATACCGACGATCACTCGAATGTCGCTTGCTGGTCTGGTATCAGGAGAGTTGGCGGTTAAAATGCTAGTGCTCATATAGAATTACTGGTCTCACTCACTTAAAAAAAGGCGCGAGATTGTAGCATTTATCTACAAAAATAGCACGCCCAAAATCGAATAAAGGTTTAGCCTAAAAACTAGGCTAGTTAGGTATTCGTTAATGGGGGTGGTAGCTTTAATTTTAAAGGGAAAAACGAACGGTTTTTGCAAAATTTATAGCGCAAAACGTTATAAGTTTGACTGAATGGCGCTAAGCTCAATTCGTTGCCCATTTAAATAATCTTTAATACAGGTTAAAACCATAGGGCTCCTTAAGCAATTCTCCTTTTCGACTATTTCTTCATAGCTTAGCCAATGACAAGCGATTATCTCTTCATCTTGCGGTTGGCAATTTGGAAAATCGTCTAACTCAATAACAAAGCAAAAACGAAGAAAGTAGAGGTTAAGCGCAGGACGATGAAAATAGTAGATACCGCTGCAGTAATCGGGTGACAGTGCGAGTCCCGTTTCTTCTAAAAGTTCTCGTTTTGCTGCTTTTATCAAGCTTTCTTTTTCTTCTAAGTGACCTGCGGGCTGGTTAAAAACTTGTTTACCCAACTCTTTTTCTTCAACTAATAAGTATTTATTTTGGCAACAAACTACGATAGCAACCGTGGTATTGGGTTTGAACTGTGTTTCACCATGAGGATTAGGAACATTATTTACCATGCGTGCTTATCTCTTTGAATTGACCGTTGTTAATACCATTTAGTGTATATTTACCTATTGCGTAGCGCACGAGTCGTAAGGTAGGAAAGCCAATATGGGCGGTCATGCGCCTTACTTGGCGGTTTTTTCCCTCGGTAATTTTGATTTCTAACCAAGTCGTTGGAATGCTAGCGCGTTCGCGAATAGGGGGATTACGCGGCCAAATATCGGGTTCTTCAATTATTTTTACTTTTGCTGGCTTTGTTAACCCGTCTTTTAGCTCAACTCCATTACGGAGCGCCTGTAAGGAAGCTTCATCTGGCGTTCCTTCTACTTGAACCCAATAAGTCTTTTCTGTTTTCTTTTCTGGGTTTGCTAATTGGTGCTGTAACTTACCATCATTAGTGAGTAGCAAAAGTCCTTCACTGTCTCTGTCTAAACGACCTGCGGCGTATACATCCTTTATTGGAATGAAATCCTTTAAGGTTTGGCGCTTTTCACCATCTGTAAACTGACAAAGTACATCAAATGGTTTATTGAACAACACTACTTTTCTGTCCTCAGGCGCTGGACGAGGTTTGGCTTTGTGCTTGGATGAGAACTTGCTATTAGCTCGTCCACTTGGATTCTTCGAACTACGATTAGGCTTGCTGGTTACTCTTTTTCGAGAAGTTTTATTAGCTGAACGATTATTTGAATCTGCCGAATTTTGACTCATAGCGTGACGAATATTAGTTTTTATCTCGCTATTGTAATAAATACTGAGAAAAATATTTAGCGTTTTTTACGGGTTATAGCTTTGCTGTTGAGTGTGTGGGTAAGGTTAACGTGGCGATTGCGCCTTTGCCACCTTTCTTATTCGTCAGTGTTAGATTGCCGCTGTGATTAAACATAATTTGTCGACTTAATACTAAGCCAATGCCGCTACCATTTGGCTTAGTGGTGTAAAACGGCACGAATAAGTTATCGGTATTTGCGATACCTTGTCCTTTATCTTCGATGTTAATATGCAGTACGTTGTTTAAGGACTGCCAATGAACGTCTAATTGTTTTTCTTTGGTTGAGGCTTGTAATGCGTTTTTTAATAAATTGACTAAAACTTGCGATAATTGCTCCTCGTCAGCATAGATATCGACTTGTTGTCCATGGGTGGAAACCTGACTGAATTCGGGAAACAACTCGATGTGTTTATCAATAAAAGGCTTTATAGCAAAAGGCGCTTTAATTGGTGCAGGAAGTCTAGCTAGGTTTTGGTATTCTCGAATAAAGTGATTTAACGATAATGCTCGTTCAGTTACTATTGCTAACCCACCGGTTAGTTCTTGCTTTGTTTCATCATCTAAATCTGCGCTTTGAGCAAGTGCACTTAGTGACTCACCAATAGATGCAATAGGTGCCAATGAGTTGTTAATTTCATGGCTGAGCACTCTTAGCAACCTTTGCCAAGCATTTCGCTCTTCGTTTTGAAGTAATTTCTCGACATCATTGATGAAAATAAGCTTGTGTTCTTTGCCATGTAACCGGTAACTCTCGGTATGTAAATAAACTTTTTTACTTATGCTAGTATTAAGTTCCACTATTTGCTGACGATCTTCTTCGAGAACATCATTACCTATCCCTAACGATTTTACAGGCATATCAATATAATCAGCGCTAACGTCAAACAGGCGCTGAGCCATTGGGTTTATTAAGGTAATTACTCGATTGTGGTCAATACAAAGTACAGCAACTGGAATGTGCTCAAGCACTTTAGACATGGCAATATGGTGCTCTTTTGAGACAAGCCTTTGCTCCGCGAGTTTTTCTACGGCACCATTTATCACCGTATTTAATTCCGCTAGTGCGCCTTGCTTTATTTTGCTACTGGCGCGCATTGTGGTATCGCCGAGTACTATCGCTTCAATGATATTAGTGGTGGTTCTTAATTGATTACGTACTTTACGCCAAATAATCAAGTTACCAATGGCGACGGTAGTAAAGCACAAAATGGCAATCATTATTTTTAAGTAAATAGAAATATCACTGAAAAACATCACCAAAATTAAAATCAATAAAGGCACTAACGAAATCTTTAAACTCGTTAAAGCGATATTGTTTTCAAATGTGTTGGCAAGCGGTGATTTAGCCATTACTGATTATTGAGTCCGTGTTTTTCTAGTCTACGGTAATATGAGCTTCGCGTTAAACCTAGCGAGTCTGCTGTTTTTACAGGGTCGTTATTAAACTTAGCCAGTCGTTCAACAATAACTCTTTTTTCGATCTGACTTAACGTGTTTTCATCTTCAGCACCTATTGAATGCTCAATTGCTGTTTCTGGCAAGGCTAAATCGTGCGAGTTTATCTCGTGGTTGTTTGATAAAAACAAGGCACGCTCTATGGTGTGACTTAACTCTCGAATATTTCCTGGCCATGCATAATGCAGTAATTGCTGTTCAGCCGTAGGAGTCAGTGTTTTTAGTGCCATTTGGTATTTTTGGCTGAAATTTACGATGAAAAAATTGGCCAATGGTAAAATATCTTCTGGGCGTTCTCTTAACGCTGGAATACGAATTTCCATGGTATTTAGTCGATACAGGAGATCTTGCCTAAAATTTCCTTGATTGATCATTTCAGACAAATCCGCATTGGTTGCAGAAACGAGTCTTACGTCTACCTGCTGAGTAACAGTACTACCAACCCGCTCAAATATGCGCTCTTCTAAAACATGTAATAACTTAGCTTGCTGCTTTATTTGAATATTGGCTATTTCATCTAAGAAAAGGGTACCTTGTTTTGCTAATTCAAAGCGACCGATGCGATCTTCTTTAGCGTCGGTAAATGCACCTTTAACGTGACCAAACATTTCACTTTCAAAAAGCGTTTCTGAGATTCCTCCCATATTAACGGACAGAAAGCTATGCTCTTTGCGAATAGAATGGTCGTGTAAGTACTTAGCAAGCATAGACTTTCCTGTACCATTTTCGCCAGTAAACAAGACGTTCATATCACTTTTAGCGATGCGTTCAAGCTGCGCTAATAATTCAGTCATTACGTTTGATTCCGCGATCACGTGTTGGTTATCGGAGCCCCGCAATAAATTATTTTCTTGCTGTAATCTTGTGTGCTCTAACGCTTTTTCATATTGAAAAATTTGTTGATGAATACGTGTGATGAGCTGGGCATTTCGCCATGGCTTTTCGATAAAATCGTTAGCGCCAGTTTTCATCGCCTCAACAGCAATGTCGATACTGCCATAGCCTGTAATAGCGATAATTGACATGTTTTCATCTATGTGACGAATATCTTCTATTAACTTTAATCCATCAATGCCTGAGGTTGTATCTTGACTGTAATTCAAGTCAATCAACGCGCAAGCAAATGATTTTCTTTCCAATAGTGTTAGAACTTCTTGAGGGCTACTCGCGGTAGACACCTGAAAGTTTTCGCTTTTAAGCGCTAATCGAATGGCAGATAGAATATTCGGGTCATCATCTGCCACTAAAATAGGAATAGGGAGCTTATTCATGAAAAATTGATTATGTCCTTAAATAAAAGGGCGACTATTGCCGCCCATATTTATCAATTAATCAACAAGTAAAAACTGGTTGTTAATCATAATGTAAAGCGTCACTTGGCTCTAACCGTAACACTGATTTTGTTGGAATGTAAGTCGCAAGTAATACCATAAATATAATCAAGGCTGGAATGCCCACTAAGGCGATACCGTAACTTTGTGGGTTAATAATTATGGTGTTTGCCATATAGCTGATAAGAGCTACTGATAAAACGATCCCAATGACTAATCCAATCGTAAGCTGCGCCGATGCTTGTTTTAAGAACATAGTCATTACTTTGCCGTCAGGAGCGCCAACAGCTCTGCGTACGCCTATTTCTTGTGTGCGCTGTAAAATATTGTTCGATGCCATCGCATAGATACCACTTGCAGCTAAAAGCACAGCAATAATACCGCAGAACAAAAAGATCTTACTTACCGAAAGTAGCAGCAACATAGGTTGTTGAATAAGGTTGGTATAGCTTTGGATGTGGTAAATGCCAACATCTGGGTCAACTTTTGCTACTGCTTGTACTAAAGCACGAATCGCTTCTTTTTCACTACCCGTGTAATGTACAGCAATGTATTGGCGCATGCTGCCAAAGTTATCGATTGCATGATAAGTATTGTATGACGCACTAGATGAGCGCATTGCAGATCCATGGAATGTGTCAGAAGATACACCAACAATCGTAAACCATTCGCCTCGATAGTTATCTCTTCCTGCTCGGCGTACTCGTTTGCCAACGGCGTCTCCGTCAGGGAAGAAATCGCGGGCGATTGATTCGTTCACAATAATACTACGTGCTTCTGGGTCTGCATCTCTGTGGTCAAAATCTCGGCCTTGAATAATGGTCATACCTAGCGCATCCCACGAATTTGCCGTTGCAACTTCATTGTTGCTATAAGGGTTCTCGTTGTATACTTCAGCTGGGCGACCTTCAATTTCAAAGTAACTTGTACCTTCACCACGGCCTGGTAATTGGCTCATGATAGCGCTTGCTTTTAAGTTTGGCATGCTGCCAATAGCGTCTTTGATTCGATAGAAGGTCTGTGCTTGTAAGACGCGATCATTGTGTTCGTCATCGGTGTCTCGGCGCACAGGGTATTTCTCTGGTGGTAGTTGTAGCTGAGCCGTTAAGCGTGATTCTGTTTTTACGCCGTAGTCTGCTTTGCTAGCAAAATACCCTGTTGAAAGCAGTATTGTGGCCATCACCAATACCACACACGATAAAACAATTTCTGAGATAACCAGTGCTTTACCTGTTCTTGCTGCACCTTTACTTAATGCACCACGTGTACCATCACGAATAACTGCATTAAAGTCGTTAGACATGGCTTTGATAGCAGGTAGCAAGCCTGTTATTAAGATCATTGCTGCAACAGCAACCACTAAAATAGCGATACCTGTGCCGTCGATAGACAAGGTCCACCAAAAAGGTTTCTCATTGTTAACGGCAAAGGCGTTGTTAAACATTTGGTTGGTAAGCTCTACACCATATGCGGCAAACAATATGGCGATCAAGCCGCCGGATAAACAAATGACGACACTTTCCCAAAGCATTTGGCGCATTAACTTTTTACGCGGAATACCCAAAGCGACACGTATAGCTACCTCTTTAATTCGCTCATTTACTCTAGCTAGCAATAAGTTACTAACGTTGATACAGGCAAGAAGCAGTATCAAAAATACCACGACTAGTAACGCCATAAATACGTTGTAATACTGGGTTACACTCGCTTGTTTGTATGGCTTAGCTTGTAAATAGTTATTGTTAGCAGGAATTCTCCAGCGAAAATCTTCGGGAATGGTTTCTGCGACTTCTTTATTGAAAGCATCTAACGCTGATTGCAATTGCGCCATCGATTTACCATCATTTAGTCGAGCAAACACGTACATGCTGCCGTAGGATTCTTTCTCAGGCTTTACGTAACTGTTGCCAACAGGTTGCCATATTTCTGCACGTTCAGGAAAAGCAAAACCTTGTGGCATAACACCAACAATACGACCGGGTGAAGCATCTAAAGCCAGTTCTTCATTGATAATGTTAGGGTCGCCATTAAAATAATTTTGCCATACGTCATAACTCAATATAACAACAGGTTCAGCACCTTCAGCGAAGTCATCTTCGATAAAACCTCGACCATGTAATGGTTGAACGTTAGCAAAGTTAAAAACATTCCAGCTGGTGTAACTAGCATTCATTTTTTGTGCGGTAAATAAAGCACTATGACGGCTTGATGCACCGCCAATGAAGGTAGTTCCTTCGGTATAAAAACCGTAGTCTTTAAATATGCCGGTTTTATCCGCCAATAGGTTTACGTGATAAGGGTCGACAGGGCGCCTAAACAGATGGTTTTGGTCAAATTCACCTTCAATGGCGATAACCGGGTTTTCACCATTTAAGTAAAGCGGCTTGAAAACAAGGCTATTTAATAGCGTAAAACAATATAATGTTAAGCCCAGGCCTACCGCTACTATCATTACCGCAAGTGCGGTAAAGAAAGGCTTTTTAAGCAGCATCCTAAGCGAATATTTTAATTCTATAGACATAACTTACTTACCTCGACTTAAATAGCGATAGCACTTGGCTGTTGTGTTGTTTTATCGGCAACAACTTTTCCATCGAAGATCTCGATATTACGTTCAGCACGGCTTGCAGAGCGAGGGTCATGGGTTACCATACAGATGGTAGCGCCACCTTGGTGTAATTTGTCTAGCAATTCCATAACAGAGCTTGCATTTTTAGAATCTAAATTACCTGTTGGCTCATCGGCTAGGATAATGTCTGGATTACCCGCGATGGCTCTTGCTACTGCAACACGTTGTTGTTGACCACCAGATAGTTGCGAAGGAAAGTGGTTGTTTCTGTGCTGCATATCAACTTTTTCCAGTGCTTCTTGCACCATCTTTTTACGATCTTGCTTTGAAATATCGGTACGGTACGAAAGAGGTAATTCAACGTTTTCTGCAACGGTTAAGTCACTAATAAGATTAAATGCCTGAAAGATAAAACCTATTTTTTCGTTTCGAATGCTAGCACGTTCGTCTTTGTCTAAATTACTAACATCGTGACCTGCCAGAATGTATTTGCCTTTTGTTGGGGTATCGAGCAATCCTAAAATGGATAATAAGGTTGACTTACCACAACCAGAAGGGCCGGAAATTGAAACATATTCACCTTTGTTGATATTGACTTCAATGCTCGATAAAGCGTGAGTTTCTACGTCATCGGTAAAGAAAACTTTGTCTAGCTCATTTAGCGATACTAGTGTTTTTTTTGCGTCGTTTTGCATCATCTTTCCTTATTGTATTGCTTGTATTTGTTTTTCTTTCCACGATGACACGTCGGATATTACCACGTTGTCTCCTACAGAAAGACCATTTTTAATTTCGATATGTGTTTGCGAAGCACGTCCATACGTTACTTGCGACAGGGTGACATTGTTATTTTCTGGGTTAACGAGATACACCGAACCTGCATCATTTGCTTTAGCAAACATGGGGCGCTTGATGTATAGCGCGTCGTCTAACTTAGCGACGTGAATTTCTCCTTCCACGGTTAGCTCTGGGCGAACTTCTTTAGGTAGCTCACTTTGAATTTCGATATCTACTTGAACTGAGCCATTAACGACTGCAGGGTCAATACGCTGAACTAAGCCTGACATTAAGCTTGTGCGAGTGTCTAAGGTGACTTCTTGATTAAGGGCAACTTGATAAATTTGTTTTTCTGGTACGCGAAGTTCTGCAATATAAACATCGTTATTAGCGAGACGAGCGATATTACTACCCGCAACAATTTGCTGACCAAGCTCTAGCGGCATTTCTTGCACTATACTGTCGATGCTTGC
Organism: Thalassotalea coralli; assembly: GCF_055786205.1. NCBI lineage: Bacteria > Pseudomonadati > Pseudomonadota > Gammaproteobacteria > Alteromonadales > Colwelliaceae > Thalassotalea > Thalassotalea coralli. The sequence goes on along the minus strand of NZ_JBVVBK010000002.1, from coordinate 536,335 downwards.
GGTAATTTGCAGGCTATCAACTAAATGCTGCATGCGATCAACACTGCGCTGCATTCTATTTAAGCGTGCGGCAAAAGCTTTTTTCTGCGCGGTGAGGTTTTCCTGTGATTTAGTAAAACGTTTTTTCTCTAACTGCCAACGTTGAAGGAGTTGTTCTACCTCAATTTTGACTTCTTCATGTTCAATTTTTGAAATGGTAGCCGTGCCATTGTCTATTAAAGTTAATTGAGCATTGAGTGTTAACAGTGCACGTTCATAGTTTAGCTTTGAGTTAAATACCAAGGTTTCTTGATCTAATACTTGAGATTCTAAAGAAACGGTTTGCGCATTTAATTGTGCTTTAATTTCTTCGAGTTCCCATTGGCTTTCTTCAAGCTGTTGCACCAGAGCTGGATTTGACAGGGAGATTATAGGATCGCCTTTTTTCACCGCGGCGCCTGCTTTTATAAATATTTTATCGACCCGTCCATTAACTTCAGTTGCTACCCAGTAAATATCTTTGGGTACCAATACACCAATTCCTCTTATATCGAGAGAGAACTCGCCACGTTGTACTCTATCGACTAAAACATTGTCTGATGAAACAACGTGTTTTGAATCTAAGGCATACACCACGGCAGAAACTAAACCTACTAGGCCTAAGCATGCGCCAATAATTGTCGGGAGTTTTTTACGGGAAGTAGGGGATTTACGCACTATATCCATTTACTATTCGCTCATTAATCTAATGTTGAACTGGTAGAGCGATTATGGTGCCAACTTGAATAAGTTTATTTATAACAGTTGGTTACATAGTTTATTGTCTGTGTGTAAAAGCCTAAGTCCCATTTTCGAAACTGTAACAACAATGTAAAAATCTCGAAAATGGGATCATTTGAAATGATTAAAGCGCTACTGTTCGAATTTCTTAACACTTGAGTAAATTTGAAAATACAGGAGTTAACTATAGTAAGTCACTTACTTGCAAAGATAGGCACTATCAAAAATCACCTAAATAGGGTAGGATACGTTGCTTTTTTATGCCGTGGATACGTCTGCTTTAGAGCAAATACTTGAGTTCTAGGGGTTATTCCTATACTATTCGCGCGCAACAATTTATATCAACAATCTGAATAAAAACAATACATGAGTGAATTTATATTCGTTTTGTTGCTTACTCGCTGACACAAGTAGGACAAGAAATGACTAAAGAATCGTCTAAAATCATTTACACTATTACTGATGAAGCGCCTGCGCTCGCAACGCATTCATTACTTCCAATTATTCAAGCTTTCACTGCTTCTTCTGGGATCAACGTTGAAACACGTGATATCTCTTTAGCGGGTCGTATTATTGCTAACTTCCCACAATACTTAACGGAAGAGCAACGCATTGGTGATGCTTTAACAGAATTAGGTGAAATTGCTAAAACACCTGAAGCTAACATCATTAAATTACCAAACATTTCAGCTTCAATCCCTCAATTAAAAGCGGCGATTAAAGAACTTCAAGACAAAGGTTATGCATTACCTGACTTTCCTGAAGAGCCACAAAACGAAGCTGAAGAGTCAATTAAATTAACTTACGCAAAAGTACTAGGTTCTGCAGTTAACCCAGTATTACGTGAAGGTAACTCTGACCGTCGTGCACCAGGTGCTGTTAAAAACTACGCTAAGAAAAACCCACATTCAATGGGCGCTTGGTCAAAAGATTCTAAGTCTCACGTAGCTCACATGTCAGAAGGCGACTTCTACGGCAGTGAAAAGTCAATGACAGTTGATGGCGCTACTGACATGCGTATTGAATTTGTTGCTGAAAATGGCGACATCACAGTACTAAAAGATAAGGTTGCTCTAGAAGATAAAGAAGTTATCGATGCATCTCGCATGAGCAAGAAAGCATTAGTTGAATTCTTTGAAGCTGAAACAGCAAAAGCAAATGATGAAGACGTACTACTTTCTCTTCACATGAAAGCGACTATGATGAAGGTTTCTGACCCAATCATCTTTGGTCACGCTGTAAAAGTATACTATAAAGACGTATTTGCTAAGCACGCTGCAACTTTCGAGCAATTAGGTGTTGATGTAAACAACGGTATCGGTGACGTTTACGCGAAAATCGATCGTTTACCAGCAGAACAAAAAGCTGAAATTGAAGCAGATTTACAAGCGGTTTACCAAACTCAACCACCACTAGCTATGGTTGATTCAGACCGTGGTATCACAAACTTACACGTTCCTAGTGACATCATCATTGACGCTTCTATGCCTGCGGCACTTCGTGCTTCTGGTCAAATGTGGGGCCCAGATGGTAAGCAAAAAGATACTAAGTTTATGATCCCAGATCGTAACTACGCTGGCGTTTTCCAAGCAGTAGTTGACTACTGTCGTGAAAATGGTGCCTTCGATCCAACAACTATGGGTACAGTGCCTAACGTTGGTCTTATGGCTAAGAAAGCTGAAGAATACGGTTCACACGACAAAACATTCGTAGCACCAGGCACTGGTGTTATTCGTTCTGTAAATATTGCTACAGGTGATGAATTACTTTCTCAAGATGTTGAAGAAGGTGATATCTTCCGTATGTGTCAAACTAAAGACGCGCCGATTCAAGATTGGGTTAAGTTAGCCGTTACACGTTCACGTTTATCAAATACACCAGCAGTTTTCTGGTTAGATGAAAATCGTGCTCACGATGCAGAAATCATCAAGAAAGTTAACGCATACCTTCCAAACCACGACACAGATGGTTTAGACCTACGTATTTTAGCGCCTACAGAAGCGTGTAAGCACTCTTTAGAGCGTTGTGGTAAAGGTGAAGACACTATCTCTGTAACAGGTAACGTATTACGTGACTACAACACAGATTTATTCCCAATTTTAGAGCTAGGTACGTCAGCTAAAATGCTTTCTATCGTTCCTCTAATGAACGGTGGTGGTTTATTCGAAACGGGTGCAGGTGGTTCAGCTCCTAAGCACGTTCAGCAATTCGAAAAAGAAAACCACTTACGTTGGGACTCTTTAGGTGAGTTCTTAGCACTTGCTGCTTCTTTAGAGCACTTAAGCAACAACACCGGTAATGCAAAAGCGCAAGTTCTTGCAAATACGTTAGACGCTGCGACAGGTAAATTCTTAGATGAGAATAAGTCACCATCTCGTAAAGTAGGTGAGTTAGACAACCGTGGCTCTCACTTCTACTTAGCGACATACTGGGCACAAGCACTAGCTGAGCAAGGTGATGACGAAGAGTTAAAATCAGCATTTACTGCAGTTGCACAAGCATTAACTAAGCAAGAAGAGAAAATTGTTGCTGAGTTAAATGATGCTCAAGGCCCTGCACAAGATATCGCTGGCTACTATGCACCAAGCGCTGAACTTGGTAGCAAAGCAATGCGTCCAAGCGAAACATTCAACACAATATTATCAAGCTTACTTTAATCAGTAATTTGATAAACTCAGTTGAATGAGTGTCACTTAAAAGCTCGGCTATCGCCGAGCTTTTTTGTTTTCTGCGATCAAATTTAAGTACGAATAGGTTGAAATAAAACCTATAAGAAAAAGGATAATGTTACATGCCACATTGTGTAATCGAACATGCCAAAGATGTGTCACCTGAGCCTATTTTAAAGGCGGTTTTTGATGGTACTTTAGCGTCGAATCTATTTAATGAAGGCGGCAAAGATATAAAAGTAAGAGCTGTGCCAGTTGAACATTTTGTTTCAGGAGGAGAAGAAAAGCGTTTTGTTCACGTTGCGTTAAAAATTCTTTCGGGAAGAACCTTAGAACAAAAGCAGGCTTTGTCTAATGAAGTCTTAAACCAATTAAAAGCGTTACCATTATCGGATATCTCGTTAACCGTCGAGGTTATTGATATAGATCGCGAAAGCTACGCTAAAGAAGTCGTGATAACAAACGGCTAATGGTAAACGCAGGTATCGCTAAAGTGCTCTTAGTAACGACAATAGGGCACTAAATATCGTTTTAAATACTTGTTCCATAAAAACTGATGACTTGTTCTAGTTGTTCTCTATCTTAATAAAAGCAATGTAAAGAATACGTAAAGGAGAGTAAAACCTAGGTAAAGTTGCCAAATAATAGGCCTGAAATTACCTGCAGTTTTGTCGCAAGTTGAATGAGCTAGTAGAGGGCGTTAACAAATTGTCACCATATACCAGTGGCCAATTGTGACTTCCGTGTTACACTAAACACTGATTTTTAAAGAAAACAGATACCGACAGGAGAAATTGATGATTGTATTAACTAACCACACTGGGCTTACTGCATAAGTGGAATGAGTTAATTCATATTAAGAATTTTCAAAAAGAACATAATTTTTTAATTTATAGAACGCCTAGCTGCTAACGCTAACGTTTAAACTCTTCCTTTCGTCAGTACCGGTGTGTATTCCTTAAACACAAACCGGGGCTAATGCTTTTCATTACCCTAAATTTAATTAGCAGGTTACCTGCAATAACACTGAACGCTTGATTCAGTGACTAGGGAATAACAATGAATACAACATATTCAAACACAAACATAAATACAGTAGCTTTGTCGCCAATCTCGTTAAGTCAGCTTGGTTGGAAAGGTTTTTTTCAGCAGCAACTAACGCTGGATGAACTGGACGGAACTGCTATTGGCAGAGTTATCGCTCATCATCGGAGCGGCTACCAGGTTCAGCTAGAAACGGAGAAAATTCATTTAGCTATCACTAAAAACCTCCCTTCACTCACAGTGGGTGATTGGCTTTTACTAGATGAAAACAATCAATTTGTTAGGTATTTAGAGCGAAGTTCGTTACTTTCAAGAAAGGCGGCTGGCAGTAAAGTTGAAGAGCAGTTAATCGCTGCAAATATCGACACTATGTTTATCGTATGTTCGTTAAATGATGATTTTAATTTAAATCGAATCGAACGCTACTTAGCTATTGCTAACGAAGCGAAAATAGAGGCAGTGATTGTGCTTAGCAAGTGCGACCTTGTCGATGAGTTTCAACAACAATTGGAGCAAGTACAAAAGCTCGATCCTTATTTACCTGTTTTTGCCGTAAATACGATGGATTCAACCAGTATTGAACCTTTAAAAGCATGGTGCAAGCAGGGCAATACACTGACTTTTCTTGGTTCTTCAGGTGTGGGTAAATCTACATTGGTCAATACTTTATTGGGGGATACAGTGCAATTAACGTCGGGTATACGTGAAGATGACTCAAAAGGGCGGCATACAACAACCTCTCGTTCTTTACACTTTATGCCAAACGGCACGTTATTGCTTGATACCCCAGGTATGAGAGAGCTGCAGTTAGCTGATTGCGCTGAGGGAGTTGAACAAACTTTTGCCGAAGTGGAGTTTTTGATTTCGCAATGTCGATTTAACAACTGCTCTCATCAAAATGAGCCTGGTTGTGCTATTCGAGCGGCTCTTGAGGTAGGTGAGTTAGAGCAACGCAGGTTTGACAACTTTCTTAAATTGAAAGCTGAACAATTTAGAAATAGTGCTTCGCTGCAAGAAAAAAGAGCAAAAGACAAAGCGCTGTCTAAAATGTACAAGGATGTGCAGTCTGGCGCGCGAATGCAAAAGAAAGGCTATTAATCAGTAAGTTAACAAAGGCGATTCGAAACATTTTGTGACGTATCGCCTTATCCTTTTTATTGACTTTAACATCAAAACTCCATTAATTATAAGTAGTCGATAAAATGTATTGCTGTTAATTCTACGTGGGCGAAAAAGGATGTAAACGATTGGATATTTTTAAAAAAGCATGGCATCTAGCCAAATTTCCTGTCGTTGTTGCTTTATTAATTACGCCGATTAGGTTTGGACTTGAACTGGCAGGCGTGCCAGATTACCTTGTGTTTCCTATAGGTCTTTTATGGTGGTCCCTTGCTGTTTCGGTTTATTGGGCAACGAAACATTACTCATATCCTTCACCACATAAACTGCTGCTATTGAGCTTACTTATTTTAGCGTTAATTTCACGGATTCCCGTGTTTATTTTGTGGTGGATCACCAAAACGTGGCATATCGGCACTCATTACGATATTTTTGATAATTGGATCCAAGCGTTTGTCGGGCAATTTTTTTGGGGGCCGATTATTCAAGTGATACCCAGTATGATAATTGTCAGTATAGTCATTGCCGTTAAACGCAATAAAAACTAGCAGAGATAAACTTATGACTGATATACAAGAACTAAGCGCTTTGATTGTTTCTTTGGAAAAAGCACTATTTTCGCAAGAAGTACGATTATCATCTGAGAAGCTAGACCAGCTTATTGCTGATGACTTTCAAGAAATTGGCGCTAGTGGTTATCGGTTTGGTAAAAAAGAGGTACTTGAGCGTTTGCCTCTCGAGGTTCCGCCGAAAATTAGTGCATCGCAATTCGAATTAAAACAACTTGCTCCCAATTGTGCCCAGCTATTATATCGTTCAAAAATGTTAAAGCATGGTGAGCACGCTGCTCATTATTCACAGCGATGTTCGTTATGGCAAAAGAATGATAACCACTGGCAAATGGTGTTTCATCAAGGCACACCCTGCGGAAATTTCGAAAAGTGTAGCTAGGGCGTGTTGATCTTTCGAGGCTATTTTTGCAGCAATTTATGATGTTTTTATACAAGACAGAGCTTATGTCATGTGGTTATTCCACCTAAATAAGCGATAACGCAGTAGAAAGGCATGATAAATGCTGTCCTCTGGATTCGTTTAAATGCATTTTCTCATTGTTACTTGTTTTGTGCGCAGAATAACTATGCGTATCACAAGTGCCGCGACAAAAATGCATTTAATTCGAACAAAATTTAACCCTGAAAGATCAACACGCCCTAGTTAGCCACTGCTATGTTTTTACTTGAGCGTTTAAAGGTAAAATATTTTCCCACCAAAAAGTTGAGTATGGTCGCTACAGCAATACCTAAGATCAAGCTTAAATTTATGCCAATGGTTGCATAACTTAAGTAAAAAATCGCTAAGCTTAATGCCCCCGTTACATGACAAACGCTGAAGTGTTTTAGCCATTGGTAGAATGCTGACCCTGTTAATACCTTAAAAGAAACATGGCGATGACCATACCAAGTAACGCTAGCAGCACACCAAAACGCGAGTATACGAGCAAACGTCACATCAAGCGCAAAGAATATTAATATATTGAAGGTAAGAATATCGACAATAAAACCACACCCACCCACCAATGCAAATCTTGAGACCATAAAATTGTAAAAGGTTAAACTTAGGTGATTTAAGTTAACAAACTAAATGTCTCAAAAATGTCTAATTAGGGTGACATTTGATAGACATCGCTCATGCCACAATTATCCAAAATCTAGTATTGGAGTGGTTATGAAACTAGCCTTGTTTAACAAAGAGTCTCGTCCTTTGGTAACTATCATTGTTCCCGTATATAACGAACAAGAAGTGCTAAACCTTTTTCACCAAAGGCTTGAAAGTGCAACATCCATGATTACTGAAGTTGATTTTGAAGTGCTCTATATCAACGATGGAAGTAAAGATAGCTCTTGGCAGTTAATGCAAAGCTTGTTACCTCAGCCAAATCTTACCGTAAGAAACGTTAACCTTAGTCGAAATTTTGGTAAAGAAGCTGCCATGACTGCCGGCTTTGACCTTGCTCATGGGGATGCCGCTATTTTACTTGATGCTGATTTACAAGATCCGCCAGAACTTATTAGTGAGATGATTGATTGCTGGCAGCAAGGGGTAGACGTAGTAAACATGAAGCGAAAAGCTAGGCATGGCGAATCAGCATTTAAAAAAGGCTCTGCAAAAATTTATTATCGATTACTCAGCTGGTTAGCTGATAGCCCAGTGGAAGAAAATGTTGGTGACTTTCGCTTACTTTCGCGTGACGTAATTGAGCAAATCAGGCAAATGCCAGAGAAAAATCGGTATATGAAAGGCTTAATGTCTTGGCCTGGTTTTGTACAAAAAACCTTGCTATTTGACCGTCCAGAACGAGCTGCTGGCGAAACAAAGTGGAATTTTTGGCAACTGGTTAAATTAGGTTTGAGTGGTATCACTGCGTTTAGTGTAAAGCCATTGCGCATCGCGATTTGGAGCGGTCTGTTATTATCAACCATTGCCTTTGTTTACGGTATGGTAATTCTAAGCAAAACGCTAATATTTGGTGAGAGCGTTGCAGGATATCCATCATTGATGCTTGTTCAACTTGTTTTAGGCGGTGTCCAATTACTGGCTATCGGTGTTATGGGCGAATATATCGGTCGAATTTTTACCGAAACAAAACAGCGTCCGACCTATATTGTGATGGAAGAGAAAACCGCTAAAATTTCAAGTGATGTTGTCAAGGTAAGGCAACATGGTTAGAAAGTTAAGTTACCAGCAAAAACTGCTATTTATTGTTATCAGCATTGTTGCTGTACGCCTAGTTTCATTGGCGCTTTATCCACTATATGACACGACTGAAGCTCGCTATGGTGAAATCGCTCGTATCATGTATGAAACAGGGAATTGGCTAACCCCCCATTTTAACTATGAGTTACCTTTTTGGGGAAAGCCCCCGTTACATACATGGATCACTGCTGCTGGTTTTAGTTTATTTGGCGAATCTGAATTTTCCGGAAGGCTGCCACACCTGCTTGCAGGTGTTCTTACTTTATTGATTTTTTTCAAGTTTTCTCAAAAATTTTTGAGTGAAAAGCAAGCCATTTTATCGGTGGTCGTGTTAGCCAGTTGTTTAGGTTTTATTATCGCGTCAGGGATGATAATGACCGACACTTTACTGTTATTAAGTATGACATTAGCCATGACAAGTATCTGGCAATTTAGCCAAGGAGATAAGCTAGCAGGTTATCTGTTTTTCGTCGCTTTAAGTATAGGGTTGTTGGCAAAGGGACCAGTTGCCGTTGTTTTAGTGGGGATTGCAGTTTTTATCTGGTCTGTAGTAACGAAACAGATTTTTGAGTTAATAAAAACATTACCTTGGTTTTCTGGGATAATCATTCTAAGTGTTATCGCCTTACCTTGGTACATTCTCGCAGAACAAGCAACGCCAGGCTTTGTCGAATATTTTATCTTAGGTGAGCACTTTTACCGCTTTGTTGAACCCGGGTGGCAAGGGGATTTATATGGAACTGCCCATACAGAACCAAAAGGGAAGATTTGGCTTTATTGGTTAGCAGCAGCTTTTCCATGGTCATTTGTTTTGTTGGCGTCGCTATTTCGTGTTACCAAGACGCGTCGGGTGTTAACTCAACAGCGGAATAAATTTTGGTTTGCGTTAAGTTGGATGGTAAGTCCAATGATCTTATTTACTATGGCGGGTAATATTTTGCCTATATACGTATTACCAGGCTTTGGCGGGCTAGCCCTGTTAATTTGTTTATTTTACCAAGGTGAAAGCAGAGTTGGTTTTGTCAGTGTAGTCACGCTTCTAGTGCTAATTCTTGCCATTGTTTATATCGCGTCCGGCAGTTGGTCGAAAGTTTCAGAAAAAGACACGTTAGCTGCAATTAAAAGCCAACCTGATGTTCCTATTGTTTATTGGCAAAAGTTGCCATTCTCTGCGCAGTTTTACAGCCAAGGCCGAGCGCAAAAAGTTGATTCTTTGCTGGAACTCAATAAAGTAAAGAGAACCGCTAACAAAATGTTTTTGATCGTTGGTCTAAAAGAACGACAAAGTATATCGTCATTTACTGCTCAAGACTGTCATGAAGTGAGTAAGAATAGAAAGCGGGTACTATTTGAATGTCAGTATTAGGCCTAAACCTGTGCTTTATCAAGAGGTATAAGTGAAGTTACTTTTAATTGAAGATACAACAGAAGTAGCCCAAGTTATTTATGATTACTTTGAGGGATCCAATGTTGAACTAGATCATGCTGCCAATGGTACTTTGGGCCTTCAGTTAGCATTAACCGGAGAATTCGACTGTATCATTTTAGATATCATGCTTCCTGGCATTGACGGTATTACCTTATGCGATTTAGTGAGAGCAAAAGGGGTAACAACCCCCATTATTATGCTAACAGCACGAGATACAAATCACGATATGTTAACCGGTCTTAGAACTGGAGCTGATGACTATATTGTTAAGCCTTTTGATCTAGAACTATTAGAAGCCCGGATAGAGGCGGTATTACGACGCAGTCAAGCGAATTTCGCTGACGGTCAGCTAACATGTGGTAGCTTAGTCTTAAACAGCAAAACCTATGAAGTGACCCGAGAGGGAAAGCCCATTTCGCTAAATAACAGTTGTTTTAGTATTCTTAAGTGTTTAATGGAAAACTTCCCCAATATGGTATCGCGTCAAGCGATGGAAGAAGAACTTTGGCCTGATGACCCGCCAGATGATGATGTTTTGCGTAAACACGTCTATCAATTAAGAACCAAGCTGGATAAGCCTTTTGAGTTTGACATGCTTAAAACCGTGCCTAAAAAAGGCTACAAACTGGTAGTAGATGATGAAACAACCTAAATCGTTAGCACGTTTAGTCGCTTCTGTTTATTTTCTTTGCATTACTTTTTTGTTGATTTTTTACGGCATAACTATTGTGAGTACCGTACTTTATTCTGAAGATAGAAGTACCAGTAATCGTATGATGATAGTGGCGCCTGAGCATATAAAAATATTTCAGCTCGGTGCAAAAGGCGAAATAGATGTAGATCCTTTGACTAAAGTTTACGACGACTATGCGTTGTTACCTGACGCTGTCCACGAAATTATTAGTGCTGATTGGCGAGGGGTAACTACACATCATGCTGAAAACGACAAAGAATATGTTATTTTTGCTGAAGATTTAACCTTGGCCGATGGTCAATCTATCGTTGCATATGTTGTTGAAGACACCACTGAAATCGAGTGGAATGATGATGAGTTTACCTATTTGTTTTTAAGCCTGACCTTATTAGCGTTAGTGTTCAGTCTTATCATGGCTCGATTAATCCTCAACAGAATTTCTCGAATTTCTGTTCCCTTAGCGTCTTTGTCGGCAAGGCTTCAGTCAATGTCTCCAGATAATTTCGATGAGATTAATCTTGGCGACATTGAATCTAAAGAGTTACAACAAACTCTAGATGCTATCAATCAATACCGAAAAAACATAGAACAGTTAATTGCCCGAGAGAAGTCGTTTACTCGTTACGTAAGCCATGAAATAAGAACGCCACTTATGGTTATTCGTGGCAGTTTAAGTGTGTTAAAGAAGCAATCTATTGAAACAAATAAACAACATCAACAAATTGCTAACGCCGTAGAACAGTTAGAACAATTAACAAGTACATTTTTATTACTTGCTCGAGAGCAAACTGACGATAATGGCAGTGTTGACGTTTCAGAGTCGTTGATTAGCGATATCGCCACAGGAATTGACTTAAAGGCACAAGGAAATCAATGTGAGGTATCTTATGAGCTTCAGGGGCATTTTTCATTGAATGCTGAGCCATTGCTATTGAGGGCAGTGATTGAAAACATTTTAATCAATGCGGTTAACAGTAGTATTGGCGGAAAAGTAACATGTTCAGTTACTTCCGAGGGTATTCAAGTGACTGACAACGGTGTCGGGTTAAATAATCAGTCTAGAGGCTACGAAGGTTTTGGCATTGGCCTTTTAATTGTTAAAGATGTTTGTCAAAAGTACGGATGGCAATTTAGCCTAGAAGACAACAAAAAAGCGGGTATATCTGACTCTGGGTGCACCGCCAAAATTCAATTTTAACCACTCAAAAACAACAGATTTAGACCATTTTGTTAAATCTGTTGTTTTTACTACATTTCTACTTATATTTTGTGTAGAATCTTACCCCATTTTTAAAATCACCATAAGTCTAGTCAAAGCACGTTTTACGATGCTTTAGCGCTGTTTCAGAGGAACTCATGAACTTAGACGATATTATTTTGCAAGCAGAGCAAGCGATAGCTGCTGCAACCGATCCTGCTGAGCTGGATCAAGTTCGCGTGAGCTTTTTAGGTAAGAAAGGTCAATTTACCGAGTTAATGAAAGGTTTAAGCCAATTACCAAAAGAAGAAAAGCCGAAAGCGGGCCAAGTTATTAACCAGGCAAAACAACAAGTACAAAAGTTGTTAAACGAGCGTGGTGAATTTCTTCGCAACGAAGAGTTAAATAAGAAACTAGCAGCAGAAACAATTGATGTAACATTGCCAGGTCGTGGCGATGAAATCGGTGGTCTTCATCCGGTATCACGCACAATTGAGCGCATTGAAAGCTTTTTTGGTGATTTAGGCTTTTCAGTTAAGCAAGGCCCAGAAGTTGAAGATGATTTTCACAACTTTGATGCGTTAAACATTCCTGAGCATCATCCAGCAAGACAAGATCACGATACTTTCTACTTCAACCCGAAGTTAGTATTGAGAACGCAAACTTCTGGAGTACAAATTCGTACGATGGAAGCGGAAAAACCACCATTGAGAATTATCTCTCCAGGTAAGGTTTATCGTAACGATTATGATCAAACGCATACACCAATGTTCCACCAAGTAGAAGGCTTGATGGTAGACAAGAACGTATCTTTTACCCACCTAAAAGGTATTTTGCACGACTTCTTACATCACTTTTTTGAAGAAGACTTAGAAATTCGTTTCCGCCCATCATATTTCCCATTCACTGAACCTTCAGCAGAAGTAGATGTGATGGGTAAAAACGGTAAATGGTTAGAAGTATTAGGTTGTGGCATGGTTCACCCTAATGTCCTTAGAGCTGTAGGAATCGACCCAGAAGAGTACACGGGGTTTGCCTTTGGTATGGGGGTCGAGCGCTTAACTATGTTGCGTTATGGCGTGAACGATTTACGTGCATTTTTCGAAAACGATCTTCGATTCTTGAAACAATTTAAGTAGGACAACTCAACATGAAATTTAGTGAATCTTGGTTACGTGAGTGGGTTAATCCTGCCAATTCGTCTGAAGAATTAGCACATCAAATTACGATGGCTGGCTTAGAGGTTGACGGTGTTGACCCTGTCGCTGGTGAGTTTTCTGGTGTAGTTGTGGGTGAAGTTGTTGAATGTGGACAACACCCAGATGCAGACAAATTACAAGTAACAAAAATCAATGTTGGTTCAGCATCTGAAGATGGTGAACTTTTAGATATCGTATGTGGTGCCGCTAACTGTCGCTTAGGTCTAAAGGTTGCGGTTGCTATGGTAGGTGCTGTACTTCCTGGTAACTTTAAAATTAAGAAAGCGAAATTACGCGGTCAGCCGTCTTTCGGGATGCTTTGTAGTGAGTCAGAGTTAGGCTTAGCTGAATCTGCAGATGGTATTATTGAATTGCCATTAGACGCACCAATTGGCACCGATATTCGTGAATATTTAGATCTTAACGATGTAACTATCGATGTAGATTTAACAGCAAACCGTGGCGATTGTTTAGGCCTTAAGGGCTTAGCGCGTGAAGTGGGTGTTTTAAATAGTTTAGAAGTTAACGAGCCTGCAATTACAGCAGTGGCTCCTTCTATTGATGAAACATGTGATATTACTTTGTCTTCTCCTGAAGCATGTCCTCGTTATTTAGGTCGTGTGATTAAGAATATTAATGTCAAAGCGCAAACTCCGTTGTGGATGGTTGAGAAACTTAGACGTTGTGGTGTTCGCTCTATTGACCCTGTGGTTGACGTTACAAACTACGTGCTTTTAGAGCAAGGCCACCCAATGCATGCATTCGATTTGTCAGCAATTGATGGCAATATTAATGTTCGTTTTGCTAACAAAGAAGAAAAGCTAGTACTTCTTGATGAAAATGAAGTGACATTAAGTGAAGAAACACTGGTTATTGCAGACGACAACAAAGCGTTAGCAATGGCGGGTATTTTTGGTGGTTTACACTCAGGTGTTACACAGTCTTCAACTGATATCTTCTTAGAAAGTGCATTTTTCGCTCCTCTTGCGATTTTAGGCAAAGCACGTCAATACGGCTTGCACACAGATGCGTCACATCGCTACGAGCGCGGCGTTGACCCACAATTGCAACGCGATGCTATGGAAAGAGCAACTCAGTTATTACTTGATATTGTAGGTGGTGAAGCAGGTCCTATCGTTGAAGCGGTTTCTGAAGAACACATTCCGGCAACGAAAGAAGTAACTTTGCGTCGCAATAAGCTTGATGGTCGCATTGGGTACCACATTGAAGATGCCAAAGTGACTGAAATCTTAGAGCGCTTAGGATTTGATGTTCAGTTTGAAAATGACGTTTGGACTGCGCAAATTCCAGCGTACCGTTTCGATATTTCGATTGAAGAAGATTTAACGGAAGAAGTAGCACGCGTATTTGGTTACAACAATATTCCAAATGTATCACCAACAGCTACTTTGACTATGCGTGAGCAAAAGGAAGCGAATCTTCCGCTTAAACGCCTTAAGCAGACTTTAGTTGCTCGTGGCTATCAAGAAGCGATTACGTATAGTTTTGTTGACCCGAAAGTTCAACAGATCTTGCACCCTGAACAAGAAGTGATGGTGCTTCCACACCCGATCTCTTCTGAAATGTCAGTAATGCGCGTAAGTCTATTTACAGGCTTATTACAATCAGCGGTTTACAACCAAAATCGTCAACAATCTCGAGTGCGTTTGTTCGAAACAGGCCTTAGGTTTATCCCTGACAATAGCGCTGAGAATGGTGTTCGTCAGCAAGCTATGTTTGCTGGTGTTATCACTGGTGGTCGTCATGCTGAGCACTGGGATTTGGAAAAAGCGACGGTTGACTTCTTTGATATTAAAGCTGATGTTGAAGCGTTATTACAACGTACCGCAGCAGCTAGTGAATATCGTTTTGAGCAAGCAACACACAGTGCAATGCACCCAGGTCAAACTGCTGCAATTTACCGTGGTGAGACTCTGGTGGGTTACCTTGGTACCTTACATCCTGAAATTGAAAGAAAACTTGGCCTAAATGGTCGTACGGTTTTATTTGAATTAACTTTGGCGGAAATTTCAGCACTTGAAATTCCTACAGCCTCAGATATTTCGCGCTTTCCAGCCAATAGACGCGATATTGCTGTTATCGTTGAAGAATCAGTTGAAGCAAAAAAAGTGTTACAACTCATTGAAAATGTTGGCGGAAATTATTTAGTTGATCTAAACTTGTTCGATGTATACCGAGGCAATGGCATTGAAAACGGTTACAAGAGTTTGGCCATTGCGTTAACGCTACAAGATAATGACAAGACGCTTGAAGAAAAAGATATCTCCGACGTTGTTAATCGTGTAGTTGAATCGTTAAAAGATGAACTTAATGCATCACTGAGGGATTAAGCAATGGCGCTAACCAAAGCAGAAGTAGCAGAACATTTATTTGAAAAAGTTGGCCTAAGTAAACGTGACGCGAAAGATATTGTCGAAGAGTTTTTCGAAGAAATTCGTGAAACTTTAGAATCCGGTGAGCAGGTGAAACTGTCGGGCTTCGGTAATTTTGATCTACGCGAAAAAAGTGAACGCCCAGGTCGTAACCCTAAAACAGGTGAAGATATTCCTATCTCTGCTCGTAAAGTGGTTACGTTTAGACCAGGTCAAAAACTTAAAAGTCGCGTCGAAGACGGCAACGGTTAGTTAGCTAACAAAGAAAAGGTTATTTCGATAGCCTTTTCTTGTTACCAGCAAAAATCGTGAGCGATTTAAAAACGACGCCCAATTCTGGTGACGTCGAGGCTTTCCTCAAAAGTGTTGAAAATGAAACGCGTCGTAACGACGCGTTTATGCTTTTAGACTTATTCAAAAATATCACACAATGTGAACCACAAATGTGGGGGTCATCAATTGTTGGATTTGATCGCTATAGTTACCGAAATAGCAAAGGCAAAGAACAGCAATGGATGATAACCGGCTTCTCTCCACGCAAACAATCGATGACCTTATATATTATGCAAGGGTTTGATGGTTACGAAGCGCATCTTGCGAAATTGGGTAAAGTGAAAATCTCCAAATCTTGCTTATACATCAATCGACTAAGTGATATCGATATGAGCGCACTAAATTCCTTTCTAACAATGACTGTTGCTGACATGCGAGAAAAATACCCAGTTTAAAATACTGGCTAATATCATTATTAAAGCGATTGTTATTCCTTTATCAAGTCGATATTGTCTCGACCATGATTTCGCTTGAATATTTTGCCGATTAAGGTGTTGAAAAGGTAAAACAAAATACTGATTAAGACGGCAAAACATGCGCCTGTTACAAGAGACTCCATTGTTAGTGGAATTGACATCTTAAAGTCGGCTAGTGTTTGCTGCGCAATTGATTTATCTGAGTAAAGCGCTAAATGCTGAACTTGGGTTATATAATCTGGTACGGTGATTTGGCTAATTAGAGAATAGAGGTAATCAACTCTCTCTACTAGCTGTTGGACGATATGGCCGGTTTCGTTAATAGCTGCTACGTCACTTTGTTGATAAGTTTCGATAAGTTTGGTGATGTCTCCATTAAAATGAGCCTGAGCGAGCTGTTCATACATGGCCAAGTTAGCTTTTGCTTCCTCATAGTGACCAGCGAGTCGTTGGCTATAAGCGTAAATAAAGGCAGGAAGTTGGACGCCGATAATAAATGCAGCGGTGAACAAACAGCGGTCGATGGTATTTTTTAATAATGCCAGCACGTTACAACATTCCTAATTATTAATGAGTCTTTGCACTTAGCATATCAGTGAAATACTAGCTTGGCTTGTGTTTGTTGTAACAACTGGTTAAAGTGCCCAAAAGCCAAGTAAATAGATTAATATGCGTCGTTCCAGTACTACTCATCAAGAGCCAGAGAAATTTAATTGGCAGGTTTTCTCTTCACTTATTCCATACCTGTTGGAATTTAAAGGGCGTATCTCCTTAGCCATTGGATGTTTAATCGCAACTAAATTAGCCAGTGTCTATCTACCATTTGTTCTTAAAGACATAGTCGATACCTTGGACAAGCAATTAGAAAATAACGTATTACTTGTTCCTTTTGGCTTAGTAGCAGCCTATGGTGCTGTAAGGCTCTCTATCGTGCTGTTTGCAGAAATTAGAGATACCTTATTTGGTCGAGTAACAGAGCGGGCCATTAGACGTATTGGGTTATCAGTTTTCAAGCATCTTCATAGTTTAGAGTTAGACTTTCATTTAAATAGGCAAACAGGTGGTTTATCAAGAGACATAGATAGAGGCACGTCTGGCATTAACTTTTTGATGCGCTTTATGGTGTTTAATATTGTACCGACCTTGTTAGAAATTTGTTTGGTTATCGGTATTTTATGGTTTAACTACGGTATATGGTTCTCAGTATTAACAGCGGTATCAATTGCAAGTTATGTAGGTTACTCGGTGATTGCGACCGAGTGGCGTACTCGCTATGTTAGAGCTGCCAATAAAGCTGATTCTTCAAGTAACACAAGAGCAATTGATAGTTTACTTAACTACGAAACCGTTAAATATTTTACTAACGAAGAATATGAATCGAAGGCTTATGATGAGCAACTGGCTACTTGGGAAAAAGCTAAAATGCAAAACAGGTTATCTTTGTTTGCATTAAATGGCGGTCAGGCGGTAATTATTTCTATTTCGATGACTGCGATGCTTGGTTTGGCTGCCTACGAAGTCACGTATGGCAATATGACTTTGGGCGACTTTGTTTTAGTGAATGCCTTCATGATGCAGCTCTTTATGCCTCTTAATTTCCTTGGCTTTGTTTATCGTGAAATTAAAGGATCTTTAGCAAACATCGAGCAAATGTTTTCTCTGTTGAAAAAAGAGCCCCAAATTAAAGATCAACCAGGTGCTGAAGCGCTGCTAATGAAAGAGGGTAATATCAGCTTTAATAATGTCTATTTTTCTTACCATCAAGACCGCGCAATCTTACAAGGGTTGAATGTCAAGGTAAAAGCAGGGCAAAAAGTGGCAATTGTAGGCGAAAGTGGTTCTGGTAAATCAACCTTAGTCAAATTGCTATTTCGTTTCTACGATTGTTCAAGCGGTGCTATATCCATTGATGGACAAAACATTGCCAATGTGACGCAGCATTCACTTCGTCACAACATCGGTATCGTTCCACAGGATACTGTGTTGTTTAATGATTCTTTGTTAGAAAATATACGTTATGGCGACCCTGAAGCCTCAGATGAACAAGTAAATCAAGCCATCGAACTCGCTCATTTAAGTCGCTTTGTTGAGAGTTTACCTGACGGTGTTGATACCCAAGTTGGAGAGCGAGGTTTAAAACTTTCAGGCGGCGAGAAACAACGGGTAGCAATTGCACGGACTATATTGAAAAATCCAGCTATTTTGGTGTTTGATGAAGCGACATCTTCGTTAGATAGCCAAAGTGAACAAGCGATATTATCTGCTATCAAAGAAGTTTCACAAGGTAAAACAACCCTCGTTATTGCGCATCGTTTGTCAACTATTGTTGATGCAGACGTTATTGTCGTTATGGCAAAAGGTCAAGTGATAGAGCAGGGTAGCCATGACACTTTGATCGAAAAGCAGGGGCATTACAGCAAAATGTGGCGTCTGCAACAAAGCAGTTCGTCAGAATAAGATAACCTATTAAATATTCAAGAAGTATCTAAATGATAAGTAAAGAAAGTGCTATTGCACAGACTAAAGCGTGGCTAGAGCACGTTGTTATTGGTTTTAATTTTTGCCCTTTTGCGAAAAAAGAGTTTGTAAATAACACTATTGAATATTCCGTGATAGATACAAGCGACTTCACTCAATGTATTGATGGCGTTATTGAGCAGTTTGAGTTACTCGATAATAACAACCAGATCGAAACTAGCTTAGTTATCTTAGTTAATGGCTTTGACTCTTTTGAGCGATACTTAGACTTAGTGGATGAAGCACAATGGAAATTAGAAAGGTTGGGTTACCAAGGAAAGTATCAGTTAGCGAGCTTCCATCCAGATTATGTTTTTGAAGGTGAAGATCTTAATTCTGCTAGCCACTTCACTAATCGATCACCTTTACCAGTAATCCATGTAATACGTGAAGAGAGCATGGCTAAAGTATTGTCCGTGTATAAAGATCCTGAATCTATTCCTGAAAATAATATTGCTTTTGCCGAGGCCAAAGGTAGTGAATTTTTCGCAGAATTGTTACTTAATTTTAAGAAAAAGGCTGAGTAAACAGTCATATTTTTTTCCTATCTATAGCCGTTTAGGTATAATCGCTTTCAAGAATTATTGACAGTATATGTCAAACAATAACTATTGAAGGTTTGTTAAGTGGAAGAAAAATCAAAGTTGCAAGTAGGTGGCAGCATAGAAAAAGCGCTCAAAGGACAATATAGCATTAATGTCAGTGCGGTTCTGAAAGAGGCTTGGCAAACAAGTTTACACTCTAGAAAATCAATCAATTTAGGCTTGTTGTTTTGTCTAGCTATTAGTTTGGTGGTGGTATCTATTGGTGGTCATTATGCCGGTGGTATACAGGCTCTGATGACGCATGAACAATATGGGCCAGGTGTTAATTTAGCTTTAACCTTAGTTGTTTCACCATTTATTGTTGGCGTAGAGTTGATGGGTGTTTTTCATGCTGTTGGTATTAAAACCAAAGCAAGTATGGTGTGGAACTTCTTAAATAAAGCCGCGTTTGTCACCCTATGTGCGTTATTAACTTCTACTTTCACGTCGTTAGGCTTTGCCTTGCTAATTGTTCCTGGTGTTTATTTAGCGGTTGCTTTGTCCCTCGTATTACCTTTACTTGTGCTTAAGAATTTATCACCTCTTAAAGCAATTATCATTTCTTTACAAGCGACACGATTTCAGTGGCTTAACTTATTCTTAGTGTACTTTGTGCTAGTGTTAGCGCTTATCTTTACTTTGCTACCAGTTGTAGCTACACAAGGGCAACCTATAGGCATATTAGGGTTAGCTATTACTATTTTCTTACTCAGTTATTTAGCGCCCATGTTCTATAATGTAAAAGGAGTTCTTTACCGCGAAATCTTTGGCATGGAATTGAGTGTGGAAAAAGGTGAACACTCAACACATGATGGAAATTTTTTAGCGTAAAAGATTTAAAGGAATGTTATGCAAAAAGTGACTAAACGGAATGCGTTGCAAAAAACGTTTCAATATTCATTTGTTATTGTAATCGGTATTTTGTTTGTTGTGGCGCTGATCCGCCCGTTTACGCAAAAGACAGTGGATTCAGACGAATTGAAACGCAAGGAAGATCAAGTAATTCCAACTAAGCCAGACATAGAGAAGCCTCTTCATAACGTTGATTTACCTGATTTTGCCGCAATAAAAGATGTACGAGAAAAGAAAAAAGCTTTTTTCGCATTTCTACGTCCAGCAATAGAGCAAGAAAACCAGAAGCTGCTGTCTTTAAGGAAACAGTTAGTCGAATGGCAAGGCATGTTAGCGGCTGGTGATTCCTTATCTACGTCAGAACTGACTTCAGTTAAATCTATTGCTAAGCGATATAAAATTAATAGCAAAGCGGCACCTGATGTGTTACTTCAGCGAATGATTGACCAAATTGATATTGTTCCTCTTGAGCTGGTTTTAGTGCAAGCTGCGAATGAATCTGCTTGGGGAAGTTCTAGATTTGCGCGAATAGGATTAAACTTTTTTGGTATCTGGTGTTATCAAAAGGGCTGTGGCATGGTGCCTAGCGGTAGAGATGCAGGTCTAAAGCATGAGGTTGCCGCTTTTGACTCAGTTAATGAAGCTGTAGGTCATTATTTATATAACATCAATACTAATGGAGCATATAAAGCGCTGAGAGAGACGAGAAGACAGCTGCGAAAAGAAAACCTTCCGTTGGATTCAGCTATTATCGCAACCGGCTTACTGGCTTATTCAGAGCGTGGAAGCGACTATATTATTGAGATTACAGAGATGCTCAGGCATAACGCGAGATATTTTTAGTAACTAGCATCATTTTAGTGATAATAAAAAACCGCCATTAGGCGTTTTTTTTGATTGTCAGCTTTAAAGCACCTCCTATTTAGGTGGTGATCGTTAAGTTGGGGCTATGCCCGTAAAGAGCCTAGCTCCAAAAGAAATCCTTAAAGTTCTGGGAAGAGCCAGTTTTTTCTTCTCAATTGGTATGACGAATGCCCGTTCCCGTTGAAGCGATAACAGCAAATATTTTTAAGGCCGCCACGCCTGTCAGCCATGGATGGCTGACACTGACGCGCGGTTGGACGAGCATTCGTCAGGTAGGCATGACGGTTAAAATATTTGGTGTTTGACTTCGGTGAGTCGGGCGATGAGGGCGCCTACATGGACGTAGGTGGTAGAGCAACGCAGTAGCAGTTGCCGAAAAGTTAGAGGGAAACAATCGATTTTTCCCTCTAACGTGCTGTCGGCACACCGACAATATAGTGTGAAGTTAAAAAGAAGCTTGAAAGAATTTAACTTTGAGACGAATCAATACTTGAAAGAAAGTAGCTCCCTAGAAGGGAGCTGTGCCAACGCCACCTGCTATGTAGGTGGATTCTTAATTTTTAGTTGCCGGCACTCTATTAGGCAAAGTAAGCAAACTTAGCAATAAATAACAGTGCTAATACCAATACGCTAATGTTGATTTCTTTGTACTGTCCGCTAAATGCTCTTACCGCAACATAACTAATAAAACCGAACGCAATACCGTGAGCAATAGAGAAAGTTAGTGGCATAGTAATACAAATAACCGCAACAGGAACTGCTTCAGATAAGTCATCCCATTTTACATTGATCAAACTCGCCAACATTAATACAGCTACATAAAAAAGAGGTCCTGCTGTAGCGTAAGCTGGTACCATGCCTGCTAATGGTGCAAAAAATATTGCGAGTAGAAATAAAATGCCAACCGTTACTGCAGTTAATCCTGTTCTGCCGCCCGCTGCCACACCAGATGTACTTTCTACGTAGCTAGTGGTGGTAGATGTACCCAACATACTACCAGCGACTGTTGCAGTAGAGTCGGCTAAAAGAGCTTTGCCTAATCGTGGTAATGAGCCATTTTTGTCTAATAACTTGCCGCGTTGAGCTACCGCAATTAAGGTGCCAGACGTGTCAAACAAATCAACAAATAAGAAAGCGAAGATAACACTTAACATGCTGATTTCTAATGCGCCACTGAGATCAAGTTGCATAAAGGTAGGCATAACTGACGGCGGTGCTGATACGATTCCATTAAATTCAACATGGCCTAAGGCTATGGCAATAAAGGTTACCAATAGAATTGAGATCATTACAGAACCGTTAATGTTTCTATTCGCTAAACCAACAATGGCAAATAAGCCAATTGCTGCCATAACCGCTGAAAAAGAAGTTATATCACCCATGGTTAGTAAAGTTGCAGGGCTATCGACGACAATACCAGCATTCTTAAGGGCGATAAACGCCAGAAATAGGCCTATACCTGCTGCTATACCAAATCGTAAAGAGTGAGGGATAGCGTTAATTATCCATTCTCTGATGTTAAACAAGCTTAAAATAATAAATGCACAGCCAGAAATGAATACTGCACCCAAAGCAACTTGCCATGTATAACCCATATCCAATACAACGGTATAGGTGAAAAATGCATTAAGTCCCATACCTGGGGCCAACGCTATTGGGTAATTTGCTAACATACCCATGACAAAACAGCCAATAGCGGCAGCAATGCAAGTCGCTACGAAAACGGCACCTCTGTCCATACCCGTTTCTGCCAGCATCGCAGGATTGACAAAGATAATGTAAGCCATAGTTAGAAAAGTTGTAATACCTGCTATAACTTCCTGTTTAACAGTCGTTTGATGTTGATCTAATTTAAAATATTGATTAAGCATAACAGTAGGGTTTGTTTGTTTAATGAACAATAGTACACCCAGCTTTTAAATTCAAAGCTGAGTGTGGTATTTGAATTACTTAAATGTTTGAAACGTCAATAATTAACGAATCATCTATGTTGGTAGAAGACACCAGCTCTTTCGAAAATTCATATTCGGCTCTTGGCTCTGATCTGTCGATTGGTAGCTGCTCAAAGTCAAATAGCTCGGTATCAGCAAGTTGGCTCGGACTAACATTCTTAATCGATTTAAAAATGTTTTCTACGCGACCTGGGGTTTGTGCGTCCCATTGATTAAGCATTGCTTTAATATTTTGACGTTGCAGGTTTTCTTGAGAACCACACAAGTTACAAGGAATGATAGGGTACTGCTTGATCTCTGCAAAATTAAGTAAGTCTTTTTCTCGACAGTAACTCATTGGGCGAATAACAATATTTCGCCCATCGTCTGCTCGTAATTTTGGTGGCATTGATTTTAATGCTGCACCAAAGAACATGTTAAGAAACAAAGTTTCGACAATGTCATCTAAATGATGGCCTAGCGCTATCTTGGTTGCACCTATTTCTTCAGCGAACGAGTACAAAGTACCTCGTCTTAGGCGAGAGCACAGCCCGCAGGTTGTTTTACCTTCTGGTACTTTTTCCTTTACAACCGAGTATGTATCTTTGTCTATGATGTAATAAGGAATATCTAATGATTCAAAATACTCAGGAAGTACATGCTCAGGAAAGCCTGGTTGCTTTTGATCTAGATTAACTGCAATGACTTTAAAGTCCACAGGCGCAGATTTTTGCAGGCTTAGTAAAATATCTAGCATGGCAAAACTGTCTTTACCGCCACTAATACATGCCATTACAACATCGCCATGTTCAATCATCTTGTAATCGGCAATGGCTTTACCCACTTTACTGCGCAAGCGTTTTTGCAGTTTGTTGGCTTCGTATATGGCTTTGCGGTTATCTGCTTCGGTCATAAGAAAACTTCGTCTTTGAAATGCTAGGAGCGTGTAAAAAGGGGCGTATTATAATGCGGTATAGGCAAGATGATAAGTAAAAAATAACCAGCATTTGAAGCTGGTTATTTCATTCCATTAATGTCGAAAATTTAGTCTTGAAGTGGTGAACTATAACCCGCTGGTTTTAAAGCTAAAACGTCACAGTTCAATCGATCAATGACATGCTCAGCTGTATTTCCGATTAAAGCGGCAGATAAACCTGTACGGCCTATTGTGCCTAAAATAACTAACTCTGCATCTAACTTACTAGAAACTGCTTCGATAACATCTTCAGGTAAGCCTTCTTCAATGTGGGTCTGCTCTGCTGAAATGCCAAATTTTTCTGCATGATTAACCATGGCATTCTTGTGATGTTCATACATGGAGTCGTTGTATTCGTTTGCATTAAACTCTGGAATTTCTATCGCTATATTTACTGGCGTACCAGGAAATGAATTAACTAAATGGACATTGCCTTGAATGAGGTTAGCTAGATTAACTGCCTCTTCTGTAATTATGCTGTTAAGAGACTGGTGCTCTTGTTCATCGCTTCCTACATTCAGTGCTGCCAATATATTCCCGTCTTTTGGCCACAAGTGATCTTTCACCAATAATACTGGGCAAGGGCATTTACGGAGAATATGCCAATCAGTTGGGGTAAATATTACCGATTTTAACTTGTCGTGCTCATGAGTTCCTTTAATGACAATATCGTAACCGTTATGCAGCACTTGTTCGATAATAGGTTCAAAAGGGCGGTTGTGCCAAACAACTTGAGAGTCAATGTTAACGTGTTCGTGTGGAGATTCGTCGATAATTTCTTGTAACCACTCTTCACGGTCACGAATTAAAGACTGACGCATTGCTTCTCGTTCATCTGCGGAAAGCATCGTTGTCATTTCGTAGGAAAAATCAAATATAGAAAGAAAAGCGGTAATTGAAGCGTTAGTTTTACTCGCTAATTCAATTGCACGGTTAAGCGCCTTTTGCTCTTCTACAGTAGGATCTATAACGGCGAGAATTTTTTTATACTTCTCCATGGCAAACTCCAAATAGTCACTTTTAATTCAATTATAGCGACTGCTGGCGTTTGCGCACGGGAATTTATTGTTTTAAATCAAGGGACCAGTAATTATTTATAAAGAAGCTACTTCGTCTAGCTTTTCATTATTCAGGATAGTAATTAGCTTACCATCAACCTTGATTAGTCCATTTTTGTCAAAGCGATTAATTAAACGGCTTATTGTTTCAACTGTTAAGCCTATGTAGTTACCGATATCACTTCGTGTCATTGACAATCTAAATTCAACAGAAGATAAACCGCGTTCTTTATAACGACTGCTTAGCGTCGATAAAAAAGTTGCCAAACGTTGTTCTGCGTTTTTGCGGTTAAGCAAAGTCATCATTTCTTGATCAGTACGAATTTCAGCGCTCATCATACGTAACATTTGCTTTTTCAATTTTGGCATTGCGTTAGATAGGGAGTCTAGCGTGTCGTATGGAATTTCACACACCATTGAAGTTTCTAGAGCTTTAGCAAAACTTGGGTGTTCGGCAGAAGCAATAGCATCAAAACCTAATAAATCACCAGCTAAGTGGAAGCCTGTAATTTGCTCTTCGCCACTTTCGTTGACAGTGTAAGTTTTGAAAGTACCTGAACGAATCGCGTAAAGCGATTTCATTTGCTCGCCATCTTGGAATATCTGCTCACCTTTTTGAATAGGTCGCTTACGATCAATTATTTGGTCTAGAGTTTCCAACTCTTGCGCGTTAAGAGAAAACGGGAGACACAGTTCACTGATACTACAATTTTGGCAATGAATATGTTGCTGACCTGAGCATTGACGCTTGTACATAATATCCTTAAATTCTCTACGGGTAATTCCAAGTGGAATATTATTAGAACATCTTCATATATGCAAATTTTAGTGTAATTATTCCATAAAAAATTAACATTAAGGCAATTGCACGGCGAACCCAAATCTTTGTTAACAATGCATTAACCTTAGAAGCGCCAAAAGATACCAGTAATAGAGCAGGTAAAGTTCCCAATCCGAAGCTTAGCATGATAAGGCCGCCTTGAAGTGCACTGCCAGATGCTAATGACCAAGTTAGCGTAGAATAAATAAGCCCGCATGGTAGCCAACCCCATAAAGCGCCTAAAAAGGTTGCTTTAGTCGCCGAATCAACGGGAATTAAATGTTTTGATAGTGGTTGCAACGTTTGCCACAGACTCTTTCCAACTTTCTCTACGTGAACTAGCAGAAACGCCCATTGGCCAATATACAGTCCGAGTAGAATGAGAAAAACACCGGCAATAACGTTTAGTATTAGCACAGGAAAGCCAAGTTGTTTGACCATTAATGAACTGGTAAAGCCAACAATTGTGCCTAACAAGGTATAAGAAAAAATCCTGCCAGCGTTGTAGCAAATAATATATAACTGCTTTTTAGGGTTATTGTCTCTAACTGCACCGGTAAGCATCGACGCAATACCTCCGCACATGCCAATGCAGTGGCCTGTTCCTAGTAATCCTATTAAAAACGCCGATAACAGGTCTAGTTGCATCTAGGGTTATTCTTTAGGTGAGTTGTTACGCTGATCATTAGCAGCGGTTTGCGATGTTGTCTTATCTTTTTTGTCTTCATCAAACAAAATGCTCAACCCTTGCTTCTCTAGATCATCAAATTGATTTGATTTGACCGCCCAAAAGAAAAAGTAAATCCCAGCTATTGTCAATAAAATAGCGATTGGAATTAAAACGTAGATAATGCTCATTACTTGTTTGGCCTTTTCGTTTTTAATAAACGCAGTGAATTAGTAATTACCAAAATTGAACTTAATGACATGCCGATTACTGCCATATAAGGAGTAATATAACCACTCACGGCTAATGGCAATACAATTGCGTTATAGCCAAACGCCCAGCCATAGTTTTGCCAAATAATTCGCCTGGTTTTATCTGCTACATGCAATAAATCTATAATAGCATTTAAGCGGTTGTTTAAAAGAATAACGTCTGCACCACTTTTGGCAATATCTGTACCACTGCCCATTGCAATAGAGACGTGAGCGGCACCAAATACAGGTGTGTCATTAACACCGTCACCAACCATGGCAATTTTTTCGTGCTCCTGCCTAGAGGTTAACAATTCCATTTTATCTTGTGCAGTAAGTTGGCTTTTAATTTCATCAAGCTGCAGTTCTTTTTGAACTTTTTCACAACCTTGTTGGTTGTCACCAGATAGCATGAGTGTGTTGTAAGAACGTTCTTTTAATGTAGCGATTAAGCTTTTCGCGTCATTTCTAATGTGATCAGAAATATTAATACTAGCGACAAGCTCTTCGTTAACTGTCATCACAATAGGTAAGTGAGTAAATTGTGTTAACTGGTCACCTTTTAGCAACCAACTCGGTTTTCCTATCATAATAGAAAGATCGTTTATAACCCCTTCGATACCAGCGCCTGCGTGCACTTTAACTTGGCTAGCATTAACGCCAAAGTCTCTGTAAGGAACAAAAGCTTTTGCGATTGGGTGTTCAGAATAAGATTCTAGCGCAGAAGCAAAAGCGAGTAGGGTTTGTTTATCGTATGAACTTGTGTGTAATTCCATGCTAGCGATAGCAAAGTCACCTGAGGTTAAAGTGCCTGTCTTATCGAAAGCAAAGCCTGTTATTTCTGGTAATGTCTCCATTACATGGCCACTTTTAACCATAATTCCCGCTCTATTTAAGCGCGTCGTGCCACAGGTTAGTGCGGTAGGTGTTGCTAACGACAAAGCACAAGGACAGGTAGCAACCAAAACTGATAGTGTTATCCAAAATGCTTCTTCTGGCATATGTTGTTGCCAATAAATAGCGGTGCCAATTGCGGTCATCAAAATAATGGCAACGAAATATTGGGCAATTTTATCAGATAGCTGAGCAATTTTAGGTTTGTGAGCTTGAGAAGCTTCACTGAGTCGAATTAGCTGACTTAACAGCGAAGTTGCACCTGCTTGTTTAACTTCAAGTGTCAGGTTGCCATCACCATTAACTGTACCAGCGAAAACACTGTCGCCAATTTGTTTATCGACAGGTCGTTGCTCGCCAGTAAGCATAGCTTCATTTATAGGGCTAGTGCCGTTGATAATTACACCGTCAGCAGGAATTGTTTCCCCCGGTTTTACAAGTACTAAATCGTTTTCTTGCAACTTTCTTGCGACAACGATTTCTTGCTGTTCACCATTGAGGCGCGTGGCGGTTAGAGGCATTAATTTTAGTAGATTAGCTGAGACTTCAGCAGCTCTATTTCTTGCTCTAAACTCCAGAAACTTGCCGATAAGCAAAAGGAAGGTGAACATAGAAACTGATTCAAAGTAGACTTCACCTGTCTGGGTTATAGTAGCCCAACAACTAGCAATAAACGCCAACGATATAGCGATAGAGACGGGAACATCCATGGACAGTCGTTTTACTTTTATCGCGTTTATTGCTCCCTTATAAAAGACAAAAGCGCCGTAGGTCACGATAGGGAAGGTTAGAATCATGCTTGTCCATCTAAGATAAACTAAGATATTTTCGGACATATCAGAAAACGCACCGAAATATAGCCCTATAGCAATCATCATAACTTGCATCATCAGTATGCCTGAGATGCCTAGTCGTTTAATAAATGCTTTACTTTGTGCTTTGTTAGAGCGTTCAGCTTCACTTGCTTTAAAAGGCAAAGCACGATAACCGACTTTTTCAATCGCTAGCAGAATGTCGCTTAATTTGATGTCTGCGTCTCGCCAGCGAACTGTCGCTCGTTGGCTTGTCGCGTTTACATTGATTGATACCACGCCTTTTAAAGGTGAAATTTGCATCTCGATAAGCCACGCACATGCTGCGCAGCTTATACCTTCAACTGTGAGTATTGTTTCCTTATATTCTCCGTCTTTAACGGTAAATTCACTTTGTAAGCTGTCGTCGTCTAATACCGTTTTATTTTTAAGTTGTTCCGGAACTAGCTGTTCACCTTTCGGCGCGGCTTCAGTGCGAAATTTATAATAATCCGTTAAGTTGTTATCGACGATGGTTTGGGCAACAGCTTCACATCCAACACAACACATAGGTTGGATCGAGCCATCAATTTTAACTGATAAGGAGAGCCCAGGAGGGACTGGCTCTCCACAATGGAAACACTCTGTGGTCATCGAGATTAGTTTGCTTCGTTTGGTCTAGGTTCTATTGAGATAAAGTCGGCTTGAGGTAAGCCAATGGTATTTTGAATCTTCCAGTGATCTTCAAATGGTGAAATAGTTAAGCGCCATTTCCCTGATATTTCTTCATCTAATGTCTTACGAAAATTACCTGAGCCGTCAGGTGTAAGCGCTAGATAAAAGTCTTTATCTTTTAGTGTTGGATGAAAAAAGTTTACGTTTAAAAGTGGGAAGGTTTTTTCTATACCTGTTGGTTTAATCACTAACTCTTTCCCGTTAAGCTTTAGAGCAAACTTAATGCCTAGCTTTTGTGCTTGTTTAACTTTGCCTATTTCTAAATTAATGGCTTTACCTTTTTTGTAATAATCGCCAACAACCAAAGTATCAGGGTTGGTATTTGCGATAATCACTGTAGTAATACCAGCAATAACGGCTGACAACGGAAGGAAAAATACTAGCCAAGCCCACGGCTCTTTGTACCAAGGAGTTTTCATTTATTTGTGTAGTTAATCTATGTTGGCCGCAATTATACGTGTTTTTCATTTATCTGCCTACGAAAATAGGTGATTTGTTGGCTTAGATCAAAGTCTAAAAAACGGGCAATAAAAAAGCCGGCTTTAATGCCGGCTTTTGAAAAATAAGTATCTAATTAAATACTTGGGTTAACTGGGCCCGATTGGCTCTGACTAGTTGCAGAAGCTCTTGCCGCTGTTTTATTAGAGCGTACTACTTCATTGCGTTCTGAAAGCTCAACAAATGCTGTTGGGATTTCTTTATCTGAAGTAAAAGACTCAGGCTTAGCCATATCTGAGTATGCATGACTCTTAATACGAATTTGCTGTGAGCTTGTAGCTGCTTCTTCACTTGATGAGTCAACACCATTACTTTGTGATTCCTCAGCGTTAGCTTGCGTTTCAGTCGAGTCTTTCTCAACAGCCTCTTCAGAAGCCATTTGTTTGGGTTCTGCATCTGTATTTTCAGCAGTTTCCGTCACATCTACAGCAGTCTCAGGTTCAACCGTATCTGCTACTTGAGTTTCATCTGGTTGTTCAGATTCATTTTGCTCGATAGTTAATTGCTCAGGCTCGCTAGTAGTTGCATTGTCTTGTTCGATTTGAGTCGATGCTTCAACTACTACTACGCTATCTGCTTCTTGCGATGTATGCTCATTTTGAGTTACTTCTTCTGAGCTCTCTGCTGTAACTTCTTGTTCTGCTGGTTGCTCTAAAGGCAAATCTTGCTGAACTTCTTCAACAACATTAACTTGCGATTCAACAGCTGTTTCTGCTACTTGCTCTGTTTTTGCATCATCATTAGAAACTTCTGGGTAGCGAGTCTCTACAGGATCAGTGGTAACTTCAGCTGTTTGAGCATCAACTACGTCAGATTGCTGACGACGTTTTTGTCCATGAGAGCGCAAGTGTCTAGGCGAACGGCGTGAACGAGAACGTTGCTCTTTCTTACCTTCCAGATTTTCAACTTCACTTGTATCTACTTGGCTAGTTGCTTCAGCAGATTCTGACTCTACAGTCTTTTCTGTTGCTTTCGCTTGTTTCGCAGGTTTTCTAGGCTTGCTTTTTGGTTTTGTCGCTTGTGTCGTGGCTTGTTCTGCTACTGTACCTTGAGCTTGCTCAGAAGCTGTATTATCTAAGTTAGTCTCTACAACTTGTTCTTGGCCTTCATTTACGCGTACTTTTTTACGATTATTTCTGCGTTGTCTGCGCTCAGCAACTTTTTCCTCTTTAGGCTTTTGTTGCCTATTTTGAGGAGCCTTTTTACCAGGTTTTGCAGCTCTTTCTTGCTTTTCTACTTGCTCGTTAGCATTGCGTTTTTCGCGTCGTTTGTCGTTACTACGCTCATTTCTATCGTTTCTATTACGACGTTGAGCATTTCTACCACGGTTGCCACGTCGGTCTTGGTTACGATCGCCTTTGCCTTGAGAGCGCTTTTTGTTAGGTTTTTGTTCTTCTTCAGAGCCAAACAAACCTTTTAACCATTTCGCAATCGACGCGAAGAATCCTTCTGAAGAATCTTGTTTTGATGGCTTATTAGCAGCTTGCTTAGCTTTTGTACCTTTAGATACTGGTGCTTGAGCAGGTGCTTTCATACCTTGCAAATAAGGCTCGTCTTTCTTTGCAGCACTTTTGTCGAACTTAGGCATAACAGCTTGTTCAACTTGTGCTTCTTTCATTGGTGTTTGGTAGCTTGCTTCTGCAATAGTCTCGTCTTTTCTTACGCGAATAACTTCGTATTGAGGCGTATCCATTTGCGGGTTAGCAAGAATTAGCACATGCACGCTATGATGCTTTTCGATGTGCATAACCGAACGACGTTTCTCGTTAAGAAGGTATGTCGCTACAGGTACTGGCACTTGTGCCTGTACTTGCTGAGTGTTTTCCTTAATGGCTTCTTCTTCCATTAAACGTAATACTGAAAGCGCAAGAGACTCAACGCCGCGAACATGTCCAGTACCGTTACAACGTGGACAAACATTCTGGCTTGTTTCGCCGATAGAAGGGCGTAAACGTTGACGTGACATTTCCAATAGGCCAAATCGTGAAATTCTGCCTAACTGAATGCGTGCACGATCGCTTTTAACCGCTTCGCGCATTCTGTTTTCAACTTCACGTTGGTGACGGACTGGCGTCATGTCGATAAAGTCGATAACGACTAAGCCACCTAAGTCACGTAAGCGCAACTGACGTGCAATTTCGTCCGCTGCTTCTAAATTAGTGTTAAAGGCTGTTTCTTCGATATCACCGCCTTTAGTCGCACGGGCAGAGTTGATATCAATCGATGTTAAAGCTTCTGTCGGGTCAATAACAATAGAACCACCAGAAGGTAATCTTACTTCACGTCTAAACGCTGATTCGATCTGTGTTTCGATTTGATAATGGGTAAACAAAGGTACGTCGTTAGAGTAAAGCTTTACCTTACTGATGAAGTCAGGGCGTACAACTTTAATATGCTCGCGAACACTTTCGTATGTTTTTGGGCGGTCAATCAAAATTTCGCCGATGTCGCGGCGCAAATAATCGCGAATAGCACGTAAAATAACGTTTGATTCTTGATGGATTAAGAATGGAGCAGGGCGGTCTGCTGCAGCATCAGAAATAGCTTTCCAATGATGTAATAGAACGCTTAAATCCCACTCTAGTTCTTCGTAATCTTTACCTACACCAGCAGTGCGAACAATTAAGCCCATGCCTTTAGGAAGGTCTAGCTTGCTTAAAGATGCTTTTAAATCTGAACGTTCATCACCTTCAATACGACGCGAAATACCGCCTGCCTTTGGGTTATTAGGCATAAGTACTAAGTAACTGCCAGCTAGGCTAATAAACGTTGTTAGTGCAGCACCTTTTTGACCACGTTCTTCTTTATCGATTTGTACGATAACCTCTTGGCCTTCGTGTAAAACATCTTTAATGTTTGGACGACCTTGAAATTTGTAGTCTTTTGGGAAGTATTCGCGGGCTATTTCTTTCATCGGTAGGAAGCCGTGGCGTTCCGCACCGTAGTCAACAAATGCCGCTTCTAAAGAAGGTTCAATGCGAGTGATCTTCGCTTTATAAATATTGGCTTTTTTTTGTTCGTGACCTGGACTTTCAATATCCAAATCGTACAATTGTTGGCCATCAACAAGTGCTACACGCAATTCTTCCGACTGTGTAGCATTGATAAGCATACGTTTCATAGTTTCTGTGACTCTTTATCATTTTTCAGCCACAGCACACCATTGTGCTTGATACACAAAGCAATCTGTCTGTTAGGTAACAGCGATTTGTCAGCCTCACGGGTGTCAATCTTACTGCGCCAGCAATACGCAGTAAGCTGTTAAATTTACTAATTTTTCATTTTGTTAACGCGTATTGCGTTAACTACAAATTCGTCTTTATGTGCTCAGCTTGTGTGCTGTGCATTTGTGTAAATGTCTTTTCGAATCCCGTGTTCTCATGGGAGTTATCTTTTACGAAAAATTTCATTTACAACGCTCTTAAATAATCGCTATTTGGGCGCCGGACGTTCGTTTTCTTACTCTAGTTTTTGCTTTTCTTTAAAGTTCAAACTAAATAACTAAACTCTGGGGTAGGATAATTATTAACCCGCTTTTATGTTTAGTTTTTGAACGCCTCTTACAATTCGCTAATAGCGTAATTTTTACGTTGCATGTTCAAATATAGCGCAACTTTCCTATTATCCCACTTTTTCGTTGAAAAAGGCAATCAAATCGTATGTTTATTTCAGCGTAATCTAAAAAAAGTATGGTAAACTTGCCGGCATGAAAGAAGATAGCAAACCACAAGTCCGCTTCTATACTATTGATATAGAAGACGAAGGACAAAGAATCGACAACTTTTTACTCAAAACCTTAAAAGGTGTGCCTAAGAGCATGATCTATCGGTTATTGCGTAAAGGTGAAATTCGAGTCAATAAAAAACGTACAAAGCCTGAATATAAAATTCAAGCTGAAGATATAGTGCGTGTCGCGCCTATTCGAATTTCCGAAAAAGAACAAACGGTTTCAACTCAACTCAATGTCGTTTCAAATTTAGAAAAACAAATTTTGTTTGAAGACGACAGATTAATTGTTATTAACAAGCCTTCAGGTATGGCTGTGCATGGTGGTAGTGGACTAAGTTTCGGTGTCATTGAGGCGTTACGGGCACTTAGGCCAAACACTAAGATGTTGGAACTAGTACACCGGTTAGATAGAGATACGTCTGGCTGTTTGGTTGTTGCTAAGAAACGCTCTGCTTTACGCAGTTTGCATGAACAATTACGCAATAAAAAAGTACAGAAATTTTATCATGCTTTGGTTAAAGGTCATTGGTCTGCAAAATTGACCAAAGTTACCGAAGGGTTGCGAAAGAATGAGTTAAAATCAGGCGAGCGTATTGTTGTTGTTGACAACATTCAAGGTAAAGAATCGGAAACTCGTTACAAAGTATTAAAAAGGTTTAAAGGTGCCACGCTTGTCAGGGCGTTTCCTGTGACAGGAAGAACACATCAGATACGTGTACATTGTCAAACGAAAGGTCACCCAATCGCTGGTGACGTTAAGTACAGTCACCCGGATTTTGAAGAAGAAATGAAAGGGAACGGTCTCAAGCGTTTATTTCTTCATGCGGCGAGTATCGAGTTTACTCATCCGTTAACAGAAAAAAGAATCAAAGTCGAAGCACCTTTAGAGTCGTCTCTGCAAGCGGTATTAGATAACCTTAAGCCGGAAGAAGGCAAATAGTTGTTTAATAATAAGTCGTTAGTCATATTTGATTGGGATGGCACCTTAATGGATTCTGTCCCGCGCATCGTAAATGCCATGCAATCTGCAGCTGCATTTTGTCAGCTGCCTGTACCCGATGAAAACGCCGTTAAATCAATTATTGGGTTAAGCTTAATTGAAGGCTCAGCGATACTTTTCCCCAAACTTAGTGCTACTGACCTAGAACATTTAAAACAGGCTTATCGCAAGTTTTATGTGAATAGTGACGTTGAAACCCCGCTTTTTGATGGTGCTCGCGACCTACTTGAAAAATTGTCTAACCTAAAAATCGTCATGGCGATAGCGACAGGTAAAGGCCGGTTAGGGCTCGAGCAAGCGCTTTCACAAAGTGGCTGTAGTGATTTCTTCTGTGCAAGTCGAACCGCTGATGATTGTCCGTCAAAACCTTCTCCTGAAATGCTAGCAGAAATTATTACCGAACTAGCTGTATTGCCAGAGAATGCTATTTATATTGGCGACTCTATTCATGATATCGCTATGGCAAATAATGCGAAAATAGATAGTGTAGGTATCACGTTAGGGGTTAGTTCAGAGCAAGAGTTACAGTCTTATCAACCAGTAAAAGTGGTTAATAACCTTAAAGCGTTAGCTGAATTATTTTAACTAGGATCACTCAATTCGATAGCAATAAAAAAAGCGCCGAAAGGCGCTTTTTTTATTTGGTGTTATTAAATAGATTTGGTGACATCTATTGATAACTTAAGCATTTGTCCTGGTTGTAAATAGTTCTTACGACTAATGTTGTTCCAGTTTTCAATTTCTTTAATGGTTACGTTAAACTTATCGGCAATACGTGCAAAAGAGTCTCCACGTCTAACTTTGTACGTGATATTTCGCATAATTGCATTGCTAGTTACAGGTGCTGTAGTTGTCGAAACTGACTTTTTCGGGGTTCGCCAAACAACAAGTTTTTGCCCAAGCTTTAACGGATCTCTTGGTGCCATGCCATTCCACTTAGCTAAGTTTCTGTAATTGACACCATATTTACGACTAATGTCCCAAAAATTGTCCCCAGACTTTACTGTGTGAATCACTTTCTCACTGCCTCTAGGGTAGTTTTGCTTCTTAGCTAAGCGCTGTTCTTGAGACAGAATGTATTGATCAAGGGATTTAGCAGCCACAGGAATTAACAGGTGCTTGCCTTCGCGAATTTGTGTGCCACGAATATTGTTTACCTGCTTAATAACACCAATGTCAGTGTTAAACTTCTTGGCAATTTTACCTAAGCTATCACCTCGTTTAATTTGATACCTTTGCCATGCAAGTCTATCTTCTTTCGCTAATTTACTTAGTCCAGCTTTAAAAGACTCGATCTTGTGATTAGGCAGAACTAAGTAAAATGGCCCTTTCGGATCTGTAGCCCAGCGATTGTAACCAGGGTTTAGATGCTGGAGTTCTTCTAAAGTAAGTCCTGCTAACTCTGCTGCCTTTGCTAAATCAATTTGCGAGCCAATATCAACAGGTGAAATAACAGAACGGTTTTCAATCTCGTAAAATTTCACATTGAAGTCGTTAGGGCGTTTAACAATATCAGCAAGTGCTAAAAGTTTAGGTACATAAGCGCGGGTCTCTTTTGGTAAATCTAATGACCAAAAGTCTGTTGGGATTCCTTTCTTTTTGTTATTCCTAACAGCG
This sequence comes from Thalassotalea coralli, assembly GCF_055786205.1. Lineage (NCBI taxonomy): Bacteria > Pseudomonadati > Pseudomonadota > Gammaproteobacteria > Alteromonadales > Colwelliaceae > Thalassotalea > Thalassotalea coralli. The sequence goes on along the minus strand of NZ_JBVVBK010000002.1, from coordinate 500,544 downwards.
CGTTGCACTCGACCTTCGCCGGAATTATAAGCGGCAAGGGCTAACATCCAGTCGCCGTCAAAAAATTTATGTAAGTATTTTAAATATTTTATTGCGCCTTGAGTTGAAGCAATGACATCACGTCGACCGTCATACCACCAATTTTGCTTCATGCCAAAACGAGTTCCTGTACCAGGAACAAATTGCCACATACCTGAGGCTCGGCCGTGAGAATAAGCGAATGGGTCAAAGGCACTTTCAACTATCGGAAGTAAAGCGATATCCATCGGGATACCTGACTTTTCAATTTCTTCTACTATGTAGTAGAGAAATGGTTCTGCACGCTTAGCTACTCGGTCTAAATAGGCTTGATTTCTCGCGTACCAATTTCGCTGTGCTACAACTCGTCTGTTTTGAGGAACTTCTAATACTAATTGCTCTCGAATACGTTGCCAAACGTCATCACTCAATTTAACTTCATCAGATAAAGGAATATCGACATCAGCGACGGGATGGATGACTTCGGCTGTTTCATCAGCAAGTAACGCTTGGCTGATATCAACAGGAGAAGCTAAGTGCTCAGCAATATGGGCGGGAAGATAAGTTTGTTCAACTACTTCCTGCTGGTCAGTGGTTGTTTTACACCCTGTAAGCACTAGCGCCGTAGCGATTGAAAAAGAAAGATATTTCATGAATTCTCTACATATTATTAGTTAACTTAAGTTTCCCTTATTTACGAAGGTTATTCAACACGTGTCATAAATTTAGGCTTAAAAGTTATCTTTCCATTGGCGAATCGTCGTAAATACGTCTACCGTACATTTCTGACTTGCGTTAGAAAAACATTCTGCGCTTTCAATAACTTCAGGTTCATCGCAGCGTAGAAATGGGTTGATAGCTCGTTCTAAACCTATTGAACTTGGCAGTGTGGCTAACCCTTGTTCGCGCAAGTTTTTTACCTGATTGTAATAATTAACTAACTCAAAATTACTTGGCTCGACTGTTAAAGCGAAATTTAAGTTGGCTAAGGTATATTCATGCGTACAAAAGACTTTAGTTTCGGAGGGCAACTTAGCTAGGCGAGACAAAGAGCCGTGCATTTGATCTGGCGACCCTTCGAATAAACGACCACACCCTCCAGAGAAAAGAGTGTCACCACAAAATAAAAGATCATGGTCTTTACAGTAATAAGCCACATGGCCGAGCGTATGTCCTGGTATATGGAATACTTCAAATATCAGTCCTAAATTTTCTACAGTTAGGGTATCGCTATTTTGAACGATATTTTCTGCTCCTTTCGTTTTAGTTTCTTCTGGACCGAAAATTGAAACCTCAGGAAATCGATTTTTTAATTCACTTATTCCGCCAACATGATCGGGGTGATGATGGGTGATCAAAATGGTAGAAAGTTCTAATTGATGATGTTCGATATAGTCAAGGCAAGGCTTAGCGTCACCAGGATCAACTAATATTAATTCTTTATAGTCTAATGCATGAATTGCCCAAATATAGTTATCATTAAAGGCTGGAATAGGGACTATTTGCAGTGAATCTTGCTTGGTAAACTGTGACATAAGTAAAGGGTGATGTTATTATCAAACCTAAGGGTTTTATCCGAATCAATGATAAGACGTTAACATGAAACCAGCACTCGCGTATAGACAACCACACTCACCACTTTCTTGGCAAAGCCTACCTAATGGCGACGTGATACGTCAGGAAATTGATGGAATGTTACATGTGTGGTGGCCAAAATTTTTTGGTTATCATCTACTTAAAATAGGAGCGCTCAGCGGCGAACTAGATTCTAGCCAATGTGCAATCAAACATCAGGTTACTTTGTCAGAGCATAAAACTGTGTCGAGTATTTGCGCAGAAACTGACGATTTGCCCATTTTAGAACATAGTGTTGATGTATGTTTGTTGTCGCACGTTTTAGAGTTCTCTCTCGATCCTCATCACGTGATTCGCGAAGCTAATCGCGTGTTAATTCCCAATGGCTACCTAGTTGTTACGGGGTTTAACCCAATAAGTCTTGCTGGATTAAATAAACTTATTCCTTATAGACGTCAACAAGCACCATGGAATGAAAGGTTTTTTTCATCTGGTCGGGTAAAAGATTGGCTGCATTTGATGGGCTACGAAATTTTAAGTGAAGAGAAGAGGCTGCATTCTTCTTTGGCGACAACGGTGAGTAACGGTATGTTCGCTCGTAGCTGGCAAGGTTTTGCTCAACGCTATTTACCAGGATTAGGCTCGATTTATGTTATTGTCGCCAAAAAGCGCGTGTTACCACTGACGCCAATTAAACCAAAGTGGAAGTTAGGACCAAAGCTCGCACCTATAAATGTGTCGTCGGTGCAATCTCGAAAAGAATCATAATTAGAAATATTAGGTAAAGAATGAAAACAATAGATTTTGAAGCATATTTAAATGCTTTGATGAAACCTGAACTCATTAAAGATTACTGTCCAAATGGGCTACAAGTGCAAGGTGGGCAAACTATTGCCACTGTGGTAACCGGCGTTACTGCTAGTCAAGCGTTAATTGACGCTGCTATTGCGCAAAAGGCAGATGCAATCATCGTTCATCACGGCTATTTTTGGAAGAATGAATCTTATGTCATTCGAGGTATGAAATATAATCGTATCAAGGCGTTAATGGATAACGATATCAATCTATTTGCTTACCATTTACCGCTAGATGTTCATAAAGAGCTAGGCAACAACGCGCAATTGGGGGCACATTTAAATTTTCAAAACATTAGACCATTAGAAGAAGGCAACGAGCAAGGATTGGTTCTTCGCGGTGAATTGTCTGAGCCAATGACGGGAAGTGAGCTTAAAGCACACGTTTCAAAGGCTTTAGGGCGAGACTGTTTACACATCGATATTGATGATGACAAATCTATTTCAACCGTTGCATGGTGTACAGGTGGAGCGCAAGGCTATATTGACCAAGTGGCGCCATATGGAATTGATGCTTTTATTTCTGGCGAAATTTCTGAGCAAACAACACATTCGGCAAAAGAGCAGGGTATTCATTATTTTGCTGCTGGGCATCATGCTACTGAAATTTTTGGTGTTAAAGCACTCGCAGACTATTTGAGCCAACACACCTCTTTAGATGTTCAGTTTATTGATATTGATAACCCAGCTTAGATCTGGAAAAAGAGATTAGGGTAGTTAATTGTGGAACTAGCTACCCTAGGATGACTCCACATTAAGCTAAGTAATGCTTTTTAACCATTGAACGATGCGCCCAAGCGTTTCGTACCAAGCGTTGGTGGTTTGCTTTAAACCGGTTGGAGAGGGCAGGTAATATGCCCACCTTTTTGTTTCGCTAGTGTCTTTAACCCATGGGCTAGCAGGAGCTGGAACTACTTCAACGCCTTGCATGTTAAAATACTGAACACTTCTCGGCATGTGGTCAGCATTGGTGACTAAAACAACCTTAGTGCCTTTAACGCGAGGTGCAATTAGTTCAGACTCTTCTTCTGTATCTTTAGGAAAATTTTCTACCAAAATTTTACTTTCTGCTACACCTAAGCTAACCAAGGCTTGTTTAACTGTCACCGCGTTTGACACACGATCGCCAAGTGCTGCGCCAGAGGTAATAATGGTTGCTTCTGGGTGCATTCGAAAGATTCTTAATCCTTCCACCATGCGTTGCATTGAGCAGGATTTTAACCGAGACGTTGCTGGCCAAGCAGCATCGGTTTCATGGCCACAGCCTAATATGACAATGTAGTCTACTTTGCCTTTCTGTTTGGAAAAAGCAACGTAGTTATTTTCAATTGGCGCCATTAACTTATCGCTTAACCAAGGTGTACTAAATAGGCTTAGACACAATGTACCAACGAGCAAACATTTAAAACTAAATTTAGGTGACTTGTTAAATGTAAAAAGAGCGGCAAATAAACAAAGAATTGAAAGCGAAAAAGGCATCAGGATAAAACCGATGATTTTTTTTAGTAAAAATAAATCCATGTAGATAAATCGTAACGAGTCAAATTAGGCACAATGTTAGCAAGAAACTTATTAAAAAGAACGAACTGTATAAAAACTTTCAACAATCTACGTGGTTTGAGCTTTTTAGGAAAATGGCATAAATAATTACAAAAGTGTCTTGAAATGCTTAATGAAATCACGTTTAATACGCCTACTTGCCAATTAGAACAATTACTCAGTTTTAATGTGGTTCGTACCAGAAGAGGTGCGATAGCCAGGTAGGTAGCTGGAGGATCTTGAATTCCGATGAAGGCTATTGAGGGGGACTATCGCCGAGGACACTAAAGTTTCAAGACTTTGGTGTTCGGTTGCTAGGGTTGAATCCCTGGGACTGTCACCCCTGTTTACTCAGCAGGAAAGGTGGAGGGCTTCTGGCTGAAACGAAAATTGGTCCTATCCGTATTCTAGTGTCAGTCATGCTCTTCCTTAAGTATTTTAGTTGTTTAGTCGACTTTTAGGGAGACCTTAGTTATGTTAAATCTCGTGGCTTTATCGTTACCACAATGCCGTGGTTGGAGGTCGTGATGTCATCTCTTTCATTAACCGTTGCCAAGTTTGGCGGTACCAGTGTTGCTGATCACGAAGCTATGCTTCGTTGCGCAAATATTATCAAAAATGACCCAAGTAATAGGTTAGTTGCGGTTTCTGCAAGTGCAGGCGTTACCAATGCGCTAGTCGAACTAGCTTCCGCCAACGTATCTTCTGAGCGACAGGCTGAAATCATTAGCTTAATTCGCAACATTCAATATAAGATTACGTCAAAATTATCGTGTGAGCAGTCGCTGAACCAAGAAATTGATAGTTTGCTTGATGAGCTCGCTACCTACGGCCAAGCACAATCTTTAAACCATACGACAAGATTGGCAGATACTATATTGTCGTTCGGTGAACAGATGAGTTCTCGCATATTTGCTAAAGTTCTCAATTCCATTGGTGTCGACGCGAGTTATTTTGATGTAAGAGAAGTTATGCGTACCAACGATTTGTTTGGTAAAGCAGTAGTAGACGTTGTTCAACTTAAGCAATTAGCACAGACAAAACTTGCGCCAAAGTTGGAAAGCCAAGTTATCGTCACCCAAGGGTTTATTGGGAAAAGTGAACAAGGGGATACAACAACATTAGGTCGTGGCGGCTCTGATTATAGTGCTGCGCTTATTGCTGAAGCACTTAACGCCGATAAACTAGCCATTTGGACTGATGTCGTTGGTATTTTTACCACAGATCCTCGTATAACTGATCAAGCACGTTCTATCGAAGAAATAAGTTTCGGCGAGGCAGCAGAAATGGCAACCTTTGGCGCTAAAATACTGCATCCTGCGACTTTGATCCCTGCGATGCGTCAAAATATCCCAGTATTTGTTGGTTCGAGTAAAGAGCCAGAAAAGGGCGGTACGAGCATTCAACAAACTGTAGATTCAAAACCAACGTATCGTTCAATTGCGTTACGAAGAGAGCAAACGCTAGTTACTGTGAAAAGCCCTGCAATGCTTCACGCAAGCGGCTTTTTGGCTAAAGTCTTCGCTGTGCTTGCTAAGCATGAATTGAGTGTTGACCTGATTACGACCAGTGAAATTAGTGTCGCCATGACTTTTGACAATCCTACAGGTTCAACTCAAGCATTGCTCAACTCTACCGTTGTGCAGGAGCTAGAACAGCTCTGTGAAGTCTCCGTAGAGCATGGCTTGTCGTTAGTTGCTGTTGTTGGCAATAAAATCCATGAAACCAATGGGGTCGGAACGAGTATTTTCGACGCTTTACAAGGCATTAATGTGCGAATGATTTGCCATGGAGCAAGCGAGCACAATTTATGCTTCTTGGTAGATGAAAAACAAGCGAATGACGCGGTAGAAAAACTGCATCAAAGTTTGTTTGATAAAGTGTAGGCAAAGCCTACACTTTTCTCATGTTAATTTAGCGTGTGGTTAAGATATAGCAGCTTTGTCAGATACTCTACTACAGGCTAATTCGAAAATTATGCCGACTATTTTGTGATTAACACTGAGCTAGCGTCTGCTTAAGCTTGAACCTCATATTCAAGCGGGTCAGAGACATTGTTTTTTTCAAATGCTTCTAGTCGCTCTTGGCATGCACCACATTTACCACAGGCTTTTTCTCTACCGTTATAACAGGTCCAAGTTTGGCTATAATCTAGACCCATGCTAAGGCCATCTGTAAGAATATCTATTTTAGTTTGTTGTAGGTAAGGACTAAAAATATCGACCGCTTCATAGTTAGCAATTTGACAAACATCATTCATTTTTTCAACAAATTCTGGTCTGCAATCAGGGTATATTGCGTGATCACCAGAATGTGCACCGTAATAAACCTGAGAAGCTTGAACAGAAACCGCGTAGCCTACCGCTAGTGATAACAAGATCATATTACGATTTGGTACAACCGTTGATTTCATTGATTCTTCTTCGTAATGACCTTCTGGGATATCAATGTCATCAGTCAGTGAAGAACCTGCTAATAGTTGATTTATCGCAGAAATATCGACAATTTTGTGAGGAACACCTAAAGATTGACAAACATCACGTGCGCAATCTAATTCTTTTACGTGGCGCTGGCCATAATCAAAAGACAGGGCAAATACTTCTTTGCCATCTTTTAGCGCGCGATTAAGTACGGTGAATGAATCCATACCACCTGAATAAATCACTACCACTTTATTACTCATATTTGTTCTCACTGAGGTATAATAAAAAACTTGTGCATTTTACTTGAAATTAATAGGCCTTTAAACGCCTTTCTTGTGGCAAAAGAGCCAATATTCGATATGAGCAAACGTTACAAAATCAATGAATTATTTGAAACTATCCAAGGCGAGGGGAGTTTTACTGGTCAACCATCAATATTTTTAAGGTTACAAGGCTGCCCAGTAGCTTGTTCTTGGTGCGACACAAAACACACTTGGGAGATCAGACTTGAAGATGAAATATCATCAGCAAACATGGTAGCTAAAGCTAATGAATCAGATCATTGGGCCAGCCTCAGTGCAGAAGATATTCTCAGAGTTTTTTCAGAGCAAGGATTTAAAGCTAAGCATATAGTTATCACAGGCGGTGAGCCTTGCATGGAAGATTTAACCGATTTGTGTCAAATTTTTCAAGATTCTGGTTACTCATGTCAGATTGAAACTTCTGGTACATTTGAAGTTAAAACCACGCCTGAGTGCTGGGTCACGGTTTCGCCGAAAGTGAATATGAAAGGTGGCTATAAGATTCTATCGCAAGCAATGCTTCGCGCGAACGAAATCAAACATCCGGTGGCAACTGAAGCCCATGTTGATGATTTAAAAGCATTACTTGCGGAGCACAAAGTTGAGCATACGCCGGTTTATTTACAACCTATCAGTCAAAAACAACGAGCAACAGAACTTGCTATTAGCACTTGTATTGAGAATAACTGGCGCTTATCCATTCAAGTGCACAAATATATAGGCATTGAATAAACAGCAAATATGTAAGGGAAGTCAGGCAACCCTTTCTATTTACTTAGTTTTCGGTAATAACAAGCTAATAGTTACACCGTCAGGTTTTTGGTGATTTATCGCAGATATTTTTCCTTGATGAAATTCTGCGATTAGCCTTGCAATATACAAGCCTAAGCCTAAATGTGGTCGCTTGTCATCGAGATCTTGCTGAGTACCCCTTAGCGATACCATCGAATCAAATATACGCTCTCTCATTTCTTCTGGAAGAAATGGACCGTTATTACTGATGGTCAGAGCATAGCTTTGTCCGCTCATTTTTAAAGATAAAGTAATGATATCATCCAACGAAAACTCAACGGCATTGGCAATAATTTTATCTAGAAGTTGAACAAAGTGTTCAGGTGAACCTGATATATTTGCATTGTCTAATGTAATGTCTTTAGTAAACGTTATTTGAGGGTATACTTGCTGATAACCACTGACACAACCGTTGACTAATTCAACGAGATTAAACTGATGCTTTTCTGTGTCTCTTAACATTTGTTCTAAACGCGTTGCTTCACTCATATTGGTCAATATCAGATTTAAACGTCTAATCCCTGATTTTGCACGTTGAATAATTGGGTCGCTTTGCTCTGGCAAGTTATGCAAAGACAAACTTTCTAAAGACGTTCTCACAACAGCAATGGGGGTCCTAAGTTCGTGTGACAGTCGCGAAGACATTTGCTCTAGGTAATGATTGTATTCACTTAAACGAGCAACGGCTGTTGCAAAACTTCTTGATAGATCGCCAATTTCGTCATTAGTTTTAGATGCATCCATTAAATGATTAATTCGGCCTTGTTCATCAATTGCTAGGTCTGCCTGATTTCTTAACGATCTAATACGACTAGAAATACGAGTGGCAAAGAAGAAAAATGCCAAAATACCAAATAACATTATGGCTAAGATACTGGTGAATAATTTCTCTAGTGCTTGGTTGCGTACCGTTCTTATACCATTATTAGTTTCTTCAACAATAACAGCACCTTGTACTTTATTGTTGATGTATATAGGGTATGCGGCTGTCAATATTACGGCCTTTTTATCTTCTGATAAGCGCCATTGTGATTGCGGGGTGCCGTTTAAAGCTGACTGGATATGCTCTCCCGTTAAATTTTGCGCATCGTAAAGTTTATCGACAAAATCTTTTGGCGGTGCGGTAAGTAAGCGATCAAATAAGGGTTTTAACCAAGATTTTAAGGATTGATGCCAATCAGAATCTTGATTGGCGATACGATTGTTTTGCCATAAACCGTCGGCTTGCTGAAGGTCACCTGCTTTAGCTAAAACCCGTCGGTGTTGGTCTACTACCCAAATACTGGAATTGGTATAGCTCATACCTTTAACAATTCTTTCTATCTCTGGCGAAGGAACCAAGATCGTGCCTAAGGTATCTACCGAGCGCGTGTCGGCACTGGCTATCGTCGCTAACGTGTCGCCAAAAGGTTGATCAACATCGTGCACAGCAAAGGCCAATTTATCACTGAATTTGGACAAAGGAATTCTAAATTCAACGTTATAGCCTTGATTCGTTGGTAGCCAATGCCCTTGAATATAATTGGCTACTTGTGGTCTGCCGCTAGGGTGATTGATTTGAAACGCATCTAGCCAGCCTCTTTGTCTGTTACTGATGGCTAAGCGCACAAAGTCATTGTTGGGTGTAGTAAATGCTAAGGTGATAAAGTCGTTTTTATCAATGCTTAATGCTTGCTTTCCACGAAATATTAAATGGTCGTCTATAACGCTCAGGAAAAAATAAACATATTTATCGTACTTGCCCACTGCTGCGGTAAACTGAACGGTGACATCTTCGCGTTTTAGTGGAACTTCTGTGGCTAACAGGTTATTAAAACCATAGTAATGGGCTTTTACTGTGAAATCTGGCCAGTCGGTAAATTTACCATCTAAGTTAATGGGTTGCGTTAACTGATAGCCGTATAAATCTTTTCCCTTTTCAACACTGGGTAAAAAGCTTGCTTGGTTATTAAAAAGGTTAGGCCGCTCATGCAAAGCAGTAGCTAATGCGCGAGCGGTACCGATAATAGTTTTTTCTTGGCCAAAGCGTAGGTACTTTTCCATTTCCCATACGTATTGATAGCCAAACCAAGGGATGGTAATGAGAAAGGTCGAAAGGAGAAGAAGTTTACTTCTGAGGCCAAATCTTAATTTCACAAGCTATTGCTCGCTCACTGTGTGCAGATTCCAGCGATAGCCCATGCCGTATACGGTTTCGATACAGTCAAATGCCAAGTCTATTTTATTAAACTTTTTACGAATACGTTTAATGTGCGAAGTAATCGTACTGTCATCAACATAAATTTTCGAATCTTGCATCAGTTGTTGACGGTTTTTAACGTGGCCAGGGTTTTTAGCAAGCGCGTGAATCATCCAAAATTCTGTAATGGTTAAATCAACTGTTTGTTTCTTCCACGCTATTGTCATGCGCTGACTATCAATGGTTAAATCGCCTTGTTGCAAAATATGATCAGCGGGAGTTGGTTTGTTTATAGCGTCTTGGCGTCGAAAAAGTGCTGCTATTCGAGCACTTAAATGAGCGAGGCTGATATCTTTTGTTAGATAATCATCTGCGCCTATGCGCAAGCCACTTACCGTATCAACGTCATTGTCTCGTGCGGTTAAAAAGATGATGGGCAAAGTATCAGATTGTCCTCTAAGCCATTGGCATAGAGTAAAGCCACCATCATATTCTTGCTCTAAACCAATATCTAAAATGACTAAATGCGGTAACTTTAAAGAAAAAGCCTGAGTCGCCGACTCGCGGTTTGCATAGGTTTGCACTTGGTACCCTTGGGCGCGCAATAAATCTGCATAGTTTTCTCTAATAGCTGCTTCGTCTTCCACAATGGCTACGTGCTTCAAGGTCATAACGTCTCTTTATTTTAACTAACCGCGTTGATACAGCGGCACTATAAACAAAAATTGAGCGAAAAGCGCGTAATTTTAGCAATTGCCATATTGTTGCCACATTTGCTCACCACATTGCCTTTTTTGCTACCAAATATCGCCCTAATTACTTGTTTTAATAAGAACAACTCAAACAGACACACACTTTTAGGATTTGCTGATGACAACTTTAACTCTAAACAAAAAACTACTTGCTTGTACTTTATCTTTAGCGCTTTGCTCTGCACCTGCTTTAGCAGGGCAGTCAGCGGAAGAAGAGCTACAGCAATTACAGTCGGAAAAACAAGATAACGAAGCGATTGGCTTAGGTACAGGAGCTGTTATAGGCGCTATCGTTGCTGGGCCTGTAGGTGCTGTCGTGACAGGCGTAGCGGGTATCATTATGGCATCTAGATATAATGCTGAACAAGAAAGTGAAATTCTAGCAAGAGCTCGAACAGAGGAAAAGAACGAATTTGAAATTGCGTTAAACAACTACCAACAAAAGCTTTTTGAAGCTGAGCAGGCATATCAGCAAGAATTATTGGCTATTCAGCAAAACAATCATGAGTCTGCACAGCTACAAGCAGAAAATCTTATGATGAGTTTACAGTTTCCAACGGGGTCAAGTGACATTAAACCACATTACAATCAACAAATTGAATCTTTGGCTAAATTACTACAGGCAACACCAAGCCTTAACGTAGACTTGTCTGGCTACACTGATTTACAAGGGAGTGAATCTACTAATCAGGCACTTTCAATTGCTCGCGTAAATTCCGTTAAACAAGCCTTGATCAATTTAGGTATTCAACCGGAGCGTATTCACTTGTATGCATTTGGCGAAAATGCACCGGTAGTGGCAAATAATGAAAACCAAGTGAGTTTCTACGACCGCAGAGTAGTTATCAAACTTCAGCAAGACCCAGCTACCAACCAACATACAGCTAAAAATTAGGAGGTGACTGACCAAAAAAACAGTGTTTTGACCGCGTGTTAACTCCCATCAATTAACACCAAACGTCAGCACTAATATTTAAACATTTTAAATTCTACTTTGATTATTGAAAGTAAAAAAACCAGTTAACGCTGGTTTTTTTTATTGGTTAAACATAAGCTTAAAATCTTATCCTCCTGTCAGCTATGAGGCACACAATGGTTAAGTGTTTAATTTTTCCACTCTTATTGTTAACTATCACCAATAGTTATGGGCACGGTATTCATTCAAGCAAGGAAAGAACAGATACTAATGGACCAGTCGTTAATACTCTTGTATCAAACGATGGTAATCAGGTGATGTACTTAGGCAATGAGGCTTTGCTGATAAAAAGTAGTGGTAAGGCAATTTTGTTTGATCCTTTCTTTCACCACGATTTTGGAATTTATCAAAAAGTTCCGCAAGATATTAAAAGCAAAATTGTTAACGCGAGTGCACCATTTGAAAGCATAGATGCAGTATTTATAAGCCATGCCCATCGAGATCATTTTGCTGCAGATGAAATGGTGAGCTACCTTACTCGTTTTCCTGAGATTGATTTGTTTGCTTCGAATCAAGCGATTGAACAAGTAAAAAGAGAAGCTAAGAAGGTAGGTAGTTCAATTGACAATAAGCGCCTACACGCAATCAATTTACCTTTTGGCAGTGAAGCTTGGCTAAAACAAGTCGATGAGCTAACTATTTCTGCCGTTCGTATTCCACATGCCGGATGGCCTGGACGAGCTGACGTTGAAAATCTGGTGTTCTCGGTCACTTTCAAAAATGCTACTACAGTGATGCATATGGGTGATGCAGATATTAATATCGGCCATTATCGACCCTATAAACAACATTGGCAGGAAATTTCGATAGATACTAACTTTCCCCCGTATTGGTTTTTAACTTCAGCAGAAGGTCGAGATATCTTAGCAACGATGATTTCGGCTAAACAGAATGTGGGTATTCATGTACCTATGGATGTTCCTCGAGCGCTTAAGAACCAAAACCAGCCATACTTTCATCAACCGGGTAAAGTTTTACTAATAAAATAACGACTATACTTGTTAATACTCTTTAACGATTAGTTGACTTGCGATGAAACGGATTTTTCACATTTTATTTTGCGGTGCTTTGGCATTTTCGCTAATACCGCTTTCTTTTGCTGCTACTTATCAACTTAGTGTTATTGAAGGCTTGCCTGTTATTCAATGGTACAAAAAGCTCGTTCATTCTGCGTACGTTGATTTAGGCAACAAAGTTATTTTCGTTGCATTGCCTTCGGGAAGAGCAGTGATTGAGGCGCAAAAGCAACAATTTGATGGTTTAACGATTAGAGCGTCAGATATCGAAGGCTCGCTATCTAACTATATTCGAGTACCTGTTTTACTTGCGAGTGGAGAACTGTCTCTCTATTGTCAAAGCAATGTGCCATGTAATGCAGAGCAGCTTGATGATGCGAACAATGTGATTGGATTAATTGCCGGTGTTAACATGGCCGCTGAAATGATGAGCAGTAGAAAAGCCAGTCAATATCAAGTGTCAGATGCTACGAATTTAGGCAAAATGTTTGACAAAGAAAGGCTGACTTTTATCTTGTCATTTGATGGTGACGATTTTGGTAGTTCAATTGCCTTATCGAAACCAGAATATCAACGCGTTGTGCTAAAACGCTTTGATGCCTACCACTATATCCATGAAAGGCATAAAGATAAGCTAGATGCGTTAACCAATAGTCTTAGACAAGTACGTGACAACGCCGGCGATATTCCGGAGATGTATCGTCACTAGATTACTTTATATGGTGGTAGAGAATTCAATAAATCCTTACCGTAGCGTTTAGTTTTTAAGCGCTTGTCCATAATAGTGATTGTGCCTTTATCTGCCTCATTTCTCAGTAAACGTCCTGTTGCTTGCACCAGCTTTTTCGATGCATCAGGAACACTTATTGACATAAAGGGGTTACCACCTTTAGCGGTAACATATTCCGCTTGCGCTTCTTCAACAGGACTAGTTGGTACTGAAAACGGTAACTTAGTAATGATTAGGTTTGTTAGGTATTTACCGGGTAAATCTAGTCCTTCAGAAAAACTTTGGGTACCAAAAATAACACTCGGCTTTTCTTGATCGCACAGCTGTTTGTGTTTTTCAATTATATGCTGGCGAGACTGTTCACCTTGCACTTGTATCGTTAGTGCTTTTTGTTTTTCTCTGATTGCTTTGGCAACGGTTTCCATCTGCCAGTAGGACGAAAATAACACTAAAGTGGCATCAGATTGCTTTATTTTCGCTGGTAATTCGGAAATAAGTTCATCGGTGAATCGATTGTCGCTCGGCTCATATTGACAGTTTTCGATTGATAATGTGGCGTTGTTGTAATAGTCAAATGGCGAGCTTACCTCTTGATATTGCGTACCATCGTTAGTTTGTAATCCTACTTGGCGGCGAAAATGATCAAAAGATTTTAGCGCCATAATCGTGGCTGAACACAAGACAGCACCTTCGCAATTCGCCCATAAGTTGTCTTCTAAGAAAAAACCTACTTCTATAGGGGAAGCGCTGAATAAATAATCTTGTTTTTTGCCAGACAGTAACTCTATCCAACGTGCTAACGGTGCTGCTTTTTCACTATCTGTTTTTGCGTACATCACCCATAAGGCGTTAAAGTTTTCTAACTTTTGCGTTAAAAAGCCAAATTCTGCTAATAATGGCTCTGCTAAGTAATTTGCAACTTCACCGTCTTTTACGGCTTCCATTAACAGCATATAAAGTTTATTCGTATGGTTGATACATTTCTTGCTAAGTTCCGCCATGTCTTCAGCTTGTTGTTTGATATTTTTCGGGATCAAACCATGCTCAAAGCGATGAATAGGTGCATCGTCATTATGCTTATCTGCATTGGCGAAATAGTGACTTTTGTTGTTATCAACAAAGGTGACAAGTTTTGTTAATTCCGTGATTAAATCAGTGCAATCGTCAGCGAGCTTTATTGAAGGAGATATCGCCGATTGAGTTTTGACTAATTTTGCCATGCGATCGCCAATGTCTTTTACTTTTTCAAGCCATTCTAGAGCACCTTTAATACTCACTGCTGCACTGGAATGATCGCGGGTTACTTTTGGTAAATGATGTGCTTCATCAATCACGTAAAAGGTATCAGCTGGCTCAGGTAAAATTTTACCGCCGCCCATGTCTAAATCTGAAAGTAACAAACTATGATTGACTACCAGCACATCTGCTTTGTCCATGGTGTCACGCGCTTTGTGAAAAGGGCAGTGTGTATGCTCTGCCATGCTACGCGAACAAGTGTGTCTATCGGATTGAATAAGCTGCCACATGTGCTGAGGAATAGGATCTGCCCATGAGTCTCTGTCGCCTTGCCATCGACCATCCTTTAGTGCTTCTGAAAGCTGTTTTAATAGCTTTATTTCCCACATTGATGGCTTTTCTGCGAAAGTGAATCCCGCCTGCGGGTTGTCTTGCGCTGATACTGCAGCACTCAGCTTTTGGCGACAAACATAACGCTGTCGTCCTTTTACTAAGGTAAAGTCGAAATCGATGCCTGCATGCGTTTTTAAAAAAGGTAAATCTTTATCCACTAGCTGTTCTTGCAGAGCGACTGTTGCGGTTGAAATAATGACTTTTTTATTGCGAGCAAGTGCCAAAGGAATAGCGCCAAGGGAATAGGCCAGCGACTTACCAGTACCTGTTCCAGCTTCAATGGTAATGATTTTTCGGTCTTTACTGTATTCACCGGCAAGCGTTTTCGCTATTTCTGCGATGAGAAACGTTTGTTGCTTACGAGGGTTAAAGTTTTCAAGGTTTTCACCAATGGCACGATAAGCGGTACGTACAGCTTGTTTTATTTTGTCTGAAAGCATAAGGCGTAAGCGAGCAGTTTCTTCTGATTCGTTTTTCTTTTACAATGCTGTATATATTAACAGCTTTAACACGGGTTTGAGAACCTCAGGTGACAAATACTTTACCTACATCTGAAGAATATATCGATGGCTTTGTGCTAACTCGCCAAGCATTTGATACCAAACAAGGTATTCAAGTGGTGCTATGGGTTAAGACAACTTCGGATGCAAAAAAGCTTATTATTGACAATCAGCAAGCCTTATTCTTTGTCTTACAAGCAGATAAAGATAGAGCTTTGTCATTTTTAGCAGGCGAAAACATTGCTGTTGCAAAATTTGCAAACTTGCCTTTGACTACTTTTAAGCACCAACAGGTTACTGCTATTTATTTTGATCAGCTGCGTGACTTTTATCAGGCACGAGAATGCTTAAAAGAGCATAAAATTACGCTCTATGAAGACGATATCAGGCCGGATGACCGTTATTTAATGGAGCGCTTCATCACAGCTAGCGGTCGATTTGCCATTAAAGACGCCACACATTCTGACTTTGTTAAAGTCGCTAAATCAAAAGCGATCACAGATCATCATTTGCTAACAGAAGTAGAGCTTTCAACCGTGTCACTAGACATTGAATGTTCTCCCAAAGGAGAGTTGTATTCTATAGGTCTTCAAAATTTAGCTAAAGAAGGCGACGATTTTGAGCGTGTTTTTATGGTGGGGGATGCACCCGTTTCTTCCTCTAAAAAGCTATCTAGCGATGACGTAGAAAAGGTAAGCAATAAGCTTGTTTGGTGTGAAAACGAACGCCACTTATTAGTGGATTTTCTCGAATGGTTAACCGCTTATGATCCAGACATTATTATTGGCTGGAATGTTGTTCAGTTTGATTTGAACTTATTACAGAAACGCTGTGATCTATATAATATTCCATTCACATTAGGACGCCAGAACAGCATCCCTCGCTGGCGTAAAAATGCTAGTAGTGAACAACGATTTATCGATATTCCCGGTAGAGTGGTATTAGATGGCATTGATGTCCTTAAAACAGCGACTTACAACTTTGCCAGCTTCTCTTTAGAAAACGTTTCAAATGAATTACTCGGCATGAGTAAAAAAGTCGAAGATGTCGATAATCGCTTGCAAGAAATTATAGATAACTTTCATCATGACAAATTAGCGTTAGCTGAATACAACTTACAAGATTGCCGCTTAGTGAGTTTGATTTTTGAAAAAGCACAACTACTGTCTTTTGCTATGTTAAGAGCGCAGCTAACAGGCCTTTCCTTAGATAGAATAGGTGGCTCAGTAGCGGCATTTACTAACCTATATTTACCTAAATTACATCGTGGTGGCTTTGTTGCGCCAAACCTGGGTGATGGCATGAAAGGGCTGGTATCGCCTGGTGGCTATGTCATGGACTCTATCCCTGGGTTATATAAGAATGTGTTAGTACTTGATTTTAAGAGTCTGTATCCCAGTATTATCCGCACGTTTAATATTGATCCTATGGGTATGGTGAAAGGACTCGAAAACCCTGAACAGTCTATTGAAGGCTTTGACGGCGCATATTTCTCACGAAGTGACAACTTTTTACCCGATATTATTCAAGATTTGTGGCAAGAACGTGACGTTGCTAAAAAAGAAAAAAATGCTGCGTTATCTCAAGCCATTAAAATCATTATGAACTCATTTTATGGAGTGTTAGGCTCAACGGGTTGCCGATTCTTTGATCCACGTTTATCAGGTTCGATTACTAAACGTGGTCATGAGCTGCTAAAAACCACCAAACAGTGGATAGAAGATAAAGGCTGGCAAGTTATATACGGTGATACCGATTCTATTTTCGTGCATTTAGGTGAAGAGGCTAACGGAGAAAAGCATACGCCAAATAGGTGTAGAGAAATAGGTAATGAGTTAGCGGATTTTATTAATAACAGTTGGCGAAATAATTTGTTAGAGCGCTTTAACATTGAAAGCGCCTTAGAAATGGAATTTGAAACGCACTTTAGTCAGTTTTTTATGCCTACGATACGTGGCTTAGATGTTGGCACAAAAAAGCGATACGCGGGTTTAGTGGTCTCAGGTGATCAGGAAAAAATAGTGTTTAAAGGCCTTGAGACCGTAAGAACCGACTGGACCGAACTTGCCAAAGGCTTTCAACAAGAATTGTATCGCCGAGTATTTAATAATGAACCCGTGGAAGATTTTGTGCTTGAAACGGTGGAACGCACTCGAAGTGGTGATATGGATGGTCAGCTTATTTACCGAAAGCGTATTCGCCGCAAGCTTGAACATTACGTTAAAAATGTACCACCACATATAAAAGCCGCGCGCTTAGCTGACGAACAAAACCAAGCTAATGGTAAACGTTTAAAGTTTCAAAATCGCGGCTGGATAGAGTATGTGTTAACGACCGCAGGTCCTCAAGCGATTGGTTATCAAAACGCCCCCCTTGATTATCAACTTTATATCGATAGACAGCTAAAGTCAGTTGCAGACGCTATTTTACCTTTTGTTGGTACCAGCTTTGACCAAATTACCGATCAGCAAATGACGCTGTTTTAATTCCTGTGCGCCTGTTTTTAGAGTAATGTAACAAATTAATGCTATGACCAGTATCGCGGTATATTGCACTAGCAAAAGTTGATGTTGGAATAACCATGTCAGCAATAATAAGAGTAGGGTGTTTACAGTGATAAAGCGTGATTGACCTAAGTTGTTCTTATCTAATTTAAACGTTGCACTGTATTGCGCCACCATAAAATCTAAAGAATTAACAACAAATGCGACACCAAGAACTAGAAAAGCTAGTTTAATTTCATCGGTTAACAACAACGCCTTAATGTGAACACCATAGAGTATTGAGAACCAAATTAAACAAGGGAGCATTGGCACTATTGTCATTATCCCAAGCAGTTTCAATGGCGTTAATTGCTTTACAAAACGTGCAACAAATTGACCTAGCATAATTGACCAGGTCAGCCACCATGCTAAATAAAACTCATGATAGTCATTAAAAGGGAGTACAAATTTCGGTAGGTGGTTTAGATAATCTGAAGCTAACAATAGATTTTTCGTAAGTTCATTTGCTGTGAAATCCACCATAGATAATAAATAAGCTGCTAAGCCAAAAAACGCTACCATGCTAAGTTGACTAAGCCTTGTCATTAAACGAACCGACTCACTCACTTTAAGTGCGAAAATAATCAAACAAGCCAAAAGAACAAAGGTTATCGTTGATGAAAGTGTTGTCGAAGATGTTGCCGGTAAATAGCTGGGCAACAATTGTAGAAACAGTGATAGCGTAAATGCACAGGTCGTTAGCACAATAATGCCGTTCACCCATTTTATTATGGGCTTTTCAAACCACCGATATTTTGGCTCTAACGTTAAAAAATAAAGTGCGGAAACATAGTACATCGCCCAAGCGGTAAAGCCCCAAAAACCAAGCTCTATAGCCAGAGGGTTGGTAAAGCCATAAGTGGCAATATCGGCTTGATATTGTTCAAACTCGAGCAAAGGTAACAGGATAAAACCACTATCTAAACCAGAGGTAAATAGAATAGCAAATAGGGCAGTAGATGAGCTTGGTGTGTCACCAGAAAAATGCTGATTATTAAATTTAACGTTTAGCCAAATGCCAATTGACAAAATTAGGCACAGGCCAAAGCCAATGGTGACTTGCAAAGGAGAACCTGACAGTGTGATTTTTGTCAAAGCACCTTAATAGGCAAGTATTTCAATTTGATGACACTATTAAATTTCATCAGTTTGAGTGAGCTAAAAGTAATTGTTCAGCAACTTGATGGCAGTATTGAGCGGCTTGGGTAAATTGCGCTTCATTTTGCTGAGAAAGAGCACAACGTAGCCATTGTCCATCTATTTGTGCGGCTAAAATATTGGCGCAGTGTTTTACTTGATCTTGAGGCACAATTTGCTTGAAGGCAAAGCGTAAATTACTGGCAAGTCGTGCGTTATTAACTTGTTGTAACTGTTTTAATTCTTCTACGTGCATTGATTGCACCCAAAAACTTAGCCATGCAATCGCCGCTTTATTGGAGCGTTGAGCGGTACTAAAGTTGGCGTTAATGATATAAGTTAACCTTTCACGCCCTGTCGGCGAATTGTTATTAAATTGAGCAAGGTAGTCTACTCGTAACTGCTCTAATAAATAGATAGTTGCCCCCTTTAGCAAGCCACCTTTTCCGCCAAAGTAATGGCTGATTATGCCGGTTGAAACGCCTGCCAACTTGCTAATGGTTTGAATTGTTGTGCCATGTAATCCGTTTTCTTCAATAGAGGAGAGGGTTGCTTGAATAAGTTGTTGTTTTCTTATTTTTTCCATTCCTACTTTAGGCATTCTTTAATACTCACTACACAATAAAAAGCGCTTAAGCTGCGCAAAACTAATATTAAAAATTAACTTTTGATTACAACGAGAAAAATGTAGCAATCCCGTCACAATTATTCGTTTAATTAGAGCAACATATTTTACACGTGTATATGTTAGTGGTGCACTTTTGGAAAACAAGTTAAATTTTTATTAATTGAACGTTCAATAAAAAATAAAATAACTGTAACAATTACCTTTTATTCTGCTCACCGTTTTCAACTTATAACCAAAATAAAACACTAGGTGAGTAATTTATGTCATTAATAACACGTAAAATGTCATTGGTCGCATTAGCGGTTTCAAGCACGCTTGCTGGCGCAGCATGGGCTGATGAAGCACCAGAGTCAGATAGAAAAATTGAAGAAGTATCCGTCGTTGCAAAGAAATTGTCTTACGCAAACAGTACTGTAGATACAACAATGATCGAACAACAAGCGCCTATCTCTAGCGTACTATCAGTTATCGATAATTTACCTGGCATTAGCATTAACGAAGGTGATGCATTCGGTGGTGACGATTGGTCAACATCAATTACTATGCGCGGCTTTGCAATTGATGGTAACCAGCAGCAATTAGGTATGACAGTTGATGGTTTGCCAAACGGTGGCTCAAACTATGGTGGCGGTGCCAAGGCTAACCGTTACCTAGAAACTGAAAACCTGTTAACGGTTGAAGTAGCGCAAGGAACGTCAGATATTTCTTCTGCGTCTTTAGATGCATTAGGCGGCACCTTTAACTTCATTAGTAAAGATCCTGAACAAGAAGAAAGTGTTACTATCGCTTACACCACAGGCTCTCACGACGCTCAGCGTTATTTCGCGCGTTATGAAATGGGTGAAATCTTAGCGAATACTTATGCTTACATTAGCTATTCAGATACTTCTAACAGCCGTTGGTCGGGTGAAGGTTCTAATGGTGGCATGAATAAACAGCATGCTGAATTTAAATTTGTCTCAACACAAGGTGCTTTTACTTATACTGGCCGTCTTTCTTATGATGATGTAGCGGAAGATAACTATAACAGTGTCAGTATCGACGAGTTTAATGCAACTCCTGATTGGGATCAGTTAACCTGGAATTGGACAGGTATTCCTCATTTTGATCAAATGTTTGCAGAAGGTTGGTCAACGCTTCGTGAAAATACCTTGGCATATTTACGTGTTGCTTATGATGCTTCCGATGTCACATCGTTTGAAGTTACTCCTTATTATCACAAAAACAAAGGTCGCGGCGATTGGATCCCTCCATATATCGCGGTAGGTTTAGATAAAGATGGTAACCCAACGGCGCAAGGTGGTACGTTTACACCTTCACTTTCATATGGTTTTACAGACCAAGATGGCAACCCATTAACACCAGCAGAAGGTTGTGAAGCCAATTATACTTGGCCGTGGAACTCAGGCCCAGGTTTACACCCAGCATGTTACCCGCGCGATGCAATTCCTGTAATGTCTTATCGTCATACTCACTATGCGAAAGAGCGTCTAGGATTTACGGCAAAAGCGCAAACAACGTTTGGTAATCACGACTTGCTTGCAGGTATTTGGTATGAAACGTCTGAGCGTAATGAACACCGTGACTGGCACAAAGTGATTGACGCGCGCGTTTATCATCACTTTGATAAAACGCCTTACTGGGTGCAATATAAGAATACCTTCGATCAAGATACGTTAAAGTGGTACTTACAAGACACCATTTCTCTAGACGTATTTACCCTTAACTTAGGGGTTCAACAATTCCTAGTTGATATCGAGAAAACATCTCACTTTGACCGCAGTAAAGACGCTGATGTTAACAGTGACTCTGATGTGTTGTTTAGCGCTGGTGGTTTATATCAAATGACGGAAACCGTTGAAGTGTTTGCTGGTTATAGTGAAAACTTTGCCGCAATTAAAGACGGTGTTCTTGAGCGTGATTCTTCTACATTGACAGAAATTGAGCCAGAAACTGCTGAAAACATTGATTTTGGTATTCGTTACTTTGGTAACGACTTAAACCTTACTGCAACCTTATATATGATTGAATTCGATAATCGTATTTCGTTTATCGCACCTGGCAGTGACACGGATGGTATCGATTATGGTATTGGTACAAACGGTAGCTACATTAACGTTGGCGGTATCGAATCAGAAGGTATTGAATTAAGTGCTAATTACAAGGTGAATGACAATTGGTCTGTTTATGCATCATTTACCAGCAATGATTCAGAATACTTAGGTGACGCACCTGGGTTTGAAAAAGGTCAGAAAGTTATCGATTCAGTTGATGATATGTGGGTGCTTTCTGCTAACTATTACGATGGCGACATGCGTTTTGGTGCATCAACAAAGTACACAGGTGAGCGCGGCGAAGCTGACGATTACCTAGTAACAGATGTTAACCTTGGCTACAC
The DNA here is from genome assembly GCF_055786205.1 of Thalassotalea coralli. Taxonomy (NCBI): domain Bacteria; kingdom Pseudomonadati; phylum Pseudomonadota; class Gammaproteobacteria; order Alteromonadales; family Colwelliaceae; genus Thalassotalea; species Thalassotalea coralli. The sequence continues at coordinate 478,553 of NZ_JBVVBK010000002.1, read as the reverse complement.
CTATCCAATAGGTAGCAATAATTCGTTAGATATTGCACTTGTTGTTAATAATCTATTTGACGAAGATTACCTTGCGACAGGCACAGGTAATGGCACCAGCTTCTTTATTGGTGCACCTAGAACGACAACGTTAACCGTTAGCGTTAACTTCTAATTAAAGAGAAGGGCGGCGGCGGATTGAATCATCTGCCGCCGTTATTTATTGAATGAAAGCACTAATAACCATTTTACTCATCAGCTTTGCAATAACCTGTGAAGCAACACAACGAAATTTAATCTTTGTCACTATAGACGGCCTGCGCTGGCAAGAGGTTTTTAACGGTAAGCAGCAAGACCTCATTGAAAATGTTGAGATAACTAAACACAGCAATGACTTAATTGAACGTTTGAAAGCTTCAAATCCGAATACAGCAAAACAGTTATTAATGCCATTCATGTGGCAAACCATTGCTAAAAACGGCGTATTGATAGGCGATCGAACCCAAGGATCGAATATGTCAGTTGCCAACCAATGGTATTTTTCCTATCCGGGCTACAGCGAGATTTTTACAGGTGTTGTTAACAATAATTTAAACTCAAATAAAAAAGTACTAAACCCTGAAATTAGTTTTTTAGAGTGGTTAAGCAAAGACAAAGGGTATAAAAATGTCGCCGCTTTTGGTAGCTGGGATGTCTTTCCTTATATTTTAAATACCGAGCGCAGCGGTTTATATGTAAACGCTGGGTTTTCGGCTGCTAACCTCAATTACCATAGCGAACAAGTTAACTTACTCAACACCTTGCAACAAGAAATCCCAAGCCCTTGGCACAATGTTAGATTAGATAGTTTTACTCATCGTTTTGCTATGGACTATCTAAAAACAAATAAACCTAGAGTGATCAGCATCTCTTACGGCGAAACCGATGATTTTGCCCATCAAGGCGATCATCATCAATATTTAAATGCGGCACATAGAACTGATGGCTTTATTGCCCAGTTATGGCAATGGGTACAAAGTACAGAAGGCTATAAAGACAATACTAACCTGCTCATTATTACCGATCATGGCAGAGGTAGTCACCTGAAAGACTGGCGTCATCATGCATCATCTGCAGCGGTTAACACCTATATGAAGAGCCTCTTAACAGAATTTCCGCGAGGAGTAGAAGGCTCAGAGCATATTTGGATGGCTGCAATTGGCCCTGATATTAAATCGTTAGGCGTTGCTAAAACCGATAGCGAGCTTTATCAAAAGCAAATAAGTGCGACGGCATTGAAACTGCTTGGCGAAGATCCAGATGAATTTAATTTAAAAGCAGCCAAGCCCATTACAGGAATTATCAAATGAATAAAATTATCACCTCAGTTTTCATTATTTCGTGTTTATGTGTTGGGCTTAGCATCTCTTTTAAATCAGCTGCTGTAGATAAAATTTACTTTGGCTCTTGTGCCAAACAATATAAAGCTATGCCAATTTTTGATGCCATTGTTAAAGACAACCCCGACGTATTTGTTTTTCTAGGGGATAACATATACGGGGATACAGAAAACATGCAAACCTTGGCTGATAAATACCAAGTTCTTGGTAATCACCCAGGTTTTAAAAAGCTTAAAGCCACTTCTGAACTTATTGCAATATGGGATGATCACGATTATGGCGAAAATGATGCGGGAAAAGAATACCCAGAAAAAGAAGCATCACGGCAGATTATGCTAGATTTCTGGCAAGAGCCTAAATCGTCACCTCGATATACTCGCGATGGGATTTACACTAGCTATATGTATGGAAGTGACGATAAAAAGGTGCAGGTTATATTGCCTGATTTACGTTGGAATAGAGACAAAATTCACAGTGTGTCGAAAATGAGTTACGTAACAGATCGTGTCCCCAATAACATGGGACCTTATAAGGTTTCACCCACTAAAGGTGCGTCAATGCTTGGCGAAGAGCAGTGGCAATGGTTAGAAAAAGAATTGTTAAAGCCGGCCAAAATTAAAGTGATAGGTTCAAGCTTGCAACTGCTTCCTGAATTCACGGGTTGGGAATCTTGGGCTAATTTTCCTGAAGACAGAAAGCGATTATTATCATTTATTGAAGAGCATAAAGTTTCGGGTGTTATTTTTATCAGCGGTGACACCCATTGGGGAGAAGTGTCTTACGTAAATAGCAAGAACAACACTAACCATTATGGCTTATGGGAAGTCACCAGCTCTGGTTTAAGTGAAAAGTGGAAAGATGTTAGCCCGAACAAGCATAGGCTAGGCGCTTTTACAAATGAAGTGAATTATGGCTTTATTGAAATAGATTGGACACTTTCAGATCCCTTGATTGCGATAGGGTTAAAAGACGTGAAAGGCGAGATTGTTAACCAACATCAGTTTCGACTTTCATCCCTTCAGGCGAAATCTTAGAAAAACCGAGCGTATAACACAAAAAAGACCCGAGCTTGCTCGGGTCTTTTTTGTTTCCGGGACACTCATTTTAACTAAATTGGAATTTTAGGCTCTGTTTAAAATTGAATTTTTAGCCGATACCACGGATAAAGATAACTTTGCCGTCTTTTTCTATGACATCGACTTTGCCCGCTTCAATAAGCTTAGTTTCTACTAAAATAGAGTCTTTGCCTTCCACTGTTGGTTCACCTGTGACTTTATCGATAACAATTGCTGTACCAACAACTGCCGCAAAACTATGCCAAGGATTGTGATGATGATGACCAGGATTAACAACAACTACTTTCTTTTTTACTACGGGGGTACATACGCGACCTTTGCCTTGCACCCAACGACATGTTTGTGCGCTGTTAGCTGAAAAATTCACTGCTAATAATGCTGTCATAACTAAACCGGATAAAATTATTTTCATGGTGTCTACTTCCTTTACCTTGTTAAACTGAGGTTAACTGTAACCAAAACAATGTAACCAGTCTGTTATCGATATCACTAGCTTTGTTACCTTATAGCGATTCGAAAGGTCTGATTCTAAAATAGTTGTAAAAACTACGTGCCTTTGAAGACAATTGCGTTTATAAATACGTTTAGATGGCTAGAATGCTAAATGAAAAGTTAACTTCAGGATTAGAATGAAAAAAGATACCAAAATTGTAAATGCTGGCAGAGCATCAAAATGGACACGTGGTGTTGTAAATCCTCCGGTAGAGCGTGCTTCAACAGTCGTATTTGAATCAACAAAACAAATGAAACATGCTACTGCTAATCGCGGTAATCAAGTGTTGTTCTATGGGCGTCGCGGCACGTCGACTTCATTTGCTTTTCAAGACGCCATGACAGAACTGGAAGGTGGCGCTGGCTGTGCACTATATCCATCAGGTACAGCAGCAATAACCAACGCCATTTTAGCCTTTGTTAAAACTGGTGATCATATTTTAATGGTGGACACTGCTTACGAACCTACACGTGATTACTGCGACAAAGTACTTGCTCGTATAGGGGTTGAAACGACTTATTACGACCCACTAATCGGTAAAGGCATTGAAGCACTAATTAAACCTAATACGAAAGTGGTATTTTTAGAATCTCCAGGCTCAATCACCATGGAAGTTCAAGATGTACCTGGTATTGCAGAAGTGGCACACAAACACGACTGTATTGTCATGCTAGATAATACCTGGGGCGCGGGTGTTAATTTTGACCCGTTTAAACACGGTGTCGACATTTCTATTCAGGCAGCAACTAAATATATTGTTGGTCATTCAGATGTTATGTTGGGAACTGCTGTTGCCAACGAAAAGTATTGGCCTGATCTGCGTGAAAACAGTTACTTGATGGGGCAGTGCACCTCGCCAGATGATTTGTATTTAGCGATGCGTGGTATTAGAACGTTAGGTGTTAGACTTAAACAACATCAAGAGAACGCGTTAAAAGTAGCTAACTGGTTGAGTGAACGCGAAGAAGTTGACACCATTTTGCATCCTGCATTTTCTTCATGTCCGGGGCATGAATTCTTTGAGCGAGACTTTACTGGCTCAAACGGCTTGTTTTCCTTTGTTTTAAATCGCGGAGATCAAGCATCAGTTAATGCACTTTTAGATGGTATGCACCATTTTAAAATGGGTTATTCCTGGGGCGGGTTTGAAAGTTTAATCTTGGGTAACACTAATGTAGGTCGATTGCGCACCGCGACAGAGTGGAACCACGAGTTTCCGCTTATTCGAGTGCACATAGGATTAGAAGACCCTGACGACTTAATTGAAGATTTAGCTGCGGGTTTAGATAGGCTTAATCAAAGTTTAAGAAAAATAAAGTAACTCACATTTTTGAATATCTATAGTGCTGTAGGCTAAGTTTAGAGCGCTATAGATAGTGTGTTAATCTAAACTACTATCGAAATTTCATCTTGTTTCGGTAATTCTCCTACTGTTTTTATTACTAAAAACCTTTGAAAAATGTTTACGTATCCCATGTTAGTAAAAGTTATCTAGACACAATTAATCATGGTCAAAGGCTAAACTTTTCTATTAGTTTTAGTAGTTTATAATGATTTTTGTAAAATATTTGTATAATTTGTTATAAATTAGTTTGTAATTTGTTTTTTTTGTCCTATCTTTACTTTGCTTATACAGGGAGTTGAGTATTGTTAAATGGAATTAATCTCAAATATTTCTCAATATTTATTTTCCTCGCTTGTATCGAAAAAATAGGCGCTTAAAGGCAGTTGATTAAGTTCTTATTAAACGCACACCGACGTTAAAAAGTAGTTTATTTGTTTTGTTCGACGTTGGTTATTTAATGGAAATAATGTTAATTGGATTTGAAATGAAAAAAGCAATATTTTTGATATCGGTTATGTTTCTAGCTTTATTTACGAACCATACTTACGCTAAGTATCCTATTTATACATGTAAAAGCGTTGTATATAGTGAAAATGGAGTTCCTTACGCATCTGAATATTTTTGTGAAATTACAGACTGGAACCTTGATGAGGAAAGAGGACCTGATTACAGGGATAGTTATCTTCAATATGGGCCCGGAGAATATAGATTCGAAAGCGGTGTATATGTTGATGATGGACAAGAAAAATCAAAAGAAGAAGTGATGGCTGCATGTCTTGCAACAAGTAAAGCAGATAATGAGATTTGTATTCGTGTGGCTAGTTATTTTGGTGGGGCTATAACTGGTCAAGCAGGTGAACGTTATTGTAGTAAACAAAAAAAACCAAAGATAAAAGCACTTTGTTTTATTTTTTTGGCAGCAGGCATAGGTGAGTCTGTAAATTCAATTTGCAAAAACATGAAGAAATCACGCGATAAAGAGTGTTTTCAAATATAGCAAAGATAAGGATAAGCAGTTCTAATAAATAGTCGTTTAAATTCAGAGGCCTGCTTTTACAATCAATGAGTAGTGTTATGATAAGAAAATTAATTTCCATTCTTCTGTTTACTGGAATGTTAGTTGTTGGTTTTTTTTGGCTTGCAACAGATCATTCGACAAAGAGTTCTGATTCATCCCATAGTTCGACTGGCGATTTATCTGGACAAACATCAACCCTGGCCAGCGACTCTCAAAATCAAATTAACGAGTCTGACAATATTTGTTTTGATTTGATTGAAGATAAATCTAGATTAAAAGCATTGGCTAAATTAAAACGGGACAAAACTAATTCGTTTCATTCTTATCTTGATTTGCCAATGAATAGTTCAGCTAAATTAACAAGATATTTAGGCTCCAGTTATTCAACCTTAGTCGAGACAGATGACGCTTATACCAGTCAAGAAGCCGATTTATTAGATAGGCTTGGTCAAGATTTCCTTGCTGGAAAACTTAAGGTTTCAACCGAAGAGCTCCTTGCAATGAGAGAAGCCATAAGTAACAAAGAAATGCCTCACGATTTAAGAAAGCTTGCACTTGCAGCAATTGTTACCAAGAATTACACAGAACTTCAAGATCTTTTAGCGAGTGGTGCAATTTCACCGGATCAATTTGTATACGGTAACTCAATTTTAACAGCGATATTGAAATACAACAGTAAGCTTTCAGTAGATAGTGCTGAAAAATTGGTCATGTCGGGGGTGACAGCTGAACTTTATGACTTTGAACGAATGACAAAGTTAGGTGTTTCCCAAGATGTTATAGCCTATTTTTTTCAGTCTAATCAAGTAGACATTAGCAAGTCTTGGACAATTCCAGAAGGAGTTTCTTACACGTTAGCACTACAGGCTATTGAAAGCTTTAATTATTCATCATTTGATTACTGGTTATCTGTAGGCGTACCAGTGGATGTGTCTGCACAAAATCCGTTTAATTTTTTGAGAATACCAAGCACCAACAAAGAGTTGAAGGCTGCTACAAGTATTGTTAATCAATTGCTCTCGTCCGGATTTGAACAGGTTAGCCCTATGACTTACAAAAAACTTGAGCAATGGCTAAACAAAGAGTTATTAAAACAACTGGTTATAGACTCAAGTGATGAGTTATTGACAGCTAACGAAAAAGCAATGATTTCAAAATATAACGAGCTTGTTGAGCCTTTAGAACGACAAATAGAGGAACTTAAATCAAATATTTCTTTGTGTGAAAATAAGTCTGCTCTAATTGGAAAACAAAATGGAAAAAAGGATGATGGTTCACTAGAAAGTGCACAAGAATATAAAAAAATCTTCAAGAGTGTTAACAAAGAGTTAATCCATTCAGACTTTAACTTGAGCAGTGATGAAGCTACTATAAATGAAGACTTCCAAACTGCGTTTGATCTAGCTGCACCGTTGTTAGATTTGAACGAAATGATTTTGAGTCAAGATTGGGAAAGTGTTTCTTCGGCTACAGACGGTAATCATGAGCCATTTCAACAGAAAGAAGATTTAAACTACGCCTTGCTAAAGCTATTGGCTTACGGAGGTTCACAAAATCTTGTTGTTAGTTTGCTAGATAAAGGTGCTTCATTACCTAATAATGCTGCGTTGATTGTAGCTGCACGAGGCGATGTAGAGTTAATGAAGCTATTAAGTCAATATGATGTAGATCTTCACTATGTAGACGATGAGGGAAGAAATGCTATCAGTCTAAACCTTCAATACTACGCCAATACTGAGCTAATAAAATTTCTAATAGATAATGAGGTTTCTATAACTACTAAAGGTGATAGAAAAGACCCTTTAACCTACGCGTTAGAGCGCCTGTGGGACAAGCCAAGTTCAGTAAGCTATGTTGCATTGTTACTTGAGGTTGGTGCGCCTGTATTACCTACGCATCGAAGTCTGCTAAAACGATTGAGAGTAGAAAATTATCAAGTATATGAAGACATTGTTGTTGAATTTCCAGTTTTTAATTAGGTATTGAAATGAAACGTACGCTTTTATTCATATTCGTTTTATCTTCTTGTTTCAACATTAACGCAGAAACAAGTAAAATACCTTTCAGTGACTCTTATTATACGAGTGAAAAACTATGGAAAGAGACCAAGTTGGATGTTCCAAGGCGACCAAAATCTTTGTTAGGTATTGAAATTTCTGGCTGTGTCGTGATTGGGTTTACAATTAATTCTGAAGGCAAAGCAGAAGATATTAGGTTAATTAAGAGCTACGCAGTAAAAGAATTCGAGAAAAGAGCATTAGTTTCAATTAAAAATTGGCAATGGCAGCCTACATCTGACAATCCTGAGCGTAAAAAAGAAGAAACTACTAAACACTTTGCTTATGGAAACTTCTTTGAAATTAAAGAAAAGTGCTTTTCTAATAAAAACAGATAGGTTAGAGCCGTTTATGTTTTATATTTAAAGCACTATCGGAGTTTTTTGATAAATACTGATTTTTCTATTGAAACAAAAGGGTTACAAAGCTATCAATAATTTAGCTTCTCTGTTTGTTAACATAAACGCGTTGTAGTAGATAATAGGCGCGTTTATGGCAAAATTTAATACCATTTCACAAAAGATCACTTTTTTCGTTGCAGGTTCGATAAGCTTGCTTCTTGCGGTGTGTTCTTTTGTCATTATTAATCATATTAGTCAGATTGAATACCAGAAGTCGGTCAACAAAATTGATCAACTAGTCACTAGCAGTGCCTTAGACGTTTCGTCATTTTTAGCGCAGCAAGCTCGCATAGGCGAAATGTTTTTTGAGCGCAAAGACGTTAAAGAACTGCTTATTAATCATTCGCAACGCAGTGAAGTAACTTTCGAAAAACCTGAGCAAAAAGCGGTAATAGAAGAATTTAAAAGAGTTGCGAATCGATATCCCTCAATAGATGCTTTTTTCGCGGCCGATATTGATTCAGGGCACTATATTGATGGCGGTGGCATATATAACGGCGCTAAATATAACATCATTACTCATCCTCTTTTTATTTCTAAGCGCAACATTAAACGTGCTCAGTTTGCAGACCCTTCTATTGATCAACGCTCAAATAAATTAGTGAGTGTCATTTACCTTCCTGTTTTTGATGAAAACAATCAGCTTGTGTCGACCTCAGGAGTGGATTTAGATAACAAAGAAATCATGAATACGATTGATTCACTTAAATTAGATGGTGAAGGTGCTGCGTTTCTAACGACTAATACAGGTCGAATCGTTTTATTTCCTTATATCAACCCGCCTAAGTTTGATGGTACACGTGTTGACGGCAAGCGAGAGGATTTTTTGAAAAACTTAGATGAAAGTGAGCCTGATTCATCTGGTTTTACAGCTTTAGAGCAAGCTGTGGTAAATCGTTCAGACAAAGTACATGAAGTTGAGTGGCAAGGAGAAACTTACCTGGTAAAAATTCAAGGAATAGAAAATAAAACGATGGACGGGCTATGGAATATAGGCTTTATGGTGCCAAAAACAGTAGTGACTGAGCCGGTAAATCAAGCAAAACTTACTACCTTTACTGCTGCAATTACCATTATTTTACTTGTTGTGACCATTACTATGATTATTGCGAAACGTGTAAGCAGACCACTAGTCGATGTGGCTGAAGCGCTTGAAAATATTTCGGAAGGCGATGGCGATCTCACCCAACGTATTGTCGTGAAGTCACAAGATGAAACGGCACGAGTATCGTCAGCGTTTAATACCTTTGTGGAGAGAATACAGTCGCTCATTAAACATAGTAGCGATATTTCAAAACAAACATCATCCATTGCAGCAGAAGTGGGAAAGACCTCTAAAGAAAACAGCTTAGGTGCAGATCAGCAAAAACAGGAAGTTGATTTAGTCGCAACTGCGGTAGACGAAATGGCGGCAACCGTTCAAGAGATTTCGGTAAATGCAAACAGTGCTAGTGATATGGCAGATGAAGCTAGCAGTAAAACCAACGAAGGTGAAAAACTTGTTCGTACAACTGTTGCTGGCATAAACGAATTAGCAAAAGAAATGGAATTAACGTCTAAGCAAGTACAAGAGTTGAGACATCAGTCAGACAATATTGGTGGGGTGTTGGATGTAATTAAGGGGATTGCTGAGCAAACTAACTTACTTGCACTAAATGCTGCTATTGAAGCTGCAAGAGCCGGAGAGCAGGGGCGAGGGTTTGCGGTTGTAGCTGATGAAGTAAGAACGTTAGCAAGTAAAACTCAAGAGTCGACCGGCGATATCCAAGAGATCATTGAAAAGCTGCAGCAAGAAGCAGCTCAAGCTGAAGACTCTATGATAAAAGGCTATAAAACTGCTCAACAGCGTTCAGCCGAAAGCGAAACTTTGTTAGCGTCTTTACAAAGTACACAAGCAGCGGTGAACCAAATTAAAGATATGAACGCTCATATTGCCGTTGCCACCTCTCAGCAAACAGCGGTTGCTAGTGAACTGAATAGAAATATTAGTAGTATCCATGATTTAGCTGAACGTGCTTCTATTGTTGCTGAACAGCAAACTGAAGGAATGCAAGAACTTCAGCGCCTATCGATTACGTTAGATGGCTCTATTTCATCGTTTAAAGTCAGTTAAAGCGAAAATCGGGCGTTTTACATTAGCTGTTGCGCCCTTTTTTTGTCGCTTGTCCAACAATTGTCTTTGTATGACTGTGCCTCGAACTGCGTCAATTAAATTAAATATTGTTTAAACTCTTTGATCAAAGAAACGGAGGTTTTCGGGGATAGTTTGAATGGATCAAATTGTGTTTGGTTTAAAAGCTGTAAGTAAATTGCAGTGTTAACGCCTGTGGAAGGTAAATAGCCCATTGACCAATGTTTAAACTCTTTTGAGGGGATAGGTTCAAAATTCAACACGGTAACGTCTTTGTGTCGAGAATCGCTTTTAATTCTATTTAAGGTTTGTTCTACCTGTTCTTTGGCGCCTTCTAGATACTGTAAAAAGTAACTATTATCGTAATACAGGACACCGCTGATACCATTACTATCGTTATTTGTTCTCGCTGTTATAAGAATGCTATCTAAATCTTGCTGAGTTAAACCTGAAGTAGCGTGACTGCAGTATATCAACCTAACCAATGTCATTTTGGTCTAATCCTTGTTCTTAAACAGTTACTAATAAAACTAAGCGCTTTTTATAAGCATTTCAATCTATTTAGTTAAATAGAGTTGTTATTTTGAATTTAAGTAAGGCGGTAAATTTAATTTTAACAGAATGAACAAATAAAAATAGCGCTTAATAAAGCGCTATTTTTTTAAGCTTATAGCTTTTTACGACTATTGTGCAGCAGGCTGCTGTGCTTGTGTACTAGGTGTAGCTACTGTTGCTGCTTTATTTCTATTTTCTATTGCCTCTATACGCTCAATTAATAGCTTAATTTGCATATCTAAAGAGTTTACACTTGTGGCAACGGCGAGTTGTTGATCGTCTCTATCTTTTGATTTTGAATCTAATGTTGAAAGGTTTGTCTTTAGCTCGTTGATTTGACTTTTTAAGTTATTAGCTACTTTTAATTGATCAGTTAAAGCTTCAACATTAAATTCTGCAGCTGTTTGCTTTTCATTAATTTCTTTTACCGAAGCACTTAAAGTTGAAATGCTATTGGATGAATTCGTGATAGACGTTTGTAGTTTTTTACTGCCACTGCGTAATTCTTTAATTTCCGTTTGGTTTCTTCGCCAAGCTGATGCCCATAGCTTGTCCATTTCGCTCCAAAGCTTTTCAGTTTTCTCTGTTATAGCCTGTAATTTAGCTTTAAGTGCTACGGTAGATTCACCCATTTCTTCGCCAGTAGCAGAAAGTTGATCTTCCAGTTGCTGGATTCGTTGTTCGGAATCAGCAATTGACTGCTGAAGTAACAGTGTTTGTTGGTAAAAGAAGTAGGCGGCGCCAGCTAACGCAAGGTATATAGTAAAAGTAAAAAAGATAACCGCACCAGAGGTTTTTGCTTTTGTCGCGGGTGATTGTTCTACGTTGGCGCTAGACGTAGTAGATTTCTTCGGCTTATTTGTCGAATGAGAGCGACCTTGTTTAACGAGGTCATCGTCAATTTTGATATCTGGAATTTCTGGTTCAACGCGATTAGACAAAATACAGCCTTTAAACTTCAATGTTAAAAAGCCAACTTTAAAACAATTTCAAGGAAGTTTTAATAGCTTTCTTGTAAAAACTTACAATTCCACGTGAAAAATCACATGAGCTATGCACAAGTGTCTTAAATTTGGCTATTTAGTAGCCTGAACGTTAAAATTGGTAGCTTAATTCTAGGCCTAAGGTTAGTTGAAGAGCCTCACTAATTTGAATATTGTCCATACCAATAAAAAACGAATACCAATCTCGTGAATAATAAAATTCTGGAGCTAGGTTTTCCACATCTAAAAATGCGCCGAATTGACCACTATTTAGTGGCGTTTCATAGCCGAGGTAGTAAAAGTTGTTGTTCCCTTGTCGCTTTGCTTTTACTGAGTAAAATCTATTGTCATACTCAAATGTTGCTTGTAGCGTAATTTGTTTTGGTAACTTGAACTGGTGGTCTTTTTCTGTTTCCTTACCGCGATAAATTGGCAGGTAGTCAATGCCACCAACGCTATTAATAAATCTACCATTTGTGTCAGCTTTACCTTCGCTATAACCAGAGCCGTTAAGCGTGAATTCTGAGAATAAATCTTTGAGTTTTGCCGATAACTTTAATTGCTCATTCACTTGCCAGCTAAGGTTTAAATCAAATGTAATGCCTGTACCGTCTGTATTCCAGTCGTTATTGAAATTTTTTCGTTTTAAAAAATTTCTTTCACTGTAAAACTCTTCTAATTGAGCAAACCCTGAAATATTGTCTGAATCATTATTATCGAGAACCCCTGTTAATTTAGATTCTCTTGTTGCTTCTAACCACCAATAGCCGATTTTAGGCTCAATCACAAATCGACCAATATTAAATTGGTAGCCAAGCCTAACGCCATCGCTTTGTTGATGGAATAGATTAAGGTCAAGTTGATAATTGCTTTGTGTGTTTAACGCCAGATCATTGCGCAACAAATAAAACGCTTTTGTAGTATCTGTGTTTGAAAATACAAAGTAATCATATCGATGGGCGATATCTAATGAAAATCCTTTATAGCTTAATTGCAAACCAATTTCGTTTTGAGTAAAGCCTTCGCTAGCATCGCTTTCTGGTGTGTGTCGCCATTCGTCTTCGATTAAATCTTTGACGGGGATAATATTACTCCATGACTGACTGTCTACATAGAAACTAAGTGAGCTTGATTGCTTAGGTTGGATGTCATTCTTGGTATTACTTGAATTTGCTAATACTGAAGGTGATATTAATAATTGAATTGTTGAAAGAAAGACTACTGCTCTTTTCATTAACATTCCTTTGTCGGTTTTATTTATGTTTTGCCTTAGAAAATGCCAGTCAAATATGACTGGCATTTGTACTTTAATTCAAGAGTTTACTCTTGAAAACTTATAAAGATTCTACAGTCTCATCGCTATACACGATAGTGATAATACCGTCTCTATCTTCTACTTGTGCCGCTTGAACACCTTCAACGTATATTAAACCAATAACATTAGTTTCGGCGTTATCTTCTAACTCTGTAAGAAGAAGTACTACGTTTTCAGCGTTTTCAGCAACAATCGTATCAGCCTCTTTTGTGTTAGCATGCACACTTAAAGCGCGTTGAGATGTTTCACCTGGCAGGCTATAACTTAGGTCTAAGTCAAATTCACCATCTTCAAACCCTGTGCGTTTACCTGAGATTGCTAAGTTGATCTCATATTCACCTAAAACAACTTCAAGCGATAGTGCCGCGTTAACATCTAAAAAGACGTCTTCGTTTTCTAAAAGCTCTAGCTCTTCAGGCATTGTGTTTATTGCATCAAAGTACGATGTTGAACCAGCAGTAATTGCATCTAAATTTACTTTAGTAAAATCGACTTCAATTGTACCAACGTTTGTTACGTCATAATTAAGCACTGCTCTCGAAATGTCACTCTTAACGTAATCAACGGCATTGTGATCTGTATAAGGTGAAACAGGTACAAGGGAAAGAGATTTTTCAATTAATTCGTCCACGGTTGGTTCTTTTGTATAAACGAAGCCGTCCTTATCAACATTAAGTAAATCGCCATCCCAATCTACAAGTACACCATCTTCGTTAAAGTATTCGCCGTCGACGTATTTTAACCAAAATTCATCCGCTATACCATCTGGTGTCGAGGAGGTGTCTTTAGGAATAATTTTATATTCAATAGCTCCAGATAAACCTCGGTATTTATATAGCACTTCAACGTAATCTAATCCGGCATCTTCTGCAGTTGTGGAGATCATGTCTTGGTATTCCTCTGATGTATACGAGAAATTGGTAACACCAGGTTCGACAAACTGATATGTGTATACAATGTCGAAATCATTCGCAACTGTTTTCGTTACCGTATCACCAGTATCGTTAGCGACAAATTTAATGGCGTCTTCCATAAATATATCAGCGCTAAAATTACCATGAAGAACTGCTGAATTCCCTTGACCAATGGATTCAAGTATATCGGTATTTTCATCAGCATAAAAGTGGACTGAATCACCATTTTCTAACATGAACCTTTGGGAACCGATAAAGTACTTGGCCATATAAGCAAAGTTCTCTGCACCATTAGTGACGCTATCGGGTTGTAATGCATGTCTTTCTAACAAAGTGTCCAAATCGTCATAATAATATGTTGCTTTAGCATTAGCTTCTGTAAGCTCAACAACGTTTCCTTGATGGTCTATTAGGTTACCTGAGTCATCCAAACGGACTCCACTGAAATAATTGTGGCTGTAATAATCTGCGATACCGTCATTATCAGAGTCGAACGCAGTAACTAGTTCGTAAATGGCAAAACCGATTATTTCGATAGTATAGGCGTAATTTGTTAAATCTCCGTTTTGAATTACTTTACGTTGGTATTTGTCTGGATATTCTTCTTCACCGTAAGGTCCGTATGTTACTGTAAAGCTCCACTCTCCCGCGTTTACGCCAGGCTCAAATTCGATGAGGCCGCCTGAATAATATGGGTTAGTATCAAGGTCATCATTTAATGTCCATTCAACCGTGTTTTTGTCGTCTGAAACTGATACTGATATCATATTGTCGTAAGGTGCACCAATGTACTCAAATTCTGGCGCTTCATAGCTATCTAAATCTTGAATATCAACAGTGAGTGTTGCTTTGACAAGATCGCCTTCATGAGTGCCTATGGCGCCACTAAGAGTTAGCATTTCTGGTAAAATGTCAGAGCCTCTGCCTTTTTTATAGTAAGTTTTAAGTACAAAATTGCCGAATTCATCTCTTACAACTCGACCATCTTCTCCACGTAAATACCGTTCATATGGGGTTAATGTATTGGTTTCAACAGCAGCTAAATCGGTTTTTATCATGCCTTCAAACGTAACAGGGTTAGTGACTGAATCTGTTTGTTTTTGGGCAAGTGATACGGTTAAATCTAGCGAGCCTGAAACTACATCAGGTGAGTCCATATCTTGGTCTAGCGCTTCTCTAGACGTTGCTTGGTCAAGATTAATTTTTGCGTAGCTTCCTTCAGCTAGAGAAAGAATCGCATTGGCTGACTCAATTTTACCGTTAAGGGAAAGGGTAATGCTCATGCCTTCGTCAGTAAAAGCCGCGTCAGCATTTAACATGACTGTTTCTTGACCTTTCATTACTGAAAGGGCGAAGCTCATGCCGCCGTTGTCTGTTTGTTCGTTAAATGCAATAGAACCCGTCGCGCCATCGATATAGTCCGCTGCGTTAACAGAGCCATTGCCTTCTTCTATTCCAGATGCTATTTCACCTAGCACATCAGCGATATTCGCTAGCAATAAGAAGCTGGCCGCTTCTTCTTCAACCATTGCACCAGCGTCATCTACTAACGCTAAGTAAGCATCGCCTTGAGAGACAACATTTTGATCTTTCGTTGGGTCAAAAAGATTGGCAAAAAGACGCACGTCCTGCACCATTGATTTTGCTTTCGCTACAGCATCACCGTCCGTGATGATAGTTGATGAAGAGCCGCTACGGCCGTCATCGTTCGCTGTTGCCATTTCAAAAACTGATTGGTTTTCTAAATTGGTTTCGAGTTGATTCAACGACTCGATAATTGATTCTGTGCCCGTAAGGTCGGTATCAGCAGTAATTGATTCAGATGAATGCTTTGCGGAATCTGAAGCGCCTGAAAGTACTTCAACCAAAGATAGTTCGAATTCGCTATCGTCGTCTTGTTCTAATATGAAGCTGCCTTCATGTTCAACTATATCATCGATAGCCTGAGATAACTTCGTGGTAATATCACCTGAGTTTGCTTGACCAGAAGGGCCAAATAAAGCAGACATAGCTGAAGCATTCGAATTAAATAGCGCTGAGTGAATACCTGCTTCGATAAGTCCGTATTTAAGTTCAACGATATTATCTTCGGCTACTACCATTTCATTATGTGTCACTGGAGTAGGTGTAAGATCGCTTAAAACGCCATTAATATTAAATGCATTGGCAACAATTGATGATTGCTCTTGAATGATCGTGGCTTTGTCGCTATCACTTGTCATCATTTTGCTCTCAATAAGTTTTGAAGCTAAATGAGTCAAGGTGCTGGTATTGATAGTTACTGCAGTATCGCTTATTGCTGGGATATTAACGATAGAAGCAAAAGTTAAATCTGGCTCACTTGTTGATAAATCAATTGTGGATGCAAAATCAACATCACCACATTTCGCAATTGAACTACATAATAACGTAGTACTTTCACCAACAGATAACTCTACTTTTAGCGGACCTTCAAAGTCTATTACCGTAAAGCTGTAATTACCTTCCGCATCAGTCATGATATCAGTTTCTTTGATTTCATCACTTGTAAGCGCTACAGGTGCATTATCAACATATTTGTAAGCTGTAAGTTTAGCGTTTGCTAAATTTGCAGCTTTACCTGAAACAGCTGTTTCAACGGCAGTTGGCGTTGGCGTTGGGGTTGGCGTCGGTGTGTTATTATTAGATGAAGAACCGCCTCCACAGGCAGTCAGAATTGATAGCACTGAAAGTGCTACAATACTTTTTTTCATTTCCATCGAAAATTCCTTGTATTGAAGTAATTTGTATACCTTTAAAAAGTTCGCAAGGAGTCTACAACACTTTAACCACATTTGTTAAATTTCAATGAAATGGGTGGTTAAAAATTGCACATATGTTGAGTGCTTGTGAAAAAAAGCGTTTCTTTTTTGCAAAGATAGCGGTCGTAATGTGAGTTGTAGGCTAACTTCTTTAGAAGTCTTCTATTTTCATTAACATTCCTTTGTCGGTTTTATTTATGTTTAGCCTTAGAAAATGCCAGTCAAAAATGACTGGCATTTGTACTTTTATTCAAGTGTTTACTCTTGATAATTTATAAAGACTCAACAGTCTCATCGCTATACACGATAGTGATAATACCGTCTCTATCTTCTACTTGTGCCGCTTGAACACCTTCAACGTATATTAAACCGATAACATTAGTTTCGGCGTTATCTTCTAATTCTGTAAGAAGAAGTACTACGTTTTCAGCGTTTTCAGCAACAATCGTATCAGCCTCTTTCGTGTTAGCATACACACTTAAAGCGCGTTGAGATGTTTCACCTGGCAGGCTATAACTTAGGTCTAAGTCAAATTCACCGTCTTCTAACCCTGTGCGTTTACCTGAGATTGCTAAGTTGATCTCATATTCACCTAAAACAACCTCAAGCGATAGAGCAGCGTTAACATCTAAAAAGACATCTTCGTTTTCTAAAAGCTCTAGCTCTTCAGGCATTGTGTTCATTGCATCATAATAAGTTGTTGAACCAGCTACAACATTATCAAGATTTTCTTTGGTTAAATCAGTTGTTACTTCACCAATACCATCAACGTAATAGTAAAGAGTCCATAAAGATACGTAACTTTTGAAATAATCTACTGCATTATAATCTGTATAAGGTGAAACTGGAGTGAGGAAAGGTTGGAACGACAATATATCTTCTAGTGTTGAAGATGTGTACCAAACTGCTCCGTGCTCATCTACATTGAGTATATTACCTTCCGAGTCAACAAGTTCACTATTTTCATTAAAGTATTCACCCCAAACAAACTTAAGCGAAAATTGATCCGCTATTCCATCAGGTTCAGCAGAAGTGTCTTCAGGGATGATTTTGTACTCGTAAGCATCGTAGCTACTTTGGTTTCGATATAGAACCTCAGCGTAATCTAAACCAACATCTTCTGCTGTGGTCGTTGCGAACCTTTGGAAATCATCTACTGTATATGAGTAGTTAGTTACCCCTGACTCTACAAATTGATAAGCGTACACAATATCAAAATTGTTTGCTATCGTTTGTGTAACTGTGTCACCCGTTTGACTAGCAACAACTTTAATGGCGTTATCCATAAATTTGTCAGCAGAAATATTACCATGAAGATTTACTGAATTACCTTGAGCAATAGATGCAAGTTTATCAGCATTTTCATCAGCATAAAAAGCAACTGAGTCACCACTTTCTAACATATAACTTAAGGTACCGATAAAGTACTTAGCCATATAAGCAAAGTTTTCCGCACCGTTAGTGACGCTATCTGGTTGTAGCGCATGTCTTTCTAACAAAGTGTCCAAATCATCATAATAGTATGTGCCGCCAGCATTAGCTTCAGTTAGCTCGATGATATTTCCTTCCCAGTCTAAAAGGTTACCAGCTTCATCTATACTGTCTCCATCGAAATAACTGTGACTGTAATAATCTGCATTACCGTCATTGTCAGAATCGAACGCAGTAACTAACTCGTAAAAAGCATAACCTGTACTTTCAATAGTGTAGGCGTAGTTAGTTAAATTACCGTTAGGGATAACTCTACGTTGATATTTATCTGAAGTAGAATTACCTTGTTTAGAAGTGGTCGTTAGAGTAAAACTCCATTCACCCGCATTTGCTCCAGGTTCAAATACTGTGTTGCCAGCTACCGACTGATATGGGTTAGTATCAAGGCCATCATTTAATGTCCATTCAACCGTGTTTTTATCGCCAGAAACTGAAACCGATACCATATTCTCGAAAGGTGCACCAATGTACTTAAATTCTGGCGCTTCATAGCTATCTAAATCTTGAATATCAACAGTGAGTGTTGCTTTGACAAGATCGCCTTCATGAGTGCCAATGGCGCCACTAAGAGTTAGCATTTCTGGTAAAATGTCAGAGCCTTTGCCTTTTTGGTAGTAGGTTTTACGGATAAGCTCTCCGAATTCATCTCTTACTACGCGACCATCTTCCCCAAATAAATACTGCTCATATGGGTTCAATGTATTTGTTTGTACAGCCATCAAGTCTGTTTTTATCATGCCTTCAAACGAAACAGGATTAGTAACTGTATCTGTTTGTTTTTGAGCAAGAGACACGGTTAAATCTAACGAGCCAGAAACTACATCTGGTGAGTCCATATCTTGATCTAATGCTTCTCTAGACGTCGCTTGGTCAAGATTAATTTTTGCGTAGCTTCCTTCGGCAAGAGAAAGAATCGCATTGGATGACTCAATTTTACCGTCAAGGGAAAGGGTGATGCTCATGCCTTCGTCAGTAAAAGCTGCGTCAGCATTTAACATGACCGTTTCTTCACCTTTCATTACTGAAAGGGCAAAGCTCATGCCGCCGTTGTCTGTTTGTTCGTTAAATGAAATTGAACCCGTCGCACCATCGATATAATCCGCTGCGTCAACAATACCGTTGCCATCTTCCATTCCAGATGCTATCTCACCTAGTACATCGGCGATATTCGCTAATAATAAGAAGCTAGCCGCTTCTTCTTCAACCATAGCACCCGCGTCATCTACTAACGCTAAGTAAGCATCGCCTTGAGAGACAACGTTTTGATCTTTCGTTGGGTCAAAAAGGTTGGCAAATAAACGAACGTCTTGCACCATAGATTTTGCTTTCGCTACAGCATCGCCGTCCGTGATGATAGTTGATGAAGAGCCACTGCGGCCATCATCGTTCGCTGTTGCCATTTCAAAAACTGATTGGTTTTCTAAATTGGTTTCGAGTTGATTCAACGACTCGATAATTGATTCTGTGCCCGTAAGGTCGCTATCAGCGGCAATTGATTCAGATGAATGCTTTGCAGAATCTGATGCGCCTGAAAGTACTTCAACCAAGGACAATTCGAAATCGCTATCGTCGTCCTGTTCTAAAATGAAGCTGCCTTCATATTCAACTAAATCATCGATAGCTTGAGATAACTTCTCAGTAATATCGCCTGAGTTTGTCTGACCAGAAGGGCCAAATAAAGCAGACATTGCTGTAGCATTCGTATTAAATAATGCTGAGTGAATACCAGCTTCAATAAGTCCGTATTTAAGTTCAACGATATTATCTTCAGCGACTACCATTTCATTATGTGTTACTGGAGTAGGTGAAAGGTCGCTTAATACGCCATTAATATTGAACGCATTGGCAATAATTGATGATTGCTCTTGAATAATCGTGGCTTTATCACCATCACTTGTCATCATTTTGCTCTCAATAAGTTTTGAAGCTAAATGAGTCAATGTGCTGGTATTGATAGTTACGGCAGTATCGCTGATTGTTGGGATGTTAACGATAGAAGCAAAAGTTAAGTCTGGCTCACTTGTTGATAAATCAATTGTGGATGCAAAATCAACATCTCCACATTTCGCAATTGAACTACATAACAACGTAGTACTTTCACCAACAGATAATTCGACTTTTAGAGGACCTTCAAAGTCTATTACCGTAAAGCTGTAATTACCTTCCGCATCAGTCATGATATCAGTTTCTTTGATTTCATCACTCGTAAGCGCTACAGGTGCATTATCAACATATTTGTAAGCTGTAAGTTTAGCGTTTGCTAAATTTGCAGCTTTACCTGAAACAGCCGTTTCAACGGCAGTTGGCGTTGGTGTTGGTGTTGGTGTCGGTGTGTTATTATTAGATGAAGAACCGCCTCCGCAGGCAGTCAGAATCGATAGCACTGAAAGTGCCACAATACTTTTTTTCATTTCCATCGAAAATTCCTTGTATTGAAGTAAGTTGTATACCTTTTGAAAAGGTCGCAAGGAGTCTACAACACTTTAACCATATTTGTTAAATTTCAATGAAATGGGTGGTCAAAAATTGCACACTTGTTGTGTATTTGTATGAAACACGTTGATTTTTTGTAAATAATCGACGGTTGGGGTGACATGTGTAGGTTAAATTCTTTAGAAGTCTACTACTACAATCGTATTAGACTTCTAAAGATAATTAACTACTAATAGAGCTGTAGTTAATTATTATGGTTAGTAACTATCGTTATGGATACTTTGAACGGCACGACCAGAAGGGTCTGCCATTTTGCTAAAAGCTTCATCCCAAGCAAGTGCTTGAGGTGTACTACAAGCAACAGACTTACCACCTGGAACACATTCAGCAGCGCTTGGAATAGGGAAGTGCTCTTCAAAAATAGTTCTGTAGAAGTAGGCTTCTTTAGTATCTGGTGTGTTATGTGGGAATCTAAACTTGGCGTTCTCAAGCTGTTGGTCACTCACTTGAGATTCTACATGTTCTTTTAAGCCATCGATCCAAGAGTATCCAACACCGTCAGAAAATTGTTCTTTTTGACGCCACAGAATTTCTTCTGGTAAGTAGCCTTCAAATGAAGCACGTAAAATACCTTTTTCGATTTTACCGTTACCACACATTTTGTCTTCAGGGTTTAAGCGCATTGCAACGTCCATAAAGTTCTTATCTAAGAATGGCACGCGTGCTTCTACACCCCAAGCAGACATTGCTTTGTTTGCACGTAAACAGTCGAACATATGTAGTTTTTCGAGCTTACGTAGCAACTCTTCATGGAACTCTTGTGCGTTTGGCGCTTTGTGGAAGTATAAATAACCACCGAATATTTCATCAGCACCTTCACCAGAAAGCACCATTTTAATACCCATCGCTTTGATCTTACGCGCCATTAGGTACATAGGAGTTGATGCACGAATCGTGGTTACATCATAAGTTTCTAGGTGATAGATAACTTCTTTTAATGCGTCGATACCTTCTTGTTCGGTAAAAACAACGCTGTGATGCACGGTACCAATGCTATCAGCAACCTTTTGTGCAGCAACTAAATCTGGAGAGCCTTCTAAACCACAAGCAAAAGAGTGAACTTTTGGCCACCAAGCTTCTGATAAATCGTTTTCTTCGATGCGGCGAGCGGCAAATTTTTGTGTAATAGAAGAAACAAGCGAAGAATCTAAACCACCTGATAGTAGCACGCCATAAGGAACGTCAGTCATTAAGTGACTTTTAACTGATTCTTCTAGCGCTTCACGTAATTTTGTTTTACTCGTGAAGTTATCTTTTACTGCACTGTATTGCATCCAGTTGCGTTGGTAGTATTTTTCTAATTTACCTGTTTTACTGTCAAGTAAGTGACCAGGAGGGAATTCTTCAACCGTTTTACACATCGGCATTAATGCTTTCATTTCAGAAGCAACGTAAAAGTTACCTTCTTCATCATAACCTGTGTAAAGCGGAATAATGCCGATATGATCTCGTGCGATTAAATAGCTGTTGTCGCTTGCGTTATACAAACAAAAAGCAAACATACCTTGAAGCTTATCAACAAAGCCAGCACCGTGCTCTTGGTATAAAGGTAAGATAACTTCACAGTCAGAATGGGTTTTAAATTGATAATCAACCGTTAAGCTTTCTTCGAGTGCTTTGTGGTTGTAAATTTCACCATTAACAGCGAGTACGTGAGTTTTATCTTTGTTGTAAAGGGGTTGAGCGCCGTTTTCTGTGTCTACGATTGCAAGACGTTCATGAACTAGAATTGCATGTTCATTGTTGTAAACACCTGACCAGTCTGGTCCACGATGGCGTAATAAGCGAGAAGCCTGTATAGCTTTAGGGCGAAGGGCATCAGCCCCAGTTTTTATATCTAAAATACCAAATATCGAACACATTGAAGCGCTACCTCTTGATTTTTATTAATCCAAATTGTGAGTGTAATCTTGTGACGTATCGAAACGCCCACAGCGATAATCCGCTTGACTACGGTGCCCACTTTGCCATGAATAAAACAAAAAGCAAGCGATAATTATGCATAAGTTATAAAGTTTATTAGCTAAGGTAAATAGTAAACATTGGAAATATTCTATTTTACAAATTTCTCAACTGGCCTTTGGCTTCATTAATTGACTGATAACCTTTACCAGACAACATTTCTATTAGTTCTTGATTGATACGTGTAAAGCAAGCGGGCCCTTGCTCTTGAAAACAGGTGCCAATTTGTACAGCATCTGCACCTGCGAGCAGATATTCGAAGGCGTCGCAACCTGATTCAATACCGCCAACCCCAATAATTTGAATGTCACTTCTCAATCGCTGTCGTAGCGCATTGACGTTTGCTAATCCTATTGGTTTGATTATGGCTCCTCCTAAGCCGCCAAAACCGTTTTTCGGTTTAATCAGTGGTTGCTGTTTATAGGGATCAATAACGAGTGTATTACCGATCGAATTGATACAAGTAACAAAGGCGACGTTGTGGTTATTAATTAGCTCAGCAATCGCATCGTAATGGCTAAAATCGAAATAAGCGGGGAGCTTGATACCAATAGGAGTATTTCCTAGGTTTCCAATAGCTTCCAACATTGCTGCTGATTGCTCAAAGTCATAGCCTAATTGAGGATTACCAATGATGTTAGGGCAAGAAAAGTTAACCTCTATTAAGTCGGCATCACTTTGCTGAAATGAGCGCAACATGGTTACATTGTCCTTGAGTGATAACCCAGATATGCTAATAATGACGGGCTTGTTGTGCTTCTTGAGCCAAGGAATAAATTCTAAATAGGCTTTGTATCCAAGATTGGGGAGGCCCATTGATTGAATTGAACCACCTTTAAAAGCTTGGTAGCGAGGAAGAGGGTTTCCTTCTCTTGGTTCAAGGGTACATGATTTCGTTAAAATCGCCCCTGACCCTGATTCACCAATCTCAGTTAACTCTACTAAAGTGGTGTCTCTTGGGCCTGAGGCGTTATAGATATAACTAGGAAAGTTAACGCCAGCTATGTTCGTTGAAATATCTACCATAAAACCTCACTTTGACAATGACTTTACTAATTGATAACGAAACATATTTTAAAATAGTGGAAGTGCTAGAGCTGTTAACTTTCGTAATTAATAACACTAATTGTGTTTGAATAGATTGAGGTTTATTTGGTTGCAGGTAAAATAGTGCGCAGTTTTATTGTTTTACCTTATTAAAGAATTGATCAATGTTTGAATTGAAGTACAAAACGCCATTTAGTTGGACAGAAGCTGTTTTAGCTGATTTTGATGCATTTTTACAAGACCATGCGGCTGCCGAGAAGAAAGCATCTGGTATGGCAGTTTCTATGCTTTCTCATTACCCAGATAGAAAAACACTTGTAAGAGCGATGACAGATCTAGCGATTGAAGAGCTGATTCATTTTAAGCAAGTGATTAAACTACTTCAGGCCAGAGATGTACAACTGGCTAACGATGAAAAAGATATGTACATCAAACAAATACGCGCTATTTTCCGCAATGGTAAAGATGTATTTTTCTTAGACAGGCTTTTAGTGGCGGGCGTTATCGAAGCGCGTGGTCATGAACGTTTTTCACTGGTTGCAGAAGCTTTACCAGCCGGAAAAGAAAAAGACTTTTATGTTTCAATCGCTAAATCAGAAGAGAAGCATAAAAACTTATTTGTTGAGTTAGCTTATGAGTATTTCGACAAAGAAGAAGTAGATCAGCGATTAGAAGAAATACTGGTTGAAGAAGCACGTATTTGCGAAGCGCTACCTTTTAGAGCTGCGCTTCACTAAGTAATAGCTTTATGTCTAATAAAGCGATTTGCAAGTATCTTGAACAATATGCTGAGCCAGAGGTTTCACACATCTCTGGTTTAACATTAAGTTCACATTGCAAAAAAGCACTTGTTATTCCTGCTTATAAAGAAAACCCAGCTTTTATCGAAAGGCTCTTTTCAAATAGTAATATTTGCAGAAAGTTATTGTTGGTTTTAGTGATTAATCAGCCAGATACTGATACAAATATCGCTCCTCAACAAGCCTTATACCAATTTGCACTTTCACTCGGAAAACTTGTTTTTCAGCGAAACTCTGTTTCTATTGTTTACCTTAGGCACTTAAATTCGCACATCGTCATAGTTGATAGGTTTACTTCACCTATTCCCTATAAAGTGGGGGTAGGGCAAGCACGCAAAATAGGAGTAGATATAGCGTTGGCTATGATTGCAACAGGGGCAGTTTCATCAAAATGGATCTATTCAACAGATGCAGACGCTACATTACCAGATAATTATTTTGATTATCCTAATAAAAGCTTTGATACCAGGTGTGTTGCTTTAACTTATGCTTTTAATCATTGTGGTCAGCAAGAAAATAGCGAGCAACAAGAAAAAGACGGACTGCAAAAGGATGTTGCCGACGCGACTCAACAATATCAATTGGCAATGTCATATTATAAAGCAGGGCTAGCCTTTGCTGGTTCACCCTATGCTTTTTTCACCATTGGCAGTATTCTTGCGTTTTCTGCAGAGGCATATGCGCAAGTTCGAGGATTTCCAAAGCGAAGTGCTGGCGAAGATTTTTATCTATTGAATAAACTTGCCAAGGTAGGAGCGATTACTGAAGTAAAAGACGCTACTATTACGTTGGAAGCGCGGTTGTCTGATCGAGTTCCGTTTGGCACTGGTCCTGCGGTAACCACGATAATAAATGACCTAGAGCAAGGGGTTGGTTATCACTATTACCATCCTCAAGTATTTGTCTGTCTTAAAGAAGCACGAGAGTTTCTTATATTGGTTGATCATCAAGGCGACATTGACAAGGCGTTAACGACTCTTTTAGAAACGACTCAAAAAGCGCTTGAAGATATTGGTGCTTATACCTTTATTGCCAAACAAAAACGTCAGTCTCATGAGCAGTACCGAAAGCAAGTTGATATCTGGTTTGACGCATTCAAAACGTTAAAATTTATTCATGCGGTAAGAGATATCGAATTTAAGAATATACCTTTGGAAGAGGGCATAGCAATAGCACCGTTTGATGTTGTTTGATGCCGCATGATGAGAAGTCAACTTGTAGGTTATTGCTATATTTGACGCATAAAAAAACCTCGCTATTGCGAGGTTTTTTGTATTAATCGTTTTATCGGTTAGTCTTGAGAAAGACTGTAAACATAAGCACTAATTACATGTACTTTTTGCTCACCTAAAATATCTTTCCAAGCAGGCATCACACCAGCACGACCGTAACGAATCGATTCTTGAACACCGCGCTCAGAAGGACCGTATAACCAAATATCATCGTTTAAGCGAGGCGCACCTAACGCAGCAACACCCATAGCCGCGCTACCTTCACCTTGTGCACCGTGACATGCCGCACACATCGCGAATTTAGCTTGACCAGCTGTCGCGTCACCTTCTTTAGACTGACGACCACTTAAGCTAAGCACGTAAGCTGCAACGTCTTTAACGCCTTGCTCACCACCTAACATAGTTTCCCAAGCGATCATACCTTGTGCTACACGACCGTGAAGTAGCGATGCTTTAATGTCTTCTGGTGTACCGCCGTATAACCAATCTTTATCAGCTAGGTTAGGGAAGCCAGTAGTACCGCGTGCATCTGAACCGTGACATTGTGCACAGTTTTGTAAGAATAAGCGTTGTCCTACACGAAGTGCCTCTTTACGACGAACCAAAGATTGTTGCTCTGCCGTTAAGTCGCCTTTTTCATCGAAATCGATTTCTTCGTTTTTCGCAGAAGCGATATCTTTAATACTAAGTGCCGCAAATTCAGCGAAGATTGGCCCAAATTTTTCGTCTGCCGCCTTAACTTCCATATCGTATTGAACGATAAGGTTGTTAGCTTTTGCATACTCAGCTTGTGCTTTTGAATCTTCAATGCTCATAATGTTTTGGTTTGAACTTGTCCAACCAAACAAGCCTGCCCAATTACCTAAGCCTGGGTAGAATAGTAAGTAACCAAAACCCCAAACAATAGTAATTAAGAAGAAAGTGCTCCACCATTTTGGTAGTGGATTGTTTAATTCTTCGATGCCGTCGAATTCGTGGCCCATAGACGCACCTTCTTCAACACCAGCAAAGTTTTTCAGACACCAGCGTAATAATAGGTAGCAACCTACTAACGTACCTAGTGACAGTACTGTAATCCAAATACTCCAGAAACTAGACATTATTATTAGTCTCCTGTTTGTTAATTTCTTCCTTGCGGTTTTCGTCTTCTTCAAAAATCGAGTTAGCTGCGCTATCGAACGCATCTTTACGTTTCTTGCTGTATGACCACACCACAATGATGATAAATAAAGCCAATATAAGTAGGGCGATAAAGCCTCTTAATGTTCCGTAATCCATAACGCTTACTTCAAAGCATGACCAAGAGATTGCAAGTAGGCGATAATGGCATCCATTTCTGTTTTGCCTTTAACGTCTGTTTTTGCATTCTTGATGTCTTCAGCCGAGTAAAGCGGAATTGGATTTCCGTTTTCATCTTTATGGCTTCGATTTCTCGTTAAGAAATTAAATGTTTCCATTTTCTTAGCAGTTAAGTTGCCGTCTAATTTAGTCTCTTCAAGCCATTTGAATGATGGCATGTTCGACTCAGGTACAACTGAACGAGGATCAATTAAGTGGGCGCGATGCCAATCATCACTGTAACGACCACCAACACGAGCTAGATCAGGACCGGTACGTTTTGAACCCCATAAGAATGGGTGCTCCCATACGTGCTCACCAGCTACAGAGTAGTGACCATAGCGTTCTGTCTCCGCACGGAATGGACGTATCATTTGGCTGTGACATACGTTACAACCTTCACGAATGTAAATATCGCGACCTTCAAGCTCTAACGCCGTGTATGGGCGTAAGTTTTCAACAGGTTGTGTTGTTTCCTTTTGGAAGAACAACGGAGTAATTTCTACTAAACCACCAATACTGATTGCAAAGATGGTGAAGATGAAGAACATGCCTACATTCTTTTCGACTTTTTCATGTTTATTAATCATGTTTCGTCTCCTTAAGCTTGTTCTTGACGCTTAAGACTACCGTCTTCAGCTGAAATAGTTTTAAACATGTTGTAAGCCATTAATACAAAGCCTGCTACTACTAATACACCACCTAAGAAACGGATGAAGTAGAATGGGTAAGAGGCTTGTAAGCTTTCAACGAAACTGTATGTTAATGTACCGTCAGTGTTAACCGCGCGCCACATTAAGCCTTGCATTACACCTGAAATCCACATAGCAACAATGTATAAAACGATACCTGCAGTGTGCATCCAGAAGTGAATGTTGATCCATTTAATGCTGTACATACGTTGTTGGTTAAATAGGATTGGAATTAAGTGGTACATCGCACCAATTGAAACCATCGCTACCCAACCTAATGCACCAGAGTGAACGTGACCGACAGTCCAGTCAGTGTAGTGTGAAAGTGCATTTACTGATTTAATCGCCATCATTGGACCTTCGAAAGTAGACATACCGTAGAAAGACAATGAAACGATTAGGAAACGTAGAATTGGATCGTGACGAAGTTTGTGCCATGCACCAGATAACGTCATGATACCGTTAATCATACCACCCCAAGAAGGTAGGAATAATACTACTGACATTACCATACCTAAGCTTTGTGCCCAGTCAGGAAGTGCTGTGTAGTGTAAGTGGTGAGGACCTGCCCAAATGTATAGTGAAACAAGCGCCCAGAAGTGAACGATTGATAAACGGTAAGAGTAAACAGGGCGTTCAGCTTGCTTAGGTACGAAGTAGTACATCATACCAAGGAAACCAGCTGTTAAAAGGAAACCTACAGCGTTGTGACCGTACCACCATTGCATCATAGCGTCGATAGCACCAGAGTAAATAGAGTAAGATTTCATCATTGAAACAGGGATAGCCATGCTGTTACCAATGTGAAGAACTGCAACCGTAATGATGAAGCCACCGAAGAACCAGTTCGCTACGTATATATGAGATGTTTTACGTTTTACGAGTGTTCCAAAGAACACGATGGCATACGCGACCCAAACAACGGCAATCAAAATGTCGATTGGCCATTCTAGCTCTGCATATTCTTTACTTGAGGTGTAGCCTAATGGCAACGTAATAGCAGCTAATACGATGATTGCTTGCCAGCCCCAGAAAGTAAAGGCTGCTAAAGAGCCACCGAATAGTGTCGTTTTACACGTTCTTTGCACAACGTAGTAAGACGTAGCAAAAAGAGCACTGGTACCAAATGCGAAGATTACCGCATTGGTGTGGAGTGGACGTAAACGAGAGTAAGTTAGCCAAGGAGTGTCAAAGTTTAACGCTGGCCATATTAATTGTGCAGCGATAAGAACACCCACAAGAGTACCTACAATACCCCATATTACGGTCATTACAGTAAATTGACGCACAACATCGAAGTTGTAGTCTACTGCTGACGTATCATTTTGAGTCATGTTTTGGTTTCCGCAGTTATAATTATTAAAGTCGAGTTAAGTAAAATACGTGACTATGCCATTTATAGTTATAGACTAAAAAATAGACATTCACACAGCGAGTCTTAAACCCGCGCGAATAATAGACATTTCAGCATTAAAAGTCATTAGCCAACGCGGTAAAATTTGTTTTAAATCAAAAAAAAACAATTAAGTGTTTAAATTGTCACCGATTGCAGGTAAATTGCGCCGCTTCTATGTGGTGATAGGGATTAAAAGTTGAATAAAATTACACAGTTTTTGCTGTTATTGTTGCTTATTTTGGGGTGCTCAGATAAGCAAAGTTACCAAGCGGTAGAGCCGCTATGTTTACCTAGTCAAAGTCAGTGCTTTTTTGAAAGTAAAATCGGTAAAGTTCAAATACTATTTGATCAGAAAAAGCTAGTGGCTGAAACCCAGTTTAATCTTATTGTTGAAATAGAAAGTAACCCTAATGTAACCGTTACTGGCTTTATGGAAGGCCAAAGCATGTATATGGGAAAAATCCCTTTGTTTTTCGAAAAGCAAGAGAGTGGTCGAATTGTTGCCAACAGTATATTTGGTAGCTGCGGAGAACCTAATATGGTGTGGCGTGTAAACTTAAATATTGTCGACCAATCCCAAGAATCACATACTTTTACTTTTACCGTTAATAGTTACTTAAATTAACATAACGCATTATATATCATGGGTTTGCGTGTAACGCGTTACATGGTGACTGTGTATATTAACTATTTATACTATCTAACATCTAGTTATATTCGCGTTTCAATTATTCTGTTTTTGACTCGGCGTAGAGTAAGTTGATGAAGTATTGAAACAAGGTTCTATTTGCTCAGTTGTGTCGTTTGCTATTGCTTTGGGTATAAAATTAATCGCTAAAAATACGGTTACTACTACACCAATTAATGTTAATGCTTCACGTTTGTTATTAGCTGCCATTTCATTCACCTTAGAGACTTTTAATCTCGCTATAGAGTTAAGTACTTCGAATAAATTAACGATGAACCTAAACGCTTGAGTCTATTACCACGAAAATTGACGTGTTTTCTATGGGTAATAGGTTTAGTCGCAGCGTATAATAAGTTGTTACATATGTTGTTGCTGTAAATCTTAGTTAAATGCTGTAATGAATTGTAGAGTAGTAATATTCGCCCTAGAAACAAAAAGCTGATTAATCGATTTAATTGCGTTAATGTAGCGCCGAAACAACAGTTATTCTTTTTTCTTTATGATTGATTACACAACACTTGCGGTTTTTATCCCTACATTCTTCTTTGTCAGTATTACGCCTGGAATGTGTATGACGCTTGCCATGACATTAGGTATGACTGTTGGTGTGCGAAGAACTATGTATATGATGCTTGGAGAGCTAATCGGCGTGGCTGTGGTAGCCGTAGCAGCAGTCGCTGGTGTGGCTTCTGTGATGCTGAAGTATCCGAGTGTTTTTGAGGTTGTAAAGTATATCGGCGGTGCCTACTTGGCCTTTTTAGGTTTTCAGATGTGGCAATCGAAAGGGAAAATGGCCATAGATATTCATGCAGAGATTGAAGTTGGCCGATTAACATTGTTTATGCAGGGCTTGGTTACTGCTATATCTAACCCCAAAGGCTGGGGATTCATGATCGCGCTATTGCCACCATTTATTAGCACTGAATTGCCCATTGTGCCGCAAATGCTGGTGCTACTATCTATTATTACCTTGTCAGAATTTGTGTGTATGATGATTTATGCATCCGGTGGTAAAACACTAAGGGTGTTCTTGTCGACAGGCAATAATGTAAAGATAATGAATCGTATATCAGGTTCGTTAATGATAGGTGTTGGCGTTTGGCTCGCTTTTGGCTAACGATTTAGTAAACTAAGCTCTGCCATTACTTCTTTGTTTTTCTTATAGATATTCAACTTTAACCTGCAATTAATTCCTTCCGTGCGTAAAGATCTAATTCGCCAATGCACTCGTAATCTATATGGTTATGTAAATAGCCTATTATTAGAACTGTAGACAAACGGTAACTTGTCGCAAAAATATAACCACTCATCGTACCTTTGATTAGTCATGAGTAAAGCTTTGTAAAGTGCGTTGCTTACAAAGAGCTGTGTTCTTTATAGTACAGTCAACCAAAATGCCCTTCTTGTAGGGTGTTTAACATTAGAATTTAAGATGAAAAGGGCATATCGATTTGATGAAGAATTCAATTTATTATGCTGTTAGTTTGGCCTTGTTTACAGCGGCTTGCTCAACACCTAGTGCAATCACTGAGCAAAGCAAAACGTTGCAGGCGCCAGTTAATTGGCAAGATAGCGAAGGTATCGCTATTTCGACCCAAAGCAAATATTGGGTCGAGAATTTTTCTGACCCAACTTTAGAAGACCTAGTCGCTAAAGCTGTAGAAAATAACCGCGAATTTAAAATTAACAAAATTGCTGTTCAGATAGCAGAAGAAAGAGCAAATGTAGCAGGAGCTGATTTGTGGCCAGATTTAAGCATTGGTGCTAGCCAGTCAAGAAGAAAGTCTGTCGGTTCTGATAATACGAGCTACAGCAACGCCGCTGATATTGATTTGCAGCTATCGTATGAAGTTGATTTATGGGGCAAGTTGTCTGATGCTCAAGAAGAAGCAGCATTAAATCTAGCATCTGCTCGCAACACCTTAAAACATCAAGAAATTCAGTTAGTTTCTAATGTATCGAGCGCTTGGTTTAATTTGATAGAAGCGAGACAGCTACTTAATTTATACCAAGAACGCGCAACCAACCTTGCCCATAATCTTGAAATGATCCAAGCTGGCTATCGTTTAGGTTTAAATCAAGCATTGGATGTTTATTTAACGCAAAATGATGTTAATCGTGAATTGGCGCGAGTAGCAGAACAAACCAATGCCGTTAAACGTGCGCAGCGAGACTTAGAGCTGTTAATCGGTAGTTATCCAGAAGCCAACTTAGCTTCAAGTAATGTACTACCTAAAGTCGATACTTCATTTTCTTTTGGTGAGCCATCTGAGTTATTAACCCAGCGTTATGACATTCAAAGCGCTTGGTTTGACATGCTCTCTGCCGATGCTGGATTAGCGGTTGCTCATAAGCAAAGATTCCCTAAATTTTCATTAACGGCGACTGCTGGTGATTCTTCTGATGAACTTTCAAACTTATTGAGTGGCAGCTCATTAGCTTGGTCGCTTCTAGGTAATTTGACCATGCCATTATTTGATGGTGGCCGACTTTCCTCACTAGAAGAACAAGCAAGATTGATAGTACAGCAAAAAGAACAATCGTACCTTGATAAGGTATATCGCGCTTTTGCTGATGTGGAAAATACCATCAGCGCTCGAAAATCACTCGCTGAGCGATACACACACTTTACTGCTGCACAAGAAAATGCGTTAGCGGCAGAAAAACTTTCATTCGAACAATACATGAAAGGGTTAGTGACATACACCACTGTATTAGAGTCGCAGCGACGCGCTTTTGATGCGCAAACAACCGTAATCCAATTAACCAATCAAATTATTCAAAATAAAATTGCCCTGCATGTCGCTTTAGGCGGTTCACCTTATCAATCATTCGCGCAGAATCAGGCAAACGAGGAGCTATAGATAAATGTTAGTTAAAAAATATGCGAAAGTAATTTTGCCTGTAGCAGTGCTGGCGGGTTTTTATATTGCAGCTCAAGTTGTGAAAGATAATCCTCCTCAGTCTCGACGAGGTGCGCCAAGCAAGGCGCCACAGTTGAATGTTGATGTACAAACGTTAAAGCGTGAAAGTTATGCTGTAACGATTGATAGCTATGGAACAGTAAAACCAAGAACACAAAGTGTACTTTTACCGCAGGTTTCCGGGCAAATAGTTAACATTTCAACCAAGTTTCGTGAAGGTGGCTTTTTTGAAGCTGGTGATGTGCTGGTTGAGATTGACGATCGTGACCTTAAAGCAGAGGTAAAAATAGCGCAGGCTAATTTATTCAGCTCTAAACAAGCGTTAAGTGAAGAACAAGCAAGAGTTGAACAGGCACTACAAGATTGGGAACGCTTAGGCAATGGTGACACGCCGCCTGATCTGGTATTGCGAAAGCCACAATTATTAGCAGCAGAAGCAAAAGTATATTCAGCACAAGCGAGTTTAGACAAAGCAGAGTTAGCGGTAGAGCGCTCGAAAATCGTAGCGCCTTTTACCGGTCGCATCTTATCGAAAGATGTTGATGTTGGACAAGTCGTTTCGCCGAGTACGCGTTTAGCTGAAATTTACGCGGTAGATTATGTAGAAATTCGTCTTCCACTAAAAAACAAAGACCTTCCTTACATGTTACTGCCAGAAAGTACGCGTTTTGAAAGCGAATCTGTACAAGAACAGCCTCTAGCAAGATTTACTTCTAACTTGGTTCAAAATCAGCATTGGTTCGGTAAAGTGGTTCGTACTGAAGGTGCTTATGATCAAAACTCACAACAGCTATTTGTTGTTGCGCAGATTAATGATCCGTACGGCAAAGAATCCAAACAAGGCATGCCTCTTAAAATTGGCCAATATGTTAAAGCGAAGATCAACGGTAAAGTTGTTGAAAATGCGTTAGTTATTCCAAACAAAGCTATTTACCAAGGAAGCTACGTTTATATTGTTGAAGATGACGTGTTAAAACGCACAGAAATCACCATCGATTGGCAAAATGAACAAGTCGCTATGATTGAATCAGGCCTTAGTGATGGTCAGTTGTTAGTGTTAACGCCGCTTGGGCAAGTAACGTCAGGCACGCCCGTCGCAATTAATGAACAAGATGGCCGTTTAATTGCGAAAAAGCCAGCTAAACGTCGTGGCGGTAAAGCAGACGGAAATCAGCCAAGAAAAGGTAAAGGTGATAAAGCAGGTAATAAGCCAAATGCTAACGGTAAAGGAGATCAATCATGATTAGTTGGTTCGCTAAAAACCATGTAGCTGCCAATTTATTGATGATTACGATTTTATTGGCAGGTGTTTTTTCAATTAAAAGCAATATTCCATTAGAGGTTTTCCCATCATTTGAATCAGATGTTGTTAACGTGTCGGTGAGTTTACGTGGTGCAACGCCTGAAGATGTTGAGCAGGGTGTTGCGATTCGCATTGAAGAAGCTGTTCAAGACCTTGAAGGTATCAAGAAGATTTCTAGTACCTCAACTGAGGGCTCTGCACGTGTGCGCATTGAAGCTGATAGTGGTTATGATGTTAGCGAACTTCTAAATGAAGTAAAAAGTCGAGTTGATGCAGTAAACACTTTTCCTGTAGACGCTGAAAAGCCGGTAATTTCAAAGTTACAACGTAAAAGAGAAGTTATTGCGGTAACAGTAGCGTCTGATTACGGTGAAAAAGAAATTCGTGAGTTTGCAGAAAACGTACGCGACGATTTACTAAATCTACCTGAAGTAACCCAAGTAGCGCTTGATGCGGTACGTAATTACGAAATCAATATCGAAGTTAGTCAAGACAAGCTTCGTCAATATCAAATTACGTTATCTGACATTGCTGATGCCGTAAAAGCAAGCTCGGCAGACATGTCTGCCGGTAATGTTCGTACTGAAGGCGGTGATGTATTGGTGCGCAGTAAAGGTCAAGCTTATCGTAAAGATGAATTTGAGCGTATTGTTATCAAAACCAACCCTGACGGTACTATGATCCAAGTGCGCGATGTTGCTGTGGTTCTAGATGGTTTTGAAGAAACGCCTTTACGTGCTCGCTTTAACGGTAAACAAGGGGCATTAATAGAGGTTTATCGTATTGGTAACCAAAATGCGATTGATGTTGCAGAAGCAGTTAAAGAATACATTGCTGATAGACAAGACACATTGCCTAAAGGTTTTGAATTAAGCTACTGGGATGATGATTCTGAAATTGTAAAAAGCCGTTTAAATACGCTTATCTCTAATGCAATGCAAGGTGGCTTCTTAGTACTATTGTTATTGACGTTGTTCTTGCGTCCTTCTATTGCTTTCTGGGTATTTATTGGTATTCCAGTGAGTTTTATGGGCGCATTTATCATGATGCCGGTATTTGATATTACTATTAATATCATGAGCTTATTTGGTTTTATCTTAGTGCTGGGGATCGTCGTTGATGATGCCATAGTGACCGGGGAAAACATATATCGCCATACTCAATCGGCAAACTCAGGATTAGAAGCTGCTATTAAGGGAACCGAAGAAGTAGCAACGCCTGTAACTTTTGGTATTTTAACAACCGTGGCAGCATTTTTACCTTTAGCTTTCATTGAAGGCTTTAGGGGCGCAATGTTTGCTCAGATCCCAGTTATCGTTATTCCTGTTTTACTGTTCTCGTTAATCGAATCAAAATTTGTTTTACCGTCGCACCTTAAGAATTTAAAACTACGCGGCCAGAAAGAAAAGCAATCTCGCTTAAGTTTATGGCAGCAAAAATTCGCCGATGGCTTTGAGCATGCGATTATTAAGTACTACAAGCCAATTTTATCGATAGCTATTCGTAATCGCTTTATGACCTTGTCGTTATTCATTGGTACATTTATCTTAATTCTAGCGTTTATTACCAGTGGTTGGACTAAGTTCGTCTTTTTCCCGCGTATTGCCAGTGAAACGGCAAGAGCTAATTTGAATATGCCTGTAGGCACCAGCTATGAAGTGGTTGATAGCTACACCAAGAAAATGGCAGATGCTGCGTTGCAACTTCAAGACAAGTACCGCAATGAAGATGGTACTAGTGTAATTTTGAACATCCTTGCCATTACGAAAGATGAAGTAGGGCGTGTTCGCTTCGAAATTACCCCAGCAGATCAAAACGATTCTGGTATAGGTACACGTGAATTAGTGCGCGAATGGCGAGAGCTAATTGGCAGTGTACCTGGGGCAGAAAGCCTAACGTATCGAGCGGAAATTGGTCGCGGTGGCGATCCAATTGATATTCAATTAGCAGCTAACGATTTAGATACGCTTAAGCATTTATCTGAAGTAGTTAAAGAGCGCTTGTATACTTATCCAACGGCGTTTGAAATTTCTGATAGCTTATCAAATGGTAAAGAAGAATTAGAAATTGAACTTACTGAACAAGGTTATGCGTTAGGAATGTCGAGAACAAGTGTTACGCGCCAAGTACGCGATGCATTTTTCGGTTCGCAAATTCAGCGCATTCAGCGTGGTCGTGACGATGTTCGGGTTATGATCAAGTTCCCATTAGATGAACGTCGCTCGGTTGCTAATCTAGGTGATATGTTGATTAACACACCAACTGGCGGACAAGTACCGTTATCCCATGTTGCTGTGTTGATTCCTGGAAAGAGCCCGTCAGCTATTAATCGTATAGACAGGTACAGAACGGTGAATATTACTGCTGACGTTGATAAGCAAGCAACGAATATGACAGTAGTAAATGCTGAACTAAAAGAGTTCTTAACTGAGCTTGTGGCTAAGTACCCTGGTGTTAGCTACACCTTAGAAGGTGAAGCGAAAGAGCAAGCTGAGTCTTTTGGTAGCTTACAAATGGGCTTAATCTTTGTTTTCTTTATTATTTACTGTTTACTTGCGATTCCGTTTAAGTCGTATATTCAGCCATTTATTGTTATGTCTGTTATACCGTTTGGCGCAATTGGTGCGGTTGCAGGGCACTGGATAATGGGGATGGATTTAACCATTATGAGTTTACTCGGCATGATGGCGCTAATTGGTGTTGTAGTTAACGACAGCTTAGTTTTAGTAGATTTTATTAATAAACGTCGAGCAGAAGGTGCTGAGTTGATGGCGGCCGTAATGACAGCTGGCCAATCTCGGTTTAGGCCTGTTATGTTAACGTCATTAACAACCTTTATTGGTCTAATGCCGCTGTTATTTGAAAAAGCAACGCAAGCGCAGTTTTTGATCCCAATGGCTGTGTCGTTAGGTTTTGGTATCATCTTCGCTACATTGATTACTTTAGTATTAGTACCAGTAAACTATTTATTAGTAGAAGATGTGAAAAGCTTTGGTAAACTATCAAAACAAAAGCTAGCGACCACATAGAGGAAGACATGGCGCAAGAAACCATTTTTTCAAAAATTATTAGGCAAGAAATTGATACGGAATTGCTGTACCAAGACGAGTTAGTAACAGCATTCCGTGATATTTCACCTCAAGCAGACACGCATATCTTAATCGTTCCGAATAAGCTTATTCCGACGGTTAATGATATTGAAGCGGATGATGAAGCAGCCATGGGACGCTTATTCACTGTTGCGCGTAAGTTAGCGGAAAAAGAGGGAATCGCTGAAGATGGTTACCGACTGATCATGAATTGTAATCAGCATGGTGGACAAGAGGTCTACCATATTCATATGCATTTAGTCGGTGGTCAACCGCTAGGGCGTATGTTGTCGATCTAAAACAACGCTTGATTCGTAAGATAAAGGGTCACCTCGGTGGCCTTTTTTTATAGCTAAATTGTATAACATAGTATATTAACTGGGTGTAAATGAGATAAAACGCCAATTGTCTACGACTAGCAGCAATGCGATATTTCTCTTCCTAATTCATAATTTACATTAACGTAACGATAAAAGTTGATCCGTGTGAAGTGGACTAAAACCTTTGAAAATAAAGATCGCCTATTCTGGTTTATGCATTCTGCAGGCTGGTGTGGCTTTGCCTTGGTACATTACCTAGGGTCTTTGCTGCACGATTTACGCGATATATTTACAATAATCATCATTCTTAACGCGTATTCAGGATGGATGCTCAGCATTCCGCTGCGTTATATTTATCGAAAAGTTTGGAACCAGTCACCGCTAAAAATGGCGATTGTCGTACTAGTCAGTTCCTTTATTGCTTCGGTTCTTTGGCAAATCGTTCAGAATATCAATTATTGGGAAATTTATAAGCATGGCTATCGTCCTGAGCATATGATTTATTATGCCAAAAATAGCATGTATGCTTTCTCAATCATGTTGGGGTGGAGTGTCTTGTACTTTGGCACTAAATACTACCAAATGCTTCAAAAAGAAAAACAAAACGTTCTTCAAGCGAATACGGTTGCTCATCAGGCCCAGCTGAAAATGTTGCGTTATCAGCTGAACCCACACTTTCTCTTTAACACGCTTAACGCAATATCTACGTTAATTCTGATCGAAGATAATAAAACCGCCAATGGTATGGTAACCAAATTGAGCGAGTTTTTACGTTATTCATTAGATAAAGACCCAATGAAAAGGGTGACGTTAGAAAGTGAAATTCAAGCGTTGAAGTTGTACTTAGATATTGAAAAAGTGCGCTTTGAAGAACGCTTGCAAGTGTCAATTGATATAGAATCAGACTGTAAAAATGCTTTAGTCCCTAGCATGATATTGCAGCCACTCGCTGAAAACGCGATTAAATATGCTATTGCTGTTCAAGAGGAAGGCGGAACAATTTCAGTCGTTGTGAAGAAATTTGGTGACGATTTGTTACTAGAATTATCGGATGATGGGCCTGGCGCAGAAATTAAAAACGGTAATTTACACCGTGAAAATGGCGTTGGACTAGCGAATACTCGAGAAAGGTTGCAAGCGCTTTACGGAGGAAATTATGCGTTGGTAGTTTCCAATAACACGCCAAATGGTGTTAAAGTTAATATCAGAATGCCTTACGAAGTTGGAAAGAATTAATGAGTCAAACATTATCTGCAATCATTGTCGATGATGAAGCGTTAGCGAGAAAAGGACTATCCTTTCGTTTGAAAGAACATCAAGATATTCAAGTGACGATGGAGTGTAGTAACGGCAGAGAAGCAATAGAAGCAGTTCGCGCGTATCAACCTGATATCATGTTCTTAGACATTCAAATGCCTGGCCTAGATGGGTTTGGTGTTGTGGAAGCTATCATAGAGCAAGGGTTGAAGTTACCGAACGTGGTGTTTGTTACTGCATTTGATCAATTCGCGCTAAAAGCCTTTGAAGTTCATGCGCAAGATTACCTAATGAAACCTGTCGATGAAACTCGGTTATCTCAAGCCTTAGATAAGGTAAGGGAAGCCATTGCTAGCGAAAAAAATGCCGTTGATAAGGATAAGTTAGTTAAACTCGTCAGCGACGTAACTGGCAACGATTGTGAAGGAATTCTCGATAATTTAGCCAATAATAAGCCAGTTGCCTACTCTCAGTATTCCGACGTACTAGCGATTAAAGATGCCGGAGAAGTGAGTAGAGTGCCGGTAAAAGATATCTTATGGATTGATGCGGCTGGTGATTACATGTGCGTACATACACATGATACAACCCATATTTTACGAAAAACAATGAAGCAGCTTGAAGAAAGCTTAGATCCTAAATTGTTTGTTCGAAGTCACAGATCAACCATAGTTAATAAGCACTTTATTGATAAGTTTTGTAGCCAGTTAAATGGTGAATATTACTTAGTGATGAGTAACGGCAAAGAGTTAAAAGTAAGTCGCAGTTACAAAGAGCGTGTAAAACAAGCTGTAACCGCTTAAATT
The DNA here is from genome assembly GCF_055786205.1 of Thalassotalea coralli. Taxonomy (NCBI): domain Bacteria; kingdom Pseudomonadati; phylum Pseudomonadota; class Gammaproteobacteria; order Alteromonadales; family Colwelliaceae; genus Thalassotalea; species Thalassotalea coralli. The sequence continues at coordinate 439,289 of NZ_JBVVBK010000002.1, read as the reverse complement.
TACGTTTGGCTGTTAACAGCCAAAATATTTTGCTGTGCTTCAATTAAAAATGTGCTCACTTGCTTTTGGTGCAAAATTGCTTGCTTTAGCTCGATATGCACCATGGCATTGTTTTGCTCTCCTATCATGATACTTGTCCTTTTATCGTCAATAGCCTGAACAGCCGCTACTCCCATTTTAGTCGCGAGAACTCTGTCTTTTGCGATAGGCGAGCCACCGCGCTGAATATAACCAAGCGTGCACAAAGTACAGTCTATGCCAGATGCTTGTGTTATTTGGTTAGCTAGTGCTTGGCTACCGCCTGGCCACAAATTTTCTGCGATTAAAATTAAAAAGCTCTCACTTTGAGTTTTACTTGTTTTTTTAATGCAATCAGCAATATGCTCAACGGTATCTTGTGGCTTAGTAGTATCTGTATTTTCAAAAGATAACACTTGTTCTGCTGCACTGGCGATACCAACGTTGAAGGTAATGTGTCCGCTGTGCCTTCCCATTAACTCTACTAAAAACACTCGATCAAATGCATTGGCGGTATCTCGTATTTTATCTATGGCTGAAAGGGCGGTATTGACTGCTGTTGCAAAGCCAATAGTATGATCTGTGCCATCCACGTCGTTGTCTATTGTGCCCGGAATGCCTATGACTTGTCCTGACCACAACTTTTCTATGCTCAATAGTCCTGAGAATGATCCGTCACCACCTATAACAATGAGTGCATCTATTTTGTTTTTCATTAACACAGTGACAGCTTGTTTAACGCCTTGCTCCTCTAACATCGCAGGACAACGCGCACTTTTTAAAATGGTACCGCCTAAGTGAATAATTTGATCAACATAAGTTTCTGTTAAGTGACAACTTTCATCGTTAATAAGACCATTGTACCCGTGATAAAAGCCTGTAACAGAATGTCCATGGGCCTTTGCCGCTAATACGACTGCTCGGATAGCAGCATTCATCCCAGGAGCGTCGCCGCCACTTGTTAAAAGTGCGATATTTTTACTCATATTAACTCCTTGTCATTTCGCTATAGAATTATCTGAAGATGAATTTATCAACCTTGACCAGAATATTAATAACTAAATAGTGGCTTACTAATCTTTTAGTCTAGTTTGGCTTAAAAGGGTATTGTTTTAAACAAATCTATTGATTTAAAACAAAAAAGCTAGCGTACAGTACGCTAGCTTTCTTAAGAATTAATGTTAAGTAGGTTTTACTTAGGAACAGTTAAAATTTTAACTGTGTTACTAGCACCAACAGTTTCCATTAAGTCACCGTGAGTGAAAATAACTTTATCGTTTGGTTTTAAATCTGAATTAGCCATAACTGCTTTTAAAACGTCATCTGAAAGTTGATCATTGTTACTTTCAGTTGAGTCGAATCTTACCGGATAAACGCCGCGGTAGATTGCTGTTTTGTTTAGTGTTTTATCATGGCGAGATAATGCATAAATAGGTAAACCAGACGTAATGCGCGACATAAGTTTCGCTGTATGACCCGACTCAGTCAACGCAATAATCGCTTTAACACCTTTTAAATGGTTCGCCGCATACATTGCCGATAACGCTACCGTTTCTGATACTTCATTAAACATTAGCTCTATACGGTGTCTCGATGTATTAACAGAGCGGTGTGTTTCAGCCCCTAAACAAACACTTGCCATGGAAGTAACAGTTTCGACAGGGTATTTACCAGCTGCTGTTTCACCTGATAGCATCACTGCGTCAGTACCATCCAATACGGCATTGGAAACGTCCATCACTTCTGCGCGAGTTGGCATAGGTTGACTGATCATTGTTTCCATCATTTGCGTAGCTGTAATCACTACACGGTTTAACTGGCGTGTTCTGGCAATGATATGTTTTTGTTTACCGACGAGGGCAGGGTCACCAATTTCTACTCCTAAGTCGCCACGGGCTACCATCACTACGTCAGATGCCAAAATAATATCGTCTAACACTTTATCGTCGTTTACGGCTTCTGCACGCTCGATTTTTGCAACAAGTCTAGCGTTACAGTTAGCTTCTTGCGCTAATAAGCGCGCTTCACGCATGTCGGCAGCGTCGCGCGGAAATGATACTGCTAAAAAGTCAACGTCGATTTTAGCCGCAGTTTTAATGTCTTCTTTATCTTTATCAGTTAAGGCTGGTGCAGTTAAACCACCACCTTGTCTGTTGATACCCTTGTTGTTTGAAAGTGGGCCACCAATAACAACTTCTGTTGTCACGGTGTCAGCGGTCGTAGATAACACTTTCAGCTGCACTCTACCGTCGTCTAACAGTAAGATATCACCAGTATCTACATCTTTAGGTAGGTTTTTATAGTCGATACCTACTTGCTCTTGAGTACCTTCACCTTTTCCTAAAGTGGCATCTAGTTTAAAAGTATCGCCAACAGCTAATTGTATTGGACCGTCTTTAAAGGTTGAAACTCGAATTTTAGGTCCTTGTAAGTCACCTAAAATACCAACATAAATACCTAACTCACTTGCTAATTCTCTTACTAAATTAGCGCGTGCTATGTGATCTTCGGCAGTGCCGTGTGAAAAGTTTAAGCGGACAACGTTTACTCCCGCTGCTAATACTGATTTTAGCGTTTCTCGATCTTCAGTTGCTGGCCCTAATGTTGCAACTATTTTCGTTCTTCTAGGCATTTTAATCCTTCTTTCGTCACGATTATTTTTTAAGTGTAAATGCAGCGAGCATTCAAAATTTGTTTACTAATATGTTTTGCGTTCTATTCTTTTCGTTCAAAACGAGAGCTTCTTAGGCTATCTTTTACTTTCTTTAAGTTATCTCTAAATTTCGTTCCTCGGCGCAAAGTAAAGCCAGTTGCTAAAATATCGACTAAGGCTAGCTGCGCTATTCTAGAGGACATTGGCATATAAAGATCTGTATCTTCAGCAACATCAACAGAAAGTACGATACTACATTCTTTTGCTAGAGGTGTCCCTTCTGTGGTTATTCCAATCACTGTCGCATCATTTTCTTTTGCAAGTGCCGCAACTTCTACAAGTGACTTGGTTCTTCCTGTATGAGAAATGAGCACAACTACATCGCCTTGTTGGCTATTAATAGCACTCATTCTTTGCATTAATATGTCATCAAAATAAACGACAGGAACGTTAAATCTAAAAAACTTGTTCAAGGCGTCATGTGCGACAACAGCTGAAGCGCCTAAACCAAAGAAAGATATCTTGTTAGCTTGTGTAAGCAAGTCAACTGCGCGATTAATGGTATTGGTATTGAGGCTTTTTCGTGCCAACTCTAGGCTTGCCATGGTGGATTCAAAAATTTTTGCTGTGTATTCATCAGCAGTATCATTTTCATCAACATGTCGGTTTACATACGGGGTTCCATTCGCCAAGCTTTGTGCCAGATGTAATTTAAAATCTGGGTAACCTTTAGTATCCAATCGACGACAAAATCTATTAACGGTTGGCTCACTAATGTTTGCTTGTTTTGCTAAAGCCGCGATACTTGCGTGGATTACTGTATTTGGCGAAGACAAAATCACGTCAGCTACTTTGCGTTCTGACTTACTGAAACTGTCTAGTTCATTAGCAATTTTTTCCAAAATATTCATGCAGTACACCCTAGATCTTTTTATTAACTGTAATAAATTTTCTGTTAAATCTTCTAAAAAAATGAAAATTTATTTCACATTTTCACCCAATATAAAACAAAATGGCAATTTTTTGCAAATGTTTAATACTTATTCAATAACAATTGTGGTCACGAAAGCTTTACAGTGCCTAAATTTAAAACAATGTAGTAAAATTACAAAAAATGCTTTACTGAGGGCGAAAGTCGCGATAAATTAGCGTTAAATGTAGTTTAGTTACAATGAATCAGTACTAGAGACCCATATATATGAAAATTACAGAACAACAGGCTGCTAGTGAAATTGTATTATTTGGTGTGTTAGGTGACTTATCTCGCCGCAAGTTGTTACCCGCACTTATTCAATTAGAGAATGAAGGTTTAATTCATCCAGAAAGCCGCATTGTCGGTGTTGCTCGACAAGATGTTGATGTAGACGGTTTTATCGCTTTAGTAAGAGAAAGCCTTGATACGTTTGTAAAAGAAGATATCGCTGCGTCAGTCGTAGAAAAGTTCCTATCTCGTTTGACTTACCAGCAATTGGATTTTAAAGACACTGCCAGTTACCAAAGCTTGGCATCTCTGTTAGCGTCAGGCAATGAAACACGCGTTTATTACTTCTCAACGCCTCCTGCAATTTATGGTGATATTACTGAAGGATTAAAACAAAGCGGCTTAATCACAGCTAACGACCGTGTTGTCATGGAAAAGCCAATTGGTCACTGTTTAGAGTCGTCGAAAGTGATTAACGACCAAGTTTCACGCTATTTCAACGAGTCGCAAATCTATCGTATTGATCATTACCTAGGCAAAGAAACCGTACTAAACCTTTTAGCACTGCGTTTTGCTAATTCGTTGTTTACGACTAACTGGGATAGAAACTGTATTGACCATGTGCAAATTACTGTCGCGGAAAGTGTCGGTATAGAAGGGCGCTGGGGATTTTACGACGAAGCTGGCCAAATGCGTGATATGGTGCAAAATCACTTACTACAAATTCTTTCTTTATTGGCGATGGAACCTCCTGCTGATTTAGGGGCAGATAGCATTCGTGATGAAAAACTTAAAGTTATCAAAGCACTAGTTCCTATAACTGTTCAAAACGTTAAAGAAAAAACGGTTCGCGGCCAGTACACTGACGGCTTTTTAAATGGTAATCCTGTTCCTGGCTACTTGAATGAAGATGATGCGAATGAAAACAGTGCGACTGAAACTTTTGTCGCAATCAAAGCTGAAATAGATAACTGGCGCTGGTCTGGTGTTCCGTTTTATTTAAGAACGGGCAAGCGTATGCCAGCTAAGCACAGTGAAATTGTGGTTCATTTTAAACCGCAACCACATAATATCTTTAAAGAGACTTTTGCCGATCTTCCTTCAAACAAGCTCACCATTCGTTTGCAGCCTGATGAAGGGGTTGAATTGCAAATGATGAACAAAATTCCGGGTATAGCCACCCAACTTAATATTCAAGAAAACAAACTCGATTTGAGCTTTAACAAAATATATAAAGATCAGCGAGTCATCGACGCATATGAGCGTTTAATGCTAGAAGTATTAAACGGTAATCAATCGCTATTTGTACGCAGAGACGAAGTCGAAGCTGCGTGGTCTTGGGTAGACAGCATTATTAATGCATGGCAATCAAGCAATGAAGCACCAAAACCATATGCTGCGGGTTCTTGGGGACCTGTATCATCAATTTCGCTAATCGCACGCGATGATAGACAGTGGGTAGAATAATGTACCAGTTAAATGAATTTAGTAGTCGCGACGCGTTAGATTTAGCGTTAGCAGATAAGATTGCACAGCAGTTAGAAAGTGCGGTAAAGCAAAAAGGTAAAGCAAGTATTGCTGTGTCAGGTGGCTCTACGCCAAAAGGTCTATTTAAAGTGCTTTCCGCAAAAGATCTACCTTGGGAAAACATTACTATTACCTTAGCTGATGAGCGCTGGGTACCTATGGATAGCAAAGACAGTAATACCAAACTTGTTCATGAAAACCTTTTGCAAGACAAAGCAGCGCAAGCAAAGTTCTTTCACATAAAACAAGGTGAAGAATTAACAGATGAAGTGTTGGCTGATCTGAATTTAGCCGCTAATTCTTCATTACTACCTTTTGACGTGCTGATTTTAGGTATGGGCGAAGATGGCCATACTGCTTCATTATTTCCATGTAGTGAACAAATTACTTATGGGTTAGCTAAAGATTGTGACGCCTTGTTAAAAGTGGAGCCAACTACTGCACCACACACTCGTATCTCATTTAGCTTCCAAGCGCTTAAGAAAAGTGCTTCTACCATTTTGCATATCTGTGGCGCCAGTAAGAAAGACGTGATGGAACAAGCGTTAGCTGAAGAGCATATCGAAAAAATGCCGATAAAAGCATTTCTACAAGACCCAGAAGTAAATACTGAAGTATTTTGGGCGGAGTAAATCATGAATAAACAAATCCAAGCAATTACCAATAGGATCATAGAGCGAAGCAAAGGCACTCGCCAAGCTTACTTAGCTAAAATAGATGCCGCAAAAGCAACAACAGTGCATCGTGCGAATTTGTCTTGTGGAAACTTAGCACATGGCTTTGCTGCTTGTTCAAAGCAAGAAAAGTCGGTACTTAGAGGCATTAATCAATCAGACATCGCGATTGTTTCTGCTTATAACGACATGTTATCTGCACATCAGCCGTATGAAACTTATCCTGCGATCATTAAAGAAGCTGTCGCTGCAACTGGCGGTGTAGCTCAGTTTGCTGGTGGCGTGCCGGCGATGTGTGACGGGGTAACTCAAGGCCAACCTGGTATGGACTTGAGCTTAATGAGCCGTGATGTTATTGCCATGTCTACAGCTGTTGCACTATCTCACAATATGTTTGATGGCGCCTTAATGCTAGGGATATGCGATAAGATTGTCCCTGGTTTGTTAATTGCTTCGATGACATTTGGCCATTTACCGACAGTGTTTGTTCCTGCAGGCCCAATGCCATCAGGTATTCCAAATAAAGAAAAAGCACGTGTTAGACAACAATTTGCAAAAGGCGAGATTGGTGAAGACAAACTGTTAGAAGCCGAATCAGCTTCTTACCATACGGCGGGTACTTGTACTTTCTATGGAACAGCAAATTCTAACCAGTTAGTGGTTGAAGTAATGGGGCTTCATTTACCTGGCGCTTCTTTTGTTCCGCCAAACACGCCATTGCGTGATGCATTAACAAAGGCTGCGGCAAAACAAGTAACACGCTTAACACAGCAATCTGGTAATTATATGCCGGTTGGCAAAATGATTGACGAACGCTCAATTGTAAATGCTATCGTTGCTTTGTTAGCAACGGGTGGCTCAACCAATTTAACTATGCATATTATCGCTTTTGCTAAAGCGGCGGGCATTATCATTGATTTCCAAGATTTCAACGACTTATCTGATGCCGTGCCATTGCTTACTCGCATTTATCCTAATGGCTCAGCTGATGTAAACCACTTTCATCAAGCGGGCGGTATGGCGTTGTTGTTCAGAGAGTTACTATCAGCGGGTCTATTACATGAAGACGTTGATACTATTTGTGGTCACGGTTTATCACGTTACACCCAAGTACCAGTGTTAGAAGACGGTGAACTTAAATGGGTAGAAGGATTTACTGAATCTGGCGATAAAGATGTTATCGCAACGACAAGCGCTCCGTTTAAACCTGATGGCGGTTTAAAAGTACTTAAAGGAAATCTTGGCACTTCAGTATTAAAAACATCGTCACTTCGCGAAGGAAGCTCAGTCATAAAAGCGCCTGCTATTGTTTTTGAAGATCAACATGAACTTGAAGCAGCGTTTAAAGCAGGTGAGCTAGAAAAAGATTTTGTCGCAGTGGTGCGCTTTCAGGGACCTAAAGCGCGAGGCATGCCTGAGCTTCACAAATTAACGCCACCACTTGGCGTGCTTCAAGATAAAGGCTTTAAGGTTGCCCTAGTTACTGACGGTCGTATGTCAGGCGCATCAGGTAAGGTACCAGCAGCTATTCATTTGTGCCCTGAGGCACTCGATGGTGGCTTAATCGCAAAAGTTAAAGACGGCGATATGATTTCCGTTGACGGCGAATCAGGTCAATTAACTTTACTTGTCGATGAGCAAGAGCTAGCTGCGAGAGACAATGCTCTGTTTAACGTTAATGGTCATCATCAAGGGATGGGTCGAGAAATCTTTGGTTTTATGCGTAGAAACCTAAGCACAGCTGACACTGGTGCATGTTCATTGTTTGATGACGGTGAACCTTAATGAGTGACACAATTTTAAATTTAGTTGCTGATATCGGCGGTACCAATATTCGAATTGGTATTGCGCGCCCTAATGGTGAGGTAAGCTCCATTGAAGTATATCAATGTCGCGAATTCGCCACGCTTGCAGCAGCCATTCGATTTTATTGGCAAGAAAACCACTTGGCTGGAAACAAATTTAACGCGTGTTTAGCTATTGCTTGTCCAGTTGATAACGATTTAGTAACCATGACTAACCATCATTGGAGCTTTTCAAAAAAGGCGCTTCAAGAAGAGTTAGGTTTAAACAAGCTAATCGTTATTAATGACTACACAGCAATTGCACACTCAATTCCTGTATTGTCGGATGAGCAACGATATCAGATTGGCCATGGCGAAATAGAAGCGGGTAGACCTATCTCTATTTGCGGACCTGGCACGGGTTTAGGCGTAGCTAACTTAATTCCAATTGCTGATAACTGGCATGTTATCGGTGGTGAAGGCGGTCATGTTGATTTTGCGCCAGTCGATGAGCAAGAAAGCAAAATTTTAGATTATTTGCTGTCTAAATATCAGCATGTTTCATATGAGCAGTTACTTTCAGGCTTAGGTATAGAACAAATTTACCAAGCAATTTGCGCCATTAAGCAAGTAGCACCTGAAGCGTTGGCTGCGCACGAAATTAGTACGAAAGCGTTGCAAAATGACTGTGAATTATGTGAGCAAGCATTATTACAGTTTTGTAAAACCTTGGGCAGCTTTGCTGGCAATTTAGCGCTGACCATGTCTAGTTTTGGTGGTGTGTATATCGCCGGTGGTATTGCACCAAGAATGATTGAATTTATTGAAAAAAGTGAGTTTAGAAGCCGATTTGAAGCTAAAGGCCGATTATCAGGATTTAATCACAAAGTTCCAACCTTTGTTATTACAGAGGCGCAACCTGGAATTTTAGGGGCTTCAGCTTATCTGCGACAACACAATAAAGAGGATGTATGACCTTGAATAAAAATTGGCAAATTACACCAAATGACTTATTTGCTCTTGGGCCAATAGTTCCGGTATTAGTTATTAAACGTGTTGAAGATGCACTTCCAATTGCGGAAGCTTTGTTGGCAGCAGATATTCGAGTTTTAGAAGTTACCTTGAGAACACCTGCGGCACTAGACGTTATTCGTACAATTTCAGAAAATTTACCTGAGGCCGTTGTTGGCGCAGGAACAGTAACCAATCGTGCTTTATTGCAAGCGTCTGCAGACGCAGGTGCTAAATTTGCGATAAGCCCAGGCCTAACATCTGATTTGTTACAAGCAGGTAAAGAGGGCGATGTTGCCTTGATTCCTGGCATATCCTCTATCTCTGAATTGATGGACGGCATCGATGCTGGTTATGATCACTTTAAATTCTTCCCAGCAGAAGCTTCTGGTGGTGTAAAAGCTATCCAGTCAATTGGTGGTCCGTTTCCTGATATTCGTTTTTGTCCAACAGGTGGTATAAATCTAAATAACATCAAAGATTATTTAGCGCTTAAAAACGTGAAATGTTGTGGTGGATCTTGGTTAGTGTCAGATGAAATCGTTGACAATAAAGACTGGGGGAAAATTACTCAGCTCGCTAACGAAGCGAAAGCGCACGTAGAGGGATAATTCTGAAGTTAACCACGATATTGTTAGCTATACGAGAGTTATTAGAAAAACGCCTAAATATTGTTATTTAGGCGTTTTTGTTTTATTTATATTTGGTTTGAATAATGGCTTTGGTGACATCGGTAAAGTCAGTGAAAAGCCCGTCAACTTTTACTTGGTTAATGTACAAGTCTACAAGTTGTTGGTAGCTTTTTGCATAACTAGGCAAGTCATCTTGTCTAAAAGTGTAGGGGTGCGCTTGTAAACCTTGCTGGTGTATAAAGGCAACTTTATTTGCTAACGCTTCAATATCTTTCTTTTTTGCATTTTCCGGTAACGCATTTCCTAACCAAAAGCCAATCCCGTTGGCGTAGCTTGCAACTTCTTTAATACCGTTATTAGACATCATGTGGTTGTAGTTGAAATTAACCCACTGATAATCAATCAATACCTTTGTCTCGTGCCATGAGGTGTCTGCAACAAGTTGTACAAGTGGGATATTTATATCCATCTGCTTAAACAGTTCATGTTTTATCCGTTTTAAGGCAACAGGGTCGAAGCTTTGTAAGTAAACTTGCTGTGGTGTTTGATGGTAGCCATATTTCTTCAGTATTTTCAACGCACTTACCGCGATATCTTTTTTATGTTGTAAGTGAAACCAAGGTGCTTTTATTTCAGGATAGATACCAACCGACTTGTTTGATGCTTTATTTAAGCCTTGAATAAACTCAATTTCTTCCTCAAAAGTGTGTATCGCAAATCTACTTTTAAAAATAGGGAAGCGTTTAGGGTATTTGGCGGAAACTTTATTGTTTTCGGTATTAAACGGCGAGCTGATACTTAAGGTTCTTAATTCCGCGAGAGTGAAGTCAATAACATAGTACTTACCATCTTTTCGTTTCTTATTAGGGAATAGCTCTGCGACATTTGTAGTGTTATCTAAGTATAAATCATGAAATACAACGAGATGATCATCTTTAGTCATCACCAAATCTTGTTCTAGAAAATCTGCCCCCTGGCCATAAGCTAGTGCTTTCGCTGCCAATGTGTGATCAGGCAAATAGCCGCTAGCGCCTCTATGAGCAATAACGATTGGCTCTTTCGCGAGTAATGTCGTAGTAAAAAGTACCAGTAGGAATAAAGTAATAAATTGCATAGTGAATCTAAGTTTTAAAGCGTAAGATAAAACCAGCTATTTAACTGATTAAAGATGAACATTTAATGACACCTGAACCTGCAATGCAATTTAAATCGTTGACTAAAGCTTTGTTCGAACAGTTCTGGCTAGAATTTGAACGAGTTATCAAAGCACAGCAAACATATGCATTTGATCCCGATATGTCGTTTGAACAAGCGTTTTCCTACTGGGTTGAATCGACTCAAGAAAGTTATGCAGTCTGTGAAAATGAGCGAGTCATTGGCATTTATTACTTAAAGCCGAATGGACAAGGCCCCGCAAGTCATATATGTAATTGTGGTTACATGGTAGCGTCTTTTGCTGGAGGGAAGGGAGTAGCAACTAAAATGTGTCTCCACTCTCAACAAAGAGCGATAGCGCTAACTTATTTAGCGATGCAGTTTAATTCAGTGGTATCGACTAATGTCCATGCTGTAGCGTTATGGAAAAAGTTAGGTTTTGAGCAAATCGGCAGAGTACCAAAGGGCTATCAGCATAAAGAGTTAGGTTTAGTTGATACTTTTATTATGCACAAAGCTCTCAAATCTTAGTCAGCTGCTAGCTGCCACGGTTCTCCAATCGGTTGATATTCACTTGGCTTGTTAATAGGGAAGACATTTAATGGCTGAGGTATGTGCGGCGTCATTAAAAAATTAAATGCTTCTGTGTTGGTAAAGTTAGGATCTATCCACGCTTTTAGTAAATTCGGATCTTGCGGCAAAATTAATGGCATCGACTTTTTATGGATGTTTTCAAGTTTAGGGTGGGGCGGTAATGTAATGACCGAACAAGATAGTCGTGATTCACCCGTTTGTGGGTGAAACCATTGGCGATACAGCCCTCCAAAGGCGATTGCTTGCCCATCAATTGCTTCTACGTCATGGTAATGAACGGGCTTTTTATTGATAAACTCAGTTTCGCCAAAGCCTTTTGCAGGAATAATGCAGCGGGTCTCTTTAAAAGGAGTAAAGCCAGCACTTCTTGGCACGTTAAGTTTATCGTAACGAGTGTTAAAAGACGTATATTTAGAAGGTTTAAAGTCTATATCGGTTTTGTCTAGTAACAGCCACCAAGTTGCATCATCTACTCTAGGTTGTCCATTGATATTTCTTATTATTGAAAGGGTGTCAGTTGCACGCTTAAAGCGAGAAAACTTAACTACTTCTCGTGGATTTAAAATACCTAAATCTTCGATAAGTTTTATTACAAACGGGTCGTCGCTAACGTTTAATCTGCCACACATTTCACTATTCCTAACTAAATATCAGAGCTTATTATCGAGCTTAAGTCTATGTTATTTCTTCATTAATATTTTCTCAATGTTTTCACAATAAAAATACAACCCAAAATTATTTATCATTTATTACTATAGTGCAGAGTTTGGTCTTCGGCTGAAGTAAAGCGCATGGTTTTGTGAAGATAAGGGAGAAATCTTTGCATAAGGGAGACCATATTAGCTTTTGTTTTCTCAGCCATTTTTATGTGCATTACATATGGGGAATTAACTGACGCAATTTAATTAATACAATAAAAAAAAACGAGCCTAGTGGCTCGCTTTTTAATTCAAATGAACAATTGATTAGTAAGTAAACTGCTTCAATTGCGTGTCTAATCCATTTACTGCGCCTTTTAGGGCGACCGCTTGTTGACCGAGAGAGTCCACCATATGAGCGCCTTCGTCGGCAGATTCATTAACATGACTCATCGTCTCGCTAATTTCGTGTATGGCTTTAGTTTGTTGAACACACGCTGTCGCGACCTGACTCATATCGTCTTGTATTGCATCAAGTAATTTACCTATTTCAAGCATAGAGTCGCTAGAGCCGGAAATTTCTAAGTTAACTTTTTCCGTTTGCTCAATACCTTGAGTCATCCCTTCACCAGCTTGGGCAATTTTACCTTGTAACCCTTCAATAACCGCGGATATTTCTTTTGTGGATTCTTGCGTACGTGAAGCTAAACTTCTTACTTCATCGGCAACAACAGAAAAGCCTCTGCCATGTTCACCAGCTCGAGCAGCTTCAATGGCAGCATTTAGTGCTAGTAAATTGGTTTGGTCGGCAATGGCGTTAATTACATCAATTACTTGCCCGATATTTGCTGATGCTTGTTCTAGCTCGTTGATAATCGTATTAACCGAGCCAATGCGCTCACCAAGTAAACTCATATGATCTGAGGCTGATTTTGCTATTTCTATAGTTGTTTCGGTTTTTGCTCGCATTTCATTAGCAGCAGAAGAAGTTCGTGTCGCGTTTTGCTCTATTTCTGAAGCACTAGCAGACAATTCTGTTGCAGCAACACTCGCGGTATTTAATCCCTGCTTATCGTCTTGCGTTTTATTGATCAATTGATTAGCGATATCTTCTATTTGAATCGATACTTCTTCTACTTTTTGTTTGTCTTGTGCAACGCCTGTAATAACACTACGTAGTTTCTGCATAAAGTTATTAAAATAGATAGCAAGTTTACCGGTTTCATCCTTACTAACCACGTCTAGTTGCAACGTAAGGTCACTATCACCGTCAGCAACGCTAGAGAAAGCTTCTGTTAGTTTAGCGAGTGGTTTAGCGATAACCGTAGTTATAAAATATAACACCACCAAAGTTACTACTAGCATTGCAATACTAGACATTAATTGACTAATAACAGCATCTTGTGCGGGATCATCAACTAATTCCGTTGGTACAAACAGAGTTAAATACCAGGTCATATTGGGAGATTCAGGCTCAATTTTGGCGTACAAAGCATAATATTCTTTGTTTTTAATGGTAACTGGCACTAAAGAATTAGGCTGTGCTGATTGTAAATTCACTAGTCCCGTTGTTCCTGATTCCTTTTCATAATCAGCAATAGGTGTGTTTATTTTTCTTTCAATAACAGCATCTGGAAAAGTAACATTTTGCCATTTGTCATCAAACAGAGCTGCAAAGCCTTGTCCATCTACCTTTATGCTGCGACTTAATTTCGCGATGTTATTTAAAGAAATATCAATTCCACCAGCGCCAAGTAAGCGTCCACCTTGATACATTACCTGCTCAACAGAAACTGAAATGGTGCCAGTGATAATATCTACAGCTGGAGCTGTGGTTAACATGTCTTTGTATTCAATTGCGTGTTGATACCATGGTCGCTTGCCCACGTAATAATCTGAGTCTACACCTGTTACGCGATCTTCAGCGAAATATTCTTGTGTATGCTCTGATGCATAAAAAGCTGAAAGAATATTTTCGTCTCTTGAGCTTACTTTATGTAAAACTCTATTTAAGCCTTGATATTCTGGCTCTGAGCCTGTTAAAGCGCCACGATCGGTATGAGCAACCATCCAATCGATAACTTCAGGAGAATTAATAAAGGTGTCTGTTACTTTTGCATATTGTGCAAAATAAGATGATACGCGCTGAGCATCCGTTTTCAGCAGGTTGACTATCTGTTGTGTTTTGTCTTCTTGCGCTGCCTCGTAATCATTACTGGCAAATATAGCAGTACGAAACAACACGGCCACAACTGCAAATGCAGAAATGGTAAACAAAATTTTCTTTTGAATAGAATCAAGCTGCAACATATGTAGTACCTACTTCTAGTGGTAATTGGGATTGATGTTTTTATTCTTATAGATCTACCTTAGCAAAGGTTAGACCAGACGACAACGCAGTCGTTATGAATATAAAAGTCGTTGTCTTGATAATCTTATCGGCAGCGTACAGTGTATTTTTAATAATAAATAAGCGTGATTAGGTACAATTTTTATAACGTTTTCAATGACAACAATGATGACTTATAAAGTAAAACTCACTGGTTCTCTTTTGTATAGTGAAGTGAAAGGAGAGGGGTAAGACAAAATTGTTAGTGTTATGTTTCTTAGAAAGTAAAAAAGCCGCTAAAAAGCGGCTTTTTTTGTGTGGCTCCCCTGGTCTGATTTGAACAGACGACACATGGATTAACAGTCCACCGCTCTAACCAACTGAGCTACAGGGGAATAAATTGTTTCGGCTTTCGCCAGATAACCGCTATATAGCCATTATCTATAATGTGGCTCCCCTGGTCTGATTTGAACAGACGACACATGGATTAACAGTCCACCGCTCTAACCAACTGAGCTACAGGGGAATCGCTTTCTGAGATAAGTTGTATCTCGTCAACGGGGCGGAATATTAAAGATACCTAGTGAAGCTGTCAACACATTATTTTTAATTTTTTAAATATTTGAACCGTTTGGTCATTTCTCATGCATCATGGTGTAAATTGCGTCAAAGTCTGGCTTATATTTATCCACCAATAAGTTATCCACCAATTCTGTGGATAACTACGTGAGTAAAAGTGTAATAAAGCGTAACTTATGGGCTAGATGAGTTAGTTCTACTTTTGAACAATAATATACCAATGTAGAAATTCATAATTAAAACAAGGGTATGTAGGATTAAATAACCTGATAATTAAAATTTGCGTTTATTTTAACCAATGGCAAATAATTCATGGTTAATGTGTATTGTTTTTTAAATCCTTTGATAGATTAATTTAATAACTAAGCACTTCTACCACTTTTTCATTTACATTTAGTAAAACTAATCATGTGGTAAATTAAATATTTCCATAGCAGGAGTTAACAGTATCTTTTACAATATCTTCTGTAGCAATTGACCGTAAATCTTACGAAGTACCCCTAATGACAGAAGAAAAAAATAAGCGACAAATAGATTTGCTAAAAGACCCTGTTGGGCAAACGTTAAAGCAAATGACGATTCCAATGATTTACGGCATGATTTTGTTGATGACATTCAATTTAGTCGACACGTTTTTCGTCAGCCTTTTAGGAACTCAGCCTCTTGCTGCGATAAGTTTTACTTTTCCTATTACTTTTACTGTTATTAGCTTAACAATAGGTTTAGGTATAGGAACATCTGCAGTAATTGCTAAATCTTTAGGTAAAGGTGATACCGGTTTTGCCAAATGTTCGGCAACATCCGCCATGATAATGTCGGGCATAGTTGTCGGTATTCTTTCTTTTATCGGTTATTGGTTTACGGATCCGCTATTTACCTTTTTAGGCGCAAGTGAAGAATTGTTGCCATTAATTCATGATTATATGGATTATTGGTTCTTAGGCAGTGTATTCCTTATTGGGCCCATGATCGGGAATGCTATTTTGCGTGCCAGCGGTGATACTAAAACGCCTAGTATTATTATGGGAGTAGGTGGGGTAATTAATGCTATCTTAGATCCTATTTTAATTTTTGGTTTTGGGCCTATTCCTGCAATGGGTATTAAAGGTGCAGCAATTGCAACGCTCGTTTCTTGGATAGTGGGTTTAGCTTATGTGCTTTATGTTGTGGGCTATCAACGAAACCTTATTTATACAACGGTGTCAGGGCTTGCATCGTTTTGGAAATCAGCAAAAGGAATTTTACATATAGGATTACCAGCGGCAGGTGCTAACATGTTAACGCCAATTTCTGCTGCAATTCTTACCGCGATTGCCGCTACTTATGGCGAAGAAGCGGTTGCAGCTTTTGGTGTTGGCACTCGTATAGAGTCTATTGCTTGTTTAGTTATTCTAGCCATGTCGATGACATTACCACCGTTCATTAGTCAGAATTTTGGTGCTGGCAATATGAAACGTGTTCAAGAGGGTTTCTCTACATCGATTAAATTTATTTTAATCTGGCAAGTGGTGATTTACGTATTACTCGTACTAATCGCACCTTTAGTTGCCAATATCTTTACCGATGACGAAAACGTTGCTCGAATTATAAAGCTGTTTATTTGGATACTACCATTAGGCTACGGATTCCAAGGGATTATCATACTGACAAACTCATCCTTTAATGCGCTTCATAAGCCTATGGTCGCGTTAGTGTTGAGTATTTTGAGGTTGTTTGTGTGCTATGTACCGCTTTCCTATTTAGGTAGCCATTTGTACGGTATAGAAGGCTTCTTTTTAGGTGGGTTAGCGGGCAATTTGATTATGTCTGTCATTTCTTATCGCGTATTCACCAAACAGTTTGAGCAAACTACACTTGAGACTGAGGTAGCAAAATAATGAAAAATATGGAGTTAGTATCTGATTATACCCCTAGTGGTGATCAGCCTGGTGCTATTTCTCAATTAGTTGAAGGTATAGAAGTTGGTCTTGCTCACCAAACGCTTCTCGGTGTTACAGGTTCAGGTAAAACTTATACCATAGCGAATGTGATCGAAAAGCTTAATCGACCGACCATGATGCTAGCACCTAATAAAACACTCGCAGCTCAGTTATATGGTGAGATGAAAGAGTTCTTTCCCAATAACGCAGTTGAATATTTTGTGTCTTATTATGATTACTATCAGCCTGAAGCTTATGTACCGACAACCGATACTTTTATAGAAAAAGATGCGTCGATAAACGATCACATAGAACAAATGCGTTTGTCGGCAACTAAAGCCTTATTAGAACGCAGAGACGTGATTATTGTCGCGTCAGTATCTGCTATCTATGGTTTGGGTGATCCAGATTCTTATTTAAAAATGATGTTGCATTTAAGACAGGGTGACATTATTAATCAGCGTGATATTTTACGAAGATTAGCCGAGCTTCAATACACGAGAAACGATGTCGCATTTCAACGTGCAACATATCGCGTGCGTGGTGACGTTATAGATATCTTTCCTGCTGAATCTGACCGTTTGGCCTTGCGCGTTGAGCTTTTCGATGAAGAAATAGAGCGTATTAGTGAATTTGATCCGCTAACTGGGCAAGTAGAGCGCAACCTTGCACGTGTCACGGTTTATCCTAAAACCCACTATGCAACACCTCGAGATAAAATTTTAGCGGCAGTCGAGCAAATTAAAGTAGAGCTTAAAGAAAGGGCTACGCAACTAAAAGATAATAACAAGCTAATAGAAGAGCAGCGAATTGTTCAACGAACGCAGTTTGATATCGAAATGATGACAGAGCTCGGCTACTGTTCAGGCATCGAAAACTACTCGCGATATTTATCAGGTAGAGCTGCTGGCGAGCCACCTCCAACGTTATTCGATTATTTACCCGATGACGGTTTGCTTATCATTGACGAATCTCATGTTACGGTTCCTCAACTAGGGGCAATGTATAAGGGTGACCGATCTCGTAAAGAAAACTTAGTTGAATACGGATTTAGATTACCGTCGGCGTTAGATAACCGTCCAATGAAATTTGATGAATTTGAATCGTTAGCGCCACAAACAATTTATGTCTCAGCGACGCCAAGTAACTACGAGCTTGAAAAATCCAGTGGTGAGATAGCAGAGCAGGTTGTACGTCCAACAGGTTTATTAGATCCTCAAATAGATGTAAGACCGGTTGATAGCCAAGTAGACGACCTATTATCAGAGATTCGTAAGCGCGTAGAAATAGGTGAGCGCGTATTGGCGACGACGTTAACTAAACGTATGGCGGAAGATCTAACCGAATACCTAGATGAACACAATATTAAAACACGCTACTTACATTCAGATATTGATACCGTTGAGCGTGTTGAAATTATTCGTGATTTCCGTATGGGGCATTTTGATGTACTCGTTGGCATTAACTTGCTAAGAGAAGGCTTAGATATGCCGGAAGTGTCTTTGGTTGCAATTCTAGATGCTGATAAAGAAGGCTTCTTGCGATCTGATCGTTCATTGATCCAAACGATTGGGCGTGCAGCGCGTAACGTTAACGGTAAAGCTATTTTATATGCAGATAGAATTACTGGCTCAATGCGCAGAGCGATGGATGAAACCGAGCGACGCAGAGCAAAGCAGGAAGAATACAATAAAGCTAATGGTATTATTCCTAAAGGTGTTAAGCGTAAGATCACTGATGTGATGGATATCGGCACCACTCCAGAAGAAGGTATCATTGCAAAACGTAAGCAGGCAGCAGAGCCTAATGCGGTTTACCAGGTGATGTCGGTACAAGAGATTGACGATAAAGTGAAGCAGCTAGAAAAAGAGATGCTAGATCACGCGCAAAACCTAGAATTCGAGCAAGCGGCGTCAGTCAGAGATCAAATTAAAAAGCTCAGACAGCAACAGTTGTCTGCGTAACTTAAGCAGAAAGTTAAAAGAAAGACGTGCTCTACCTTATCCATTTATCCGTAAATGTAAGGGCAGAGCACTTGTCAGCTCAGCTTAGACAGATAGGTAAAAATTGGAATATATCTATTTCAATTCGAACATCATGTATCGACTAATAATGTCCGATATCGCGTCACTATCACAGCTAGATAAATGACTAATGTCTTCAATAATTTTGTCCTGTATATCAACAGGAAAAAGCATCAATTGTTCCAAATACAAATGTGCTTGGGTTTCGTTATTATTACTGATCAGTTCCGCTAATCGAGTGGCATGGTTTCTCCAAATTGCGCTCATAAACTACATCCTCACTTAATCTGACTTGTAAAAAATGTTTCAAGCCCTGTTTATACGGGGCTTATAGAAGCACCCGCATCTTTTAAGTGTAGATTAGAGGTGGTTATTTTTTATACATATTTGTTACTAAAAAATGCCCACTTTTAATTTTGTAATCTAAAGGATGTTAATCCTTTGTAATTTGGAATTTTTCTAATCGGTACAAAAATGCTTTATATGACATTTTTAAGTATTTTGCTGCTTTGGTACGGTTTCCTTGGTGCATTTTTAATGCTTGAGACAAACAATGGCGTTCAAAATGCTCCCAACTAAATGGGGTTTGCGGCATGGAAAACTCTGGGGTGTCGGCACTAAACTCATTATCACTTGCACCGGTTAGTTCTTGGTCATCAGCGAGTAAAACGAATCGCTCGATACGATTTGATAGTTCACGTACGTTGCCTGGCCAATGATATTCTAATAACTTACGGTACAATTCTGATGTAAGGGTAGGTAGCTGTGATTGATGCTGTTTGCTGTGCACTTGTATAAAGTGATCGGCTAATAGCGGAATATCTTGTTGACGCTCTCTCAATGGCGGCATATTAATTGGTACTACGTTTAATCGATAAAACAAATCTTCACGGAAGTTGCCTTTTTTTACTTCCTGTTCTAAATCTCGGTGAGTTGCGGCAATCACTCTTACATCAAGCTTAATCTCTTCGTTACTACCTAGACGCGTGATGGTATTTTCTTGTAAAAATCGTAATAAGTGCGCTTGCAAGCTAGGACTTAACTCACCAATTTCATCGAGAAATATCGTGCCTTTATCGGCAGCTTCAAAACGACCAATTTTCTGGGTATTCGCACCTGTGTAAGCGCCTTTTTCAGCACCAAACAACTCAGCTTCAGCAATTGATTCTGCGATAGCGCCACAGTTAATCGCGATAAACTTTTCATGTTGGCGAGAAGAGCTTTCGTGTAAAGCGCGCGCTGCAAGTTCTTTACCTGTGCCACTTTCACCAAGTACTAGTACAGTGGCATTAGTACTGGAGACTTTTTCTATGCGTTGATAAACCTGCTGCATCGCAGGTGTTTTACCTACTAAGCCAACCAACTGTTTTTGTTCACTCAGTTGTGAAGAAAGGGCTTTGTTTTCACTTCTCAGTTGTTTGGCTTTTAACGCTTTGTCTATGGTGAGTAATAGCTCTTGGCGTTTAAAAGGCTTAGGTAGGTAATCGTCTGCGCCTTTTTGCAACGCTTCGACAGCATGGTTAATTGTGCCGTAAGCAGTTGCGATAACAAAACCAATCCCTTGATCTTGCTTTCGTACATAGTTAAGTAAATCTATGCCACTTAAGTCGCCAAGCTTCCAATCAGAAAAAATAACATCGTAAGCGTCTTGCTTAAATTTAACGATAGCCTGTTCAACACAATCAGCGACGTCTACGTTAAATTCACTGGCGTTCAGTATATCGGCTATAAGTTGACGCTGTTCAGGTTCGTCTTCAACAACTAATATTTTGATATCGTTTAGCTTAGTCATGCTTTACTCCAAATATTGCATTTGCTAAGCAACCTTTTTCGCCAGAATTACGTAAAGTTAGGTCGCCTTGATAGTGTAAGGTGATAATGCGTTTCGCTATGTACAGTCCCATGCCTGCACCTTCAGGTTTAGAAGAAACGTGCGGTTGAAACAGTCTTTTTTCAATATGCTCATCCAGGCCTACGCCTTGATCGAGCACGCTGAAACTGATGCAATCAGTTGTTCTTTCACCTGTAATTTTGACGGAACTACCATCGCTACTTGCTTCACAGGCATTATTGACTAAAGTATGAATGATACTTCGTATCTCCGACTCAGCGCCTGTTAGAGATAGGTCATTAGCAATATCAACGTCAAAGTTGATCGATTTATTCATACTGGACTTGTATTCCAAGATAATATCTTGAACGACCGCCAGTAAAGGCACTTGTTCATCTCTCCTAATACCTGATGCCGTTAATGTTAAAAGCGCCTTAATGCTTTTATCTAAATGTTGAATTTTGTTTTGTACCGTGGCTAAAAGTTGTTGTTTTTGTTCGTCGTTTAAGTTGTTTTCACTGAGCTGTTCGATAGATAATCCTATGGTATGGATAGGGTTTCTTAGCGCATGCGCTAAACCTCGACTTACTTCACCTAACTCGGCTAAATGTGAAAGTTCTTTGTGTTGTTTTTCGGCTTCGGTCAATTGTGCAAGATGTCGCACCATGTTATTAAATTGCGAAATCGTTGTTCGGATTTCTTTTACACCTTGCTCTTTAACTTGGTGCTGATAATCACCGTCTGCAAGCTTGTTAAAGCCTATGGTTAGTTGTTTTAACGGTTGATTGAATCGCAAACTTAACCAGTACGCGAAAATCAATCCAACAATAGCGACACAAATTATTGCTATTTGAATGCGGTTAAATAGCAATTGTGCTTTGTCACTTTTGTTTTTCTTAAACCAAACTTGTTCATGTCTACTCGGTGCAGTTCTAAAAACAAACGTTTGGTCAGCGCCTTTTAATTCAACACTTTCTTCGTTTTCGTTATGTATTTTTTCGATAAGCGTTTTAAATTCTTTTTTTAGAATTCGTTTGCTCACTTTCATTTCACCGTTCTCGTCAGTAGTGATGTGCTGACGGGTAACAATTCGTGCTGGCGGGTTTTGCCCATCTTGTGTCGTTGTTTCTACTTTTATTACTTGATTGTCGTTAAAGGCATAAACATTTACCTGTGCCGTACTTTGTTGTTCTGTTGCTTCTTGTGACTTGTTTTCCTTGCTCGCTTTTTTATCTGTTCGAGGTGATTCATTCTCTCTTGTAATTATATCGGCTTGTGCACTGTCGTTTAAGGTGTCAACGACGCGATCGTCTAGTCTGTCAACAGCCAATTCAATTAGATGCTCACCATATACTCTGGCTTTCTCATTCACTTCGTCTTGAAGGCTTCGTTCGATCCAAAACATTAATGCCAGTTGGCTTAGCGCCAAAAGTAAAATTAAACCACCTATTAAGGAGAAAAGATAAGCACGTAACGACATAAGCTTCCAAATATTCAATAACTCAAGTTAACACTACATCAAGATGTATCAAGTATAATGCCACTTTGAGTTCTTTTTAAAAAGATAAATAAAACAATGGATTAGAGCTGCATTAAGGCTAGGTGAATTTAGGCCACTTAATAATTTCCTGATATGAGGAATATTAACTCCTGATATCAGTAACCTTAGTTTAGAAGCTTATAGTAAAAATTTCCTTATCGTGTTGAAAATATTAAAAAAATACACTTTGGTACAGAATTGGCACTATCTAAATCGAGATTAAAACTAACATTCGTTTCGTATCGCTTGAGCTAATTTAAGTGATTTGATTATTTTAGATAAGGAATTAAAACATGAAACCATTGAATAAAACGGCTTTAGCTATCGCATTTTCTGTTGCTGGTGTACTAAGCAGTGTCTCTGCTATTGCTATGACGTCAGACGTTAGAGAAGTAAAACATCGTATCGAAGTTGTGGCTGATGAGTCAGAAAACGTAAGAGTTTTTGTGAGTGTAAATGGTGATTTGACCAAAGTAGAAGTGCCAAAAGAGGCACTAACAGATAAAGACCAGTTAGCCGATGCGCTTGTCGATGTGCCAGAAGAAGTAAAAACTAAACTTATTGATCAACTAGCAAACATTCACATGGATGATGGCATGATTAAAGTTGAAGCGTTTGTTCACGGCGACGAGCACAATACATGGGTTAATAAAGATGATGAGCATATTGTAATCGTCAAAGCTGGCGACCTCGCTGAAGGTGAAGAGGGCGCTAAGCGAGTTATTAAGCGAGTGAAGAAGGGCGATAAAGTCTTTGAATTTAAAACGGGTGGTGGTTTAAGTGCCGATACTATTATCCGCTTACTTGGTCATGGTGAATTCAGTTCAGATGATCTAGACAAGATTCAACGCGCGTTGGATGAAAAAAGATAAACAATTTATTGTTTTCTCTGACTAAAATAAATGGCCACTCAAAAGAGTGGCTTTTTTTATCTTTTCAAGCTTTTTTCTGAATATTTAGGATGTTGAATAGCTTTATTTTTTTTGATAACAGATTGAAATACTGTGGTTTTCTGGTAGTTTATGAGAATGGTTGTAGACGGATATTACTGAGAAGTCTACATAATATACTGTTCGCTATACAAGGACGTTCATATGAAAAATCGGAGCACTTTAGTTTTTATACTTTTAGTAACTTCATTTTCTATTACGGCTAAAGAATTGGACATTTTTAAGATATTCAACCAATTTACAGCAGTTAGTGCTGCTTCAGGGAAATGCATTAAGCCTTCCTCAGAAGAGTTAACCTCATTCTTGGCAAACTACCAAATGGTTAGCTCGTTAATGCATCAAAAAATAAAATCACGAAAACCAGAATGGTCTGATGAAAAGGTAAGTCAATTCATCGAAAAAGGAGCAAATGAAATAACCCTTAAGATAAATGATTTAATCAACTCTGAAGGTTGTGACAGTACTGAGATTCAAGCGCTAACTAATAGGTTTTATGTACAGGCTAAATGGAAGCCATAATTGGTAAAGTATAGCTAACAAGCCATTACAGCAACGGGATTGCTAACAGCTTGCTCGGTTCCGTTTCGCTTTATACTTTAGCAAACAATTACTCGCCTTTTAGCAAGGCGCTATATCTCGGAGAATATGTCATGCCAATTAGTTTGATTACTGAAAAATCTTGGGATGACATAATGAAAATTCAAGAAGAGGCTTATACCGATATAGCACCTGAAAAGCTAAGCGTTTTAAAAAGTAAATGGTATTCATCGCCGCTAACCTGTGCCGTATACACAGATCGTGCTGGTAAAGTATTAGCTTATTTATTGGCACATCCATGGGCGAGTGAAATCCCACCGAAGTTAAATGAAAAAATCCCTGTAATTGATAGCTCAACTTTATTTATTCATGATTTAGCTTTAGCGGTTGCAGCAAGAGGAAAGTGTATCGCCAAGGAATTAGTTCAAAACCTAATTGATAGGGCTAAGAATCAAGGTTATGTAAAAATATCATTAGTGGCGGTTCAAAATTCTACTGGCTTTTGGGCTAAATTTGGTTTTGTAAATAAACCCAGTAAAGGTATTTGCTCGAGTTACGGTGAAAATTCACAATTAATGGTGTTAGAGTTAGAGACATAGCAAGGCATTATAACTAGAGGCAAACTAATGAGAAAAATAGTAAGTTCGGGATCTCACCTTGAAGAGCCAATCGGTTTTTCACGTGCTTGTCGTATAGGGAACTACATATCTGTTTCAGGAACCGCACCAATAAAAAATGGAAGAACTGTGCATATCGATGACGTTTATAACCAAACGAAATACTGCCTTGAACTTTCAATCAGTGCGATTGAAGAGGCTGGTGGCAATATTCAAAACGTTATCAGAACTCGAATTATGCTTACCGATATTTCTTGCTGGGAGGAGGCTGCAAAAGCTCACGGAGAGTTATTTTCAGCAATCAAACCCGCTTGTACTTTTGTTGAAGTAAGTCGTTTTATTGATAAGCAATGGCTTGTTGAAACAGAGATTGACTGTGTGGTGAACTAGTTTTGAATTTTAGTTATCAAACTTCTAGGTTGCAGGTTAGTGAAATTCTTACCAGAAATCCGCAGCCTGAATTTTTAGATTCAGTCATTGAGCTATTATCTCCGAAAGTTGTTGAAAACCTTCCTCCGTACTTCCAAAACATTAACACCATTTCATCAGCACAACAGTGGCTTGAGCAAATCATTGCTGAAGGTCGTTTGTTTTTTGTAAATCTCGTCGATGAAACTAATCCTATTGGCTTTGTATTTTTATCGACTCTAGATACAAGAGGAACACACATCGGCTATCTACTTGGTGAACCATACTGGGGAAGTGGTTACGCAACAGAAGTACTAAAAGGTTTAATTGAGTTTATTAGAACTGAAGATAAAACAGCTAGGTTAGTTGCTGGGGTAGCTGAAGACAATGTCGCTTCAATAAAGTTACTGCAAAAGTTAGGTTTTGTTAAAAGCTCAAATGAGAGCAATGGAACTATGTTTTTCGAGTATAGATTTTCAAAAATATAATAAATGACTTGGTGTAGCTGTTTTGTTGTTAGTTCTAGTAAAACTGCCAGATTCAACTTAATAATATTTGTCGCTTCTGACAGTTTCAATTAAAACACATTACGCAAGTAATGCTTCGATATCTTTTTCTATTTCGTGAGGTTTTACCAAAGGCGAGTAGCGTTTTACTACATTGCCCTTTGCATCAACGAGAAACTTGGTAAAGTTCCACTTAATTGATTTCGTGCCTAAAATACCAGGTGCTTGTTCTTTTAAAAAACGATAAACAGGTGATGCTTGATCGCCATTAACGTCGATTTTGTCCATTAGTGGAAAGCTAATATTAAAATTTAGATCGCAAAAGCTTTGTATTTCTAAATTATTGCCTTTTTCTTGTTTACCAAATTGATTGCATGGAAAAGCAAGCAATTCAAATCCTTTATCTTTATATTTTTTATACAGTTCTTCTAATCCCGCGTACTGTGGTGTAAAACCACATGCACTTGCAGTATTAACAATTAATACTACCTTGTCTTGTAAATTAACAAAGTCAAAAGCTTGGTGACGATTAGTCGTTACCTGAAATTGATAAAATTTTGCTGACATAGAGCCCTTATAGTGGTCGGATGACAATTTAAAGGTAGCCTATAAATCTGTTATTCACAACATTATCTTGCGCTTGTTTACTTATTGAGTAGACTGATGTTTTTTTCTCAAGAGATCCATTATGAAAGTTGCATTTTTAGGCCTAGGAGTTATGGGCTTCCCTATGGCGGGACATTTAGTTAACGCAGGTCATCAAGTGACTGTTTATAACCGCACTACAGAAAAGGCGCAAAAGTGGCAGGAAAAGTATAGCGGTGATACAGCACTATCACCCAAAGAAGCGGCTAAAAACGCTGAAATCGTCTTTTGTTGTGTGGGTAATGACGACGATGTTCGAAGTGTAACACTTGGGGAAAATGGCGCATTCGCAGGTATGGAGACGGGCACAATCTTTGTTGATCACACCACAGCTTCAGCAACATTAGCTCGAGAACTAGAAGCAATTGCAAAACAACAAGGCATTGGCTTTATTGATGCACCTGTTTCTGGTGGCCAAGCTGGCGCTGAAAACGGCGTATTAACGGTAATGTGTGGTGGCGAACAAGCTGTTTACGATAGAGTTGCTGATGTAATGCAAGCATTTGCCCAATTTACCCAATTAATGGGCGGGAGTGGCGCAGGGCAATTAGCTAAAATGGTTAATCAAATTTGCTTTGTTAACGTGGTTCAAGGGCTAGCAGAAGGCCTTAACTTTGCTCAACATGCAGGGTTAGATACAGACAAGTTGCTTGAAACTATTTCTAAAGGGGCGGCAGGCTCATGGCAAATGGATAACCGTGGAAAAACCATGTGCGCACGTGAATTTGATTTTGGTTTTGCTGTTGACTGGCTGAGAAAAGATTTGGGCATGGCATTCGATGAAGCAGAAAAACTTGGTATAGATTTGCCTGTTACTAAACAGTTGGACGGCTTTTACGATGAAGTGCAGAAAATGGGCGGTGGCCGTTGGGATACTTCAAGTTTAATTGCTCGTTTCGGTGATAAGATAGTTAAAAACTAAATCTTTATAAAGTCTTGAGGGAAACATGAATAAATTTATACTTTTAATACTGTCACTAACGATGGCGTGGCAGGTGTCGGCTAACGAACAAACAGAAAAGGAACTCGAACAGTATTGGCTAGAAGTAGCTAAAACTGTGGAAGATGGTGACTTTCAAGGGTATGCAGATTTATTCGACAGAGACGCTATCCTAGTGTCTGATTTACGAAATAACAGTTATCCTATCTCAAAAGCGCTTGCAGGCTGGAAACAGGGCTTTGTTGATACTAAAGCGGGTAAAATCTCTGCCGGCGTCGACTTTAAGTTTACCAAATCGCTATTAGGAGAAAAAACCGCTCATCAAACAGGATATTTTCGTTATTTTACTCTAGACGTTGCGGGTAAACGAACAGTATTTATTGCCAAGTTTGAAGCACTTTTACTTAAAACCGATGGAAAATGGATAATGACCATGGAGCGTCATCAAGAACAGGTGGATCAAAAAACTTGGGATGCTTTATAAGCATCAAACAAATGCTTAACGGTCAGAATTAAGTTATCTTATTTATAATGCTGACCGTTTAACTATTCTACCTACAAAGAATTAAATACTTTGTTTCAATGCGTTATAAGTCCTTTACCATAAAATACTTACATCCCGTTTTAGGATAGCCCTCTTGCACCCACTGAACTTGATAGCCGTGCTTTTCATAAAAAGGCTTTGCTTGGAAATTTAAAGTATCCAATAAACACTTAACACAGCCACGCGCTTTAGCAGCTTGTTCAACTTTTTCCAAAATCTTGCTACCAACATCTTGTCCACGTAATTGCTCTGACACCCATAGCGTATCTAGCAATAACCAATCACCAAAAGTTCGTGCTGCTGCGCCTGCGATGACTTCTCCGTTATCATTTTTAATTTGTACAGCTAATGGTAGCCTTTCACTCACTTCCCATTGTGCCCAATTAAAATCAGCGATTTGTTTACTTAAATAGTCGACTAATTCTTGGTCAGGGTTTTCTAATAGCTCAATCTTCATCTTTAGGCTCTCCGTTTTCGTCCTCTTCCTTTAGTTGTTCTTGTTTTATCCTTTCTAGTTTTTTAATTTCTTGTGGTGGAATAGGGAAGACAGACAAGATCGGAAACACAGCTAAAAACACAAACGCGCCTTTGGGCATTCGCTTTCCCCAAACGACTAACCTGAACAGTCCTCGAATGATAAAAGCGGCAAACAAGAATAACGCAATATAAATACCGATTATTGTTAGATCCGGTAATGTCAAAATGTCCATTTATTAAACCTCCACATTAGCCATATAAGTGGGGAGGCTTTTACGATAATTCAAGTACTTATCATTCAGCGAAAGGCAAGTTTGAAGTTTAGAGTGTTATTGACTTTGAGGTCTTTTGTTCATATTTGTCGAAACAGGTTAAAGTAATAAGCGCCATAGTAATCCAACCGCACAAAGAAATATTCCTAACAAAGATAAATATTGTGCTAATTGCGGGTTTCCGATAGCAGGGAGCTCTTCACCTTTGAAAATGTCGGTTAAAGATGAAAAAAATATTTTCGGGGTTAACGCTACGCTAAATAACAGAAAGAACACGCCAACGGACATGGTTAACTCTCTTACCTCTAATTCGATGACTAAGAAATCATAAATTCCGGTTAATACGATTAACAGCGCAACAATGAAACTTATACTAGCTGCGACTTTTTCTTTTAGCGGTAATTGATTCATAAACGATCCCTGTTTCTATTAAGCGTTTTGTAAATTGTTAAATTGAAGTCTCTACCAGATTTTACACGTAAATTTTTAACTTTCGTCCGGTGAAAACAAAGCCATTTTTTTGGTAAAACTCAAAGGTCCGATCCCACTTTTCATCTGCGGGCGCTGAAACGTCAATTCGTTTCCATTTTTTATCGACACCTATTTTGAGTATTTCCTGGATGACAGCTTTGCCTATGCCATTAGACCTAAACTTCTCAGCTACCCAGAGTTCATTGATAATGCCATATTTGCCGTGTGCGAAAATCGAAAAGGATTCAGCTAAGGTAAAGAAAGCAATAGTTTCATTGTTTTCTTTTAGGCAATAAGCCTCATGGCTATTGTTTGGTTCGTTCATTTGAGAAAACAAGTGGTTAAATGCTTCATCTGAAGGTACAGCTTCTTCGTTAAATAACTCTGAATACAATAACCCAATGTATTTTTTAATTTCACTTGTGTCGGTTACTTTAACTAATTCCATTTAACTTGCTCCGTTGACTGTACCTTTAAGAGACAGAGCCTTGTAAATACTCATATAAGGCTTTTAGAATCGCCATTTTACCTTGGTCACTTTCATGCTCATGCACAAGGTTTTCAATTTTCATCATAAATTCGTCGCCCGATAAAATACCTTTACCACCATCCATTAGTTTGTTTTGGCAGTAATTTTTCCACTTGTGCTGTTCTTCATTAGTTAATGTATGCGGATAGTTTCTGGCACGATAACGAAACAGCATAGGAGCTAATCTAGGATCCTGAAACTGAAATTCATGGCTAGCGAGGTTTTCTACCGCTAGTTGGTGCAATACTTCCATTTGTGCTTTATCGGCGGGCGAGAAAAATTCGCCGCCGTATAAGGCATGTTCAGGGTCTATAGATTCTGATTCATCACGCGCTTCAGGTAAAAACACTTCGGTGAGTTTTTCTCTGATTTCTGGGTGTTTTTTTAGAATGTCTAAATGCTTTAAGCAGGTTTCCCTTGGAATATTAAGGCGTTCAGCGTTTTCAGGAAGTAATGTTTTAGCCGGAGCAACGACGGGACATTTATTTGTGTGAATAACTTTAATCGGAATAGGGAGCTCATCAGGGCCTAGGTCTTGATACCTAGTATAAAGCCTTGCTTTTATCTCTTCGGCAGTTAGCTCTAACAGTGGAGAAGGATCGCGAGCCAAATCGACTGCAATAACGCCATTTTTATTACTTGGGTGATATGAAACAGGTGCAAACCAACTGGTGCAACCGTGCTCAGACGAAATCTTGGATGAGGTATGAACAACTGGCGTCATGTTGTACACATCGAGCAGTTCTGCCACTTGCTTTTTGTTTCTTAGGTTAAAGATAAAGTCGTATAGTTTTGGCTGTTTGTTTTTGATTAATTTAGCCATTTCAATGGTGGCATAAACATCGCTCATAGCATCATGAGCTGCGTCATGACTAATGCCATTGGCTTTGGTTAATAGCTCTAATCGAAAGCTAATTACGTCTGTTTCTAAGTTCTCATTATATTGTGTTGGCCACTCAATTCCTTCTGGCCTTAATGCGTAACACGCGCGCACCATATCGATAATATCCCAACGGCTATTACCATTTTGCCATTCACGTGCATATGGGTCATAAAAGTTACGATAAAGTAGGTAACGCGTAACTTCGTCGTCAAAGCGAATGCTGTTGTAGCCTGCGACACAAGTGTTTGGTACGGTAAATAACTGATGGATGCGATCAGCAAATTCAGCTTCTGTTAAACCTTCCCTTAACGCTTTTTGCGGGGTAATTCCCGTCACCAAACAAGCTTCTGGGTGAGGTAAATAATCCGCTGGTGGCTTACAATAAAAGACTTCAGGTTCACCAATAATATTTAAGTCGTAATCGGTTCGAATAGCAGCAAATTGAGAAGGC
The DNA here is from genome assembly GCF_055786205.1 of Thalassotalea coralli. Classification (NCBI taxonomy): domain Bacteria; kingdom Pseudomonadati; phylum Pseudomonadota; class Gammaproteobacteria; order Alteromonadales; family Colwelliaceae; genus Thalassotalea; species Thalassotalea coralli. Next base: position 408,950 of record NZ_JBVVBK010000002.1, on the reverse strand, counting down.
TTATCGTATTTAGGATTCACTCCCCAAGTCTCATAATCGTGCCATAAGATAGAGGGTTGGATTTCTTTGTTTTTATTAGGTTCTAAATGTTTTGGATTGTTCAATGTGAAAGCCTAACCTTTTGTAATTATAGTGATAATATTGTTATCTTCTTTTTTTTGTTTGATTTTGATTTTTGTTGTTTGAAATTGTCTGGCGTCTTTGTGTACACTTTGAGTACATAAAAATTTTATTAGTGTACATAAAAATGGCTCTAACAAAGGCAATCTTAAACAGATTTCATGGCAAAGATCTTACGAAGATAATAATAAACCCTGATAAAAGTAATGCCACGTATGATAAACCTATTGAGCTTACAGATCGAGACTCTTTAGGTGTAAGGATATCGCTGAAAGGCAAGATAGTATGGCAATTTCGTTACAGGTATAAAGGAAATCTGCAAGAAAAATTCAGATTTAGTTAAGTACAATATAAACTCAAAACAATTTGAATTTAAGAAAAGCAGAAAATCCAAAAATAAATCAAACTATTGAATCTTTTAAAATGAATGATAAAAAGAAATGGTGAAGAAGTGAATTTTCAATAGTTTACCAACAATAGTACAAAATTTATTCAGAAATAGTTGAGATATCAATGTGATGATTTTCTGTTTTCCGTAAAAGAGTAAATTTTAAACTATGAAAACATGCGAGGTACTTAATATTAAATACTTGCCTTTAATGAAATTAATCATTTCTTCCTTAATTTAGGGCAAAAACGTTTTTTTGGCTCCCCACGTAATGCCATTATTAGATTGTTTTCCTCCCTGCTAAAGGAAGATAAATATGAAGTTTACTAATAAAAGCGTACCTATTAAAACAGTTTTGAATCGAATTCCAATATTCGAACCAGTGCAAAAAACACAACGTAGCATTTGTAAAACTCGCAAAACTGTACATAAGAACAATTCGATAATTATTGAAGACGATAGTCATAAACTTGATTTAGTTGGTTTCAGCTTAAATCACAGTTATGACTATCCAATACTGGGATTAATTATTAAGCATTGGTTAAACAATCAATTTGAGAAGATTGATGAAGAAGATACTGTTACTATCGAGCTTAAAGAGCTTAAAGAGCTTAAACAAGTATTTAAGTTAAAACATAAACAGAGTTGTAGTAAAAACTATAAACCCTTTCGAGATAGTTTAGTTCGATTACATTCGGCTGTTTTTGTTTTAAAAATGAAGGAAACTAAAGTTGAACATGTCGGCAATTTCTTCGCTAAACCATCCATTTTTGATTACAAGAATAAAAAAATTACGATATTTGTCGGTGATTTTCTCAAAAGTCTTTATAAAGACCATTATGGTATTTCTTTTATTGAACTGGACGAAATCATCAGTACAAAATTAGAGTCACTCAAAGCTATGAAAAAGTATTTGATGACTCATAGTATCAGCTTTATAGACTTTAAATTAGATATTATTAAGTTTTGTTTAATTTAGCTAATTGTTTGATCAAGTTAAAATTTATTAATGAATATGTATGATAAACTAGGCGATAATAGAATGTCTTAAATAGTAAAGAACAGTTTTTGGAATTTGTTTGGAATGGAATCACTCTTGAATACTAATATTAATACTGAAGAAACAACATTGCCTCAGGTTAAATATAGTCCAGTAAAAAGTTACATTGACCTTTGGAAAGGAATCATAAGTTTTACTGAACTTAGCAAATATCCTTTATTACCCTGCCCACACTGCACGAAAGTATCACTTTCTATTGATGAGTCTAGTATTCAAAAAAGAAGTATTTCTCAAAAAACTCTAGCATTGAATAGTAGAAAATTTAAAGGAGAGCAGGCTGACAAAAAGCTTCAGACTGAAAAAAAATTAGAACAAATTAGTCAAGGCGATGGTTTTTGGTTAAAGCTATTTGCATTAGCTGGTGCTAGTTATATGGATATGATAGATCCACTAAATGGGCAGACATTTTTATTTAATTCGTTTTTTTCCTGTAAATCTTGCAATGAAAACGTAACTGCAACAGGGGTTTATTTGCAACCAATTAAACTTTCGAACCAATCATCATTTAAATCACCAGTGATTAAGGTGGAGCATTTTTCTCCAACTATACCGATGATTCAAATATCACAAAATGTACCTAATAGTATTCGTATTGAATTGAATGATGCTTTTAAACATTTTCACTTCGATCCTTTATCGGCAGCATCAAAATTAAGGCGTACAATAGAACAGTTTTGTATTGATTTTGAGCTTAAAGGTAAAAACCTACATCAAAAGATTTGCTCTTTAAAAGAAAAATACCCTGAAGAAGCTGAATACCTTGAAGCTCTAAAGCTAATAGGTAATGAAGGAACTCATGATCATTGCGTTTCAGAAATTGATTTGTTACATGCTTTTGAAATCGTGCAGTTCGTTTTAGAAATTTACGACCGCAAGGCTCGTTATAAAGAAACCCAATCAAATTATGAGCAGTTAGTTGGTAAGTTTGATGAAGGAAAAATACAACTAAGGCTATATAAAATTTAAGAAACCAAAGTCTAATCTGTTAGCTTCGACAATAAATATTGTTGACTAATTTTAAATGAAGTTGAAGGAATAAATTTGAGTAACTCAGGGGCAAAAGCTGCATTGCGTGGCTATAGATTGCAAACTCTATTCATTTTAAGCGAAATTTTAAGCTCTAAAGATACTGATTTGGTTTTTCAACCAGAAGGTAGTGAAGATCTTGCTATATATAGGGGGCATGAATTAGTTAGAGCTATTCAAGTTAAGGCATATTCTGAGCCGTTAACCTTTTCTCATTTTGTTAAACCTAAACAAAAAGATTCTTTCTTTCATCGTTCTGTAAAACTGTTAAGCGAGTCTGATAAAATCAAAATTGAAGTAATTTGCTTTGGTGACATTGGTAAAGAAATAAAACACTCCTATACAAGGATTGAACCCGCAAAAGGTAATCTAATAAGAAAATTAATTAATTCTGGAATAGAAGAACAACATGTAAACTCAATCTTTGAAAGAGTGTTTTGGACGAAAATTTCTGAGGTTGATTTAGTTAGGGAGATTAAGAACCGCTTATCGAATAGTTTAACAGCAGGTTCTCCAGAAAATGCTTTATCATTGTTAACTGCTTGGCTTTATAAGGCATCAGAGCAAAAAACAAAAATAACAAACGCGCTCTTAATAGAAAAAATTAGTTCGATTGGGAAGTTTTTATCTGAAAGGGAAGCGTACCATACAGAGTGGTTTCATGCATTGGAGCCTTTAATTGAAAAAAATATATCTGATACTGCTGCTCTCGAAAAAGAATATTACAAAGGTGTTTCTACAAGATTTAGTCATATTCAGGCAGAACTAGATATTGAAAGAGTCGAATTTCTGTATGAAATTGATGAACTATTTGAAAAAAATCAAACAGTAATTATTCATGGAGCATCTGGGCAAGGAAAAACTTCCTTAGCTTATCGTTATTTACATAATTTTATTCCAGAAGATTGGCGACTAAAAGTGAATTTCATCGAAGGGCGAGAGCATGCAAAAAGTATAGCTTTGGCTCTTGCTGATCATTTGTATAATTTTAATGCAAAATTATACTTGTATATAGATGTTTCACCTAGAGACTTAGATTGGACGAGTCTAGTTAAATCACTTTTGGATCACCCAAATATAAATATATTAATTACTATTAGAGAAGAAGATCTTTCTCGACAAAATGTTTCAAACGAGGAAATAGGATTTCCTGCCCTTTTGAGGCTTCAGTTCTCAAAAAATGAAGCAAAGCATATTTACCAAAGGCTTATTACAAAAGAAGTGGCAAAACCATACCCATCTTTTGAACAAGCTTGGCTAAGGTTTGGAGGAGATGGTTCATTACTAGAATACATATTTTTTTTAACACAAACAGAATCGCTAGTAGATAAGTTAAATTATCAAGTAAAAAGATTACGTTCTGAAGTTAGAGAAGGGAGACTGGAACCGAAAGCTATTAATTTACTATTAGCATGTGCCTTAGCAACAGCTTATGAAGCGAAAATAAAAATAGTCGATCTTGTTAAAGAAATATCTTTAAAAGATCCCAAGGGTACTTTCGATTTATTCGAAGACGAATACTTATTACGGAGATCTAGCGATAGATTGCATGTTGAGGCCTTACACCCAATCAGATCAAGAATTTTAGTTGACGTGTTGGTTGATCCCATTTTTTTCCCTTGGATAAATTCAGTAATAAATGTAATCCCATGTATAGAAGAATCGGACATAGAAACATTTTTGCTTTATTCCTTTTCGGAGAATCCGAATGAGTTTCCTCTTATATTTGAACAGCTTTTTAAACTTAAAGTTAATTCATGGGCTGCCGTAGCGGGGATAGGTCGAGCTATACTCTGGTTTGGTATACATCGTTACGTTATTGAAAATAAGAATATAATAGATTCGGCGAGAGCATTAGTTGGGGACGATGCATGGGCATTTATGTTACTTCCTGATATTGGTGGGATTATGGATACAGATCCTATTGAAGAATTTATTAGAATGTTAGGTAAGAAAAATTCTGTCAAAAGTGATAAAGCTTTAAAGTTAAGAGCTGAAATTGGCTCTTCAGATATAGTCTATAGAGATTTTAGAAATTGGTTAGTACCGCTTAGTGGTGAATTCACTCGACCTAAAAGTGAAAGTGACTGGTATGCCTTGGGGGAAACATTATTATGGATTGGGAAACTAGAAGTAAAGACAAAAATTGATGTCTCATGGCTGATTGATATAGACATTGATAGTTCCTTCAATACTATCGAACCATTAGCTGATTTGGTTATTGGTATTTACTTTTTTGATAAAGTTTTATACCAGAACTTCATGATTAAGAATGAAGCTTGTATTAATAAGTTATTTCAAGAATCTACTCAGACAATTTGGCTAGAGAAGAAACCTGATAACCCTATTGCACATTATATTATTACAGAGCCATATCTTAATGAAGATGGATATTCAGGGAGTAATCTAAATGAATTTAGCGTTAAAAGAATTAAGCTCTTAAGAAAATTATTTCCAGATAAAGAAAGGTTTGGGGCAAAGGGATACGGTCATCAAAATATATTTATGGAATTACCTCTGGATGAATCAGATAAACAAAAGGTTTTGAAATCATCTACTCCAATTCAACAATTTGTTAACATGAACTCTACTTGGGCTAACTATGCTGATTATATTCATAGGCCAGATGATTGGCTTGAATATGCTGAGAATATCATATCTGTTCGAACGAATATTGTTGATGGCCTAGTTCGATTAAATAAGGTATTAAATTCATATTTTAAAAAACTAAAATCACAATCTCTTATTGGAAGAGGCAAAATAGAAAATGATTTTTGGGAATCTTTGTCTCTAATTAATGAACAAATTACTAAGTTGCCTAAATTGGCTGTAGATCAGTGGGGAATGACAAGTGAAGGAACGTTAAAGAGTAGTAATAAATATAATGCAAACCAGATAAATTACTTAATGGTGCAAGATTACGCTAAATCCTATCAAGAATCCTTAAACAGTTATACGCTTTCTATTTCTAACTTCTTCGCTCAGTCACATATTATACTAACTATTAATGGCTTAATAGGAAGGCTTCCTCCAGAGCAACATCAAATATACTATCAAAAAGCTAAAGAGCTAGGACATCCAGTTACCGAACAATCATTGCACTTAGCAACGAAGAATTTTAATGACGCTCATATTAAATTAGATTCTTTTCAAAAAGATTTTAGAGAGCATTTTCAAGAGATTATAGATCCTGCTATTTTGGATAAATTAGAAAAAAAGGAAAATTTAAAGTTCATCAAGGCATGGCCATTATGGTTCCAATTTGCTAATAACCCTGAAAATCATTGGAAAGATTCACCAGAGGTTAGAGCATCAGCAATAGTGGAAAGAACGCAAAGGGAATTGATGAAGTCTATAAAGCACTCACTTACTAATAGCCTTCCAGAAGACCTACAAGGTTTTATTTTAGATGAAAGCTTCAAATATGAAGGCAAAAATGCACTATGGATAGGTGTCGAAGCTGCAGATGTGCCTTCTTTAGATACAATATTGAAATCTGTTACACATGCGCTTTCTGAAGCAATAAGACCTCTTGAATTTAAAGACTTAAAATATTATTCAATGTCAAATCAATGGGATAATTTTGTAATTGTACCATTACGTAATGGAGCGACATTTTCCAATTTAGCGTGGGTTTTGCTATCAAATAGTTTTGTAGGTGTAACACCTGTTCTCGATGAAGATAAATTTTATTTGCAAATCCCTAGACCGCTGAATAAAGAAGTCATTGAGTATTTTAATTTTAAGACAAACAACATCGCTTATTTTAGTGAGTTATCGTTAATTGAAGAAAACATTTCGTATATATTTAATGTTGTTAACCATATATATTGTTTTAACGAGTTAATACCAAGTATAGATGGAGTAGGCGTAGAAATATTGCAAACATATATATCTCCGTTAATGGATAAAATAACTGTATATATTGTTCAAACGGACGAAATCATTTGTCGGGTTAAAAAAGATAATATTGATGAATTATTGTTAGAGCTTATAGAAGTATGCGCGAATGCTATTCAACCTTATGAACTCCCTGAAGATAAAAAAATTAATATAAATATTTCTGATTGCTATGAGTGGGCGGAATTGCTAAATGAAGCAATGACTGAACTGCAACTATATAAATGGCAAAACTTATTTGAGTAATTCAATATCTATTCAAAATAGAAAAAAAATTTAAGGAAAAATATGAGTGATACTAAGGAAGTAAAAGAAATAACATTCTTGCCAGCATTAACTGCTCTAATTAAACCATCTACAGAGTATCTAGGCGAAGAATTTAAAAATGCAATTAAAAGCAAAGTTGATGAACATAAGAAGAAAAAAGAGGAAGAAAACCTCAAACAGCATCTAAATTCTGTTCAAGAAAAAACACCAAATATAGCCCAAGAAAATATAGCTTACGCACAGCTAGATATGTTTAATGATTGGGTTGATAGTGTATCTAAGATTGATCCTAAACAATTAGAACTTTCTCAAATATGGCAAAATTTACTTATTAAAGCTGGTGAAGGTGAATCGACAGAGATAATCATGAATAAACTTAAAATGTTATCTGCTGGAGAGGCATTAGCATTAATGAAGTTTTCGAAACCGTCTAACGTTACTCTTTCAAAAGAAGACTTATATCACTTAGATGCACTAGAAAAGAATGAATTAATACGACCAAATCATACCTTTTTATCTTTAGTGCAAGGGGCTATGGGGTTAAGTGTTTTATTTATAACAATAATAATGTTTAGAACGTCAGTTTTTGGTGAAATTGGTGGAACTGCACTTATTCAAAGTGAAATTAATTACTGGAATATTATTTTTTCTGTCACACCTATATTTGCTTTTATCGCAGGTGCTTTAGCTTTTATTTCGTTTCTTAAAAAAGGAGGGAAATGGGCTAAGAGAATTAAAAGATTAACATGGATAGGGAAGAAAATTGTTGATCTGCAAAAGTGATTAAAATTTTTAATTGGGACTTACGGAATTGATCTTATGGCGAACAATAATAAAACTGAACAAAGTAAGTTGATTGGAGAACACCCAACTTCTGGCATTTTCTTTGACTGGTTTGAGTGCGAAGACACACCAGCAACAGATGAAAAAAAGCATCGCAAGTTAACGAATAAGGGGTTAGATAAAGGTACTCTTATTGATTATTTGTCTGGCTGGATATTAAAACACCATGCTTCTGCATTACAAATAGCTAGAATTGAGCGAAAGAAAAAAATATTGGAGAAGCATAGTTTTACCGAATACATGAAAGGCAAAGTTCCATTTCCTATTAAATCAGCTACAACACAGAAAGGAAATCTAGGGGAAATAATTCTAGGTGAGTATTTAAGTGAGTCTACAGGTTTAGAGTTATTAGTTTATAAACTCCATTATAACCCTAACGTAGAGCAGTCTATGAAAGGGGATGATATTTTGCTCTTTGAAAAAGATGATATTCAGAGCAAGGTTATCATGGGTGAAGCAAAATTCAGAGCAACCAAAAGTAAGCAAGCCTTAGATGACATTGTTAGTTCTTTATCAACCAAAAACTTACCTATTTCCTTAACCTTTGTTTGTAATAGGTTAGAAGAGATGGGAGAAATTGATTTAGCTGACGAGATTGATGATCTTATTTCCAATATTCACAAAGCTAAAACTCCTATTACTTATGTCGGCTTTTATCACAGTGATATTAATGTTTATAAGACTATAGAGAAGCATTTAAAGTCAGACAATAAAAATCTTGTCGTAATTTCTTACGGTGAAAATAAGCCCGCACAGCTCGTGAAAGATAGTTTTAACGAAGCTTTAAATATGATAATGGATTAATTGTGAATATAGATAAAGCCCTGGAATTATTTACTGAGTTTGAAAGTGACAGTCTTGTACAAAACTTGATAGCTCAATCGAATGCTAAAAATATATTATTGGAAGTAAAAGAACCTGAAGAAAATTTTCCTAATTTTACTGAAGGGCTTGATGAGAGAATAACCAGTATAGCCTTTACTTATCTTTCAATTGGATGTGCCCTAATGGAAAAAGGTGATAATAGTGACGTTGCTACTGCTGCATTTGAAAAAGCAGGAGACATTATTCATTATATTAACTCACCTGATAGTGCTAACTATGAAAATAGTAATTTCTTACTAATTATTAGTAGTTTAGCCTTTTACTTGGCAGCCCAATACTCCAAATCTTTTATTGTAATTAAAAAAGTTGAAGTTACCTCACCACTAATTAGTTTAGTTAGTTGCTTTTTAAAAAAGGATTTTAAAAACTTACTTCTAGAAATAAATAAAGTTCAATTAAATGATGAATATTTAGATGGCTCAATTGGCCAGATTGAGGATGAGTTAGATAAGAATAGCAAGTATTACTCAGCAATTTTATCTAAAGCTCTTAACTTGATTTTAGAATATATTTATTCTGGTAATGAAGAGTTTCTTTGTCTTGCTCAAGATCATATAAATGATCTCAAAGATTTATCGTCTATTGATGATGAACCAGTGACTTGGTGGATAGCTCGGTTACTAATTATTTTAATAAATACATTTAAACAATATTCGTTTTGGAATGTTTTACCCAAATTAATTGAACATGATACTACTAATAAATATGTGACTCAATTAGCCTTAAATGATCCCCCTATAACTGAATTGTTTTTCGCTCAATATAATGCAGTACAAGCTATGCAGAATTCTTCTGATATTGTACTTAGTTTACCTACGAGTAGTGGCAAAACTAGAATCGCAGAAATAGCGATTTTAGAGGCGTTGGTTAATAACCCATATTCGAAAGTGCTATACCTTGCTCCATTTCGATCATTGTCTTATGAAGTTGAGGAGTCAATGGAAAAAATGTTCTCTCCATTAGGTTTTACAACGACATTTTTATATGGTGGAGGGCAGTATAGTAAATTAGATAAAGCTCTGATTGAAAACTCAAATGTCATCATTGCTACACCCGAAAAAGCAAAAGCGATTATAAGAGCTGATGAAGATATAGCTGATGGAATAGATTTATTAATTATTGATGAAGGTCATTTACTTGGTGCTGATGAAAGGTTGATAAAGATTGAACTCTTCATAGAAGAGCTGAAGCATCATATTAGAAAAAATGACGGTAAGATTGTTCTATTATCCGCTGTGTTGCCTAACACTCAAGATATTTCTAAATGGATCTCTAACAGTGAACATAATATTTACGAAACGGATAAGACAATTGCAAATAAAAGGTTTGGAATTGCTAAATGGACGCATGCAAAAAACATAAACCTCGAATGGTTAGGTGAACCAAAGTCATTTAATCAAAACTTTGTTGAAAGGTTTCTTCCACCGAGAGCAAGAACTAAATATTTTCCAAATGATAAAAATGAAGGTGTAGCTTCAGTTGCTTTAAAGCTTTCCCAATCAGGTACAGTTTTATTATTCATAGCCCAAGCTCGGTATGTAGTCTCAAATGCTAATAGAGTATTAAGAGCTATGGGAGGAAATCCTAAGAAGCATGTTTATCGAGACATTAATCTTCTTGATACTTTTAAATTAGCCTGTAAGGAAGCTGGAGTTGAAGAAATTTTTACATTAGCTGAGTACGGTATTTTATGTCATTTTGGTAAATTGCCTACAGAAGTTAGGATCCTTATTGAACAATTAATGCGCTCAGAGAAAGTGAAAGTAATAGTATCAACATCTAGTCTTGGTCAAGGTGTAAATATTGGTATATCTACTGTGATATTTGCTGATGTATTTATGAATCATCAGAATGAAACAAGGATAGGATCAAAAGACTTTTGGAATATTGCAGGCAGGGCAGGTCGAGCTTTTTCTGACATTGAAGGTAAAGTTTTATACTACATTGATGAAACTAATTGGAGCAAAGATCGTGATCTTAGTTTATGTGCTTCCTACTTTGATATTTCACAAATGGAAAATGCAAAAAGTGGTTTGTTGACTCTGATTAAGGCGTTAAAAGATGTTGCTGTAAGGTGTAATGTTGATTTTAATTTATTATTGCAATTGGTAGCTGATAATGACTTTTCTACGTTAGTGGAAGGGGAAAATGACTACTCTGAGAGCTTTAAAGAAGTTTTTGATTGGCTCGATGATACACTTCTTGCGTTAGATTATAAAAATAGTGCATTCCTTAGCGAAGACCCTTCAAACTGGATTGATGATGTATTTCGTGGTTCTCTTGCACATATACAAGCTGAGAAAAATGAAGGTGTATCTCAAGAAGAGGTTATTGAATTTCTTAAAAGTAGAAATAAAGCTGTAATCAAATTGGCTGGTGATTCTAAAAATTGGGAGAGCATCGTAAAGTCAGGAGTTCCATTAAGCTCCTCAACTGTTCTCGATGAATACTTAGATAAAATAAAAGAGATAATTACACAATATCAAGAATCAAGTAAAGGTGTTATTGACCTTATAGAGTTTTCAAAAAGTATTGAAAATCTGATTCAACAAATGCCTACTGTTTCTTTTAAGCATGACTTTGATGATGAAGAAATAACTAAGGTTCGAAATAAATGGTTTAGCGCAGCTCCTTTATCTGAAATAAACGAAAGCGATAATGGTCAGGAGATTTGCGTTTCATATTTTTCAATGACATTGCCATGGGCAATTAACGCAATTGTTAGAAAACTTTATGACTTAGAGTTGGATGAAGAAGCTGAATTATTAGAGGAGTTAGCCTTGTTTAGCGAAATTGGTGTTCCTAATATGGATGCTGTTAAAATTTATTTGGCAGGAATAAAGTCTAGGGTGACAGCTTTGGATTTGAGTATTGTTTTAAATGGTAAGCTCAAGAGTATTAATAAGTCAAAGTTACTTGTTCTATTAAACGAAGAAAAAGAATCCATTGAGTTCCTTTGTTCTGAGACTACACTTAAGTGGATTGAGTTATTTAACATTGGTTTATCAAAAAGTTTTGATGATTCTATTACTGAAATTAATGATTTTACACTGAATCAAATTACGAATAGTGAAACATTAAATGTTAGAGGGTTTAATAATAAGCTTTATTTATGTAGCCCTGATTTTAAGAATAAAATAGAAATTCAATCGTCAGACGAATTACCTTTCGAAAGGGTATCAAATGATCCACGAGTATATTTTGCCGAGGAAAACTCTGTTTGGAAGATGATCATAAGAGATGCAAATTTTGTTGAACCTATTAATGATGATTTTTATTAAAAGCGATTAGGTTGATCTGGATATTAAAATTTTGAATAAATTGAAATTATGGCAAAGGTTTAATTCACTTAATTTTTGGAATAAAACTGGCTTTCTAGGTAATTTAGTAACAATTTTTGGATTGCCATTATTGATTATAAGTTATGTAACTTTCTTTAGTGAGGTTGGGAGGGGGAAGCTAGCAAATAACTATATTGTGGTTTTGCCTGTAACTAAAGAGAATAATGTCATTCCTGTTAAAACATATTCACCTGAAGCTATTGTTAAATCTGTTCGATTAGACTCGATTGACCAAACAATATCTTCAAGTAAAAGAATTCTTGCTCGTAGTGTAAACGGATTTTACTACAGCCATATATCTGATAATGCTGTCCTTTTCTCTGGCATTACACCTTTTAAGCTAGAAAAAGTGGAAGGCACATTTGGTGCTGATTATAGGATATTTGGTACTGCCAGCGATTTAAATGAATTTTCAGAAACTGTTCGAATTGATATTAAAGCTGTTTCAATGATAGATAATTATGGAAACGCGTATGAAATAAGGGCTAAAGATGATGAGTTTATTGGTTACGCTGAATCACTACGTTCTATTTCCCAACAAACAGTAAAAGTTTCAAAAACCGAAAATGGCTTCCTATTTGATCATTCTGAAGATGTTCAGATTCTTTTAAATTACGATAAAGATGACGTTGAATTAGTCGGCAGAGTGAAAAGTTAAGAAAAACTCACCTTGATATCCATATAAAGATATAAATATTCGACAATACGCTTAATTACATATTGAAGCTACACTGTTTTTTCTGTCTAGATTATTGATTGGTATGCAATAATTTATTTGGATGAATAATATTTATGGGCAAATGTATATAGAGTAATATCTAGAAATATCTTTGTACATAATTGAGTACAAGAAAATCTTGTCCCTCTTGTTTGTCTCTTTAAATATGAGGGAGGTTCATAATCGTGCCAGAGAATAGTTGGTTGATTGATATTATTTTGATTATTACTCATTACTTCTCGAAAATTTCGTTTTAAATATTTAGAGGCAAACTTTAATTGCGGGTTAGTGTACTCGTTACTTGGCCAAGCCGCATCTATTATCATTCAATATATGGTTCATCTAATCGTCAATTCATCCAATATTTGTTTTACTACGTACTAGACTCAGTATTAATTTAATTTACATCTAAGTTTAATCTACAAGGAAAGTGAAATGCTTAAACAAGCCTTATCTATTACTTTAGCATGTGTTTTGTGTGTTTATGCGCCAAACGTTATGGGACAAGACGGTAAGTCTAGCCAAGTACTTTCTGCAAAAGAATCTGATCCAAACGCTTTGGGTTGGATGCGAGGCGCGCCGCCCGCACAAGATAAACGCATCAAGCAGCCTCAATCTGACTATTTTAGCTTTCCAAAGTTACGATGGACGGTATGTCATATTCGAGAATTAATGCCAACCAAAGCGATTAGCAGAGGCCTAGAACCTATTTCGCGTTTTGAACAAGAGTTAGATCAAAACATCGACCTGATTAAATTTGTGCCAACAGGTTCAACCAAGCCGATGACATGGCAAGAGTCTCTAGATGCCAATTACACCGACGGCGTTCTTGTACTTCACAAAGGTAAAATTGTCTATCAACAGTATGATGGTTGTTTGGGTAGACTGGGCAAACATGCTGCTATGTCTATGACCAAATCTATTACGGGACTAATGGCTGAAATACTTATTGCTGAAGGCAAGCTAAATGAAAACGAGGTGGTTGGTAAACTTATTCCTGAGCTTAAGCAAAGCGCTTTTGGTGATGCAACGGTGCGTCAGGTTATGGATATGACAACATCGCTTAAATATAGCGAAGATTACGCAGATCCTAATGCGGATATCTGGGTATATTCAGCCGCAGCCGATCCATTACCTAAGCCTGCTTCTTATCAAGGGCCCGTTGGTTACTATGAATACCTCTCTACCGTTAAAAAAGAAGCTGAGCATGGCAATGTTTTTGGTTATAAAACCATTAACACTGATGTCTTGGGTTGGCTTGTCGCACGCGCTACGAATGCACAGTTAACGGATGTGATCTCTGAGCGGTTATGGCAAAACATAGGGGCTGAGCAGGGTGCTTATATGACCATAGATGCCATCGGTACACCTTTCGCTGGTGGTGGTCTAAGTGCCGGGCTCATGGATTTAGCTAAAATAGGTCAAGTAATGCTAAACAAAGGTGTTTTAGATGGTAAGCGTTTGTTTGACTCGCAAGTGGTCGATAATATCACTAAAGGCGGTGATAAAAACGCGTTTGCACAAGCGGGTTACTCTTCAATTCCAAACGGCAGTTATCGCAGTATGTGGTGGATTTTTCATAACAAACACAATGCTTATGCTGCAAGAGGCGTTCATGGCCAAACCATCTACATTGATCCAACAGCTGAAATGGTTATCGTTAGATTTGCTTCATTTCCACAGGCAAAAAATGCTTTAATCGATCCAACATCGTTACCTGCATATCAGGCGCTAGCTGAGTATTTGTTATCTAAGCCGTAGTTATAGAGAAGAAGTAATTGCAAAAAATAACATTGTTTAGCTGATATTTGCGACAGAATTCCTGACGATGATTTTTGGCTCGAATATTTGATTGACGGCTAGCTTTTTTTGCTTATACACATTTTTAAGCACTAAGTTTGCGGCCATAGCACCCATTTGAGCGACAGGGTTTTCTATCGTTGTCAGCGTAGGATATAAATAGTTAGCAAAATTGATGTTATCAAAGCCAATTACCGATAAATCGTTAGGTAGGTTTAAACCATGCTCACGTGCGTATTTCATTGCACCTGATGCCATTTCATCATTGGCACAGACAACAGCGGTAAAGGTGTAGTTTTTATCCATAAACTCTTTTAGTGCATCTTGCCCGCCGGTTTCTTTAAAGTCGCCGATATAAAACAACTCTTCGTTAAAAGGTAAACCATGTTCTTGTAAAGCACGTTTATGGCCTTCAAGGCGATTTGCCGCATCTGGTTTAAATTGTGGGCCAGCAATATAGGCAATGTCTTTGTGACCTTGCTCTATTACGGTTTTTGTCGCTAAGTAGCCACCAAGTTCGTTATCTAAGCTAATACAATTATCTTGTAACGAATCAACGTATCGACTCATTAGGTAAACAGGGCATTTACCTTCATTCATTTCCATCAGGTATTCATCTGTAACGCCTTCAACATGCGCGATGATGGCATCACAATTTCGGCTCACTAGAAATTCAATTCCGTCTTTTTCTTTATCTTCTTCACTGTGGCCAGTGGTAATTATCACGTGCTTACCGGCGGCTCTAAGGGTTGATTCGATACCTGCCATCATTTGACCAAAGAAAGGACCATGTAATTCAGAGACTAAAATACCGACACTGTTAGAACGATTAGACGCGAGAGATTGAGCGGTAAGGTTAGGGCGGTAGCCTAACTCTTTCATAGCGGCTTGCACTTTTTCTTTTGTCTTCTCACTGACATTCGCGTTGCCATTCATTACCCGTGAGACAGTGGCAAGAGAAACACCTGCAAGTTTAGAGACTTCGTAAATTGTCGCCATAGCCGCTTTTATATCCGTTTAATTTATACGTTATATCTTTCGAAATAATACATGACTAGCTTGGTTTTAACTAGTTGTTTAAGTGATGGTTTTAACCATTCAATTAGCATTAAGCAAGTTTTAGCTTGGTTTGAATTTCTTCTAACTTTTCACTGGTTAATGTGTATTTTCGCATAACCCAAGCAACAATAAATGAACCTAGTGCAGGTAACACAGTAAAAGAAAGTAAAATACCTTGCTTGGTTGCTTCAGTTTGTTCAACGTTTGCCTGATAGTCGTAAAAACTTAACAACCAACCAGCTATTGCACCACCTAGCGCTACGCCCATTTTGATAAAGAAAATAACACCAGAATAAACCAAGCCTGTAATGCGTATGCCTGTTTTATCGTGACCGTAGTCTATGGTATCTGCCATTTTAGCCCAGAGTAACGGTGTCGCCATATCTAGAAAAAATTTCCACAGGATAAAGGCAACAAATGCTAGCACGATCTGGTCACTGCCAATGAAAAAGCTCGCGGCACAAATACATGCCGCAATTAATTGCAGTGCGATATAGGCTTTTATTTTACAAACGCGTTTAGCAAGAGGTTGTGCAACTGCACAGCCTACCATGCTGGCAATTACGCCTAGTGTCATAAATGAAGTAATAAGTTCTTCCTGACCTAAATAATATTTAACGTAATAAACCGCTAAGGTAAAGCGCAGCACTTGTCCACTTAACAAGAACAGGGCAGCAAGACACAAAATTCGCCATTGATCGTTTTGCCATAACGATTTTGCACTTTCTTTAAAGGAAACGTTTTGTTCTCTCGGTTGCTCAATGCGTTCTTTCGTACCGAAAAAGCACAGAAGAAACATAATAAGACCCATAGCGCTCATTAATGCCATGGTAATTTGGTAGCCTTTGGCTTTGTCACCTTGACCAAAATACTCAACCATAGGCATAGTGCAAGCGGCGACAATCACGCCACCTAACATACCAAACACAAAACGATAAGATTGAACCGTTACGCGTTCTTTAGCATCATCTGTTATCACACCGCCAAGCGCACAATAAGGGATATTAATGGCAGTATAAGCCACCATTAAAAGCGTATAGGTGGTAAAGGCATAAACAATCTTACTTGTGCCTTCTAAATCAGGAGCGGTAAAAGCTAAGATGCTTATCAAAGCAAAAGGCAATGCTAGCCATAGTAGGTAAGGGCGAAAATGTCCCCATTTAGTATGGGTTTTGTCGGCGATATTACCCATAAGTGGATCTGTTACAGCATCAAATATACGCACGACCAAAAACATTGTGCCTACCACGGCTGGTGAAAGTCCAACTACGTCCGTGTAGTAGAGCATGAGAAACATCATAACCGTTTGGAATATTATGTTACTTGCCGTGTCGCCTAGCCCGTAGGCGATTTTCTCTCTTACACTTACCATCTTATTAGCTCTTTATTTTATTTATAATTGTTATGCAGTGATGCTCGCTTATTTTCTTGATTGAATAAGATCTCGATAAGCTAAGCCACTGTCTTTAATCGTACGCGTTTGTGTTGAGTAATCAACATGTACGATACCGAATCGTTTTGAATAACCTTCAGCCCATTCAAAATTATCCATCAAACTCCAAGCGAAATACCCTTTAACGTTTACTCCTTCCGTTATTGCCACATCAAGCGCATTGAGGTGACTTTGATAATAATCAATGCGATTTACATCTTGTACCGCACCATTTTCGAGCTTATCTGCCATTGCAGCACCATTTTCAGTAATGTAAATTGGTGGCAGGTCATAGCGCTTGTTTAAGTTGATTAATAAATCGGTAAAGGCTTGCGGGTAAATTTCCCAACCAATGTCAGTTCTTGGCTCGGGCACGTCGACTTCTTGATAAATGGTTTTATCATCGGCAGTGTAGATGAGCCGAGTGTAAAAATTAACGCCTAGAAAGTCGATAGGGTGCGAGATGACGTCCATGTCTCCCTTAACTATTTCCGGTCGATTTTCCGGAGTCAATTCGTTCAAAATATCTGGATAGCTTCCCGCTAAAATAGGCTTGGCGTACCACTGGTTAATGTAGTCGTCAGCAAAAGCGGTTGCTTTTAAATCTTCGTCGCTATTTGTTTGTGGGTAACACGGCGTAAAATTAAGTACGATACCGTTCATGGAATTGGGGCTGTTTTTAGCCAAAACCTTCATGGCTAAGCCATGGGCTAATAATAAATGGTGAGCGGCTTTTCTGCCGTTTGCTTGCCCAACTTTTCCTGGCGCGTGAATGCCAGCTTCATAACCGAGATAAGCACTGCAAAAAGGTTCGTTTAATGTAGCGTAAGAATGAACACGATCACCAAATGCAATAGAAACTTTATCTGCGTAATCGGCAAACTTATAGGCAGTCTCTCGATTTAACCAGCCACCATTGTCTTCAAGGTGTTGGGGCAGATCCCAATGATAAAGTGTGACAAAGGCTTTAATATTCCTGCGCTTTAATTCATCTAAGATATCTATATAGAATTGTACGCCATCTTCATTAAGTGTTTCGTCAAGGTTAATGACGCGTGGCCATGAAATAGATAAACGATAGGCGTCTACACCCAACGATTCAATGAGATCGATATCAGCCAACCAACGGTTAAAGTGATCACAGGCGACTTCACCATTAGAGCTATCAGCTATTTTGCCAGGTGTATTACAAAAGGTATCCCAAATACACGGAAGTCTCGAAGCGTATCCACCTTCAATTTGAAATGAAGCTGTTGCAACGCCAAAAGTAAACTCACGGCTTAATAGAGTTGAATGATCAGGTAGGCTTAAACTTTTCATTGATTAAAGCCTTTTCTTATTAACATTTATGGCGTGAGTTTTTGCAAACAAACTAAATGTGATGGTTAAATCAGCAAATACAGTCAACACGTTTATTTCCCTTCTAAAACTATTTTTTACTATTGAAAGCGCTTACAAATGCCTTGAAATTTTTTTTAACATCGTGTTAAAGTGGTTTTGAAAGCGCTTACATTTTAGGTTAGAGGCAAATCTTGATGAGGTCAACTAGAAATTTTCTAATTAGCTTTATCCGGAGAATTAAAAATATCAAATAGCACTTTAACTAAAGCGGCATAACTTAAAATTATAATAGGGGAGAACATGGTTAGCTTAGCGAACGCAAGTACCAGTAATAGTAGTAGCACAAATGGCGAAGACCAAGGCTACCGCTTCGCACTGGTGGCATTAACGAGTTTATTTTTTATGTGGGGGTTTATCACTTGTCTAAATGACATTCTTATTCCCCATTTAAAAGCTGTTTTCGATTTATCCTATTTGCAAGCAATGCTGATCCAGTTTTGTTTTTTTAGCGCCTATTTCATAACGTCTATCCCAGCGGGTAAGTTGGTGAAAAGTTTAGGGTATCGAAAAGGTATTGTAGGCGGCCTTTCAATTGCTGCCGTAGGTTGCACTATTTTTTATCCCGCCGCGTCAATGCATAGCTACCCAGTATTTCTATTAGCGCTGTTTGTTCTTGCAAGTGGAATTACTTTGCTACAAGTTTCTGCTAACCCTTATGTGAGCATTTTAGGCAAACCTGAAACGGCATCTTCTCGATTAACCTTAACACAAGCGTTTAATTCACTGGGTACGACAGTAGCACCTTATTTTGGTGCGTTTCTTATTTTGTCGTCAGTATCGTCCGAAATGTCAGCTAACCAACAGGCTGAATCTGTGCAAATGCCTTATTTGTTGTTAGCGACAATGTTAATCGTTCTTGCAGCAATCTTTTCTTGGCTAAAACTACCGGAAATAAGTTTTGAGGCTGAAAAAGTAGAAACAATGGATGCAAATGACAGCCAATCTGCTTGGCAGTTTAAACATTTAGTTTTAGGTGCAGTTGGCATATTTATGTATGTCGGCGCTGAAGTCTCAATTGGCAGTTTTCTCGTTAATTTTCTAGGTGAGCCGACCATAGCAAATTTAGAAGAGGCAGATGCCGCTAAATACATTACTTACTACTGGGGCGGCGCTATGGTGGGTCGATTTATTGGCGCAGCGGTAATGCAAAAAGTGGCTGCTGGAAAAGTGTTAGCCTTTAACGCTTTTAGCGCTATTGTTTTACTGATCATTGTTATTGTTTCAACAGGTAGTGTTGCCATGTGGGCGGTACTTGCTATAGGCCTATGTAACTCAATTATGTTTCCAACCATATTTAGCTTAGCGCTTAATGGCTTAAAAGAGCATACAGCGCAAGGCTCAGGCATTTTGTGTTTAGCCATAGTGGGTGGTGCAATCGTGCCCTTATTTCAAGCATTCTTTGCAGACCGTATCGGTGTGCAACTGTCGTTCTTTTTACCCATTTTTTGTTACGCCTTTATCGTTTTTTACGGTTTAATTGGCAGCAAACCGAAAAGCTCAATGTAGGCAGAGGTTCACCATGATAAAAAAAACATTTAATAAAAAAAATTGCTCAAGCCTTGTTTTAGCGGGTGTTATTTCTGCTCTTGGGCTATCGGGCTGTAATACTAATGAATCACAAAATACCCAAGCTAAAGCAAACGATGCACCAGAAAGTGTTAGTGCCAAAAGCGATGGTATACCTGATGCTGGATCGTTAGACATATGGCCAACGCTTAATATTGAAGTCGCAAAAGATGCTGACATTGAACGGAAGGTAAAAGAACTGGTAGCAAAAATGACGCTCGAACAAAAGGTTGCGCAAATGATCCAACCTGAAATTCGAGATATTACTGTAGAAGATATGCGCAAATATGGCTTTGGCTCATACCTTAATGGTGGTGGTGCTTTTCCCAATAATAATAAGCACTCTACACCACAAGATTGGATAGCATTGGCCGAGAGCTTATATCAAGCATCAATTGACGATTCAGTTGACGGTATTGCAATTCCAACAATGTGGGGAACAGATGCTGTTCATGGGCACAATAATGTCATCGGTGCGACCTTATTTCCTCACAATATTGGTTTAGGCGCGGCAAATAACCCTGCGCTAATCGAACAAATTGCCGCGATTACAGCTAAAGAAGTGATGGTTACTGGCATTGATTGGGTTTTCGCACCTACAGTTGCTGTGGTTCGTGATGATCGCTGGGGACGTACTTATGAAGGCTATTCAGAAGATGGCAAAATTGTTCGCGAATACGCCGCGGCCATTGTTAAAGGGCTTCAAGGTCATGCTGATGGTGATTTTCTGAGTGATAAGCGTGTTATTAGCACGGTAAAACACTTTATTGGCGATGGTGGCACAGTAAAAGGCGATGATCAGGGCGATAATGTCGATTCTGAACAAACGCTGTTCGATTTACATGCGCAAGGTTACGTCGGCGGCCTAACGGCAGGTAGTCAGTCAGTAATGGCCTCTTTTAACAGTTGGCATGGTAAGAAAAACCACGGCAATAAATACCTTTTAACAGATGTACTGAAAGCCAAAATGGGCTTTGATGGCTTTGTCGTAGGTGACTGGAATGGTCATGGACAAATTAAAGGTTGTACTAATGAAAATTGTCCGCAAGCCGTGAATGCAGGCTTAGATATATTTATGGTGCCAACGGCTGCTTGGAAGCCTTTGTTTGAAAATACTGTTGCGCAAGTGAAGTCAGGTGAAATTGCTATGTCACGCATAGATGACGCAGTCACTAGAATTCTTCGTGTTAAATTTAGGGCTGGGTTGTTTGATAAACCAAGTCCAGCGAAAAGGCCTTTTTCGGGTAAAACAGAACTTATTGGTGCTCAGGCTCATCGCGAAGTAGCACAACAAGCTGTCAGAGAGTCGTTGGTTTTATTGAAAAACAAAGAAAATATTTTGCCGTTGTCTCCTAAGTTAAATGTACTGGTTGCAGGTGATGGCGCAGATAACATAGGCAAACAAGCCGGCGGCTGGACAATTACCTGGCAAGGTACTGGAAATAACAACGATGATTTCCCTGGTGGTAGTTCAATCTATGATGGCATCAAAGCACAAGTCACAAATGCTGGCGGTATCGTTAGTTTAAGTGAAGACGGTTCATATCAACAAAAGCCTGACGTTGCTATTGTTGTATTTGGTGAAGATCCTTACGCAGAAGGTCATGGCGATCGAGATAATCTCGACTATCAGCGCGGTGAGAAAACAGACTTAGCTTTATTAGAAAAGCTAAAAACTGACGGAATTCCTGTAGTTTCCTTGTTTATCAGTGGTAGACCAATGTGGGTAAATGCAGAGTTAAATGCTTCAGATGCGTTTGTTGCCGTTTGGTTACCTGGCTCTGAAGGTAAAGCCGTTGCTGATTTAATCTTTACCGATGAAAAAGGTGCTATGCAGCACGACTTTACTGGCAAACTTTCCTATTCTTGGCCAAAAACAGCATCACAAGCAACGGTTAACAAAGGTGATGAAAGCTATGATCCGCTACTGCCTTATGGCTTTGGATTAAGTGTAGAGGATAAAAACGTGTTATCTGATGATCTAGACGTTTCATCAGCAGGTAATATTGCTGTATCAGAAAAAGAAGTGTTCTTCGATGGCCAAATGCATAAGCCTTGGCTCATGTGGTTAAACTCAGGCGAGACTAAGTTTCAGCCCAATGCTAATACCCATAAAGTAGGCGCTTTGTCTTATCGCACGGTAGATAACCTAGTACAAGAAGATGCTCGACAAATCATCACTGATGGCAATGAAAATGCCGGCATTAGCTTTGTCAGTAAGAGCAACTTTAGGGAAGATCTTCGTTCAGCTCTTGAAGCAAAAAGCGCTTTGTCGTTCCAAGTAAATGTATTAGCTCCGTCAAATGATAAGGTGATTGTCGCAATGCGCTGCCAAGAAGCAGAGTCCCCTGATGATAACTGTGGTGCTAGTATCGATA
This sequence comes from Thalassotalea coralli, assembly GCF_055786205.1. NCBI lineage: Bacteria > Pseudomonadati > Pseudomonadota > Gammaproteobacteria > Alteromonadales > Colwelliaceae > Thalassotalea > Thalassotalea coralli. The sequence continues at coordinate 386,766 of NZ_JBVVBK010000002.1, read as the reverse complement.
TTACTGAAGAAATTAGTAAACGTGCAAAGCATGGTTGGTCGAGGGTAACCATTGATTTAGCTTGTTTTGCTAACAAAGGAATGCGATTTGGCGATTTAGTGTCGCCTTTTGGCGTTTTCTCTCAAGGAAAAATGAAACTGCAAATTGCTGATGTTGCCTTTGTACCAAAATTAGCCGAGTCAGCAAATATTAGTTGCCAACAGTAGTGTTGATTCTCAAACCGTCATTAAAAAAGGCTACAATTGTGTAGCCTTTTTAGTATTCTCATTTTATAACTTCATGCAGTCTATAGTTTAAGGAAAGACAGTTAAGACTCTTTACAAAAGTGGTTGATAAAATCTTGGTGTGGAGGTAATCGGTTTATCATGCTTTCAATGTTGCCACGAATATGGTTTAGAAACTTTTGTAGCTCGTCATCACTCATGTTGTCGACGATAGGGTGGTAGCTTTTCGGTATTAGCCCTTGACCAATCATGACTTGCATCCACGAGTCGTCAAATAACTCATTGTTTTTACGAAATACTCTGCCTGTTTTTTCAAATAATTCGATACGATGTGCTAACCCTTCTGGGATATCGATATTGCGGCAATGACGCCAAAACTGACTATCGACTCGTTGCGTCACTTTATAATGCAAAATAATAAAGTCTCTGGTTGTTTCCCAATCGAATCGCGTTTGCTGGTTGAATTCTTCGATATCACCTTTATCAATGCCTTGCTGAGGAAACATGCGTAGCAGTCGGACTATTGATTGTTGAATAAGATGAATACTAGTGGATTCCAGAGGCTCTAAAAATCCGCTAGATAGGCCAACGGCAACACAGTTTTTGTACCAATGCTTACGTCGAGTACCCGTTCTAAACTTAATCACTCGTGGCTCAGTGAGCTGCTCGCCAGTAATATTCGACAATAAAGTGTCTTTGGCTTTTTCATCAGAGACATATTGGCTGCAGTAAACAATACCGTTGCCAACGCGGCTTTGTAGTGGGATTTTCCACTGCCAACCAAATTCATGTGCGATAGAGCGTGTATAAGGTTTAGGTTGTTCTGTTGATTTGGTTTGTACGGCAATGGCTGAATCATTAGGTAGCCAATGTGACCAATCTTCGTAGCCGGTATGAAGAGCACCCTCGATGAGCAAAGCTCGTTGGCCGGTACAATCGATAAATAAATCACCTTCGATGACACTGTTATCCGTTAAAGTAAGTGATTCTATAAATCCCGTTGCTGGGTTTAAATTGACCTGACTAATTTTGCCTTCTTTGCGTTTAGCACCTGCTTGTTCTGCAAGTGTTCTTAGGTATTTACCGTACAAGGTTGCATCCATATGGTACGCATAGTTAAGGCCGTTGTTTGGTAGCTGAGCGAACTTCTCATTTTTAGCTGCTTGGGCTTCTAAACAATAATCACCAAAATCGCCAGCGATTCCTTTTTCTCTTCCTTTTAGCCAAAAATGCTGAAATCCTGCTGCCCAGCAATCGCTTCCAGTAACACCAAAAGCGTGCATATAGTGGTGATTAACGCTATGCCAATTCTCGAAATTAATACCTAATTTGAATGTACCTTGCGTTGCTTTTAAAAACTCTGCTTCATTAATTTTTAATAGCTGATGAAAGTACTGAAGCGTAGGAATAGTTGCTTCTCCTACGCCAACCGTGCCAATTTCATCTGACTCAATCAAAGTCACATTAATATGTTTTCCTAGGGTTTTGGAAATAGCCGCGGCTGCCATCCAACCAGCTGTTCCACCACCGGCGATAACTACATTTTTTACTTCTCGTTGTGATGTTTTCATTGTCTAAATCTCATCTCGGTGGTTAACGATTTAACTTGTTTATTAACATAGCTCTTATTTTTCGCGCAGATAGCTCAGAGTCTTCTAGTATGCCTTTTGCTAAATCAGGAATATGCTCCGCAGCTTTTTGGCTATCGTTAAACACATAGTAATCAAATAATGTTTTGATAGCATCTCGCTGCTGCTCAGGTAATGATCGAATATTCAGCATGGCGTGTAACAGACTATCAACGGGAGCTCCGGCATAACTCGGCGCGTCTTGCCACCAGAAATTAACTAGCGTATTAAAATCTTCTATGCCTTCTACCGCGTGCCACCACATACTAGGAATAAACAGCGCATCGCCAGGCTCCAAGATAACGGTTTGTGCATGCTCTAGCGCTTGTTTGTACTGTGGAAAGCGCTCGAAGTCTGGAAAATTTATATCCACTAAACTAATGGGCTGGCCAGCAGGGGTTAAATCAAGCGGGCCAATATAGAGGTTTTCTAATTGCTCTGGTGGAAACAAGGTAAATTTTCTTTTTCCAGAAACACATACTGCAATGTTATTCGGTAAATCTTGGTGTGCTGCGATGCGTGTTTTATTGTTTAGCCAAATACTGGCTAGCGGGTTTTTATCTTCAAATATATCTAGCGAGTTGTCTTGAGTAAATTCAGGTAAAAGCTGATGAATAGCCGTTGAACCTAAATATATGCCTTCACCTGTGCGGTGAAAATTAGCTTCATTTACTCGTTCAATAAATTCACTAAAGCTCGCGCTTTTGCGGTTAAAATTAAATGCAGTGAGTGAGTCGGTATAAAACAGTCTTCCTTCATGTTTAGCAGGAATTTCGCCTACAGCCACAGGTATTGCTTGGCTTAATTCAAGCAAATAGCTCTGTAGGGTTTCGTTAGAACCTTTAGCTAAAGATACTGACTTCCAATGTTTTGCTAAATTTTTAAAAACAACAGGGTTGTGTTCGCTGTCTAGATAACTAGCGACACTTTTGCTATCAAACTCTGTCAGTGCTTTTACTTGCTGCATGCTCATTTATTTATGTTGAAGTAGTTTGTCTTTTTTCTGAATTAAAGACGTTAAATTGGCATGTGAAGCAATTACCATATAAATAACATGCAATAAGCCAGATTTGTTTAAAGACTCGAGTTGTTCGCCATTTAACTGCGTTAGTTTATCTTCGTTAATGGTGAAAAAGCCTGATAAGCGATTGTTGCTGCCGTCACTTAACTGAATGTCGATATTTAAAGGCTCAATTAAGTTGAATTCTTGTACTTTTTCCATGAACAGCTCTGTGGTCGCTTTGCTGTCGTGTAACGCTTTTAAAATTGAGCTAATACGCGTGATGTAATCACTATTACCACCGTGTTCAAGAAATATATCGACCCCTGTTTCTTTGTTAACCCTCGGATTTTCAACATCAATATTAATGACGGGTTCAGGTGTGCCATTGTTTTCCTGAAAGCCAATAGAAAAAGGCTCTCGTTCTACCATAAGTGGAATATAACTAGCATCCCAACCTTGGTCAGTTAAAAACAGGTTTTCATCTTGTTCAAAACCAAATAATGCGATGGCATTAAACGCTTTGGTTTTTGGATCTTGAATGAAAAAAATAGGGTAGTCGGCTTGTACGTGTTTAAATTCAAATGGGTAGACATACGAATAAGTTTTATTATCGCCAAAGTATGCCGATTTATCCGTGATAACCTTAAGGCCTTGGTGAGTAATATTGTTTAATAATTCATGTTTAGCCATGTTAACTCCGTTGTTGTCTTTTGTCTGGCGATTGTTTTTCTATTTGTTGTTGATGCCGAAAAGTTAGTTGTTCAATTAAAGCTCTGTTGGTAGGCAAGCCGTTAATAAGCTGCTGTGTTTTTTGTTTATTCTCTTGAAATAATTTTTCTGCTAGTAGGTCATTGCTCATGCGACTTTTTGTCGCTCTAGGTGCCGTTTTAAAGCCCATGCCATATAAAACATATTGATAGCTCGCGGCAGGAAATATCTCTTCTATCTCGGTAAAGTCGTTTACTGTAGGAGATTGATAACGCCACAGGTTAAGTAGCTCTTGTAAACGAGCAGGGATTGACGACTCTTGTTTGTGTGCTTGCCAATAAGAAGAGTTTCTATCACTTAACACATAATGCAATTTCAAAAATTCGATTACTCGCTGCCAACGATAGCTAAATCGTTGGTTAAATCGTTTTGCTGTTGTTTGCATAATCGCAAGGTCACTCGGTAGCTCTTTGGCTAGCATTTTTGCGCTTAGCTCAACTAAAGCGATTGCGGATGCTTCTAATGGCTCAATAAAGCCGGCAGACATGCCAATTGCTACACAGTTTTTATGCCAGAACTTTTCTCTATAGCCAGGCGTAAAGGTTAAATGCCTAATATTTAACGATTCAATAGTGTTTTTCGGCACTGATTCAAGTAAATAGCTTTCTAAAGCAGAACGTGCTTGTTCTATTGATGTGTATTGGCTGGAAAAAACACAGCCGATACCGCGGCGAGTGGGCAAGCCTATGTCCCAAATCCAGCCTGAATCAAAGGCCGTTGATAGTGTATGGCTCGCTATTTTATTGTCGTTGCTCGAATAGGGGACTTGAATGGCTAAAGCACTGTCGTTAAAAAGAACCTTGTCTTGTTTAATCAAAGGAATATTGTAGTGCTTATCTAAAAGTAGGGCGCTTAATCCTGTGCAATCAACATAGAGATCGGCACTTAAAAGACCATTTTCGTTGGTTTTGATACTTGAGATGAATTGGTCAGCATCATTATTAACGTCAGTAATATCGTCAAGAATATGGTTTACGCCGAGCTTTTCAGTGCAATGTTTAGTGAGCAGCTGCGCAAATTTTGCTGCGTCTAAATGGTAACCATAGTTTAAAACTCCGGCAAACTCAGGCGTTTGAAATTGTTTGGGTGCTTTGTGGTTATCGCAAATGTGTGGCTGACTGCTCACGGCTTGGGCATAAGGAATATGGTTGTGCTTATTTTGCCAATGATCAATCAGATTAGTTTTACCAAAGCCGTACGGCGCGATAAAAGGGTGGTAGTAGTCGGTGTTTCCAGCATCGTTTTGCCAACCAACAAACTGTGAACCTTGCTTAAAAGAAGCATCGCAACAGGCGATAAATTCCGCTTCAGAAATACCAATTGTGTGTAAGGTTTCTCGCATGGTTGGCCATGTTCCTTCCCCGACACCAATGGTGGAAATATTTTTTGACTCTATTAAAGAAATTTTTACTCCATCGGATGAATGAGCGCAATGTTCAGCCGCTAAGATGCCAGCTGTTAACCAGCCAGCGGTACCACCACCTAAAATAAGAATTTCTTTAACAGGTCTATTCATACAATTTCATTATATTATTTAGTTAATTCACACATACATCATGTTTTAGAGCTTAGATAATAAAACCAGTGTGTTTATTGATAACACATAGTATGTGTGAAAAAAACGAAAGCCGCCTAATAGCTGCGACTTTCGTTAACGCCACCTAAAACTTGTAACGTAGGCCTATGTTATAGCGAGGACCCATTTGTTGGATGTTCTTCACCATAAGTATGTGTCTACCGTAAGAACGGGTGTACTCATCGGTTAAGTTAATACCTTCGACAAAAATTGTCAGATTGTCGTTGTATTCGTAACTGATATTCGCATCTAATTGTCCGTAATCTTCTACGTAAACTGGGTTTGAACCCTCGCCATCATTTAAGCCTTGAAGGAAATCGTCACGCCAGTTGTAAGCAAGTCGCACTTGAAAACCGTCTTTATCGTAAAAACCAACGATATTGTACGAGTCACTCACGCCAAGTAATGGTGTGTTCTCGTCACCATGGTCAGCGTTATCGTACTCAACGTCACTGTTTACGATAGTGTAGTTAACGATGGCACCGAAGCCGCTTTCGCCAAATAAGTGTTGCACCGCAAACTCAAAACCATCAACTTTATTTGAACCTTGGTTAAATGGTTGAGTGAAAGTAACACTCAGCGGATCGTTGCCCGTTGGATGACCCCAAATTTGGTTTTTAACCGGATCACCTTCTGGATCGACAATCACGTATTCACCGTCTGCATAAGTTGCAGCTAAGTAGGCTCTAATTGCAGCACTATTTGATGGATCGCCACCAGTCGCTGCAACCGCTTCGTCGTAGCGAGCACCTTCAACTGGGCTAGTTGCTGCATAAGGTTGCTCAACAACTTCACGCGTACCAACAACATTGTCTACGTCTTTTTGGAAGTAACCAATTGAAGCGTAACTTCCTTCACCGTAATAGTATTCTAGTGATAAGTCGATGTTCGTTGATTCAAGTGGTAATAGTCCTACGTTACCTCGTGAACCTTTACCGTTATCAACATTACGTACTTCATCTAAACTAGATCCTGCGGTTAAGTTTCCGTAGCCAGGACGAGTAATCGTTTCGCTGTATGAAGCTCTAAAGATCATGTCTTCAACCACTTCAACATCAAAATCTATGTTAGGCAATAAGTAGTCGTAGTCTCCCTCATCACTAAAGAACTGCGCATCACCGCGGACGATTTGAAACTCGTTAGTCGATACCCAACCAATACGCTCAATATCTGGGAGTAGGGTATTTGATGTTACGTCTGTTTGCTCATAACGAAGACCTAGCGTTAGGTTTGCTGGCATTTCACCAATATCAAAACTCAAGTTAGCTTGAATATATGCACTGGTTGACTCTTCTTTAGTGCGGCGATCTGTTTCATAAGTGCTAGGTGCACAAATTTGTTTACCACAAGGCCAAGCAACAGGATCGCTAGGGTCACCGTATAAATCACCGACTAAGTTAGCAATTGTCAAGAAATCAACAGCCCAGAATTGGTTGATCATATTGGTTTTGTCACCAGGTAAGCTGTCGAAACGATCTACCATAGATGCCATGCTGTCTAATAAGAACTGATCATCAATATCATCAGGTGAGCCGGTACCACCCCAGTTAGGGCGTTCTGCACGGCCAAAGGCGTTTCTGTTCTCAACCTTGTTAAACGATATGCCAAAATCAATACTTTCAACAATGCCATCATTAAAGTCGTAGGTACCATTAAGCTGAAGTTGATCGATCTCTGACTTCATGTAACTGTTACGGAAACTTGTACCTGTTGTTTGTACTCCTTCTGGCGTTAAACCAGGTGTTCCATCAGGAAAAACAACTTCAACAACTGGGAAACCAGATGAGAAATCAACTTTAGTTTCTGCACGCGTCCACGTTGCTAGTTGAATCGTGTTGCTGTTACCGTAGATGCTGTCTGGTTGAGATTCTGCGCTAGAGCTATGGAAATCTAACTCAAACGATAAATTGTCATTAAACTGATAGGCTAAGTTTAAACCAATTGATTTGTTTTCATTTACCTTAGCACTTTGCTCTACCTGACTAACTAAGTCAGACGGACCATCAATATCGTGTAAGAATATTGGTGCTGCAACATTGTCGCCGTTAGCATCAGTCCACTCAGATCCAGTTGGTTCACCGGCATAGTTTAAGCTCATCCAAACGGAATGAATGTTTTGATTAAGCTCTTCTTCTAACTTTGAATAGGTATAGTCTAACGTTGCCGTAAAGTTATCGGCCGGTTGATATTGTAATGTTAATTGGCCGTTAGTACGTGTTCTTTCTACTTCACTAAAACCGTAAAGAACATTGTGAGGTACGGCATAAGTAACACCGTCGTCTGGCACATTGACTTGGTTCGGGCCATCCCCAACAGAACCCCAATCGCCAACACCACCAGTTTGTGGACGCCATCCGTTATCGACACCTGCACGAGCTGAGCCGCTATCACGTTGTTGAACACTAGCCGTTACTGCAATACCAATAGTGTTGTCTGCATAAGTGTTACTGTAAAGAGCTGATAACTCAGGTGTTAAGCTGCTACCAGTCTCTGTTGATGTGTCATGTACACCTTTAATACCAAATGATGCACGTTCTTCACCAATGGCTAAAGGTTTGATAGTCACTAGGTTAATTGTTGAACCTATACCACCAGTAGCTACATCTGCACGACCTGTTTTATATACTTCAACAGAGCTGATACCTTCAGATGCTAAGTTGGCAAAATCAAATGAACGAGAGTCTGACGCACTTGTATCATTAATATTTGCTGTCGGCATTTGGCGACCGTTTAAAGTTACTACGTTATAGTCGGGGCCAAAGCCACGAACTGTTACTTTAGAGCCTTCACCGTTATCACGATCTATTGATACGCCCGTGATACGTTGCAATGATTCTGCAAGGTTAGTGTCTGGGAATTTACCCATATCTTCTGCGTTAATGGCATCAACAACACCATTAGAGCTTCTTTTGATATCCATCGCACGAACTAAACTGCCACGAATACCCGTTACCTCTATAACTTCTACTTCTTGTTCTTGTTTTGGTTGTTCTTCAGCGTTTGCAGCTATAGGAATACTAACTGATGCGCCTAAAACCAAAGATAAGCTAGTAGCTAACTTTGATTTTTTAAAATTGTTATACGACATTGTTCTCCCCTCGATGTCACGTTTTATCATTATTATGTCTTTACGTCAGCTGTAAGCGCTTACATTTTTTAACACAAGTACTGCATAAATGATATTTAAAAATTATTGAAAGCGCTTACATAAACCTAGAGCAAAAAAAATAAGAGATCAATATTTAATTTACAAATTTGTTAAAAAATTAATCAAATTTTTATTTGTCACCGATAAAAATAATCGATTTTGTATATCGTTACCCCTTATTAATAAAGGACTTTATGTGAATTTTTGTAAGTTGTATTTATACAGGAAATAACACTTGAATTTTTTTTGTGCAATCGCTAACCTAAATGAAAGCGCTTACATTTGAGGTTGAGTTAAGTAAAAGACTGAGTAAGCGAATAGGATTTTTTTGATACAAAGAGATTACATTTTCATAGGCAATTCAAAATCGAATAAAAGTTAAGGATAGAGGCTTTATATGAATTCTAATGTCGATAAACTTTCGTTAAATGAGAAAGTGGGGTATGCCGCTGGGGATGTAGCGTCTAATTTTTACTGGCGTGTTTTCGATGTATTCTTGTTAATTTTTTACACAGACGTTTTTGGCTTACCGGCTGCTGCTGTTGGTACCATGATCCTGGTAACACGCATAATAGATGCGTTTTCAGATCCCTTTATGGGAGCCATGGCTGATAGGACGCAAACTAAATACGGTAAGTTCAGACCTTACCTAATATTGGGTATTTTACCTATTGTTGCCGCGGGTGTGCTTACTTTTACCGTTCCAGATACAACTGATACCAACAAGCTTATTTGGGCGTACTGTACCTATATTTTTATGATGCTGGCATACACCTTTATCAATGTGCCATATGGTGCTTTGATGGGAGTAATGACCACTAATTCTCATGAGCGAACCACGTTAACCAGTTTTAGATTTATTGGCGCATTTAGTGGTGGTAGCCTAGTGGCTTATTTAACGCCTGAACTGGTTAATATTCTTGGGCAAGGCGATGAACAACTAGGCTGGCAACTCACCATGCTAGTTTATGGTGTTGTAGCAGGCGTATTATTCTTAATTACGTTTTTAACCACACAGGAAAGGGTGCCAACACCACAAAAATCACCAACGCCAGTTTCTGTTGATCTAAAAGATCTCGCCAACAACAAGCCTTGGCTTATATTGTTTGCGCTAGCCTTTATTATCATGGTGACTATTTCACTTAGGGCGAGTACAGGCACTTTCTATTTTAAATACTATGTAGAGCGACCGGATCTTATCGGTAGTTTTTCCATGGTTTATTTGATTTCTCTTGCAGTTGGCGCGGCTATTACGCCGTTACTTACTAAGTTTTTAGATAAAAGAAAATTACTGTGGTTGCTGATGTTGTTGGTTGCTGTACTTTCTAGCATTTTCTACTTTGTTCCAAAAGAAAACATCACTTTAATGTTCGTATTACAGGCGTTGATTGGTTTATGTTTAGGCCCTAAATCGCCGTTGGTGTTTTCAATGTATGCTGATACTGCAGACTACGGTGATTGGAAAAATGGCAGAAGAGCTACCGCAATGATCTTTTCTGCTGCAGCCTTTGCACAAAAACTAGGTGGCGCTGTGGCAGGCGCTATGATTGGTTGGGGGTTAGCGTCACTCGGCTATGTTGCTAATCAGTCGCAAACGAGTGAATCGCAAATTGGTATTGCCTTTTTAATGACGATAGTACCGGCCGTTTTTGCGCTACTTGCGGTATATGTGATTAAGCTCTACCCATTAAACGAAGATCAGCTCGCGTTAATCCACCAAGAAATTGCAAAGCGTAAACAAGCTAACGATACAGAAAGCTCTCCTTTAAGCAAAAATAATGGAGAACTTGCTCATGACTAAGTTAGCAACTGAACGAGTCGCTACCTCTTTGTTAGTAGAAGAGAATCAACTGAAAGACAGTGTTTCACAAGAAAGAATTAGACAAGAGAGAAGTGATGCACCGCGTGCGGAGCTAGATTGTCCCGTTAGTATGCCAAGTGCAGGCGCGTTTCTTTGGAATAAACAGATGTTTATTCAGATGAACTGTAGAGGTTATGCCGTTGCCAAATTTATGCAACCTGAGCCTAGCCAATATAGCTATGGGCCTAATATTGAAGCCACAACCTTTATCCAACCAGAGCACCCATATTATGCGCATCATCCTGGTCGTTTCTTTTACGTGAAAGATGAAAGCACCAAAGAAATATATTCTTTGCCCTACGAGCCATGTAGAAAAGAGGCGACTTCATTTTTATTCTCGGCTGGGCTGTCTGACATTACTTGGCGTGTTGAATGCAAAGGTGTGCAATTTGATATTAAATTAACTCTTTCAGCTGAAGATGTTGCGGAGCTTTGGTCTTTTACCGTGACCAATTTAACTGACGAAGAGAAAACACTGTCGATTTATCCTTATTTTTCTATTGGCTATCAATCGTGGATGAATCAAAGTTGTTTATACGATAAGGCTACTGATGCCATTGTTGCTAAGTCGATAACGCCTTATCAAAAAATTGAGCAATATCAAAATCATCAGCACTTTAAGGAAACAACTTACTTTATTGCTGATAAACAACCTGATTCTTTTTGTTGCAACCAAAAACGCTTTGAAGGAGAAGGGGGCTTACATTCTCCATGTAAAATCAATGATGACAATTTGGGCAACGTAGAGGCTAACCATGAAACAGCATGTGCAGTAATGCAGTTTACTTATAGCTTACAGCCTAATGAATCGGTACATCAACGGTTTGTGTTTGGTGCGTGTCAGTCCGAATCAGACATTCCATCGTTAAAGGAAAAGTACTTCGCTGAGCCTAATGCATTTACATTGCAAGAAGAGAAATACGCTTCCTACCAACAGCAAATTACCTCACCAATTAGCATAGAATGTGACGACAGCGAGTTTTGCCAATTTGTTAATTACTGGCTACCGAGGCAAGTGTTTTACCACGGTGACGTAAACCGATTGACGACGGATCCGCAAACTAGAAACTATCTGCAAGATAATATGGCAATGAGCTATATTGCGCCTAACACAGCCAAGCAGGCGTTTTTAACCGCACTTAGCCAGCAACATGAAAACGGCGCTATGCCTGACGGTATTTTGCTGCACCATTTAGCAGAGCTTAAATACATTAATCAAGTGCCCCATGCCGATCACAATGTGTGGCTCACTATATGCATCAAAGCCTATTTAGACGAAACGAATGATAAAGCGTTTCTTTTACAAGAGGTTGATTTTTCGCAAGGAAAACTGAGTAAGCCTGTTTATCAACATATTGAAATGGCATTAGATTACTTATTATCAAAGCGAGACTATCGCGGGTTGAGCCTGATCGAGCAGGGCGACTGGTGTGACCCGATGAACATGGTAGGCCATTTAGGTAAAGGCGTTTCAAGTTGGCTTTCATTGGCGTTATCTTATGCGCTTGATTGCTGGTGTTACATTGCAGAGTCTTATTTGGATAACTACAGCCAAGAAAAGCTAAGCCACTATCAAACCTTACAAAAGTCGATTAACGATGCTGTTAATGATTATTGTTGGGACGGTCAATGGTACGCAAGAGGACGCACAGATGAAGATAAACCTTTTGGTATTAGCGAAGATAACGAAGGTAAGATCTTTTTAAATCCACAGAGCTGGGCATTATTAAGTAAAGCGGCAGGTACGGCGAAACAATTTAGCCTATTAAACGAAGTCGATAAACAATTAAGTACACCTTACGGTGTCATGATGCTCGCCCCAGCTTATACAAAAATGCGAGACGATGTTGGCAGAATAACGCAAAAGTTTCCTGGGACTGCTGAAAACGGGTCTATTTATAATCATGCCTCTATTTTCTACGCTTATAGTTTGTTTCAAGTAGGTGAACATAACAAAGCCTTTCAGGTGCTGAAACAAATGGTGGTGTCGTCAGACGACATGCTAGTAAAAGGCCAGTTACCGATATTTATTCCAAATTATTATCGTGGTGCCTATTATCAGTACCCTAATGAAGCAGGCCGTTCAAGTCACTTGTTTAATACAGGCACAGTCGCTTGGTTTTATCGTTGTATTATTGAAGAATTTGTGGGGCTAAAAGGCAAACAAGGTGCATTAGTGATTCAACCAAAAATGCCTGATTCCTTGTCTAAGCTAACAGGCGTAAGACATTTTATGGGAGCCACTTTTCATTTTGTTATCAAGAGAAGCAATGTCATGGATATTGAAGTGAATGTCGATGGTACAAAACTTCCCTCTAATCAAATCACTAATATTGTAGCTGATAAAGAATATCACCTAACCGTTAACGTGCCGAAATGAAGCAAGAGCCTGACGTGAACTCAGATCTAAAGGCAGATCTTACATCGCCATTAGACGCAAACCAATTGCCACAACTCATTGTTATTATGGGGGTTAGTGGTACAGGAAAATCGTCAATTGCACAATTGATTGCTGAGAGTTTAGGCATTGATTTTGTTGAAGCTGACGACTTTCACGATGATTACTGTAAAGCGTTAATGGCAAATGGTTATTCGTTAACAGATGAATTACGACAAGCGTGGTTTGAGCGTCTTGTAAAACATTTAACTGAGATAGCAACAATCGGCAACGATGTTGTTCTCGCGTTTTCCGGTTTAAAAAAAGTGCACCGTGACGTTATGTTTAAACTGCCATTTAATGTTTCAGCTGCCATGCTAAAGGTTGGTGAAAAGCAATTAACCACAAGGTTGAACAATCGACGCGATCATTTTGTTGATAGCCGTTTCTTAGCCGGTCAATTACGCGCTATGGAAGAGCTATCATGTGATGAACAGCAGATATTGGTATTTGAAAATCAAAATATAACCGTTAAGCAATCGGTAGAGTTGTTGCTAGACAAACTCTTTAGTAGCTCTGGTGTTAAATTGTAACACTTGAATAGCCAATTTAAATGGGACCCATATTTATGTTACCAATACACGTGTTAATCAAAAGCACGATAACCAGTAACCAGTTAAACAAGATTAAAAACATACTAAAGTTATCGATACCAGCTCTGTTAACCACTGCGATGGCTTTAACTTCAGCGTTTAGTGCCTCTGCTTCAAATGAAGATCTTCGCGTTATTTATAAAGTACAGGATGAGATTAAGATAGACGGCAAGTTATCGGAGCAAACATGGCAAAAGGCAAACTGGCAGCCGTTAAATCATTTAATCATTGGTGACAATTTATCTCCTGACGACTTCAGTGGTAACTTTGCCTTAGCATGGGATGAAAACTGGCTATATTTGGTGGCGAAACTCACAGACGATAAACTGTTCGATAGATACCCAAACCCTTTGTATCGCTATTGGGATGACGATTGTTTAGAAATATTTGTCGATGAAGATGCGTCAGGTGGTGAACATCAGTTTAACTTTAACGCCTTTGCTTATCATATTGCCCTTGATAACCAAGTGGTGGATATAGCAGGTAAATATCAAAATGGTGAGCCTATTTTTGCGCTGTTTAACGACCACGTTGTAAGCCAGTGGCAACGTCAAGACAAGCCGCCTTATCAAGTGGTGTGGGAAGCAAAAATACGCCTGTTTAATGATAACTATCAACACGAAAACGTAAATAAACCCGTTACCTTACATAAAAACAAGCAGATAGGGTTTATGCTAGCTTATTGTGATAATGACAGCAGTGAACAGCGCGAACATTTTATCGGCTCTGTAAACATAAAAGCCATCAATGGCGATAAAAACCTAGGCTATAAAACCGCTGATGTATTTGAAAAGTATGTTCTTTCTAAAAAGAAAGGGCGCTAAATTCAACAGGGAGGTTTGTAACGCGATAGCAAAGTAACACAAACGACTACAATTTGTTCACATTTTAATAGTTGACCATTTGGTAAAATAACATCATCAAAACAATGGGACTAAGTCTTAATACTCAAACAAAGTAATAAGCCTTAGCCATGAGAAAAGGAGATGATGATGTTTTATGTTGCTGAAAATAACGATCGTAAACACGTTGCGCGTCGTCACCGTTCTTTTAACGAACATTACAATCACCTAAACCCAGAACAGTGGGAAGCGGTTTACTTTTATTCTAAATATGGCTACCAGTTATCTTTTGTAAGAATCGATGATAACCATGCGCCTAATGCATATTTGGTGCGCGATGACGTTTACATCATGGTAAACGAAAAAGGTGATACTATTTTTAACCCTGCGTTTAAATTAAGAGACATGTAATTGGGAGTAGCCAGTTACGTGTCTTTTCATGCATATCCTTCTTGGGCACTTCTTAACTAAATATCAATATTTAGTTCCTTTTTGTTAACGATCAAAGTGTCTTTTTCTAGCGTTGATTCGTGCGCAGCTAATGCCAACACATACTCATTCGCATGTGTATATGGCGAGATTGTTTCTGACAGGTGCGCATATTTATCGACTACAGCGCTTAAATCTTCCAACAATTGCACATAGAGGTTGTCAGACAAGGTTAGTGGTTTTAAAAGAAAAAAGTCATTCTCTTGCGAAACATTTAAAACCCTGTGGCAAGTCTCTTCTAAACAAGTGATTAAGTTACTTTTGAGAAACCTAGAGTCAGCATCAAAACCAAACGGAGCCTCAACTAATATCGACACCTTGTTATTAGCTGACAGTGATATCAACTTTAGCTTTTCAAGTGCCCGTAAATAGATATATATGGAGGATTCGTTAAGCTCGTATTCTTCTTTAATGTCTGTAACTTGTTTTTTCTCTACAGACAACTCGGTAAAAAACTGCAGTAACTCAGGATATAGAGTAAAAGCATTGTCTTGAGCTTGATTAAAAACGTAATGTGTAGCTGGCGTTTGTATAGCCTCAGTCATTAGGTCAACTAAATGAATTCCCGTTATGTCACATAAGGTTAGGAGCTTATCCATTTTAATGTTTGTCGAATTCATTAAACGCTTTACAGACACTTCTGACACATTAAGTATTCTTGATAGATCGCGATAGCTAATCTTCAATTCGTTAAGTTTTTTCTTAATTGCCTTTAAACAAAAATCGATCACTTGTTGATTCTGAGGGGTCACTATTTGAATTGTTGGTATCTAAAAATGATACCTGTAGTTTATCTAATTGATTGCGATTTGTCTTTTAATAAAGATGAAGTCAATTAATTCAGAGTGTTAGAGGAAAAAATTATGTGGTGGTTGATACTTAATGTTGTGTTGGCGATCTTATTATTACTTGGCATGTTGATAGGATATAAAACGGGCTTACTCTATAACCTATTAAATGGCCTTATGTTATTGGCAACCGCAGGGTTGTTATGTCGCGTCGTCTTTATTGCCATATCGGGTGATCTCAATATTCAATATTTCAACTCCGTTATTGAACAAAAAGCCTATTGGCATTGGCTAGTCGCGAGCCTAAAAACTACATTTTATGTGTCTGTTTGCTTGTATACCTACATGCGATTTTCTCAACCTCCTGTTGAACTAGTACAACATAAATTGGTTGTTTTGTTAATTTTGATACTACCGTTACTATTAGTGTTAGGCAGTTGGGTTCCTTTTAACACGCCGCAAATGCCTCTGGCGATTGTGCAAGGTAGTGCATCAGTTTTCATTGTTTATCAAATAATTGTTTTTTTATTAGCAAATCCAAATGAAGGCGTGCACATTCAAAACCCTTTTAAACATGACATTGCCATTGTACAAGGCGGTAATAGTGTGTTGTTTAATCATCATTATCTAATTCCTGCTCAGCAATACGCACTAGACATAGTTTTTGCAAAGCCCACACGAATAAGTTCAGCACGCGAAGGCACTTCAACTTCTTTGTACGACTACCCATGTTTTGCCAAAGAGCTTTGGGCACCCATAACGGGAGAAGTAGTAATTGCACAAGATAACGCAAAAGACGTAGCAATAGGTGAGTCAGACATCGATAACCCACTCGGTAATCATTTGGTACTAAAAATTAGCAAAGACCAATACGTATTAATGGCACATTTAAAACAAGGTTCCATTCAAGTGAATGTTGGCGATATTGTGTCACAAGGGGTGACGGTATTAGCCGAGTGCGGTAATTCAGGAAATACGACAGAACCACATTTACATGTTCAGATCCAGGATAAGGCGCACTTTAAAGACGTTACGAAAACGTACCCCATTGTGTTCGAACGTGACGGCGTAGAAGAAGCGGGCAGAGCAGGAGTGTTAATTCCTGCTGCAATGCAGCAATAATGAAAATAAAAAGTAGGTTGAGGCGAAAAATTCAACGTGTTGGCTAAAATTTGTCTGGTTGAACAAGAAAATTAACTTTTGATGAAATTAATGCTTTACATTCGAAATCTCACCTATTAATATTCGCACCGCTTCTTAGGAAGAACACATTCAGGTGAGATGGCTGAGTGGTCGAAAGCACCGGTCTTGAAAACCGGCAAGGGTTTGTAGCCCTTCTAGGGTTCAAATCCCTATCTCACCGCCATACAAAAAGAACCCGCCTATTAGGCGGGTTTTTTGTATCTGTAGCATAAGTATTTTACCCGTGTCAGGGTTCCAAAATTGTCAGGAACAATTTTGCAAAGTGCAAGCTAGCCCACAGGGCAAAATGCAGGGAAGTATTTTGTAAATCCCTATCTCACCGCCATATTAAAGCAACGAAGCCTCGCAATCGCGGGGCTTCGTTGCTTTTGTCTATCTAAAAAATTAACTCCCTACACGTTCGAAAAACAACACACATTCACTCTTTTAATAAAACCTATTGACTGTCGGTTTTAATTTTGGCTTAATACCCATCGTTAATCGGTTTTATTCGGAAAAGCAATAGGGGCTCATATGAAGTTAGGTGAGTTAGAAAAGTTGGTGCTTCAATATTTATGGAAGCACAAATCTGCAGATGTGAAGCAGGTATTTGCCCATTTTGAGAAAATTCGTGGTGGTAGCTTAAACACGTATCAAAGTACGTTAGATCGTTTGTTCAAAAAGGATCTGTTGTCACGTGAAAAGATTGGCTATGCGTTTCATTATCAACCGCGTGTTGAAAGGCATGAGCTGATTGGTCAATTGATTAAGTCGGTGACCAGTGATTTCGTTACCGAAGACGATAACAGTTTAATTGCGGCGTTTTCTTCCATTTCTAAAGATTTTAATGTTGAGCAACTCAATAGGTTAGAACAGCTTATTGAAGCGCAAAAACAAAAACTTAACGACAAGGAAAATTAGGTTAATTGGTTATGGCAGTTTTTCTTAACGTATTGGCTATTTTCTCCATTATTTTCATCGTGGCAAACTTATCTTTGTCGGCGATTTTTGCGGTGTTTAGCCAACAATTGCTTCAAGTTGAAGTGCGTTCAAGAAAACGCTTGCTGTGGTTAACGGTGCTGCTTCCGTGGGTTATTGGTTTAACGCTCTCTGCTTATATTCTTCAGTCTTATCATAACGAATCTATTCTTAACGATTTCGGCTTTCCTCATTGGCATCATATGGATGAGTTCGCTTGGAATAGCTGGCATGGCTTTACTGTTGCGCTAGGGAGCTTGTTTTTCTTATTCGTTGTGGCCAAACGAATGGTTCAGCTACATTCTCATAAAAAAGAAGTGAGTGCGTTATTGCAGTTCGCACATGAAAAGGAAGATGGCATTTATCAGATTGAAAGTGATAAAGCTTTGGCATTTACAACTGGTTTTAAAACTAAGCAATGCTTTGTTTCTTCTGGGCTTGAACAGCAATTGAGTGACGAAGAGTATCAGGTAGTGGTAGCGCATGAAAAAGCCCACAGTTACGCCAATGATCCTTTTAAAAAATGGTTATTCGCATTGCTATGTGCTTTTTATCTTAAGCCTATCGCACAGCGGTTAAAGCTCCATATGATCCTAGCCATGGAGCAACAGGCAGATAATGCGGTGATAGATAAAGGCATGTGCAAGTTATTTGTGGCGAGCACATTGGTGAAAGTGGCTAAGCTAAATGCTGAAAACAGTATGCTACAGCGCAACGATTTTATTGTGAACTTTGGTGCTGATGTTCTAGAGCAACGGGTTTACTTTTTATTAGACAAGCTTACCTTAGCGCCAATTCATAAGGGTTTAACGATAGGGCTTGTTTTAATATTGATATTAATTTCAACAACCTCTATTGATGGCGTTCACCATTTTATGGAAACAGTATTTAGCCATTAGAGGGCTATTTTTAACTATTTTTTTGACCGTAAAACCGATTGTTAATTGGTTTTATCAGAGTTTATTAGTTAATGGTCTAGTGAGCAGTTTAGCAACTAGCTATTAACACAAAGGTTTTTAACACTAAGGTTTTGTACATAAGGGTAAAAACATGATTAGACCTATACGTTTAATTAAAAAACCGATTAAGGGTCGGTTTCTTAGGGCTTTGTGCAATTTAAGTGTTTGCTGTGCGGTATTTTCCGTTCAAGCACAGGAACAGTTAACACTTAACAAAGCCATAAGTTTGTCTCTTAACCAACACCCAGAGCTTAAGTCTTTTATTTACAGCAAAGAGGCGGCTTTAGCACAAGTAGAGCAGGCTAGGGTAAAGAGCCCTATGTCTTTAAATGCGTCTATTGAAGATGGTTTTGGCACTGGCAGCTATTCAGGTGTGAATAGCCTGCAAACAACATTGAGTATTTCGTGGTTACTGGAAGACGATATTGTTGATGCCAGAGTAAAACTGGCCAACTCAAAAGTATCAACCGCTGCAATCGAACAAGAAGTTAAGGCGATAGACATTGCCTCAGAAACATCGAGAATTTTTATTACTTTGCTCGCGCAAAAAGAAAAGTTGCTGCTGGCAAAGTTAGCGCTAAAGCAAGCACAAGATGTGTTAGCGCAAATTCAATTAAAAGTGAAAGCAGGGAAGTTATTCGTTGTGGATGAACTAAGGGCAAAAGCGGCGCTGTCGTTATTTGAATTGGAAGTTGAAGATCTTATTCACGAAATAGAAGCGTCGAAGTCACAACTTGCTGCCCAGTGGCAGGGGAATACTAATTTCGTTGTAGCCGGCACTTTATCAAATATCCCTGACGCTAAATCGTTAGAGGTTGCCATTAAAAACCTTAAATCTAACCCCAAGCTTCAACGATATTTACTCGACCAAACAGTGATGCAGTCAGAAATTGATTTGGCAGTTGAAGAGCAAGATCCTGCATGGACAGTCACCACAGGTATTAAACGCAATGAAGTAGTGGATGATTTTGCGTTTACCGCAGGTATTTCTATTCCTTTAGGGGGCGAAAATAGAAACAAAGGGCGCATCAGTGCGCTTAAAGCGAAACAATATCAAAGTAAAACAGATTCTGACGCACTCTATCAACGCATTTCAACACAGGCTTTGTTGCTAACTCACAAGCTTAAACACAATCGTCATGTTATCGACAGTTTAACGAATGAATCTATTCCATTTTTAGAACAAGCAAACGTAAAAGCGGGCGAAGCCTATCAACAAGGCAGTTACCGCTTTACCGATTGGTATGCGGTACAGCAAGAGCTGGTTGAGGCGCAAACCGATTTGATAGACGCATACACCAACATTCAATTATTCAACATTGAGTTAGAAAGATTAACGGGCACCTCTGTGTCGAAGTAAGAGAGAACAAGATGAAACCTAGATCTTTAGTCGCGGCAATAATCGCTGCGAACTTTGGCTTAGCGACAAGCCTTTATATTTCACCTGCACAAGCAGATGATCATCATGAGAGCGCTCCAGTAGCGGCTGAACAAGAAGTGGAGAAAGGCCCTAATAATGGCCGCATGTTACGAGATGGTGATTTTGCCATTGAGCTGGCTATTTTTGAAACGGGCGTGCCGCCTGAGTTTCGTGTATTTGCGACAAAAGCAGGTAAGGAAATTAAACCGCAAGACGTTGAGCTAAACGTTAAGCTTACGCGCTTAGGCGATGGTGTTGATGACATCAATTTCTTTGTCGAAAACAACTATCAACGCGGCAATATGGAAATTTATGAGCCACATTCTTTTGTGGTTACCTTAACAGCCAAGCATCAAGGAAAAACCTATCAATGGTCTTACGACAATTTTGAAGGGCGAACTCAAATACCGGATTCGCTAGCAGAATCTATGGAAATAGAAACCGACATAGTTGCCAGCCAAGAAATGGAAGAGCGTTTAAAAGTCTACGGTAAGCTAACGCTTCCTGAAAATGCAACGAGGCACATTTCAGCGCGCTTTCCTGGCGAAATAAAAACACTGAATGCGTTTATGGGCGAACGTGTGAAAAAGGGCCAAGTGCTGATGACCATAGAAAGTAACGAGAGCTTGCAGTCTTATAAAGTGTTTTCTCCTATTAATGGTGTTGTAACTGAACAAAGTGTCGGTGTTGGCGAACAATCGACTGATCGCACGTTATTAACCATTACCGATACCAGCAAGTTACTCGCAGAGTTCAGCGTTTATCCGATGGATCAAGCAAAGGTGAAGTTGGGTGCAGATGTTAATGTTCAATTGCCAAACTCAGCTAGCGCATTTAGTTCTACCTTGTCAGATACTCTTCATCAGTTAACACCTCAACAGGCTAAGGTGTTTCGCGCGGAAATCGACAACAGAAACGGAAGCCTAACCCAAGGACAATTCGTTACTGGCAAAATTCTAATTGATACCTACACCGTTGAAAGAGCGGTTAGAGCCGAAGGATTACAAGGCTTTCGAGATTTTACCGTTGTGTATGGCAAGTTTGGTGAACAATACGAAGTGCGCATGTTAGAGCTGGGTCGAAAAGCTGGGCCTTGGGTTGAAGTACTTGGCGGTATTCCTCTAGGCACTGAGTATGTCACGGCCAATAGCTACATCATCAAAGCTGACATTGAAAAGTCTGGCGCATCGCATGATCACTAATTTCACGAGCATTTAGGAGTTAATGATATGTTGGACTCGATTTTAAAATTTTCCATAGAGCGCAGTAAGCTTATCTTAGTGTTTGTGTTTGCCGTCGCTATGTTAGGTGTTTGGAACTTTCAGAAGTTGCCTATAGATGCCGTGCCAGACATTACTAATGTGCAAGTAGTTATCAATACAGAAACACCTGGCTTTACACCGTTAGAAGTAGAACAGCGGGTAACTTTTCCGTTAGAAACCGCGTTATCAGGTTTACCAAACTTAGAATATACCCGTTCGCTCTCGCGCTATGGTTTATCTCAAGTTGTCGCGATATTTTCAGATGACACTGATATCTATTTTGCCAGACAGTTGGTGAATGAACGTCTTAGCGCGGCAAAATCTGATATACCGTTAGGATTAGAGCCTGAGTTAGGGCCGATATCAACGGGTTTGGGTGAAATATTTATGTTCACCGTTGATGCTAATGAAGGTGCAACTAATGCCGATGGCACTGAAATCACCTCTACTCAGTTAAGAACTGTTCATGATTGGGTTATTCGACCTCAATTAATGCAGGTGGAAGGTGTTGTTGAAGTAAACCCCATTGGCGGCTACGAGCGAGAAATTCTTATCGCATTAAATCCTGACAAATTACTGATGTTTGGCTTAACCCAACAGGATCTTATTCAGGCTATTGGCGATCATAATCAAAACAAAGGCGCAGGCTTTATTGAAAAAAGTGGCGCTCAATGGTTAATACGATTACCTGGACAGGTTGATTCTGTAGAGCAGCTGGCAAATATACCTTTGTCTTCATTCTTACCAAAAGACGTAGCTTCTGGGCAAATTATTCGGGTGAAAGACGTTGCTGAAGTTAAGGAAGGTAAGGAGTTACGTTCTGGCGCTGCAACACAAAATGGCCGTGAAGTTGTGCTTAGTACGGTTTTTATGCTCATTGGTGAAAACAGTCAAAAAGTCGCAAAAGATGTAGGCGAAAAACTTAAAGAAATTAATAACTCTTTGCCGCAAGGGGTTGCTGTTAATGCAGTTTATGATCGCACAAAGTTAGTTAACAAAACCTTAGACACGGTGAAAATGAACCTTACCGAAGGCGCGATTTTAGTGATTGTTGTGCTGTTTTTGTTGCTGGGAAATATCCGCGCTGCATTTTTAACGGCGCTTGTTATTCCATTTGCCATGTTAATGACAGTAACAGGCATGATCCAAACCCGCACTAGTGCAAATTTGATGAGCTTAGGCGCATTGGATTTTGGCTTGTTAGTGGATGGTGCCATTATCATCGTTGAAAACTGTTTGAGGCGCTTAAGCCAAGCCAGCCAAGCTTCAGAAAGTAAAATCTTACCTGTAAAAGAACGATTAGCTTTGGTTTACAGTGCAACGCGAGAAGTGATTCGTCCTGCGCTTTTCGGTGTTTTCATTATTACCGCCGTGTATTTACCTATTTTTGCGTTATCGGGCGTGGAAGGAAAAATGTTCCACCCAATGGCGATTACCGTTGTTATCGCGCTTATTAGCGCTATGGTGCTGTCGGTGACATTTATACCAGCTGCGATTGCACTTACTTTCAAAGGTAAGGTGGTAGAAAAAGAAAACATCATCATGAAAGCCAGTGTGTCTCTTTATCAGCCAGTGCTGAACTTTGTCTTAAAAGCGCGGTGGTTAGTTGTGGTAAGTGCCATAGCTTTAGTGACTTTTGCTGGGGTGATGAGCACAAAGTTAGGCAGTGAATTTGTACCTAATTTAGATGAAGGCGATATCGCTATGCATGCCCTTAGAATTCCTGGCACTTCGCTTTCACAATCCATTGAAATGCAAAAAGTACTGGAAGAGAAAATAAAGGAATTACCAGAAGTAGAGCGCGTATTTACCAAAATAGGTACGCCTGATGTAGCCACCGATCCTATGCCGCCCAGTGTTGCAGATAACTTTATTATCTTAAAGCCAAGAAATGAGTGGCCAAATCCAAGCAAACCAAAAACGCAATTGGTGAAAGAGTTAGAGCAACTCGTTACGCCAATTCCAGGTAACCGCTATGAATTTTTACAGCCTATTCAGATGCGCTTTAATGAATTGTTAGCTGGGGTGCGTGCTGAGTTAGCGATTAAAGTATTCGGTGACGATTTCGACACCTTAACTGACCTAGGTAAATCGCTTGAAAAGGCTATACAAGGGGTAGAGGGGATCCGCGATATTCAAGTGGAGCAAACCAAAGGGCTTCCAGTATTAACCTTTGCACCTAAACGTGAACAACTGGCCTTGTTTGGTATTACTATTGCCGATCTTCAAAACCAAGTGGCTGTTGCTATGGGCGGCGTAACTGCAGGCAAATATTACGAAGGTGATAAACGCTTTGATATCGTTGTGCGCTTACCAGAAGAGCAACGAAAAGATGTAGATGCCTTGTCGCAACTGCCAATATCCATACCAAATGGTGGTTTTGTGCCACTGCAAGAGCTTGCCGAAATCGGCATGGTTGTTGGCGCAAACCAAGTTAATCGTGAAAATGGAAAACGCAGAGTTGTTGTTACAGCCAATGTTCGTGGGCGCGATTTAGGGAGCTTTGTCAAAGACATTCAACAAGCGGTTGATGCTAACGTTGAATTCCCCGCAGGTTATTGGGTGGAGTATGGCGGTACTTATCAAAAGCTACAGTCGGCCTCTAAACGTTTAAGTATTGTTGTGCCTGTCACCTTAGTGTTAATCATCGGGTTATTGTTACTTGCGCTTGGCTCAGTAAAAGATTCGTTGATCATCTTTACAGGTGTGCCATTAGCGCTAACCGGGGGAATATTTGCCCTTATTATTCGAGACATTCCGTTTTCTATCTCGGCAGCGGTTGGTTTTATCGCTTTATCGGGTATTGCCATATTAAACGGCTTGGTGATGGTGTCGTTTATTCGAGATTTGATTAAACAAAACATCGAACTAGAAAAAGCGATTGTGCAAGGCGCGCTAACTCGTCTTCGCCCAGTACTTACAACGGCATTAGTTGCTTCTCTTGGGTTTATTCCTATGGCACTTAATACCGGCATCGGCTCAGAAGTGCAGCGACCTTTAGCAACCGTGGTTATCGGTGGTGTTATCTCTTCAACGATCTTAACACTCTTTGTACTTCCGGCTCTGTATCGATTGTTGCATTCAAACAGTAAACCCGTTGTGCATACATCGAATCAGTCATTTGAACCATCTTCTTTAACACATGAATAAAATAGGAAAATCAATGCTAGCAAAACCCAAATCCACTATGTGGTATTTGTTGCACGCTTTATTGATCTTTATGGCGTTGGCTTCGATAGAAGCTTTCGCTCACGGGGTTGATGACAGTACGCGCAATTTTCTTCAAAACAATACCGGAGTACAAATAATTCCTTTCATGTACATTGGCGCTAAACACATGGTAACTGGCTATGATCATCTGTTGTTTTTAGTGGGGGTGCTGTTCTTTTTACGAAGCTCTCGTGACGTATTACTTTACGTCAGCATGTTTACCATAGGGCATAGCTTAACCTTAATGACAGGTGTGTTAGCCAACATTCAAGTTAACGCTTATTTAATTGATGCCATTATTGGTTTGTCTGTGGTTTACAAAGGTTTCGACAACCTTGGCGGCTTTAAACATTACTTTGGTAAACAACCTGATCCTAAAAAAGCTGTGCTGATTTTTGGCTTGTTTCACGGTTTCGGTTTAGCCACCAAGATACAAGAGTTTCAGTTGCCGTCAGAGGGATTAGCCACCAATTTATTCTCATTTAATATCGGTGTAGAACTAGGCCAGTTTTTAGCGCTGATGTTTATTCTGCTCGCCATTAATTTTTGGCGCCAATTTGACAGTTTTACCCGTTTCGCCAAAACCACCAATACTGCGTTAATGAGCGCTGGTTTTATGTTAGTTGGTATGCAACTAACAGGCTATTTCGTTAGTTAATTTTTATGAGATATATATTTATGGAATCAAATCAAACAGGTCGTTCACTCGTTAAAGCGACACTTATTTCGTTTGTTATTGCGGTAATTGCGTTAGTGCTGTTCATTTTACCTGCCGAATACAACATTGACCCAACAGGCATTGGCAAAAAACTAGGGCTAACGGTATTTAATGAACAAGGTAGTTCTGAACAGGTTCAACAAAGAGCCAATGGCGGGGAAGGTGAGCAAGATGTTGTTGTACTTACTGTTCCTGCTGGTAAAGGCATCGAATACAAGCTAGACATGAAAAAGTTTCAAAAGGCCACTTATGAGTGGGTTACCGATGGTGACGCTGTTTACGTTGATCTTCACGGTGAGCCAACAGGCGATACCAAGGGCTATTTCGAGTCTTATACCATAGCCACAACAGAAGAAATGAAAGGCAGTTTTACCGCGCCTTTTGACGGCTCTCATGGTTGGTATTGGAAAAACAACTCAGATGAAGCAATCAATATTCAATTAATTTTCAGTGGCGACTACGTTATTGAAGGTTTGAAATAATTTCACGCTTTTTAGTACATAAACAATTAACCAGTAACTTTTAATAAATAACCAAATAAACAAATAAATAGGAAAATCCAATGAAATCATTAATTAAACTAATTTTTCTTGCCGCATTATCAACGAGCACAGCAGTGATAGCACATGGTGATGGCCACGGAAAAGTGGACGAGAAAAAAGTGATTCAAGCGGCACAAAATGTCGCTAAGAAGCTTACTTTCAAAGACAATGGTATGTCGGTTGGTAAGTTAGATAGTTCATGGAATAAAGTGGCGAAAGAACAGTTTGAATTGGTAGAGGAATCAGACAAGGCAATCATTGTTAAAGCGACTAATAACGCGAATCAGCAAACGTTATTCTTTAAAGTGAGCAAGACAGGGAAAGTACTTGATGTAAAGGATTCCAGTAGCTTTAAAAATACTCATGGGCATTCTCACTAATCACTGTTACTGATAGAAAAGGGAGCGTCATCGCTCCCTTTGAACGTGTAATAGATTTATTCTTTAAAACCTAAATGAATAGCCAATTACAGGGCCGTGAGTTGTCGTGTTATATTTGAAGTAGTCGGCTTCACTGTACTCACCTTCTTCGTGGTCAACAAAGGTTGCTTTGTATTTAAATTCTAACGAATGATTGTCATTGAAGTGGTACTGAACACCTGCTTCAAGGCTAGAGGTGAAGTCAGAGCCGCCTGTACCTATATCACCACGAATAGTGTACTTCCAGTTCTCGTTGATAGGTGCCACCCAACGCGCACCGATAAAATAATCGACCCAGTCTTCGTCAACACGAACTTGTTGTGTTGCATCTAGTCCAGGCATGACAACGTCTAGATCTAAATCATTGTCCCACCAACGTAAGCCTACTAAGTAGTCTAATTGTCCGTATTTTTTCTGTTGAGAGTATATACCTTCTAACTGTAATACACCTTGCCTAACGCCAGCTTTAGCGATGCTATCGCGTGGGCCGCCAATATCAGATTTAAGATCCATATATGCGTAATCGATGGCAAAGCCCCAACCAGATTCATGCATAGCTTTGAAATTTAGCATAGCGCCAGTATCTAAGGTGTCTAGAATGGTGTCAAAGTCGACATCCACTGGGCGCGTGTCAGCTCTACCAACGCCAGCGTTTCCTTCAATGTTAGTCGCTTGCAGATAAGGGTTAAGAGTGAATTCCCAGTCATCTGCAAATGCAGGCTGAAGGGCTGTGGCGCACAGAAGTACTAGAGCCGTTTTTGTCGTGTTTAGTTTTTTCATCGTAGTGTTCCTGAATTTTTAGATGACTAATTTTAACGACTGTAGAAGAAGCAAAATGTGTTAAAGGCATGCGGTTATGTGCTAATTAGTTAACAGGTATACCTTGTTTAACAAAAAGTTACCTCATGCAAATAAATGCAAGGTTTAGAAAGAAAGTGGTTGAAAAATATCTGATTAGGGTATAAAAATTAAACATACGGTGAATAATAATTACTCAATACACCGCAAGATAATAATAAATTCAACTAATGTAAGGAATGTCGAATGGGGAAGGCTACTAACGAAGTTGCTATCGAAAATGAAAACTTGTTTAGGTTTTTAGTGTCAGCACCAATAGCAATATTATTGTCAGTTTTTGCTGCAAACTATATAGGTACTGACGGACTTATTATCATGAAAGTGATATTTGTGATGATGGCGGTTTACTTCACCTTAACGGCATTAGCTTATTTTGCTTACTATACCAATGACCTTCAAGAAGGCACAGCGCCAGGGTTGATTGAAAACGAGAATCTTAAAAAGCTCTTACTCAATGCACCTATCGCTATTTCATTTATTATTTTTGCCGTAAATTCAATCGCCTCATCAAGTCACATTGTGTTTAATGTGGTACTTGTTGTCTGCGCGTTATATTTCACTTTATGTACCTTAGCCTATGGCGCGTTTTATACTAACGATCGCTATGATGCAGCTGAACCACATCACTAACGATTAGAAATTAATAGGTTTTTAAAAGGCGCTAATACACAAAGTATTGAGCGCCTTTTTTCTTTATCCTAGCTATATTCCACTTCTATTTTTCGATTTGTTCCTAACGAAAACTATGCTCTTAACTTTAATTGAGTTATTTTAGGGGCAAATAGCGCTTTTAATTTGATGGAGAATTTATGCGAAGTATCGCCGTCGCTTTAATACTAACTCTAAGTGTTTGTACCGAATTGAGTGCCAACGCGGGCAATAAGGATTATGACAATATAATTAGCCAGTACATGGCTGAATATGAGTATGTGGGTTTAGCTATTGTAGCGTCTAAAGGTAAAAAGGTAGTTTTTGATAAAGCATATGGCTATACCGACTTAAACAACAAAGAACCATTTTCAAGTAACAAGATAATATCTCTTGGCTCAAATGCTAAAACGCTTACCGCGGCGTCAGTTTTATTGCTTCAAGAGAAAGGGCTATTAAAACTATCTGACACTTTAGATAAGCACCTTCCTTTTGATTTAAAGCACAGTGGCAGTATTACACTTGAAGACATGTTGTGTCATCGCTCAGATATAGCAGATGTATACGGTTCAGGAGAATATGAAAACTACGTTTGGCAACAAGCCAAATCTCAGAAAGAGTTTATCGATAAACTTAACCTAAGTACGCATATACCCGACGCAGGTAAAGAATACCGCTATAACAATACGGCATATTTTTTATTGGGGATGGTTGTAGAGCATGTTAGCCACCAAAGTTTAGGTGATTTCTATAGAGAATCTATTTTTAGCCATATGCCCGAAACAAAACTCGCGTACTTAGGAGATTCTTTTTATTCACCTAGTTTAACGCCGGCTTTTCAAAGTGACGGCACCAAAATGATCGAGTATGTATCACCTGTAGAGTATCGAATTGTTGGTGGCGCTGGTGCTTTAGCTGGAGATTTACCTTCTTATACTGATGGTTTTGCATCTCTAATGTCAGGAAAGGTTTTAAATAGTAGCTCTGTTTCTTTGATGCAAAAATCTTGCAAATTAAAGGATGGAACAACGGTTGTTAATGGTAAAAAGCAAAGTATTGGCCTTGGTATTGAAGTTTCGAAAGTTAAAGGAGAAACCGTTTATTCAAGAGGTGGGGCATTAAATGGTTATGTGTCTGCCGTTTACTATTTTCCTGAAAGAGATTTAACTGTGGGTATTACGGGTAATACATGGGCACCATTAGCTCCACTTTTGGACAAACTATTCGAACAAGATTGGCATAAAGAGTGGTAAGCTAAATGTAGAAGTTTTAGTTACTTCCATATTGGTGTTATTAATTAAAAAAACTTAATAGCCAAGAGGGCGCTCATACTATAAGTATTGAGCGCCTTTTTTCTTTATTGCGGCCAAAGCAGGATGTGCAAATTTACGATCACTACTAATTAAATAAAGTTGTTCTCGAATATTTTTAGTACGACCTACTACCGTTACTTGATAAGTTTGAAGGACGTGGTCTTCTACAATCGTAGGTGTACAGAATATGCCGTAACCTGACTGCCCAAATAGTTTGGCTAAGGCACTGTCATCGAATTCTGCGACAATTTCTGGAGAAAGATCATTATCTTTTAGCCAAGACAATAGTGCTAAACGAATAGACGATTGCTCCCCTGGGATAAGTAACTTCTGATGGTTTAAACACTGTGGAAAGTCACCATTGATAGTTTTTTTCAGTCTAGTGGCTATGTAAAAAGTTAAGCCGGAATCGATAGCTTTATGGCTATAAGCTTTTATTTTACTGCCCGGAGGAATAGGGCAATCAGAAAGGATCACGTCAATTTTATTGTTTGCTAGAAGCCCAAGCAGTTGCTCTAACTCACCTTCACGGCAAATAAGCTTCATTGCGAGGTCATCATCTAACACCGGCTTTAAATAGTCATATGCGAAAACTTTAGGAATTACATCTGTAATGCCAACTGAGAATGTCAGCTTTTTACTTTTTTGATTGGGCTCTAAGTTTTGTAGTAATTCATGTCCAAGACTGAAAATATCTTCGGCGTAGTCATAAACTAACTTACCATTATCGTTTAAAATGAGTCGTTTACCACTACGTTCAAATAGCTTTAATCCTAAATACCCCTCTAAAGTAGAAATTTGACCGCTAACAGTTTGCGGTGTTAAGTGCAGTAATTTACAGGCGTTAGCAATACTGCCTTCTTTTGCGACTAAGTAAAAATAATGGAGATGATTGTAATTTAGTTGCTTCATTGATTATTCCTTAAAACACAAACTCATTATCAGGATATTTCGAATATAATCTCAGTATAATTCGAATTTTTAGAAGTTAAAAAGTTTTATATAGTGGCTGCTCGGTGTCTAAATGATGAGCGCTGATATGACAAAAGCGGATTTTCGATTAATGTTCCACCAAGATGCCATCGGTGGATTACTTTTAGTAGCAGCTGCATTGCTTGCTTTAATAGTGGCAAATTCAGGTATTAGTTCTTTCTATCAGGGCTTATTGAATTTGCCTGTCGCTGTTCAGATAGGCAGTTTTGAAATTGCTAAACCATTGTTGCTATGGGTTAATGATGGTTTAATGGCCATCTTCTTTTTTCTCGTCGGCTTAGAAGTTAAACGAGAAATCATGCAAGGGCATTTGTCCTCGGTCGAGCAAATTATATTACCTGCGGTAGGTGCCATAGCTGGTATTTTATTTCCTGCGCTTTTTTACGTTTGGTTTAATTGGGGGAACCCTGAATCCATTGTTGGTTGGGCTGTGCCGTCTGCTACTGATATAGCCTTTGCTCTGGGCGTATTTAGCTTATTTTCAAGACAAGTTCCTTTGTCTTTAAAGCTATTTTTATTGTCTGTGGCTATTTTTGACGACATCGGCGCGATTATTATTATCGCTTTGTTTTACTCGCAAGATCTTTCAACGCTATCACTAACAATTGCTGCTATTGGCTTAATTGTGTTATTCGTTCTAAATCGTTGCAACGTTAAGTACCAAGCAGCTTACATTTTAGTAGGGGTTATTGTTTGGGCTGCCGTTTTAAAGTCGGGTGTACATGCTACGTTGGCAGGCTTTGCTCTCGCATTATTTATTCCTTTAAGTGTTAAAAATGAAGATGGTAATCCTATGCTTTTGAACTTGGAGCATAGTGTTCAACCTTGGGTCGCTTTTGCCATTTTACCTGTATTTGCCTTTGCGAACGCTGGTATCGAGTTATCAGGTATTACAGCGAACGATCTTGTTCACCCAGTAACATTAGGTGTTATTACTGGGCTGTTCATTGGTAAACAAGTAGGCATTTTTGGATCGTGTTGGTTGGCGATAAAACTTGGCCTTGCCAAATTACCCAAAGGAGCAAATTGGCTGCAACTTTACGGCGTATCTGTGCTGTGCGGTATTGGGTTTACCATGAGTTTATTCATAGGTTCACTTGCCTTTGAGCAATCTGACTCTACTTATTTTAATCAAGTGAAGCTGGGTGTGTTAATTTCCTCTTTATTAGCTGCAGTATGGGGAGGTTGGATTATTAAAATTTCTCAGCCTAAAACGAAGGAGGTTCGTTATGAAAATACTGAAAATGTTGTTAGCTAGTACAATTTTATTAGTTGGGTTACCTGCTACTAACGCGTCTGAAATGGCTAATGCTTCTTGTAAAGACACATTGACTGCTTCTGAATGTAAGGCCTATATCGCAGGCGTGGTGGAAGGTTACATAGCAAGTAAAAAGAAATACTTAGAAAAGCAAACGGTTTTTGAAAATGGTTATGCAAATCGTGCTTATATGAACCGAGTGGGCAATAGTAGGGTGTCTACAAGTAAAGAAATTCCGGCGTGCTTACCTGATAACCTAGATGCTAATGAAATTATTGAGGTATTGGCAACAGAAATTACTGTAAACAATATAACTGACGATTTAGGTAACTATTTAAGAAAGACTTATCCGTGTATGTCTTCTAAGTAAAAAGACTATATTTGGTTTACCCTCAGGGATATCGCAACTGTCATGCGCAGCGATATCCCTTTTTTGTACTTGAATTCAAGTATTAGATAAAAGTAAAACCGCAAAGAAGGAATTATCTATTTTAATCTAATCGAAGTTTGTACCACACTTAACTTAGTTATTAAGTTTGGAGGTAACTATGAAGTGTTTAATTCGTGCAAATAATGTTGAGCTGTCGAAAAAAGCGAGAGAGCAGTATTCGCGACGCGTAACAAAAGCGTTCTCGCGCGTCAGTGACAGAATTCAATTCGTCGTTGTCAGTTTTCAAGCGATAAAAGCTAGAGGGGGAAATGATAAAAGGTGTGTTGTCACTATCGTGGGAGAAAACGTGAAAGAAGTGAAAGTTTACGATATTCATCATTCACCCCAAGCTGCTTTTGGTCTGGCGCTTAGCAGGAGTAAAAGAGATTTTATTGACCAGATTAAAAAGCGCATTTATCAGATGAGAGGTGCTCTATCGAGTCGCAAAGTGAGAGAGGTTCAAGCACTCGAAAGTTTCTAAAACGATAAGTTAAAGCTGTAAGCAAAGTTGTGTTGATAACACCTTGCTTACAGCTTAATAGCTTTCTTCATCATTTCTCTTCCTTCAGTCTCTACATAATTAAGAAATACCTTTGCGATAGGCGACAAGTTTTGTGATTTTACCCATGAAAACCACCACTTTGATTGGATCGGGAGTGACTCAACATTGATGATTTGTACGTCGTAAATTTCTCCAAACGCTAAGGTGTGAGCCGACAAAATTGATACGCCTAACTTTGATAACACAGAGTGGATAATGGCCTCATTACTGGCAATAGTCATTTTTACTTTAGGTTGACACTGTTTATGCTTAAAAAAGTTTTCCGTTGCATAGCGCGTACCGGAGCCAGATTCTCGTATGAGGAAGTCCTCTTGGCAAAACTCTTCTAAAGATACTTTCTTTTGTTGAGTAAAAGGGTGGGACGCTGAAGCAATAGCTACTAGATCGTTAGACATAAAATCGATCGTTTCAAGGTCTAAGCCTTCTGGTACGTAACTAAATACGTAAAAGTCATCCAACCCCTGTTCTAATCGTTCGATTACGCTTTGTCGATTGGCAACGGTAAATTGAATATCGATGCCGGGATATCGCTCACAAAACGGACCTATAAGATGCGGAATAAAGTACTTTGCAGTTGTTGCGCTAGCAATTTTTAATGTGCCAGACTTTAACCCTCTTAAATTTGACAAGTGCATGTCTAATTCTTCACAGCTTTTTAAAATGCCTTTTGCTGTGCTAACGGTGGCAAGGCCTGCATCAGT
The DNA here is from genome assembly GCF_055786205.1 of Thalassotalea coralli. Taxonomy (NCBI): domain Bacteria; kingdom Pseudomonadati; phylum Pseudomonadota; class Gammaproteobacteria; order Alteromonadales; family Colwelliaceae; genus Thalassotalea; species Thalassotalea coralli. The sequence goes on along the minus strand of NZ_JBVVBK010000002.1, from coordinate 353,956 downwards.
GAATTTTAATTGTCGACCGACTTGTTGATAAAGCGGCATGCCAATCGCTTCGCTTAATTTCTTTAACTGCATGGACACAGTAGGTTGGGTTAGAAACAATTTTTCTGCTGCAAGTTTAACGCTGCCACCTTCATATAGGGCGAGTAATATTTCTAATTGTCTAAATGTGCCTATATGTGCGTGAAGCCTTGATGCCATAATTTCCTCTCGAATGCTATCAATCAGAATAACAATGATTAGATTAAAGGTTAATTAATCAATTGGTAATATCTATTATTGTCTAATTATTTAAAAGAGTAAAATATCTGTACTAAATTAATCAACTAGGTTCAGAGTTTTTATGAATATTCGTCGTGTCGCGCTGTCGCTTATTACTAGCTGTTTTCTCGCTATGTTTTATGGTGTAAGTGTGTTTATTGGTTCGCCATCAGTGGCGTTTGTGATACTTGCCGCGGTTATTTTAACGCTGCCTATGGTACATATTTTACGCACAGACCATCGTACGACTGAACCAGTGGTTGAATTGAATGCTTTTAATAACAAAGGTTAGAGGTAAATTAGTTCAATGATTGATGCTGTCGTTGCTTTTTTCGTGCTAGGTCTTGTTTGTCATTTACTAGGTGCAAAACTTGCTTTTCCTGAAGGGTTATATAAAACCTTGAGCTTATTTTTGATGGTAGCTATTGGCCTTAAGGGGGGCGTTGCCTTACAAAAGCATATAGATCCAAACCTGTTGATGATGTCTATTGCCGTTGTGCTATTCGGCTTATTTTTACCTCTAATTGCTTATCCAATTCTTCGTTACTTTGGTCAGTTTGATAAAATAAATGCTGGCGCAGTGGCTGCCCACTATGGTTCAGTAAGTGTCGCAACTTATGCTGTAGCCGTAGCCATTCTAGAAGCGAACAATATTGCCTATGAAGCGTATTTCCCGTTGTTTGTCGTTTTACTAGAAATGCCTGCAATTATTGTTGGTTTAATGTTAGCTAGAGGCAATATAAATATTGTTAATCGTGAGTTTATCAAAAAGGAGTTACTTGCTAATCAAAGTATACTTCTAATGGTCGGTGCGCTTATTATTGGATATTTCGGCGGGGCTACAGTATCTAAGCTATCACCATTTTTCTTTGAATTATTCTCTGGTGTTCTTGCCTTGTTTTTATTGAAAATGGGGTTAGTTGCAGGAGAGCAGATATCCTCCATAAAAAAACATGGGGTCTTTTTGCTCTCTTTCGCATTGCTCATGCCGATGCTTGGTGGTGTCTCAGGTTTAGGGTTGGGGTATCTATTAGGTTTGAGTGCTGGAGGTCTAGCGCTAATGGCTGTATTAGGTGCGAGCGCCTCCTATATTGCAGTGCCAGCAGCGATGAAAGAGAGTTTACCTGAAGCGAATGCAGGGGTTTCTATTACTGCGTCTTTAGGTATTACGTTTCCCTTTAACGTTTTGGTAGGTGTGCCATTTTTTATTGCCTTAAGTGGCTATTTAGCGGCATAACTTTGTTCTTACGCAAATCGATTTTCTAAATTCAGGCTAAACTAATAGGTGATTTTATACGGTTTAGAGAATTGATTTGTCGGTACGTGAAAAAAATACTGTTTGTGGTAATCAAAATAAACTCAAGAAATGGCTCTTACTATTTATTTTCGCTTTAATAGCAACAAAGGTATTTGGTCAGTCAGAGTTTTTATCGAATGCCCCTTTGTTTGAAAAGGCATTTAGAAAGCATAGTGCGGTAATGTTGATTATTGAGCCACAGTCAGGTGAAATTATCGATGCAAATGATGCAGCACTTGAGTTTTATGGGCTTACATACTCACAAATACGAAATACAAGTATACAGCAAATAAACCTTTTAAATGCGACACAAGTGGCAAACGAGAGGCTTGCTGCCCAAACAGAAAATCGTAATTATTTTATTTTTAGACATAGAGCAGCCAACCAAACGATAAAAACTGTGCAGGTGCATTCTTCTCCTATGCGAATATCTGGCAGGTTACTTTTACTGTCGATTGTGCGTGATATCTCTTCAGAACGCGTGGTCCAAGAGCAATTGTGGCGCTACCAAACCAATTTGGAGCAAATGGTAGACGAGCAAGTCATGTTGTTAAACAAACAATCAGAGCAACGTTCGTTTAATCAAATGGTTGCCATTGTTATGTTAGTGATATTTAGCCTATCACTCCTTTATTTATTGCGAAGAAAATCCTTAGCTGAACAAAAAATTAAAATGCTTTCTCAAATTGTAGAGCAAAGTCCTGTCGCCATTGCCATGTTTGATGAGCATGGCGATATTACATACGGCAATAAGCAGTTTGAAAACCAGCAACTAAAACGTGAAAACGGTATTTCACCTGAAAATAGTAATTTCACTTTTTCCTATCTTAAACTCAATGACGATGTAAATAACATTACCCATCAGGTTGCGCAGGGTCGCAACTGGCGAGGAGAATTACTCAGTACTTCTGTATCTGGCAAAGAATCCTGGGAAATGAGTAATGTGTTTTCGCTTTCTACACAGGTTGATATGTCAAAATATGTGTTCATTTCTCAGGATATTACGCATATAAAAGAGCATGAAAAACAACTTCGACTAGCCTCAACAGTATTCCACACTGCAACCGAAGCGGTCATGATTTGTGATTCAAATAACAAGATATTAGCGATAAACCAAGCGTTTACCGATATAACGGGTTATGAAGAAAGTGAAGCGATTGGGGAAAAACCAGATATTTTAAATTCTGGTCATCACGATAAGTATTTTTTTCAGGATATGTACGCTGATATCGAAAATACGGGAACTTGGCAAGGTGAGATTATAAATCGTAGGAAGAATGGCGAAGTTTATTATGAATGGCTATCTATCACTGCGCTCATGAGTCCATTGGGCCATCTAGAAGCTTACGTTTCTTTGTTTAGCGATATTACAAAGCGCAAAAAGGCAGAAGATAAAATTTACCATCAAGCTAATTTTGACACCTTAACGGGTTTACCTAATAGACATTTGTTTACCGATAGGCTTACTCAAAGTTTAAAGATCGCAGAAAGGGAAAGTAAATACCTAGCATTGTTGTTTATAGATTTAGATGGTTTTAAGCAAGTTAACGATAATCTTGGTCATTCGCAAGGCGATGTTCTTTTACAGCAAGTCTCATTAAGGTTAAATGAGTTACTTCGAGAGTCTGACATGGTTACTCGCTTAGGAGGTGATGAATTTGCCATTATTCTCGATAATATCCCTGATATTTATGCTATTGAAAAAGTTGCTTCAAAGATTATAGAAAAAATAGATCATCCTTTTGTATTAGGAAATCAAAGAGGGTATGTAACGGCAAGTATTGGTATTTCAACATTTCCAAATGATGGTAACTCGGTAGAGGAGTTATTAAAAAAAGCTGATAATGCCATGTACAAAGCTAAAGCTAGTGGCCGGAATAACTATCAGTTTTTCACCCAGGAAATGGATGAAGAAGCGCATAGACGAAGTGCTTTAGAAGCGGATTTACGCGCTGCTATTTATGATGAACAGTTAGATGTTTGGTTTCAGCCAATCCATGATTGTAAAGAAAGAAAAATTAAATTTGCCGAAGCATTAGTGCGCTGGAACCATCACGAAAAAGGAATGATCAACCCAGCAGAATTTGTGTCGTTAGCTGAGGAAATCGGGGTTATTAATCAGTTGGGGCGCTTCGTTCTTGAGCGAGCATGTCTTGAAGCATATAAATGGAATGAAGAACTTAATCGCAGAGTGGGCGTTTCGGTTAATGTTTCATCGATACAATTTCAACAACACGATTTTTATCAGCAAGTAGTAAAAGTATTGCTTCAAACCCATTTATCACCTGAACTACTTCATTTGGAAATAACAGAAAGTTTATTAATTGCAGATGATGAACAAGTTTATAATCAACTGGTCAAATTGTCGGATTTAGGCATAGTGCTGAGTCTCGATGACTTTGGTACTGGCTATTCATCATTGAGCTACTTAAAACGCTTTCCCATGGATAAGTTAAAAATAGATCGTAGTTTTATAAGTGACATGAATGAAACAAATCAGGATACTCGACTGATTGAGGCAATTCTATCTATCGCGAAATCTTTGCAGATAGAAACTGTGGCTGAGGGTGTAGAAGACAAATTTCAACAATCGGTTATAGAGCAATTGGGCTGTGACTATATTCAAGGATATTTATACAGTAAACCACTGCCAATCGAAACATTCATGGCCTACTTAAAAGATCATATTGATTAAAAAATTTGTGCGCGCTATTTAGTACTTGCTCTAAATACCTTAAACATATTCATAATGATTTCTAAGTTGTTTTCTTCGTAACTTGAAAAAGCAACGCCTAGCGGTGTGGATTCAATTACTTTTGCTAATGCTTGTGCGTCGATGCCTATTTTGTCGATGGATAATCGACCATCGGATATTTCCTTTTCCATTCTTTCTTTGATAATGGTTTGTACTTTCGTTACTTCAGACTGAATAAGATCTTGGCAATGAGATTGGCCTGCATGGATTAATTCAGTTCGAATTAAATTACTAGGAATATCGTCAAAAAGACCTGAACAACGTCCAACAATAAGATGCTCAGTATCATCCCAAAATTCATTTTCAGACACTATGTATTCTCTTAGTGCTTCTTGATTACTGTCAATATGACGTTGCACTACCGCACGGAACAAATCTTCTTTTGAACTAAAGTTTTTATAAATAGTTGCTCTAGAAATATCAGCATAACGACCAATTAAAGAAACGTTGGCCGCTGAATAGCCATGTTGAAAGAAACATTTTTGTGCTGCTTCAATAAGCATTTCTACTGATTTAGGCATATTGTTTACTAAGCTTATATAAATTTATCGACTATTTTAGTCGTTAAAAGAAAAATAAACAACAGGTTTACACATTGTGTAAAAGTGTAAACCTGTGTTAGGATCTGCACAAATTTGTTACAGACCTAAATATTGGTCAGCAATTTACTTAACTTTTATCGAGGTTATCGTGTTTAGAATCGTCATTATTGGAATTTTATTGATTTGTGTTCAGGCTTGCTCAGATCAAGCAGCTGTTGAAGAAGAGACAAAGCCACTTGTTGTGCAGTTAACAGAAGTAAAGCAATCGAATCTTAATCAGAGCTATGAGTTTCCTGCAACGGTATCGGCCGTGAAAGATGTTGAGCTGAAATTTGAAGTATCTGGTCGACTTATATTTGAAAATTTAGTTGAAGGCAGCGCGGTAACAAAAGGGCAGGTATTAGCACAAATCGATCAAGCGCCTTTTAAACGTAAAGTTGAAGAAACGAGAACTCGCTTGGTTGACGCTACGCGGATGCTTAAGCGTGTTAAAGAAATGTATGACAAGAAAGTCGCCTCTCAACGTGAAATGGATGATGCCGATTCAGCATTTAAACTTGCTCAAATTGCCTTGGACAATGCATTACAAGACTTAAGTTATTGCACGATCAAAGCGCCGTTCGACGCCGTTATTGGTGAACGATTGATTGAGAACAATAGTTATATTCGTGCAGGTGATACGATTGCAGCGCTTCAAGATCGTTCACAACTTTATTTTAGTTTTGAGGTACCTGAGCGCATTATGACAGCCAACGCTGGTGATCGTAACGTTAAAGCCACTGCGTATATTATTGGTCAGGAAGATAAGGTGTTTGATATTCATTATGTAGAACACAGAACCACACCAGATCCTATCTCGCAAACTTACGGATTAACATTCGGTATTAAAGGTGAAACAACGAATTTGTTTTATCCGGGCTCTAGAGCAACAGTCAAAATAGAAAAACTATCAGGTGACGATAGTGCACTTATTATTCCATTAAAGTCTCTAGTGGGTAATAAAGACAGTGGTTTCCATGTTTGGCGCTTTAATAGCGATAACAACCAAGTAGAAAAAGTGACGGTTAAGGTCATGCAGTTAGTGGGTGATCATGTCGTTATTGATAATGGTGTTTTTCCTGGCGATAAAATTGTTTCGGCTGCCGTTACTCAAATGCGTGAAGGCTTAGTTGTTAAAGAATATAAGGCGGAGTTTTAGAATGGATATCGCTCGTTATTCACTATCTAAACCGATCAATGTCTGGCTAGTTACCTTATGTTTTTTAATAGGCGGCATAGTCGCCATGAATGGCATAGGTCGGTTGGAAGATCCTGCGTTTACTATCAAACAAGCGGTCATTATGACCCAGTACCCAGGTGCAAGCGCAGAGAAAGTTGAAAAAGAAGTTACCGAACAAATCGAAATTGCCTTGCAGCAAATGTGGCAATTGAAAAAGGTTGAATCTGAAAGTAAACCTGGTTTGTCTCGCATTATCATGGAAGTGAAATCAAATATCGATGGGCCGCTGTTACCTCAGATTTGGGATGAATTACGCAAACGAGTAAGAGACATACACGGTCGTCTTCCAGCAGGTGCTCATACTCCGCAAATTATTGATGATTTTGGTGACGTGTTTGGTTTGTACTATGCGATGACAGCTCCTGATTTCAGTGCCTATCAAATGCGTGAGTTCTCGCGCATTATTCGCCGTGAGTTATTAACGGTTGACGGTGTGGCTAAAGTGTCAGTTAGTGGTATATTGGAAGAGCAAATTGTTGCTGAAATTGATACCTATCAAATTGAAGGCTTAGGTCTTTCTTTTCCTGATTTACAGCAAATTCTAGCGAGTAATTTGCAACCATTTGCTGGCGGAAGAATTTATGTTGGTGATAAGCAAATTCGAGTGCCAGTTTCGTCTGCAACAGACAAAGTAGAAGAGATCGAAAATATCTCTTTTGTTATCCCGGGTAAAAATGCCTCTATTCGCATCAAAGACATCGCTAAACTAAGTTTAAGACCAGTTGATATTCCTTCTGATCTTAAACGTTATAACGGTGAGAGCGCTATTACTTTAAGTGTTTCTGCGCAAAATGACGTTAACATCGTAGAAGTAGGTAAACGCATTGAAACAAAACTAGCGACAATTTTAGCTCAGTTACCTGCGGGCATTAACGTTGCGTCAGTGTATAACCAAGCAAAAATCGTTGATAAAGCCGTTGATGGTTTTATCTTGAACCTTGAAATGTCGGTTGCTGTTGTAACTATTGCCCTATGTATTTTTATGGGGTGGCGCTCGGGCGTTGTAGTTGGCGGTACCTTATTGGTCACCGTTTTAGGCACTGTCTTTTTAATGTGGTTGTATGGTTTACAACTAGAACGTATTTCTCTGGGCGCTATGGTAATTGCCATGGGGATGCTGGTTGATAACGCGATTGTTGTTGCCGAGGGTATGATGCTCAGGATGGAAAAAGGCAAATCTGCCGTAGATTCCGCAAGCTTTATAGTTAAGCGAACGCAATGGCCACTGTTAGGCGCGACAATTATAGGTATCGCAGCTTTTTCAGGTATTGGTTTATCTGATGATGCAACGGGTGAATTTCTCTTTTCTCTATTTGCTGTAGTCATGTTCTCTTTATTACTTAGCTGGATTTTCGCCGTTACCTTAACGCCGCTATTGGGTAAGTATTTTTATAAAGTGGGCACGCCGAAAGAGCAGGAAGATGAAGGTTCATTTTTCCATAGAGGTTATTTGGTGTTATTGAGAAATGCTTTACACCACAGAGTTATTGCTATTTTTGCGTTAGTGGCAATTACTGTTGCTGCGTATGGTAGTTTTGGATTAATCAAGCAAGGATTTTTTCCTCCTTCAAACACACCTAACTTTTTTGTTCATTATTGGGGGCCACAAGATAGCGATATCCGTGCTACTGAAAAGTACATGAAAGCGGGTGAATCTCTTATTCTGGACACTGAAGGTGTCGAATCGTTAACCACCTTTATCGGCCAAGGCGCTGATCGTTTTACGCTTGTTTATAGCCCAGAAATGCCAAACGAAAGTTACGGTATGTATTTAGTACGCGTAGAAAATGCGGCCGATATTCCAAGAATATCGAAAGATATTGCTAGTCGCTTACAGGCGGTAAACATTGATGCTGAGTACTACGCTGAAATTATGCAATTCGGACCGGGCGCTGGTGCTAAATTACAAGCAAGATTTTCAGGCCCTGATCCTGTCGTATTGCGTGATCTAGCAGAACAGGCACAACAAGTTTATTTCAATGATGGTAAGATCCGTGACATTCGACACGACTGGCGCACTAAAGGCATAGTGGCGTTACCAGAATTTGACGAAAATGCAGCCGGTATCGCGGGGGTTTCGCGTAGTGATTTTAATCAGGCTATTCAGTTTTACACCAGTGGTTTAACAGTTGGGCAGTTACAAGAAGGGGATTATGTATATCCAATCGTTGCTAAAAGTACCTTGATTGACTCTGCCGAATCTACTAATACCGCGATAGCGCTAGAAAACGCTTTAGTTTGGAGTGCGAGCCAACGAACTTATATTCCTTTTATTCAAGTTAGCGGTAAAACTAATTTTGATAGTGAAGAAATGTTGATTAATCGACGTGATCGCGTCCGTACTATTACGGTGATGGCAGAAGGTGGCTACGATGAAACGGCAGGCGCTGCATTTGATAGAACAAGGCCGTTAATTGAAGCTATTCCACTACCTGACGGGTATTCTTTAGAGTGGGGTGGTGAATTTGAATCTGCTCGTGATGCTCAAAAAGCGCTTGGACAAGGGTTACCGCTAGGTTTCTTAGTGATGTTCATTATCAGTGTTTTGTTGTTTGGTCGCGCAAGACAGCCACTCATAATTTGGTTGGTTGTGCCTATGGCCATTGTCGGTGTTGTCGCTGGCTTGTTAATTGCTGACTTACCTTTTGGCTTTATGTCGTTACTAGGCTTTTTGAGCTTGTTTGGTATGTTAATTAAAAACGCTATCGTGTTGTTAGAAGAGATTGATTTACAAATTGATGAAGGCAAAGCGAAAGATGCGGCGATTGTTGAAGCGAGTTTAAGTCGTTTACGTCCGGTGTCGCTAGCCGCTATCACTACGATACTCGGTGTTATGCCGTTAATAGCTGATCCATTCTTTGCTGACATGTCGGTAACGATTATGGGCGGCTTGGCATTTGCAACATTGCTAACTTTGGTAGCGGTACCTGTGCTTTACAGTATCTTCTACAAGATTAAAGTGACTAAATACTAGGGCGTGTTGATCGTTTATGACAAGATGCCCGCAATTAGCGGGCATTTTTTTATCTTGCACTTTGTTGTTAAGTCATTTAAATCTATCAACATTAGTTACATCAGGGTTGGTTAGATGACGCTAGAACAAGCTATTTTACAGTGGGATAGAAAATCGGCACATGATATTACCCGTGTATATCATGAATTTTATCAATCATCAGACTTTGTTCATGAACTGTTGAAATTAGCCCAAGATGAAAAGGCGCAAGATGGCGCTACATGGTTAATTAAGCACTGGTTAGAAAATAGTGATGAAGAATATCATCAACACGTCAATCCGGTGTTAGACATTATAAATAAACTGCATTCATGGCCTGCTAAATTACACATTCTGCAATGTCTTCCTTATCTTTGTATTAAAAAAGATCAGTCGAAAAAGCTAGAAGCTTTTCTTTACGCGAATTTAACGGATCAAAATAAGTTTGTAAGAGCGTGGGCATACAATGGTTATCATGTTCTTGCGACGCAGCACTCAGCCTATCGCAAAGTGGCGAAAGAGTATTTGGATATGGGGCTAATAGATGAGCCAGCTTCTGTTAAAGCTAGAATAAGAAACGCTTTTAAAAAGGATCCGTTAAATTAGTTTCAATTTATTTTGCCTGTATTTCATTCAATTAAAGGCGAGATATATAGTCCGCTGTGGATAACTCCTCGATTTCTTAGCATTCACTTTTTCTGACAATCGCTAATCTCAGCAATGAGTTAAATGACTAAAATCTAGTCTTTCTCGTCAAAAGATATCCAATCTATTTGAATAGCTATTCATTTTTACGATTTAACTTCAATAAAAACAGGGGGTTAAAACTTGGTTTGTCGTTTGCTAATGTAAATGGCAACAAAATAATAACAATGAAAAAACTTAAAAATAAGGAAGAAGTGATGGCTCTACTAGAAATTGATTCGGTTACGCATAAATACGATAAACACGTAGCGCTGCAAAATTTGTCGTTAACATTAAAACCTGGCATTACTGGGCTGCTTGGTGCAAATGGCGCAGGTAAATCGACATTGATGCGCATCCTAGCAACTATTACTCAACCAAGTGCTGGAGATATTCGTTGGAATGGCGATAGTATTTTAAAACAGCCTGAAAAAATTAGAGCAGAACTAGGCTATTTGCCTCAATATTTTGGCGTTTATGACCAACTTACCGCAGTAGAGTTTCTCCAATACTTAGGTGGCTTGAAAGCACTTCCCACCAAACAAACAAATCAAAAAATACATGAATTACTTGAGCAGTTAAATTTGTCTCATGTGGCTAATCAACCACTGAAGGGATTTTCAGGTGGAATGAAGCAACGCATCGGTATAGCTCAAGCGTTATTGTCAGACCCTAAGTTACTGATTGTTGATGAACCTACGGTTGGCTTAGACCCTCAAGAACGGGCTAATTTCGGTCAGATGTTACATGAACTCGCCGAAAATAGGGTCATCTTGTTATCGACACATATTGTTTCTGATATCGAATCACTTGCTCATCAAATTGCTGTGATTAAACAAGGTCAATTGGTATCCGATGGCTCAGCAGAACAACTTCAACAGTCGGTTGCAGGTAAGTGCTGGCAAGTAGCAATCGAGCCGACAAAATTGTCTGCCTACAAAAATGAATTTGTCATCACGCAAACGATACGTCAAAACGACAAATTGCTACTGAATTTAGTCTCTGATTATCGACCTGATAATAGTGCAACTGAGCGTCAAGCGAGCTTAGAAGATGCCTATTTGTATATGGCACAAAATAAAGTAAATAACGACGTGATCAGCGAGGTAGCTTAATGAGCCCTTTAACCACTTCTATACTGGCTGACTTTAGGCAACGCACTCGAAATCAACGGTTTATTGTTATCTTGTTAGCCATGTCTTTGTTAACTCTAATTTATTTTCCCGCAGGGGATGCTGGTTATAACACCTTGACGGTTAATGGCGCGCGCGGTATCTATAACAGTGCTTGGGTTGGTTTGTGCCTAGGATTATTAAACGTTACTTTCTTACCGTTAATTTGTTTTTACTTTGTTAAAAATGCCATTGCGCTAGACAGGGAAGCTAAAACGGCTGAGTTAATTGCTGCGTCTAGTATTCAAAATTGGCGCTACCTACTAACAAAATGGACGGTGAGTTGCGTAATTTTATTTGCTGTCGCGATAGTGATGACTCTCGTTAGTGTCTTTGCACAGCTTTATCACGGCGAAAGTTATGCGATTAATCTATGGCATTTGTTATGGCCTCAGTTTGTTTACGTGCTTCCTACGTTATTGGTGATAGCAGCGATAGCACTAATGTTTGAAACCATACCTAAGCTTCGAGGGGGCTTAGGTAATGTTCTTTATTTTTTTATGTGGACAGCAGGCTTGATAGCCTTTTTAGAAAGTACAGGCGGTATTCATTCAGTCTTAGATGTCGTGCGCTCTGATTTAAAAGCTATGTATCCTGATACCGAAGATGCCAGCAATTTAGGCATTATCGTTAAACAATCTGAACAAGATATTATTGTCTTTGAATGGGCTGGCGTTACTGATATTCGTCAGCAAGTCATGTCTATATTTCCTAGTTTAGCCATTACTATTGCATTTTTAGCCATTGCTTTATGGCGATTTGATCGTTTTGCTCAACAGCCAAATAGCGATAGCAAAGGTAGCCAACATAGTAAATTAGCGCAGTTATTTACCGCCACTGGTGTTGTGTTAGATCGTTTAGCGTCGGCGCTATTTTCCCACGCTGCGTTTACTCGTCAGCTTCATTGGGAAATGAATATCCTTCTTCGAGGACAAGGTACATTTTGGTACTTGCTGGTTTGTGGCGCAATGATAGGGCAAGTATTTGCGCCACAAGAGGCATTGGTGACCATTATTTTACCTTCGGTATGGCTATGTTGTGTGCTGATATTATCGTGCTTAGGTATGCAGGATAAATTAGCGAATACGCAAGAGCTTATCCGCTACCACACCAAGAGTATTGTTTCGCCATTGTTGAGTAAGTACCTTGCTGCGGTAGGTATATTAGTGATTGTTTCACTGCCAGGGATTGTGCGACTTGCATTGTTAGGCGAATCTTTATGGTTAATTCAAATTCTTATCGCGATTTTGTTTACTGTATCACTCGCGTTATTTTGTGGTGTATTTACCCAAACAAAGCGCATGTTTGAAGCCTTATATCCTGCGCTTTGGTATGTTGGGCCATTAAATGGTTTGCCGTATCTTGATTATTTTGGTGTAAACCAAATTGAAAATTGGCGCTTAGGGTTACCACAAATGTTTTTCTCCATTTCAATGGTGTTATTGTGCTTAGTGTTAGCCAACCTTTATCGCCAAAAACAGAAACTACAAACGGGTTAGCTGTTTAGCTTTGGTTGACTAAATAAAATAGACAGTCACTTTCGGCGATATCTTTTTTAGATGTCGCCATAAATATTCGCATATTAGTGGCGCAAACGATTTGATTGTCTCTAATGGTGAACATTTGATTGACGATATTTTCATTTGATTCGTTAAACAACTGTAAGTTGTTTAAACCATTATTATCTGTCCAACCGATTAGTTGTCCTTTTTTACCTAATCCGTAGTTAAAGCGTTCAATATTCTCACACAGCGTAACACCGGTATGTCCTTCATTTTGCCCCGCGTAATGAAGCTCAACATGAGGCTTCACTTGCAGTCGAAGTGGATTATGAACGATAGAGACTTGTTGCTCCGGTGCGCAAGAGGATAAGGACTCACAACAAGCTAACTTGGCAATGCCTTCGAATGCGATGGTATGAGATTGCTCGTCATTGGCGCCACCGCATTCGATAGTAATGGTTGGACAGTCAAAGTTGAGTTCCATCAGAGCGCCAAGTCTTATGCCTGACAAAATCATGGTATCAGTAAAGAATGAGGCTAAAGTTAAACCATCAATGGATATAAACGAAGAAACGGCAAAAGCAGGGCCTGAGCCTGAGGTGTTATGCAAATCTACAATCGCGTCAGGTGTGACTTCTCTTATTGCCTGTTCGATTAAGTTCGCGCGAGTAAAATAGCCGTGTTTTAACTTGCTGCCAAAACAGCGGTTGATGTCTAAGCCTTCAGGTAAGTATCTATGAGTGAACATGTCGTCAGTTGTCGCTGCTTCTACTGAGACAATAATAAACCTTAGATTGATTGCTGGCAGAGGCAGTTCACTGCGTCTTGTTAGCCATCGGTGCAGTGCAATAAGGCCAGAAGGTTCGTTACCGTGAAGCAGGGTGGTGATAACACGTGTTTTTTGCTGATTAGCGCCTGTAATATCGATAATAGTTGGTACATCTAGCGAAAGTAAAAACTGAGCAAAGTCAGCTTTAAGTTCAAAGTCGTTTGGATCTTTTAAATAGTTAACATCGCTAAAATCTATGTCCATGAACGCTCCCATTGAGACACTGGTAAATCAGATAAATACGCCTTGTGATAGTCTTGCACTAATTGTTGGCTTGCTTTAGCCACGTTCATACGTTGATGAAGCCAATTAAAGTGGTTTAACTGCCAAACCGCTCCTGTCATATTAGCGTTTAGGCGTTGTTCAATAATGCTCAAATAATATTGTGCTTCTTGTTCATGAATATTGAGAGAGATCAAACCTTGCTTCGCGATAGGGAGCATTTGATGCAAGACTTGTTTTAAATCAACTTCTACAGGGGTTAACGGGTGTTCTAACGGCCAAATAATCTTGGCATCGATACCTGATTGTGCTGCGCGATAGAAATTATACTCTGCGAAACGAAACGGCATGCTAGGTAAAATATCATTAACTTTATCAGCCATGCCTACCGCTAGACCAATAGCCAGCGCAGCATTGGCTAACATATCCAGATTACTTGGCCCTGCTGGAATCGCTCTAAACTCTATTCTTATATGCTTATTACCTTGCTCAGAAAAAACAGGTCGGTGCCATGGCCAAATCGTTCCCATATGAAAACTTAGTTCATGAAATGGAGAGCTGTTCTCATTGTTGGTTACATAGGGCAGTAATGTTGGATATAAAGCAACGGACTCTGCGAAAAGCTCCCAGATAGATTCACGTACCCAGCCTAAACCAAAGTTAACTCTAGCGGGTTGAGCCCATTGATGCTGCATTCTCAAGCGCATATCCAAAGATTGCTTAAATAAAGCGATTCGCGTTTCATGCCATAGTCGCTTGTTTAGTAATAACGGAGAATTTGCTGAAATTGCCGTAACTAACGGTAGAGTTAGCTGTGCGGCATTAAATACGTTAGTTAGTTTGTCTGGTGGAACCATTAAATGCACTTGGAATGAAGTATTAGCTCCTTCAGCGCAAATGTCTGAAAAGTTAACTTTTAGCTGATCTTTTCCCCGTATATCGATGACAAAGTTTTCGCCGCGTTGTTCATATATATGCTCTGCTAACTGCTTATAACGGTTGGTATTAGTCATACAGCTGGCGTTTAAGTGCTGAATTGACAAGGTGGGTAAAATACCAATAGGCAGAGCCTGACAGTGATAATCATTAGTCACCATGTTGAGTTTGTTTAGTTCGCGGTTAAGCTGGTTTTCAATGGCACTAAAAGGCTTACCTTTAACTGGGGTCGGGTCTAAGTTAAGCTCAAGATTATATTGGTTAAGTTCATGTTGGTATTTATTGTCATTAAGGGCTGTGAGTATTTCCGAATTTTTGAGGCAGGGCATGCCGTTATCTTGGATGAGGTAAAATTCTAGTTCAGCACCAATTTGCAATGGTTCTTTACCAAAATTAGGCTGAGACATTTCGTGTTTAAGCGTTATTAATTGTTCAAATAAGCGCTTTCGAAAAACGGCTCTATCCGCTTTAGTAAAACTATTTTTATCGACTTCTTGGCCCATAAGTCTTATTCCCTGACAATATCCTAAAACTAGCATGACATAAGGCGATGTTTAGCTATTTGATATAGGTCAAAAAATAATCGTTTAGGCGTTTTGATGTTACATTATGTGTAACTAACTTATTGAATATGGTTAAAGCTGTACTTTTAGTGTCATACTAAGGACATGTTTTTAACAAGGTTGTGTGAGTTTAATGCAGTCATTAGCACAAGAAGTTGTTGCTCAAATAGAGCAAGTGGTTTTAGGTAAACACCAACAAGTTACCTTATCTTTAGCGTGTGTTTTAGCTAAAGGGCATCTACTGATTGAAGATTTACCGGGGATGGGGAAAACCACGCTTGCCCATGTATTGGCGAAAGCTTTAGGGTTAAGTTATCAACGCGTTCAATTTACCAGTGACTTGTTGCCAAGTGATGTAATTGGTGTATCGATATTTGATCAAGCAAATGCATCTTTTACCTTTCATAAAGGCCCACTGTTTAATCAATTGGTGTTAGCTGATGAAATTAACCGTTCTAGTCCAAAAACGCAGAGTGCTTTGTTAGAAGCTATGGAAGAAGGAAAAGTCAGCGTAGATGGTGAAACGCATCAGTTGCCCAATCCGTTTTGTGTGATAGCGACGCAAAACCCGTTGTTTCATGCTGGAACTTATCCCTTACCCGAATCACAATTAGATCGCTTCCTCATGCGTATATCCCTTGGTTTTCCTGACAGAAACGCCGAGAAGCAAATATTATTAGGTGCGTCTGGTGACGACTTGCTTGCCAAAGTTGATACTTGCCTAACGCCTGAGCAACTATTATCAATGCAAAAAGAGGTAGCACAGCTTCACGTTTCTGAAGCAATATTAGATTATGTTATTGCTTTGTGTCAGCAATCTAGAGCTAGTCAGGAAGCTATAAACCCACTTTCACCTCGCGCCGGTAAAGCCTTGGTCGCTGCTGCCAAGGCATGGGCTTATATCAGGCAAGGAGAGTTTGTTACGCCTGATGATGTTAAAGCCGTTTTTTCCGCTGTATGTGAGCATAGGTTACAAGGAAGCAAGCAGTTGTCTGAGATTGCTAAAAATGCATCGGAGGATTATTACTCAAGTCAATTGTTGGCAAATGTCGATAGCACTAAACCATTTTCTGGTTAAGTGATGAAGTTACATGACAAACTTTTTAAAGCCATTACGTGCTGCGTTCGCTAAGCGATTTGATCGCTGGCTAGCTAAACGCATGCCTGCCCAGAAGAAGCAATCTCTTGGGCAAGGAAACATATTTATCTTTCCGAGTTCCTTTGGTTTAGCATACCTGATGTTCCTAGTCTTTTTATTCGTACTAGGCACAAACTATCAAAATAACTTGATGCTTTTAGTGTGTTATTTCTTTGTTAGTCTTTTCTTAATTGCGCTATTTTATAGCTATTTTAATTTGTCTGGGGTATCGGTTCACGCCGAAGGTGAATTTTTTAGCTTCGTTGAGCAAGAAGCGAAAGTGCCTATTAAGTTTTATGTTACCAGTGACAAGTATTCAATGAGTGCTCGCTTTGCCAATCACGAAATAAGTTACTTCGATCTGAGTAAAGGGGAGCAATCGGTAGATGTACCTATTGTTTTCAATAAAAGAGGCGTTTATTCATTGCCAAGACTTACGATAAGAAGCTATTTTCCGCTTGGATTATTTTCTACTTGGACACATTTACACTTTCCGTTAAAGCAAGTGGTTTGCCCTAAACCCTTAGCGTGTTATCCGGTCTCTGTGAGTCAAGTGAGTGAAGAAATTGATGAAGCCACATTATTGCATAGTGCGACTCAGTCAGGCGATGATTTTGCCGAGTTAACTAGTTATCGCGTTGGCGACCCTTTGTCGCAGGTTGCCTGGAAATTAGTTGCAAAGGGAGGTGTATGGCAGACTAAACAACATCAAGCATCATTATCATCACAAGATAACTATCTCACACTAGACAGTGTTGACGGTGCTTCATTAGAAATAAAACTAAGGCAATTGTGCTTTTTAGTGCTCGAATACGGACAATCAAACGTACCATTTACCTTAAGTTTAGGTAGTGGTTTAGATGGTGCTTTAGAAGAGCCTGATAGGTTAGAACATACTGCTAACAACGACTACCAATCGCGTTGTTTAAAGTTGATTTCCGGTTACGCGTTACGGTAGGCTTTGTTTTTATGTTTCTGATAAATAAAGATAATAAACAAAGTGTTGCTGGTGAGGGAGTGTTGAGTAGTCACCAGCATAAACTTGTACTTGTTATCATGGCACTTAACTTAATTCCTATGGCTCAGCAATGGATTTTAGTGGTTTGGTTGTTGGCATTTGTTTGTTTTTCAATGCATTGGTTGTTGATCAAAAAAGGTGTAACGCCAAAGAAAAAGTTATGGAGAAATCTACTTATTGCTTTAGGTGTCGTTATTCTTTTGGCTAATGCAAAAGCGCTAGGTGTATTGTTAGGCATGTTTCATTTGCTTGCCATTGCTTATTTATTGAAGTCATTTGAGTTGTACCGAGCAAGAGACGTTTATCAGTTTTTCTTTATTGGCTTTTTATTAATTTTTGCCTCTTTTGTTTACCATCAATCAATCTATTTTGCTTTGGCTATTTTCGTTTTAGTGGTAATCAATATTGCGGTGATTGCTAGTTTCCATCGTTTAAAATCGTTAGATAAACACATGGTAAGAACCGCGGTGAATATGGCTGTGTTGGCGTTGCCACTTGCTTGTTTCTTATTTTTATTCTTTCCCAAAATATCACCTTTTTGGCAAGTACCTAATGCAAATAGTAAAACGGTTGGCTTGTCTGACTCGCTTGAGTTAGGTGAGATGGCTTCTTTAGCTTTATCCAATGAGCTTGCTTTTCGTGTTGAGTTTATCGACGGCGAGCCTGAGTACCAAAAGCTTTATTGGCGCGCTATGGTCTTGGAGTCATATGAAAATAACCGTTGGGAGCGTCGTTTTAAAACGACAGAGCAGATACGCTTTTTCAATTATGTTCAACCAGCGCGGTTATTAGAACAAAAAAATAAGATATTCGATGGAGAAGTTAAAGATACCATAAAATATCAAGTGATATTGGAGCCTAGCTATAAGCCTTGGTTGTTTGTACTTGATCGCGCTGTACAAGTTAATAGTGAACTCTCTATGAAAATATGGGCGTTAAAAGATTATAGTTTTTCGTCTGACAAACCTATCAGTAAACCTGTTAGCTATACCGTAGACAGTGTTGTTAGTGCACCAATTAATGGCTTTGATATTTATCGGTCTATTCAAGCAAATATGCTTATTGATGACGACTCTAATCCTGGCTTGAGAGCGTATGCGAAGAAATGGCGTGATGAAGGTTTGTCTGATCTCGAACTGGTGAATCAAGTGCTGAGTGATTTTCACCAGCAACCATTTCGCTATACGTTAGACCCTCCGCCATTAAGTGGCGAGATAATGGATGAGTTCTTTTTTGGCACTAAAGCGGGGTTTTGTGAGCATTATGCCAGTACCTTTACGTTTATTATGCGCGCGGCAGGTATTCCTTCACGTGTTGTTACGGGTTATTTAGGTGGTGAATTAAACCAGCAAGGAAACTATTATCAAGTTTATCAACGTGACGCTCATGCCTGGAGTGAAGTATGGTTTGAGGGCAGGGGTTGGGTTAGGGTAGATCCAACAGCTGCGGTTGACCCTTCGCGTGTTGAGCAAGGCTTTTCCGCTCAATTAAGCCAGGAACGAAATGCACTTAGACCATTTAGTGTTCGTGACTTTATGTCGAGCAGTTTTGTTAATCAACTTGCCTATTATGTAGATGCTCTTGATTATCAATGGACAAAGTATGTTATTAATTATTCGAAAAAATCTCAGCAATCTATGCTTAAAGAGTGGTTTGGCCGCTATATTGGCATTTCAACTTTGTTTATTGTTTTTGGGCTGATTGGTGGCGCTTTTATTATTATTTGGTGGCTTAACTATCGAAAACAAGAGAAGCCTGCTAAGCATATTTTGTATTATCAAAAGGCGGTTTCTATTATTACTAACTTAGGCGTTACTAAAGAAAATCATCAAACTGATCAGCAATATATCGCTAATATTCAAAACGTTTCTAAGGAGCACGCTGTAGCTATGGCGAAAGTTCTTTCATTCTTTAATGCGATTAGTTACGGCAAGCAAACCGAACAAGAAAAGATATACGAACTGAAAGCTGCGGTTAAAGCACTATCTAAATTATAGTGGGAAAATATATAAGTCATACCTAACTGATATAACTAGCTGATTTATATATTGTATTTCTTTAAGTAATGTTCTCGTTATTAAAGTAGGTATTTAATCGATTAAAAGGAATTCTCGCGTGCTTAAATTGGTGAAGTTTTTAGGTATTGCTATTCTTTTCGGTGCTGGGTTGTATTTTATTCAGCGTTTTACTGTAGATGCATCTGTTGATACTGCACAACCGAAAAGTGTTAATCAAGAAATTCAGCGTGATGCTGCACTTGGTAGTGTCCATTCTAACGCCGTAGTAAAAGGTGGCTCTATTGAAGTAGAGGTTTCAAAAGGGAATGTTCGTTCAAATGGACAAGTTAAAGTCAATGAACCCAGAAAAACTGCGTCTAATAACTTAGAAGACGTTTCCTCTTTGGATGATCTAGTGTCTATATTTAGTCATTATCAAAATTACTACATAACTGATGAACTTGAACATAATGCACAAGTCTTAACGGATGCGCTAGATTCATACTTTTTAGATAAGGAGCGCGATATTCAGTTGTTCGATCAAGCGTGTAATGATGATGGCTGTATTTTGGCTGTGAGTTTTATAGGTAATGAAAAGTTAAGTCTACAGGGCATTCCTTATTCGATGCGGGTTCAGCAAGGTATGTTAAGTGCAAGCCCTGAATTAGGAAAACGCTTTAAAAATATGACGTTTCAAGAAATTGTTGAAGAAGGTAACACCTATTTCTTTTATCGTTTTAACAACGAGTAGTTATTTAGCTGTGCACAGATATAAAAAAAGCGCCTTTAGTTAGGCGCTTTTTCGTAATAAGATTGCTTATTAGCGTGCACGGAAGATAATGCGGCCTTTTGACAAGTCGTAAGGCGTTAATTCAACCGTTACTTTGTCGCCAGTTAAAATACGAATGTAGTTCTTACGCATTTTGCCTGAAATGTGAGCGGTAACCACGTGACCATTTTCTAATTCTACGCGGAACATAGTGTTTGGTAGTGTGTCTAACACAGTACCTTGCATTTCAATATTTTCTTCTTTCGCCATTGGGCGTTAAACCTCTAAATTGTGCATTGATTATTAAGCTGCGCAGATCATGCACAAATGATCGCGGATTGTAAAGCTATAGTGTTATTTATTTATCGTTTGCCAACGATTTTCTTTCAATATTTGGTGTGGAAAGTAGCGATTTTTGTAATTCATCTTCCTACAGTCATCTATTTGATAGCCTAGGTACAGATAAGGTTTTTCAAATTGCTTAGCAACATTTATCTGATTGAGTATTGAATAAACACCTAACCCACGGTTTTTATAGTCAGGGTGATAAAAGGTATAAACAGCTGATAGCGCATTGTTGAGAACGTCAGTAACTGCCACGCTCACGAGTAAATCTTCATCCCATAACTCAATGAATACTTGTTCAGTTAACTTACAGCGTAAAAAGTTGCTGTATTGTTCATAGTTAGCGGGGTACATTGCACCGTCGCTATGAACTTCATTGATATAGGTTTCATACAGCTGGTAGTAATCTTCTTTTAATTCACGCGCTATGTGAACAGTAAGCTGCTTGTTTTTTTGTTGGTTACGCTTTTGACTTTTTGATGGAGTAAAGTCGTCAACGATAACGCGTAAAGACTGACAAGCGGAACATTGTTCACAATAAGGACGGTATATTTGATCGCCACTGCGTCGAAATCCTTGGTTCATTAACCAAGAATAATGGTGGCTAGATTGTAATCTTTGGTCGACGGCTATAAGTAATCGTTCTTCTTTATCAGGCAAATAATTGCATGGGAACGGTTGACTAACACCTAGCTGAAAACTGTTATTCATAGATTAGAGTATAGACAATACCACGCTACTTGGCTGCCAAAAATCGTTTGGAATTGAAATAGTTTGAGCGAACTCTTGCTGTTCAATAAACTTCTTACGACTTATTTCAACGCTGCCCATGTCTTCTAAAAAGGGATTAGTTAATTGACAGTCAATAAAGGGGATTTGTAATTGTTGAAGCTTTTGTCCTAATGCGAGTAACGCGACTTTTGAGGCGTTGTCCATGGTATAAAACATAGACTCACCTGAAAAATAACCGCCTACGGCGACACCATATAAGCCACCAACTAACTTGCCTTGATACCAAACTTCAACTGAGTGAGCATAACCTAATTGATGTAGCTCTTGGTACGCATCTACCATTTCATCTACGATCCATGTGCCTTCTTTGCGAAATGGTGCGTCGGCGCAAAGTTCAATGACTTCGTCAAAAGCGTTATTAATGGTAATCGTATAAGGTAGTCGTTTAAGAAACTTTTTTAAGCTGCGATTGATGCGGATAGCATCTGTAGCGATGATGGTTCTGGGATCTGGGCTCCACCAAAGAACAGGTTCACCTTCGTTATACCAAGGGAAGATACCGTTTTTGTAGGCAGAAATAAGACGATTAGCAGTTAAATCTCCCCCGATAGCCAATAAGCCGTTAGGCTCTTTTAAAGCGCGCGTCAGGGGAGGGAATGTGAGACTTTCCCTATCTAACCATTGGAGAGTCTCAGACATTAATTACTTAGCGTCTAGGTAACGCTCAGCGTCAAGTGCAGCCATACAGCCAGAGCCAGCTGAAGTGATTGCTTGACGGTAAATGTGATCAGCTACGTCACCAGCAGCGAATACACCTTCGATACTTGTTTGTGTCGCGTTACCGTTTGTACCGCTGTTAACAATCAAGTAGCCGTCTTTCATTTCTAATTGGCCTTCAAACATGCCTGTGTTTGGCTTGTGACCAATAGCAATGAATACACCTGCTAGATCTAATTCTTCAGTTGCATCAGACTTAGTGTCTTTAATACGAACACCCGTTACACCCATGTTGTCACCTAGTACTTCGTCTAATGTACGGTCTAAGTGAAGAGTGATGTTACCGTTTTCAACTTTGTCCATAAGGCGATCGGTTAAAATCTTTTCTGAACGGAAAGTGTCACGACGGTGAATAAGGTGAACTTCAGAAGCAATGTTTGAAAGGTATAATGCTTCTTCAACAGCAGTGTTACCACCACCAACAACGGCAACTTTTTGATTCTTGTAGAAGAAACCGTCACATGTTGCACAAGCAGAAACACCTTTACCCATAAAGGCTTCTTCTGATGGTAAACCTAAGTATTGTGCTGAAGCACCCGTACAAATGATTAATGCATCACATGTGTAGTTGCTTGAACCATTTAGTTTGAATGGACGAGAAGTTAGGTCAACAGACTCGATATGATCGAAAATAATTTCTGTTTCAAATTTCTCAGCGTGTTTTTGCATACGCTCCATTAATGCAGGGCCTGTTAAGTCATCAGCGTCGCCCGGCCAGTTTTCTACGTCAGTGGTTGTTGTTAACTGACCACCTTGTTGCATACCTGTGATAAGTACAGGGTTTAAGTTGGCACGTGCTGCATATACTGCTGCTGTGTAGCCAGCAGGACCTGAGCCTAAGATAAGTAATGGGCAATGTCTTGCTTCGCTCATGAATTACTCCAAATCATAATAAATCGTTTCAATGTGTACATAAGTTGGGATTCTAAGTAAATAACTCAAGGGGGTAAATTAACTTTTCATATCTTTTATTTTTACTTTTGAACAATCTGCACGTTTTTCTGTACGTTTGTGAAGGCATTTTGGTTTTGATGTCATGCCTGTTTCTCTGTTTTTTAGGTAATTGAGTAGTAATTTGATGTTACTTAAACAGTTTTTCACCATAAAAAGAAGTGTAGACAAAATTTATTCATTCCTGACTTGGCAATATTTTACTGGTTATATATACTGTATATAAATACAGGTGTTATTGTTATGAATAAATTAATCGATACTTTACAGCGCAAACGTTTGGTTTGGCATGGTGGTTTACAGTCTTCATCAGTGAACAAACGTTCATCTGGCTATCAAGAATTAGACGAGCAATTAGAAGGTGGCTTTCCTGAACAAGGTGTTATTGAAGTGCTTTCTTCTGTTGGTATTGGCGAGTTTCGTTTGTTATTGCCATCTTTGCTAGCTGAAGACCTTAAAGACAAGTTTTGCGTTTTTATTAATCCGCCAGGGCTGATTAATGGTGCCATGTTATCGGCATCAGGTTTAAAAGTGGATCGTATTGTTGTGGTTAATACCTTTGATCACGTACAAGGCTTATGGGCGTCAGAACAATGCCTGAAAAGTGGCAGTTGTCATTCCGTGTTGTTATGGAACTATCAAGGGCTTGCTGCACATCAAATTAAACGGTTACAACTCGCTGGCGAACAAGGTCATAGCCGAATTTTTCTGATGCGCGAAACCAAGCAGGAATCCTTGCCACTCCCTGTAGATTTAAGCTTAGCGTTAACGCCTGAGCGCCAAGGTATAAAAGCTAAGATCCTAAAGCGGAAACAAGGTTGGCCAACGGCAAGTTTCGACATTGATATGCGCCGTTTTTGGCCTGAACTTACGATGCAGCCTTGTGCCAATAACGTGGTTGTCTTCCCACAAGCCAAAACAGGTTAAAACAGGATAAAAGGAGACGCTTGTGTTGTGGTTATATCTACATTTTCCAAACTTACAGCTTAATAGTGCCTTTAATGAGCAGCCGAATACGCCTATTGCCATTGTTGAGGGAAAAAAGAGCCAAATTGTACAGTGTAACGCTACAGCTAAAGAACAAGGTATTTCTATTGGAATGGGCTTAGGAGCTGCGGCAGCTTTAAGTGCAGAGCTACAAGTGTACCCTTATGATCAAAGTTTAGAAGAAGAGCGCTTGTCAGCCATTGCTCGTTGGTTGTACTTAGTTACTTCTGATATTTGTCTAGTAAAATCACAAGGCATTTTATTACGTGTCAGTAATATGTTGAGTTTATATCAGAACCTATCGAGCTACTGGCAAGCGTTAGAGCAACACTTGGCAAAGCTTGATATCGATTATCTATATGCCACGGGCTTTTCACCTTATGCTGCCAAAATACTTGCTCTTAACGGCACTAATCAAATTACTGATGACGCTCAACATGTTAACCAAGCTCTTAGTCAATGCCCTTTAGCACTGAGCGATATCTCAGTGAGGCAGCAAGAACAATTAACGCGTATAGGCGTACATTCGTTAGGCGAGTTAACACAACTGCCATTAGCTGATATTGCTAAGCGATTTGATATAGATATGGTGAACTATGTAGGTAAGCTTACCGGCCGTTTACAGCATATCGTTGAGTTTTATCATCCTCCGGAGCAGTTTCATCATTATTTGGAGCTGTTTTTTGATATCAGTAATACCCAGCAATTAACCAAACCTTTATTTCGCCTTTATCGCTTGTTAGAAACCTTTTTACGTTTAAGAGATAAGCGTGCTTCGCAATTACACCTAACCTTGCATCAACGAGATGCTGCGCCAGTTGAATTAACGGTTGACGCTGCGCAAGGTGAATATCAAGCAAACCGCTGGTTAGAGTTATCTGAGCTTAAACTTGCTTCGGTCATCCTTGTCGCACCCGTAGTTGGTATTACTTTAGCCGTTGAACAAACCATGGGCCATGACGAGCAAATGCACGATCTTTTTGCCGGTCGACAAGGTCAATTATCGATACAAGCGCTTGTTTCTAGATTGCAAGCTAAGTTAGGCATTGAGCAAGTGAGGGGAGTGTACCTTGTTGATGATCATCGGCCCGAAAAAGCGACACAATATGATCAACCGTTAAAAACGTCTGAGCCTGAAAAGTTACCGTTAAGTGAATTAAGACCTAGCTTGTTATATCAAACGCCACAACCTTTGGAAGAAAGAGTTGATATATTTCATGGTCCTGAACGTATTGTCTCAGGCTGGTGGGATCAAGAGTATGTGATCCGTGATTACTTTATTGCAAAAGGTAAGCAAGGCCAATGGTTCTGGACATTTCGTACACCTGAAAAACAATGGTATATCCACGGTGTTTTTAGTTAAGTGGGCAGGAGCGTGTAGGTAATTCTATGGCGTATGCAGAGCTGTTTTGTCAGAGTAACTTTTCGTTTCTCACGGGAGCATCTCACCCTGAAGAATTAGTGTACCAAGCTGATTTTCTTGGTTATCGTGCATTAGCAATAACCGATGAATGCTCTGTTGCTGGCGTTGTCCGCGCGTATACTGCGATTAAGGATCAACAGCTTTCGTTAAAGCTTATTGTTGGCAGTATGTTTTGGTTGGACGATAGCCTGCAGCTAATTTTACTTGTACCTAATCGCAAAGCATACGGCGAGTTATGTCGTATCATTACCAACGCGCGTCGTCGTAGCGAAAAAGGCCAGTATCAGTTATCACAATGGGACTTAATGTCAGTAAAACACTGCTTATGTTTATGGCTTCCCCGTGGTGATGAACAAGATAGCCGTTGGGGTAAATGGTTGGGTAAATATTTTGCTGACAGGCTATGGCTTGCACAGCAAAGGCGGCTATTAAGTAATGATCATCAATATAAACAACATTGCTTACGCTTAGCAGAGCAGTTTGCCATGCCGATATTAGCCTGTGGTGGAGTGCTTATGCACAATGCTACGCGTTTAGAGCTACAACATACATTAACAGCTGTGAAACAAGGTACAAGCGTTAACAAGCTTGGCAAAACAATGTTGTCTAATAGTGAGCGAGCGATGCGCTCTATAAGTAAACTTGCTAAGTTATTTGATACTTCAACATTGTACGAAAGTTTATCGGTTGCTGAGCAATGTCAATTTTCTTTGGCTGAGTTGCAATATGAGTACCCCGCAGAATTAGTGCCAGAAAAAATCACCGCAAACGATTATCTACGTCAGTTAGTTACCCAAGGGAAACAACAGCGCTTTCCTGATGGCGTACCTGAGTCTATTGAAGAAACCATTGAGAAAGAGCTGATTTTAATTGAAGAGCTTGATTACCCTTATTATTTTTTAACCATTCACGACATTGTAAATTTTGCTAAAGAGCAAGGTATTTTGTATCAGGGGCGAGGCTCTGCAGCTAACTCCGTTGTATGTTATTGCTTAGGCATTACCTCGGTAGATCCTAGGCAAATCTCCGTGTTATTTGAGCGCTTTATTAGTAAAGAGCGTAACGAGCCACCTGACATTGATGTGGATTTTGAGCATGAACGTCGTGAAGAGGTGATTCAGTATATTTACCAAAAGTATGGTCGTGAGCGTACAGCCATTGCCGCGACTGTCATTACATATCGTTTGAAAAGTGCTATTCGCGAGGTAGGAAAAGCACTCGGTATTGATATTACTCAATTAGAGTTTTTTATTAAGAATATTAATCGCCGAGATCGTGGTTTACCTTGGCAGGCTCAGATAGTTGAGCTTGGTTTACAGCCAGAGTCAGCGAAAGGGCAGCTCTTTATCCGTTTAGTGAACGAGCTATTAGGTTTTCCTCGTCACTTGTCGCAGCACGTTGGTGGCTTCGTTATTTCTGCAGGCCCTTTATATGAATTAGTACCGGTAGAAAATGCTGCAATGGAAGATCGTACCGTTATTCAATGGGATAAAGACGATCTTGAGTCTTTAGGGTTATTAAAGGTTGATGTATTGGCTCTTGGAATGCTCTCTGCCATTCGTAAGTGTTTTACTACCCTAAAAGAACAAGAAAACCGAGAACTTACTATTGCTGAAATTACTCGTCTACAAGATGACGACAAGGTTTATGGTATGTTGCAAAAAGCAGATACTGTGGGAGTATTTCAGATAGAATCTCGGGCGCAAATGAGCATGTTGCCTAGGTTAAGACCTGCCTGTTATTACGATTTGGTTATTCAAATTGCTATTGTTAGGCCTGGTCCTATACAGGGCGATATGGTACATCCATTTTTAAAACGGCGTGATGGGATAGAAGAAATTTCTTATCCTTCTGAAGCCGTAAAAGAGGTGCTTTCACGTACGTTAGGTGTACCCATTTTTCAAGAGCAGGTAATTAAACTTGCTATGGTGGCTGCTGGTTTTACAGGAGGTGAAGCTGATCAGCTGCGCCGTGCAATGGCAAGCTGGAAGAAAAACGGGCAGTTAGCTAAGTTTCGTGACAAATTAATTAATGGCATGCAAGAGCGCGGCTACGAAGTTAACTTTGCTGAACGTATTTTTGAGCAAATTTGCGGTTTTGGTGAGTATGGCTTTCCTGAGAGTCACTCTGCGTCTTTTGCGGTGCTAGCTTATGTCTCTGCTTGGCTTAAATATTATTATCCTGCCGCTTTCTATACCTCTATTTTAAATAGCTTACCTATGGGGTTTTATAGTGCTTCTCAGCTTGTGCAAGACGCAAAACGTCATGGTATTAAGGTGTTGCCTGTTTGTATAAATGAATCGCAAGCAGATCATCAAGTATTAAAAGAAGGCGACGAGAGGGTTATCCGTCTTGGCTTACGGCAAGTTAAAGGCTTATCCAAAGAAGCTATGACTACTTTAGTTGGAGAAAGGCCGAGTAAAGGCTACACAGAAATTAATGAATTACATCAGCTTGGGTTATCTTCTGGGGATTTGCAAAAGCTGGCCAGTGCTGACGCTTTACAAAAGATCTCTGGTGATAGATATCAAAGTCGTTGGGCGTTAATGAACGATCAACAACGCTTGCCTTTATTTGCGGATATTACAGATAACAATTCTTATCAATTTACGCCTTCAGCGTTTGATATTTTGCATGAGGATTACGCCGCAATGGGGTTAACGTTAAATAGGCACCCGATCACCTTAATGGATGATATGCAACTACTGCCTAAATTTACGCGAATGAAACAGCTTGCTGAAAAGTCGCATAAAAGCGTAATAACTGTCGTAGGGGTTGTTACAGGAAAGCAAGCGCCAGGTACTGCCTCTGGAGTTACTTTTATGACATTAGAAGACGATACAGGTAATATTAATGTCGTTGTTTGGTCTGGAACTTCAAGAGCGCAAAAACAGCCGTATTTAACGGCTAAAATCTTACAAGTCACGGGAATACTTGAAAGAGAAGGGGAAGTAACACACATTATTGCCGGTAAATTAACGGATTTATCAGCAAGTTTGTCTTCATTAAGTACAAGTTCAAGAGATTTTCATTAAATGTATAGCAATCGAAATAAAAAACAGCGCCCTTATCGCATTCGAAAAAATAGTATTAAAGATGATTTAATCGATAAACAAATACTTGCTTTGCATCGTGCTATGGTAGAAAAAGTATTAGCTAATATTGAGCTTATCGATGAGTTAAAAAAACGATGGGACGAAAAGCGAAAAGCAGGAGAAATCGGTTATAGCGAGTACATTACTTGGTATAGCTTATTTGAATTGGCTCATCAACCAGATGTATTTCGTGAAGGAGTATTGGAGAACAGTACTCAAATGCGCAGGTTACGCAGAAAAACCCCTTTCATCAATATCCTTACTGAAGAAGAGCGAGAGCAAGCGCTAATGGCAGATGCAGCAGGTAAAATTGACTCTGTCGCTTACTTATTTAACTAAGAAAGTTAGAATCTACAATAACTTTTCAGTAAAAATATCTTTACATAAGATTAAACTTTTAAGCGTCGTTAACACAATACACAAAAAAAGTAATTTGCTATATACGACATAGTATGTCCGTACCTTATTGTTTTTTAATCGTTTATTTCCCCGTTAAACCATTTTGAATTCACACCTTCTTTCTTAGCAGCTTTTGTTAAATGAAGAAAATAGAAATTTTTTTAAGCTTATAGTAATAAATTTCGATTCTGGTTTACTAATAGAGGTGAGCAGCCTTTTTCAAAGTACTGCCAATAGATTAAAGCATTAAAACTTTAACACTTAAAAATATATAGAAATCAAAGGATAGTTTCGTGAGAAAAACAATAAAACTATTGATTATCAGCACCTTGTTGCTGTTCAATCTAGGTGTACACGCAAAGAGTACGCAAAGTCATACCGCTAAAGACTTTTTTAGTTTACCTGATTATGCTGCTTTTACTTTATCTCCATCTGGAAAGTATTTGGCTGTATTGATGCCGATTCACGACCGCATGAACTTAGTTGTAATGGAAACAGAAAACCGTGGCAACTATCATGTGTTAACTGCTTTTAAAGGCGCAAGTGTTGGTAGCTTTTTCTGGGCTAGTGATGAGCGCATTGTCTTTACGGTTGATGAAACTGATGGACAGGAAGCTCTTTCTCTTTATAGTGTAAACAACAGCAAAAAGCCTAAAATTACTCAATTGGTTGCAGCTACTTTTTCTAGAAAAAGTGCAGTTATGGCGTCAGTAGTTAACACTTTGCCGGATGATCCAGACCACATCATCGTTTCTTACAACAAGCGTTATGTAAAACAACCTGATTTATACAAAATGCGTGTGGATAAAAAGTGGAATAAAAGAAGAAAAAGCAACCCGTCAATGGAGCTGATCGCGAAAAACCCTGGTGATGTTCAAGCGTGGATTGTTGATAACGACGGTGACGTGCGTGGTGCTTATTCTATTGTTGGTCTAAAAGGCAAATTACTATACAAAGAAAAGAAAGATAAAGAGTTTAAAGTACTTCGTGAATTTAGCCCTCTTGACGAGAGCATTACGCCTTTACGCTTTGATTACGATAATAAGATGATGTATGTAGCTTCTAATATTGGTCGTGATAAGCAAGCTATCTACAAATTTGACCCTGTTAAAAACGAATTAGGTGAAATGATTTATGGCCACGATAAAGTAGATGTTTCTGGTTTAATAACTTCTCGCAAACAGAAGAAACTTCTAGGTGTGTCGTATTTCGATGATTACCCTGAACGTGTCTATTTCGATAAGAAAGAGCAAGACTTTAATAACGCATTAAAGAGCACATTCAAAGGTAAAAAATTCGCAACTACGTCAATGAATGACGCTGAAGACTTAAGAATTCTTAGCGTTTATAGTGATACAGATCCTGGTACTTACTACTTATGGTCGGATAAAAAGCGAAACTTAACGCCTATTGCTAAGCCTAAATCTACTATTAAGCCTGCGTTACTTTCTCCAATGAAGCCTTTTGAGTTCCAAAGTAGAGATGGGTTAACTCTTCGTGGATACATCACTATTCCAAAAGATTCTGATGGCAAAAACCTTCCATTAATTATAAACCCACATGGCGGACCATTTGGTGTACGTGATACTTGGGGCTACAACTCAGATACGCAATTTTTAGCGAGCCGAGGCTATGCAGTAGTACAAGTTAACTTCCGTGGTTCAGGTGGCTATGGTCGTGAATTTGAGCAAGCAGGTTACGGTGGTAAGTGGGGTGCAGAAATGCAGCACGACATTACTGATACTGTAAAACACTTTATTGCTCAAGGTGTAGCAGATCCTAAGCGTGTATGTATATACGGTGGCAGCTATGGCGGTTACGCGACAATGGCTGGCTTAACGTTTACGCCTGAACTTTATAAGTGTGGTGTTAACGTTGTTGGTGTAACAGATGTTGGTTTACTGTTTACTTCAATGCCAACAACATGGGAGCCACAGAAAGAAGTGATGAAACAACAAATTGGTGACCCAGAAGACAAAGAACTAATGAAGCGTATGTCACCTATTGATCACGTTCAAAATATTCAAGCACCAGTATTTATTATCCATGGTCGTCGCGATATTCGTGTAGTTATGGAACATGCCGATATGTTACGTGAGCGAATGGAAGCATTAGAAAAACCTTATGAGTGGTTAGTAAAGGATAAAGAAGGCCACGGTTTTAGAAAGGTAGAAAACCGTATTGAAATGTATGAGAAGTTAGAAGACTTTTTCAGTAAACATCTATAACGGTCGATACTATTCATAAAAGCAAAAAAAAGCCGCATAAGCGGCTTTTTTTATATTAGAAAATTAATTATCTATTTTTTATACTTTTCAAACCACGCAAGCGTATTTTCAATTTTTGCAATCATTCGTGAAGGTTTACTTGCAATCCCATGAGAAGCACCAGGTACTTTTACAAGCACCGTATCTACTTTTCTCAGTTTAAGGGCTTGGTAATACTGCTCTGTTTGTGCCATTGGCGTACGTAAATCTTCTTCACCTGTTATCAACATTGTAGGTGTTGTTACATTACCGACCAAAGACATAGGTGAACGTTGCCAATAATGTTCGACGTGTTCCCAAGGCATCCCTGGAAATTGGGTAGGGATCTGACTTAATCCACTGTCTGCGGTTAATACTTTGCTCAACCAATTAATAACTGGCTTAACGACAACTGCAGCTGAGAAACGGTCTGTTAAACCAATTGCATAGGCTGTCGCGATCCCACCCGCAGAGCCACCTGCTATAAATAGGTTGTTCTCATCTACAAATCCTTTCGCTAACATGGCATCAACACCCGAATTATGGTCGGCGAAATCTTCTTTGGAGCTATATTTGTATTTCAATAACATAGCGAACCTTTCCCCGTAAGAGCTGCTGCCTCTGTGGTTGTCATAAAACACGACATAACCTTGCGCAGCAAAACGTTGAAGTTCTGCAGAAAAATGCGGGCCGTATGCTAGGTGAGGGCCACCGTGAATTTCAACAATGAGTG
The DNA here is from genome assembly GCF_055786205.1 of Thalassotalea coralli. Classification (NCBI taxonomy): domain Bacteria; kingdom Pseudomonadati; phylum Pseudomonadota; class Gammaproteobacteria; order Alteromonadales; family Colwelliaceae; genus Thalassotalea; species Thalassotalea coralli. Next base: position 322,315 of record NZ_JBVVBK010000002.1, on the reverse strand, counting down.
GGTATTTTTTCTTAGGGTCAAAATTAGGCGGTGTGATATACCAACCTTGAATTTCTTCGCCATCAAAAGAAGACTTGTATTTTATTTCATGTACTTTACCTAGCGTTTTGTGAGCAAGTAAATCTTCATTCAACTGAGTAAACTGTTTTACTTTGCCCCCTGTTTCAATTAAAGCTACGTTGGCCGGACGTTCGCTTGTGCCGTGAGAAAAAGCGATTTTACCTGAATTATTGGCACTAAATTCACCACTTATGTAGGGTCGCCCTAGAGTTGTCCCCGACAAAGTATCGGTTAGGTCGGATATCTTTCCTGAGCGACTAATTTTGGCGACTTTACGTTTACCAAAATCATCGTAGCTAAATGCTAGTTCGTTTTGAGAAATCCATTGTGGGCTTCTTATCGAGCGATCGAAGTCTTTTGCAATGAGTGTTGATTCTTTAGTGCGCCAGTTCATTAAATTTAACTTGGCGTTACGATATGGGTTTAACGCGTTAGACGTAACTAAGTAAGCTAACGTTTTACCATCACGTGAAAAGCTAGGGTTGTACTCTCTTCCTGGCATATCAGTAATTTGCGTTAGTTTCCCGCTAAGGTCTACGCTGAATAAGTCACTATCGAGAGTTTTGTACTCCCAATCGGGTAAACGATTTGCTGAAAATACAAGTGATTTGCTGTCTTTAGCCCACTCTAATCCTCGCCCATGATTAAAGTTACCTGAAGTTAATTGTCTAGCTGTTCCTCCTTCACTAGGAAGGACAAATACCTGTTGGTAACCTGGTTTTAATAAACCAACACCATCGGCTTGATATCTCGCTTTGTCGATAACAACGACAGGTTTAGCCCATTTAGCCCCTTTGGGTTTTTTAGGCATTTTTGCTAAAGAGGTTGATTTCGCTGAGACTTTTTGGGTAAATGCGAGCCATTTACCATCTGGTGACCAAGTTAAATTGCCAATGCCTTTTTGTAATTGGCTTACCATTGCTGTGCGGTTTTCTTTTAAATAATGCACATGTATTTGATAACTGCCAGACATGTTACTGACAAACGCTAGTTTAGAACCTCCTGGAGACCATACTAATTGACTGTATTTTTTGTCGTCTGAAAATAATGGAACTTGTTTACCTGTTTCTGTATTAATTAACCAAACATCACGGCTTTTACCGTCTGTCATAATTTCGTAAGCATTTCTAATGTAGGCTATTTGTTTTCCGTTAGGGGATAGCTGAATATTACTGGCGTATTCTAAAGAAAATATATCTTCAGCATTAAACAAGGTGTTATCTACAGCAAGAGCAGTCGTGCTGGAAATGCTCGATAATAGTAGACCTTGTAGTAAGGTTCTTTTCATGTATTTCTCCAATGTATTCGATACTTATTAACAGGTATTTTTCGCTGTTAAAAATAGATAATTTGAGAGACAAGGCTTTTCTTGTATCTCTTTGAAGCTTGTAGTAAAAACAACTTCAATACTAATAGTTAAGTTACAAAGTAGAGTCAACCTTTACTTGAAGTTATGAGGTCAAAGGACATGAATTTAAGGTTACTAACGGCAACAACAGCAGATGTGAATAAAATAGCGCCTTTGTTTGATTTATACCGAGTGTTTTATCAACAAAAAAGTGATCTAGCATTGGCTACTCAATTTATCACTGAACGTCTCGCTAATGATGAATCCACCATTTTTTACGTTGTCGACGAAGAAACAGGAAAAGCGCTTGGCTTTACACAACTTTATCCGACATTTTCTTCTGTTTCTGCGCAAAAAAGTCTGGTACTAAATGACTTATTTGTTGACGAAAAAGCCCGAGGGTTAGGAATATCTCGTCTACTAATGGAAGCCGCGAGAGAATTTGGCGTTCAATCAGGCGCTAAGGGTATCGCGTTAGAAACTGCATCGAATAATGTTGTCGCTCAATCTTTGTATGAATCACTTGGTTATGTAAAAGACGATGATTATTTTCATTATTTTCTAACACTTTAAAAAAGTATGGGGAGGCACTCAAAAACCTTCCTTTCTTGTTTTCACAAAAATCTTATGGTAAATCTATTTACGAATTTGTTCGTAATGGTTGGTTAGGGTTGGGATTGGTCAATATCTTTAGATTAATCAAACCATCTCTTAGGAACACAACGCACCATAAAAATAACAGGAAAGGGAATCGGCATGAAAAAACTTCATTTATCTACTGCGGTATTAGTACTTCTCGCACCATTTTCAAACGCAGATTCGGTCGGTTCAACAACAAAATATTTTAGTACCCTTCGATATAATCATGTTTCTTTACACGTGCCAGTTGTGGGCGTAAAGCCAATGTCAGCGGAACAAACTAAAGATGTAAGCCATTTTGTTTTTCACTATGATCAAAAAGGGCGCATCAGGGAAATTGTGAATAATAAGTATGGTAACTTTCGTCGCCATCCTCTGACTTATTTTGGCGCATATAAAATTAAGTTTAGCTACAACGAACACTCAGAAATTCGCACGTATTTCGATATTAATAATCAACCCATGGCAAATATTAGAGGGGTACATAAGGAGCTTTTTAAAGTAAATAAAGAAGGTTTTAAGTATCAGCTCGACTTTTATGATGTTGAAGGTAAGCCGGTAGAATCTCGATGGAATATTTCACGTTATCAATGGCTAAAAGACAAAAATTGGGTTATTGAGCAACGATTTAATTTAGCAGGAGAGCCACAACCTCTATCGCCATATTTTGCTTTTGGCAAAACAGCTATTGAATATAATGCGAAAAATGAACCAGTGAAACATATTAATTTAAATGGCGCGGGTAACTCATATGCGATGAAAAATACCGATTTTGGTGTCGCTTACTATCAAGACGAATACGATATAAATGGTTTTCATCAATCATTTAGCTATTTTGATGAACAAGGAGCCAAAGTATTAAGTCCTTTCGGCTATCATCGCGGTGAAAAATCTTATGCTAAAAATGGAAGTTTGGCTAAAACCGTGCGATTTGACACAGACGGTAAAGCGATCAAACGTCCAAATAACTTACCTCTAGATTCGCCTGCGGATAATGAAAAACAAATTATTAAACAAACCGCGTTAAACTACCTTATCGCCTTGCAAACGTTAGACCCTGTATTAATGGAAAAAACGTTGCATCAGGATTTAGCTAAAAATATTGTGAGAACTAATCGAGAAGGAAAGAGCTTTCTTCATAATACTAGTTATCAAGATATGCTTAGCTATGCTGAAAACTGGAACAAATCGGGTACTCGCTTTCCTCACAATCCTTTTAATAAAGCAGAGATACTTGGCTTGTACAAAAACATCGCTGCAGTGCAGCTTACATCAGACAATTGGGTTGAATTTCTTCATTTAGTTAAAACCAACGGTCAATGGAAAGTCAAAGATCTTGTTTGGGAATATAAAAGCAATTAGAGAGAAGTACAGGACTTTGAAAGTGGTGGGTGCGACTGGAGTTGAACCAGCGACCTCTTGCATGTCAAGCAAGCGCTCTAACCAACTGAGCTACGCTCCCACTACAGATAAGGGCTGTTATTTATCGCAAGTGCTCTAAACAACGGAGCGCTATGTTAGCGGTCTCGTTATTGAGTTGCAAGCGATTTTGTACGATTTGTTTTTAAAATCTAACTGTTTGTTTAACAAATGGTCAAATCGATTATTGATAATGCAATGCTACGCGTCGTTGAATAACTTTTAAGCGCCAAGCAAGTAATATCGCCGCGGCTGTTAAGCCTAATATAAATCCTATCCAAAAACCGTAAGGGCCTATTGGCTCAATAATCCAATCGGTTAAGCCTAGTATCAAGCCAATCGATAACCCTACTAACCAGTAGGAGACAAACGTGATATATAAAATCGCTGTAGTGTCTTTGTAACCGCGAAGTGCTCCAGCTGAGATAACTTGAATAGCATCGGAAAATTGGAATAACGCCGCTAAGAACATTAAGCTCGCTGCAAGTTCCACAACAGGAACTTCAGTACTGTATATGCCTGCAATTTGTGTTCTAAAGGCTAGCGTAAATAGCGCGGTAACGACAGCGATTACAAGGCCAAATAGGATTGAGTATTGACAAATTTCTTTTGCTTTTTCGTATTCCTTGTTACCAATTGCTGTGCCTACTTGAATAGTAACGGCCATCGCAAGGCTCAACGGTATCATAAATACTAAACCAGAAAAGTTAATGACCACTTGATGACTTGCAACAATTTCAGCGCCAAACGGTGCGAGAATTATGGCAACAACCGCAAATAAGCTCACTTCAAATAATAAAGAGAGCGCAATAGGAATGCCTAAACTTAAAATGTTTTTTATTTCGTGCCAGTTTGGCCAGTAGAATTTTTTAAAGATAGGCGCATGTTTTAAGTGTTTTGACCATAAACAGTAAAACATCATGCCGAAACACATAACCCAGTACACTATTGCAGTAGCTAATCCACAACCAGCGCCACCTAGTGCGGGAACATCACCATAGCCGTAAATAAAAATGTAGTTAGCTGGAATATTGGTTAATAGTCCCATAATACTGACTATCATAGTGGGGCGCGTATGTGAAAGTCCTTCAGAATAGTTTCTAAAAACTAGGTAGAGACAAAAACCAGGGCCACCCCAAACGATATATTCAAGGTAACTAAACATTAAACGTTTTAATTCTGGTTCAAGGCTTACTCTGTCATATAACAAGGGTTCAACTATGTAGAATAATGCAATAATCGCGACAGAAATAAAAACACCGATCCAAGCGGTTTGTTGGGTTGAATTAGCGACTTTTTCATAGGTCTTAGCCCCAGCATTTTGAGAAACGATCGGGGCTAGCGCCATCATAACGCCTGATATAGACAGTATAATGGGTAACCAAACACTACTTGCTACCGCTACCGCAGCCATATCTGTAGAGCTTACTCTGCCTGCCATTACCGTATCGGCAAAGCCCATCAAGGTTTGTATCAGTTGTGCGATTAAAATAGGATAAGCGAGCTTCATTAATCGCTTGGTGTTTAATAAAAAGGCATCTAATTGCATTGACGGTAGCGCTTCTGGTTAACGACAGATAAAATAACACCATCCATTATAACGCGGTTTATTTATGTTTACAGGTATCATTCAGCACCAAGTACAAGTTATTACAAATAAAATTTCAGACGGCACTATGCATTTAACGGTAAAGGGTGACAGTGAAATTATTGAACATTTGTCCTTAGGCGCCAGTATTGCCATTAATGGAGTTTGCTTAACAGCGGTTGAGTTTCACCTTAAAGGTGAGGCGGGAATTGTATCTTTTGACGTCATTGACGAAACGCTTCGCGTCTCTAATCTCGCTAATATTAAAGAAGGCGATTTTGTAAACTTGGAAAGATCATTAAAAGTAGGTGATGAATTAGGTGGTCACATTATTAGTGGTCACGTCCATACCATGGCGAGATTACAAAGGCGCGTTGAATCTGAAAACAACTGTCAGCTAACATTTTGTGTAGAAACTGAGTGGGGTAAATATTTGTTTGCCAAAGGCTTCATTGCGATTAACGGTATTAGTTTAACCTTAGGTGAAGCGGTAAATGGTGAGTTTAACGTGCATTTGATTCCAGAAACGTTAGCAAGAACTAATTTAGATAAATTAGAAGTAGATCAACAGGTCAATATAGAGTTTGATCAACAAACCATGACTATAGTTTCAACACTAGAGAGAATGAATCTGGTTAGATAAATACTCAGCTTTCGTTAAAATACCTGCTCATCATCACTGTCAACGGCGAGCTGTAGCTTTTGATGATACTCATCTATGTGCATATTTAAATGAATGTCTTTGCAACAAGCAGGGCATTCATCGTAATAATCTTGATCACCTTCGGTGGGATCTAAAGTTACGTAAATATTATGCCCACAGTGCGGACAAGAAATTCTTTGGTCTGTAGTGGTGTTGAGGAGGTTTGGTTGCGACATTCTTCCCCCTTGTTTTAGTGAATAATCGTACCTTTAAGTATGATCGTTTTTATCAAAAGTGCGAATTATCCTATGCTCAATTGCTAACTGTATGATAATAGGCGACTAACATATGCTTGGCTTTGATCAACGTATACACCGCCGAATAGGTTCGCGTGATTTAGGATGTGATAAAAATTATAAACATGCTTACGAATACTGTATTTTTCAGGCAGAGGGTATACTTCTTGATAGCCTTGATAAAACTCTTTGGGTAATTGACCAAATAATTCGGTCATAGCAACATCTACTTCTCTATCGCCGTAGTAGCACGCGGGATCAAATATAACAGGTTTGTTGTTCACACACCCAATGTTGCCTTGCCACAGATCACCATGCACTAAACATGGAGAAACTTGGTGATGTAGCAGTAGATCGTGACAAACTTTAACTAAGTGATCGATATCGCCCAGATAAACCGACTTTTCCTTTAAAAGTTGTAATTGCATGCCAATACGCTGTTCAGCGAAAAACTCTCGCCAATTACTTTGCCATGGGTTTACCTGAATTGTGTTACCTATATAGTTATCACTTTGCCAGCCAAACTGTCCATGACTAGAGGTTTTATGTAATTTGGCTAGCCCAATGCCTAATGCACGCCAATTCTTGTTTACCATTGGTTTTAGCGATAACCATTCAAGCACAAGAAAAGATTTATCTAATGTAACGCCATAGGTAATAACTTGGGGTACATAAATTGTTTGAACACTAGCAAGTTGTTTTAGACTATATGCTTCAGCCTCAAAAGCATCTAAAAAGGGCTTGTCATTAATTTTTATGAAGTAACTTTTTTTTGAGCCGCTAACTTTGAACGCTAAATTTATATCGCCACCAGTGACGGTTTCTGTATGCTCGATGGAAAAAGGTTCACCGATCGCGTTTTCTATTGCATTAGCTATTGTTTTCCACATAAAACCCGAGCCTAGCTGTAATCTAATATCTCTAATTTTTATTATAGTCCTGATTAATAGGGACGTTCAAAATACCGTTATTTTGTTAAACTTTACCAAAGATTTAAATAATCAGTCGCTAAGGTAAAAATACACTGTTTTTTGTCGTTGCAATATACGTAAATATCCCCTATATTCTCTCGCTCTATTAGATACTAAGGTAATGACTCGTTGTTATTATCTTATGAAAATTATATAAACATTCGACACTTGGTAGGTGCCGACACTGTATAAGGAAAACTCATGCCTGTAATTACTCTCCCTGACGGAAGTCAACGCTCATTTGAAAATGCCGTATCTGTAATGGATGTAGCTTTAGATATTGGTCCTGGTTTAGCAAAAGCGACCATTGCTGGTCGTGTAAACGGTGAATTAGTTGACGCTTGTGAATTAATTGAAAATGACGCGGATTTACAGCTTATAACGAATAAAGATCAAGATGGTCTTGAAATAATTCGTCACTCTTGTGCGCATTTATTGGGTCACGCTATTAAGCAATTATGGCCAGACACGAAAATGGCGATAGGTCCTGTCATCGATAACGGTTTTTACTACGATATCGATTTAGAACACTCTATTAATGAAGAAGACCTAGTTAAGCTAGAAAAGCGTATGCTTGAGCTAGCCAAAACAAACTATGATGTTGTTAAGAAAACTGTTTCTTGGCAAGAAGCGCGCGATACATTCGAAGCTCGCGGCGAAACTTACAAAATGGAAATCTTAGACGAAAATATCGAAAAAGATGATCGTCCAGGTTTATATCACCACGAAGAATACGTTGACATGTGTCGAGGCCCTCACGTGCCTAATATGCGTCATTGTCATCATTTAAAACTGATGAAGGTAGCTGGTGCTTATTGGCGCGGTGATTCAGACAATAAAATGCTGCAACGTATTTACGGCACAGCATGGGCTGATAAAAAGCAACTTAAAGCATACATTCAACGCCTTGCTGAAGCGGAAAAACGCGACCACCGTAAGATCGGTAAAGCCTTGAACTTGTTCCATTGGCAAGAAGAAGCGCCAGGTATGGTATTTTGGCACAACGATGGCTGGACTATTTATACAGAGCTAGAAAAGTTTGTTCGTGAAAAACTACACGAGTATGACTACGACGAAGTAAAAGGTCCATTAATGATGGATCGAGGCCTTTGGGAAAAATCTGGTCACTGGGATAAATACTCAGATGCAATGTTCACAACGGAATCTGAAAAGCGTGAATATGCTATTAAGCCGATGAACTGTCCTGGTCACGTTCAAATTTTTAACCAAGGTTTAAAATCTTATCGTGATCTACCGTTACGAATGGCAGAGTTTGGCTGTTGTCACCGTAATGAGCCATCAGGTGCACTACATGGTTTAATGCGTGTACGTGGCTTTACTCAAGATGATGCACACGTATTCTGTACCGAAGACCAAGTACAAGACGAAGTGACAAAATGTATTGAAATGGTTTATGACGTTTATCAAACATTTGGCTTCGAAGATATTATTGTTAAGCTTTCTACGCGTCCTGAAAAACGTATTGGTGACGATGCAATGTGGGATAAAGCAGAGCAGGGCTTAGCTGACGCATTAAAGTCGAAAGATATCGAGTTTGAATATTTACCAGGCGAAGGTGCATTCTATGGTCCTAAAATTGAGTTTACTTTACTCGATTGTTTAGGTCGTAACTGGCAGTGTGGTACAGTTCAGCTAGACTTTGCTTTACCAGAAAGATTAGGTGCGACATACGTAGGTGAAGATAACGAACGTTATCAACCTGTAATGATTCACCGCGCGATCTTGGGTTCTCTTGAACGTTTTATCGGAATTTTGATTGAAGAATACTCAGGAAAATTCCCAACTTGGTTATCGCCAATTCAAGCAACAGTGATGAATATTACTGACAAACAGTCTGAATATTGCGAAAAAGTTGTAAAAAAACTGAAAGAAAATGGATTTAGAGCAAAAGTAGACTTGAGAAATGAGAAGATAGGCTTTAAAATCCGCGAGCACACTTTAAAGCGTGTTCCATATTTACTTGTTGTTGGTGACAAGGAAATGGAAAACGGCGAAATTGCTATTCGCACACGAAGTGGTGAAGATTTAGGAAAAATGTCGGTAGACGACTTCATTGCTAAACTTAGTGAAGAAGTTCGTACGCGGGCATAATTAGCCTTGCTGGCTATTGCTAAATTATTTGTTAATTACTTGGAGGAATAAACTATCAAAGGTAGTTTAAAAGGCGGTCAAAAAGAGCCGCAACACAAACTGAACGAAGCTATTACGGCAAATGAAGTACGTTTAATTGGCTTAGATAACGAAGCGCTTGGTGTTGTTTCACTAGATGAAGCATTAGACGAAGCTGAAAAAGCGGGTGTTGACTTAGTGGAAATTAGCCCAACGGCTAAACCACCAGTTTGTCGTGTGATGGACTACGGTAAGTTCCTCTACGAAAAAAGTAAGCAGCAAAAAGAGCAAAAGAAAAAGCAGAAACAGATTCAGGTTAAGGAAATTAAATTCCGTCCTGGTACAGATGAAGGTGACTATCAAGTTAAATTACGTAACTTGAAGCGCTTCGTAGAAGGTGGCGACAAAGTTAAAGTAACTTTGCGTTTCCGCGGTCGTGAGATGGCACACCAAGAATTAGGTATTGAGCTACTAACTCGTGTTAAAAACGATTTAGAAGAGCTGACTACTGTAGAATCTTTCCCTAGAAAGGCGGAAGGTCGTCAAATGGTGATGGTGCTCGCACCGAAAAAATAATCAATAGTAGGTAATAGCAAGTAGTAAAAAGCAATTTTTACTCACCTCTATTGTGTTTAACCGGTAACATTAGGCTTGCAAGTAAAGTGGTTTATCCATTTTCGCCTAAGTTGCTAAATTTCAATGGCAATGTGGAGTTTACATCAATGCCTAAAATGAAAACTAACAAAGGTGCTGCTAAGCGCTTTAAAAAAACTGCTTCAGGCGGTTACAAATGCAAACAAGCTGGTCTTCGTCACATTTTGACTAAGCGTCGTACTAAAGTTAAACGTCATCTACGTGCTAAAAGCATGGTAGCTGCTTCAGATGTGAAAGCAGTAGACAAATTACTTCGCAACGCTTAATTAGAGGAGATTAGCACATGGCAAGAGTAAAACGCGGTGTTGTAGCACGTCGTTCTCATAAGAAAATTTTAAAGCAAGCGAAAGGTTACTACGGTGCTCGTAGTCGCGTATATCGCGTTGCATTCCAAGCTGTAACTAAAGCTGGCCAATACGCATACCGTGACCGTCGTCAACGTAAGCGTCAATTCCGTCAACTTTGGATTGCTCGTATCAACGCGGCAGCTCGTCAAAACGGTTTATCTTACAGCCGTTTCATCAATGGCTTGAAAAAGGCATCGATTGAAATCGATCGTAAGATCCTAGCTGACATCGCTGTATACGATAAAGCAGCATTCTCAGTATTAGTTGAAAAAGCGCAAGCTTCTTTAGCTTAATCAAGAGATACTCTTAGTAAAGGACGCCATTCGGCGTCCTTTTCTATTTAGACGATATTTTTATTTGCTAATTGCATTCATAACTGCGTCAAGAATGCTCGTTTACCAAAGTAAACTGCGCTTTCTTTCCTTGCTCTTAACGCAATTATCTTCAAAAATATAACGTCTAAAACATTTAAAATTAGATTGGTTTTAAGAATTGATTTGTTTGTTATTGTTGATGTGGCAATAGTAAACAAATCTATTCTTTAAAAATAAGGTTTAAACAATGAGTGTTTCTGGTGTTTTAGCCGTTAATAACGATTTACCTATTCGTACTGATTTGCCGGTTCATAGCGGTAAAGTTCGTTCTGTTTACTGGTTAACAAAAGAAGACAGTGCGCGTTTAATTCAAGAAAAAGGCTATCAAGTGCCTGCTGATACTGAATTAGCGATTATGGTGATCAGCGACCGTATTTCAGCATTTGATTGTATCTGGAAAGGTGAAGGTGACATGCGAGGCGTACCTGGTAAAGGTGCTGCGTTAAATGCGATTTCTAATCACTGGTTTAAATTGTTTAAAGAGCAAGGATTAGCAGACAGTCATATTCTTGATATTCCGCATCCGTTTGTTTGGATTGTTCAGAAAGCTAAACCTGTCATGATCGAAGCTATTTGTCGTAGTTATATTACAGGCTCTATGTGGCGTGCTTATGAAAAAGGTGAGCGAGAGTTTTGCGGTATTCAACTACCGGAAGGCTTACAGCGCGATACTAAATTACCAGAATTACTGATGACACCGTCGACTAAAGGTATTTTAAAAGGCATTCTAGGCGTGCCGGAAGCCGATGATGTTAATATTACTCGTCAGAACATTACGGATAACTTTGCGTCATTTAACTTTAAATCAGCTGATGATGTTTCTCTTTATGAAAAGTTATTAACAGAAGGCTTCGAAGTTATCTCTGGAGCGCTCGCTAAACTAGATCAAATCTTTGTTGATACCAAATTTGAGTTTGGCTACGTAAAAGACAAAGAAGGTAATGACAAATTAATTTATATGGATGAAGTAGGGACACCAGATTCTTCTAGAATTTGGGATGGTCCAGCCTATAGAGAAGGTAAAGTACTGGAGAACTCTAAAGAAGGATTCAGACAGTTACTTTTAAATCATTTTCCAGATCCAGACATTTTGCTAAATAAAGAACGTATGGAAGAGCGTACTGCATTAGCGAATGACAATGAATTGCCGCAAGAAGTGCTCATGCAAGTATCAAAAACCTATACAGATATTGCAGAAAAAATTACCGGTGAAAAAATTGTTTTAAGTGAAGATCCAAAAGCAGAAATTATTGAAGTGTTGAAACAACACTATCAGCTAATCGATTAGTATAGATCTTACGTACATTTAAAGGCTAGTTTGTTAACTAGCCTTTTTTTATGTCCACCTTGTTGAAAAGTCTTTAGAGATTAACGCTAATCCTAATTTAACCGTAAATAAAATAGGGTTTTTGTCACTTATTTTCCTGTTGAAAAACTGAGCTAAAACAGTGTGATATGTTAACAATATGATAAATTTTCAGGCTTTCAGCGCTAACTTTGGAAAAAATGTTAATTTTCCATTGAAACATCATATAGCCTATGACTATATTTGTAAGTACTAACGAGAAGTAATAGAAGTAACCAATTCTACGGAAGGCACAAACAATATGAATGATGCTACAAATCAGGATCTCGATATTCAATCTTTAACTGCGAAAGTAGATGCACTAAATCGTGTACAAGCCGTTATTGAATTTGAGCTCGATGGCACAATCAAAACCGCAAACGAAAATTTCCTCGCAACAGTTGGATATTCGTTAGAAGAGATAGTAGGACAGCATCATAGTATGTTTACAACGCCAGAGTATGCAGCAAGTGCTGAATATAAAGCGTTTTGGCAAAAGCTTAACCGCGGTGAATTCGATACTGGTGAGTACAAGCGTTTAGGAAAAAACGGCAAAGAAGTTTGGATCCATGCTTCTTATAACCCTGTTTTAGATGAAAATGGCAAGGTAATTAGTGTTGTGAAATTCGCAACTGATATTACTGAACAAAAACGCCAGCGTGCGGACTTTACCGGTCAGATAGAAGCTATTAGTAAATCTCAGGCGGTTATCGAATTTAATATGGATGGCACCATTATTACCGCCAATGACAACTTTTTAGCTGCTATGGGTTATACCCTAGAGGAAATCAAGGGGCAGCATCATAGCATGTTTGCAGAACCGGATTATGCTCAAAGTATAGAATATAAAGAGTTCTGGCAGCATTTAAATGAAGGTAAGTTTGATTCAGGTGAGTACAAGCGTTTAGGTAAAGGCGGTAAAGAAATTTGGATTCAAGCTTCTTACAACCCTATATTCGATTTAAACGGCAGTCCATTCAAAGTCGTCAAGTACGCTGCCGACGTTACTTCTCAAAAGTTACAAAATGCAGACTTTGTTGGTCAAATCGATGCTATCAGCAAATCACAAGCAGTTATTGAATTTAATATGGACGGTACCATCATCACTGCCAATGAAAATTTCTTGGCGGCTATGGGGTATTCGTTAGAAGAAATTCAAGGCCAGCATCATAGTATGTTCGCTGAACCTCATTATGCCAATAGTCACGAATATCGCGAGTTTTGGCGTCGTCTTAACCAAGGTGAATTCGATACTGGTGAGTATAAGCGTTTAGCTAAAGGTGGGCGTGAGATTTGGATTAATGCTTCATATAACCCAATTTTTGATTTAAATGGTAAACCATTTAAAGTGGTTAAGTTTGCCTCTGACGTTACTGCACAAAAAATACAAAACGCAGACTTTTCAGGTCAAATTGATGCTATCAGCAAATCACAAGCAGTTATTGAATTTAATATGGACGGTACCATCATCACTGCCAATGAAAATTTCTTGGCGGCCATGGGTTATTCGTTAGAAGAAATTCAAGGCCAGCATCATAGTATGTTCGCTGAACCTCATTATGCCAATAGCCATGAATATAGAATGTTTTGGCAACAGCTTAATGAAGGGAAGTTCGACACCGGTGAGTACAAACGTTTAGGTAAGGGCGGTAAAGAGATTTGGATCAATGCCTCATATAACCCTATCTTAGACTTAAACGGCAAGCCATTTAAGGTCGTTAAATATGCTACCGATGTTACCGCTGAAAAACTGCAAAACGCTAATTTTTCTGGTCAAATCGATGCAATTAGTAAATCTCAGGCGGTTATCGAATTCAATATGGATGGCACCATCATTGATGCTAATGACAACTTCTTAAACACTTTGGGTTATCGCTTAGAGGAAATTAAAGGTCAACATCATAGAATGTTTGCCGAACCTGAGTTAGCGCAGAGCCAAGAATATCAGATGTTTTGGCAAAAGCTTAATCGAGGTGAATTCGATACGGGTGAATACAAACGTTTAGGCAAACACGGTAAAGAAATTTGGATTCAAGCGTCGTATAACCCTATTTTCGACTTAAACGGCAACCCATATAAAGTTGTTAAATACGCAACTGATATTACTCAGCGCAAGAAAGCCATTGCAGAAATTAAAGAAGTAATGCTTGCGTTAGCTTCAGGTGACTTAACCAAACAAATCGACGATGATTTAGGTGGCGAATTCAATGTGTTAGGTGATGCAATGAATAGCTTACTCAATAACTTAAACGACATGGTAAGCAGTATTCGTAACAGTGCAAATCATGTATTTGACGCGTCGAGCGAACTGGCCTCCGGTAATGCTGAACTTAGCAAACGTACCGAATCTCAAGCAGCGAGCCTAGAAGAAACAGCCTCGGCAATGGAAGAGTTAACCTCCACTGTTGAGCAGAACGCTAACAATGCGAGTGAAGCAACGAAACTTTCAACTAACGCAATGGCTAAAGCACAAGATGGCGGAACAGTTATTAATAGTGCTATAGACGCTATGCAGGCTATCGAAAAATCGAGTAAAGAAATCTCTGATATTATCAGTGTAATCGATGAAATCGCTTTCCAAACGAACTTACTTGCTTTAAATGCGGCTGTTGAAGCTGCAAGAGCGGGAGAGCAAGGTAGAGGGTTTGCGGTAGTAGCGAGTGAGGTACGAAACCTTGCACAACGAAGCGCTTCAGCGGCTAAAGAAATCAAAGGACTTATTAACGATAGTGTTGAAGCTGTTAGTCAAGGAAGCAAGCTTGTTGATGATTCCGGCAAAACATTTGGTGAGTTAGCTGATGCTGTTCAAGAAGTTGTTACTATGATGTCTGATATTGACAGTGCGAGTAGAGAACAAACAGCTGGTATTTCTGAAGTAAGTAATGCCGTATCTCAAATGGACGGCATGACACAGCAAAACGCTGCACTGGTTGAGGAAGCAACTGCCGCAAGTAAATCTATGGAAGATCAGGCAAGTCAATTGATTCAACAGGTGTCAAACTTTACTACGAATGACATCGACGATGAGCCTGAGCCAATGAGACGCCCGCAGTCTGCTGCAAGACCTATCAGAAAGAAACCTAGACCTGTCGTTAGAAGACAGGAATTAGATGAATGGAGCGAGTTCTAGCGACATTTTTATAAAGAATAACGCGTTTAATGCACTGTAAGCTAAGTTTAATTAACACAGCTACGGTGCATTTTTATTTTTACCGGTGTGGTTTTGAGGCAAGTTAAATGAAAACAATAGGACTAATTGGCGGCATGAGTTGGGAGTCAACCGTCAGTTATTATCAAGCGATAAACCAGGGGATTGGTAAATTGCTAGGTGGCTTACATTCGGCAAAAATTTGTTTACACAGTGTTGATTTTGCAGAAATTGAGAAAGCCCAACACGAAGGCGAGTGGGGTAAAACCGCAGACATTCTCGTAAAAGCTGCTAAATCTATTGAAGCCGCGGGTGCTGATTTTTTTCTTATTTGTACTAATACCATGCATAAAGTTGCAGGAGAAGTAGAAAAATCGGTGAATATACCGCTCATTCATATCGCAGATGCTACAGCGAACGCTTTGGTGGCAAATGGTATTAAAAAAGTTGGTTTGTTAGGCACCAAATTTACGATGGAGCAAGAGTTTTATAAACAACGATTAATCGAGAAATTTGATATAGATGTTATTGTGCCAAATGAAGCTGATCGTGATTTAGTGCATCGCGTTATTTACGAAGAATTATGTTTGGGCAATATTCGTGAGCAGTCTAAAGAAAGTTACTTAGATATAATTGAAAGCATGCAGCAAGCTGGAGCTCAGGCGGTTATTTTAGGGTGTACAGAAATTGCTTTATTAGTTGCGCAAGAAGATACCTCTGTTCGTTTATTTGATACGACAACTATTCACGCACAAAGCGCGGTTGATTTTGCGTTAGTTTGAATCGGGTAATTTATAAGTACAATAATTACGCAACCCGATCACCAATTTATGAAAGTATTGCTCAGTGATTTTAATACGTTAGAAGCAATAGTTAAGAAAGTTAGTTTAAACGTAGTGAGATAGGGTAATAGTTTGGATAGAAATACTCATTGGAATAAGTGTTACATAGATGGCGAAAATAGTGCTTTAGGTTGGCAAGAAAAAGATCAGAGTCAAACGAAAAAGTTCATTGAACAAATGCCAATTACATCTACTACCAGAGCATTTATTGCCGGTGCTGGTACTTCAGAATTAGCAGATGAATTAGCCGAACGCGTGGGTTATCTCATCCTAAATGACATTAGTGATGTCGCCTTGTCAGCACTGGAAAAAAGACTGAAATCTGGTCATCATCAACGATTTTTACATGACTTGGGAACCGAGTTTTCGTTAGAAAAGCCGATTGATTTATGGATAGATAGAGCAGTATTACATTTCCTACTATCGGAGCAGGAAATTTCACAGTATTTCGAAAATATTAATAAAAACATGGCTATAGGTGGTTACGTGTTACTTGCTCAGTTTTCGAATGAAGGCGCAAATCGCTGTGCAGGACTAGAAGTTCATCGCTATTCGCTTGAGGAGTTGGTGTCTAGAATGGGGACCGGCTTTGAGTTAGTGTCTTTTGAGAATCATTGCTTTATAAACCCTTATGGCAATGAACGCCCATACGTCTATGCTTTGTTTAAACGAAAGCTAGGTTAACTTAACTGTTTAGTTAAAATGTTTTCTATTTCATATGGAGACTATTCATGAATTTTTCCGTGTATATGGCAATGAGCTTAGATGGATTTATTGCAACTGAGGACGGCGGCGTTGATTGGTTGCAACAAACTGGTGACCAATCTGTTGATATGTCAGAGTTCGGCGATTTAGGTTTTTCAGAGTTTATTAACAGCGTAGATGCCATGGTAATGGGTAGAAATACCATGCAAGTTATCGCAAATATGAACCTGACACCCGAGCAGTGGCCATACGGTGAGCTACCTATATATGTGCTAAGCCGGACTTTGACTGATGTACCTGCGAGTTTACCAAGTTCAGTTGTACTGAGAAGCTCTTTAGAAGAATTACTGTTGGAGCTGAAAACACAAAATGTTGAGCACGTTTATGTTGATGGCGGTAAGTTAATTAATACTTGTTTAGATAAACAGCTTATTACGTCATTACAATTAACACAGCTTCCAATTATTTTGGGGAAGGGAATACGGTTATTTTCTCAAAGAGAGCAACCGATAAATTTAAGTCAGCTTTCTGCAAAAGTTTACCCAAATAATTTCTTAACAATTAACTATCAACTTCAGTATTAGTGCCATATAAGGTTGTAACGACAGTATGTATGCTAGCTTAGTCATTTTATCTTCTTTTGCATTTTTATATTGTATTGTTGCCGGTCGGCTAGAGAAGTCACCAATATCAGGAGCTGCTTTATTTATTCTGTTTGGTATTGGCATTGGGCCAATAGGGTTAGACTGGATAGAGCTGGATCTAGAAAACAAAGATATACGAATTCTCGTTGATTTAACGTTAGCATTAATTTTGTACAGCGATGCAGCGAAAACTGATAAGCGCTCATTGCAGCTAAGTACATCACTTGCAGCTCGTATGCTACTTATCGCTATGCCCTTGGTTATTTTTATGGGTTGGATGGCCGGATATTTATTATTTGACCAGTTCTCATGGGTACAATTAGCGATTTTAGCGACCATGTTATGTGCAACTGACGCAGCCTTGGGAAAAGCTGTGGTCACAGATAAACGCGTACCTGTTAAAGTTAGGACCTCTCTTAACGTTGAAAGTGGCTTAAATGACGGGCTAAGTGTTCCTTTCTTATTACTTTTTATAACTATGGCAAATCAAGCCGAATCGCTAGAGCCCT
Source organism: Thalassotalea coralli (assembly GCF_055786205.1). NCBI lineage: Bacteria > Pseudomonadati > Pseudomonadota > Gammaproteobacteria > Alteromonadales > Colwelliaceae > Thalassotalea > Thalassotalea coralli. Next base: position 304,653 of record NZ_JBVVBK010000002.1, on the reverse strand, counting down.
TTAGTTTAAGTCTAAAGCTAGTGTTAGAAGAGATTGGTATCGGCACTATAGTGGGCGTGTGTTTGTCGTCTGCAGGTATTTGGCTTGCAAATAAAGCTTGGCTAAAAGGTTGGATGCCTAAGTTATGGCAGCATATTTCCATTGTGATGTTAGCGCTACTATGTTTCTCTGTCGCACAAGAACTGCACGGAAGTGGCTATATTGCAGCGTATGTTGGTGGTTTAACATTTAGATTTTTAGCTACACGGCAGGCACATGTGTTAGTGAATGATACTGAAGGTACAGGTGAAACTCTCGCCATGATGACTTGGATAGTGTTTGGTGCGGTAGTTATTCCTGTGGTTTTGCCTGATATTACTAAGCAAACAATTGTTTATGGTATTGCTAGCTTAACGATAGTTCGCATGTTGCCAATCATAGCATCGTTAGCGGGAACAGGTTTGGTGCTAAAAGAGAAACTGTTTATGGCTTGGTTTGGGCCAAGAGGCTTAGCAAGTATTGCCTTTATGATCATCGTTATTAACCAAGAAGTGCCAAATGGCGAACAGTTGGCAGCAATAGTAACGTGTACGGTACTAATGAGTGCTTTGCTTCATGGAATTTCAGCAAACGTTTTAATCAGCAAATTATTTTCAACATCTGAGAATAGAAGCTAGCGTAAGGCATTATTAATGCCAAATAGATTAGCTAGCTTTAGTGACCTAAGTATTATTTTGACAGCCATAACTGCACGCTTTTGTTTTTATTCTCGCCATCGGTATTATCATATCGAAATAGAATATCTGCTTTTCCATCGTTGTTGATATCTTCAATGCTTACTAAATTTCCATTTCTAGGGAAGGGCATTTGGAATTTTTTGCCACGCTTGTTAAAGGGGCCTTTACCGTCACCTAAAAACAGGGAAGCTTTTGTTTCGTTGGTTTGCGTTAATAAGTCTTTTAAGCCATCACCATTAAAATCTGCGATAGAGAAAAGAGGGATTTCAGCAGATTCGCTATCCAAGTCGAAGGCGAGTTCCACTTCTTTTTGCATATCTGGGCGCTGTGCAAATGCTTGTTGAGGTTTCATTAGAAAGAACTCAACATCGACATCTGTTGAACGGGATATCAGCCCAGAAATAATATCGCCAAAGCCAAAGTCTTTTCTCGGAAAGTAAAGGTCAGTTAAACCATCACCGTTCAAATCTCTAAATTGATAACCTCTTAAACTGTCACCAATTAACATCATGCGGCCATCGTAGTTCAATGTGGCATCTGGGATTTTATTAAATACTAGGCCTGTTTCTGCAATGAAACCAAAACGTACTTCTAAGGTACCTTTATTACTAAAGATGCCATCTTGTTTGGTTCTTCTCGTCACAAGATCAACAACGTCATCACCATTAAGATCAATCGTTTTTACGTATTCTGCGTAATCTAACTTTGTTTTACCGACAGTAGCCTGTCGCTGCGCTGAAATGCTTTCAGGGTCGGCAATACTTGCATTTAAAGGTATCGAGTGCCCAGAGATCTCGAAACCGCCTGAACCTAACTGATAATGAACAACTAAGTCATCTTCGTCTTGGTATGTGATATCGAGAAGGCCATCGCTATTAATGTCTAATACGTTAATTTCTCTAGGTGAAAACGAACGAGAATCTTGGAACAGTTGGCTTTCAGGTTTTAAATCTAACGTGTACGCGGTAAATTCACCTTGCTTTGTTTGAATATAAACGTGGGTTTTATTAAAGTCCGGTATCAGAACGTCAGTTAGACCGTCACTATTTAAATCAAAGGTAAAATCAATATCGCTATCAGGCGTGTACACGGTTTCACCCGTATACAAGCCATCCTGTTCGATTAGGACTTCAACTTGTTTGTTGTCGAAATTAAGTTTTGAAATTTGCTTACCATTAAAAAACAACACCGTCTGGCTTTCTTGGTTAGCTAATGTCGCGATATTAAAGGCGATAGTGTCGTCAGGGATTTTAACGGTATTTACACTTGAATTTTGCGTACCTAAATTATCAAACCAGATAAATTGTCTGCTTTGAAAGCGGCTGTCTGAGATAAGCAAATGCTTGGTGTTGTCTTGTTTTTTTAGCCAAAGAAGTTCGCCATTTAAAGGATATTCTGCTGACAAACTTACTTTATTAAAATCGAGTTCTGATTTAGCGCTTTGGGCAAATACAGTTGTCGAAGCCAATAACGATGAAATGACGATGCCTAATGTTGTTTTTCTTAGAAGCATGTAGAGCTATTTCCTTGCTAATTTCTTGTTACCAATACGTTATCAGATTTTTCTGAACAGGAGCTGAATAATCTGTAACCGATTGTAAGAAATAATACCAATTTAATCTAATTGGTATAAAGACTTAATGGGAATAGCAATAAAAAACCCTGCTCAATAGCAGGGTTTTTTTATGTAAGTAGGTCGACTGAATTAGCCGTTTAACGCTGTATTTGGATCAACGTATTCGAAACCTAAGTTTTCAGCTACTTCACGAACTGTTACTTTACCGTCAATAACGTTTAGGCCGTTAAGTAGGTGAGCATTATCATTTAATGCTTGCTTGTAACCTTTGTTCGCAAGTTGAATGATGTACGGAAGCGTTGCGTTATTTAATGCAAACGTTGAAGTACGTGGTACAGCACCAGGCATGTTAGCAACACAGTAGTGTACTACGTCATCAACGATGTAAGTTGGCTCTGCGTGAGTTGTAGGTGTAGAAGTTTCAATACAGCCACCTTGGTCAATCGCAACGTCAACAATCGCTGAACCAGGCTTCATCGCTTTGATGTGCTCTTTAGTTACTAATTTAGGAGCTGCAGCGCCTGGAATTAGCACGCCACCGATAACTAAGTCTGCTTCTAGAACGTGTTTTTCAAGAGCGTCAACCGTTGAGTATACTGCTTTAATACGGTTACCGAACTGGTCGTCTAGCTTACGAAGTACGTTAACGTTACGGTCTAAAACAACAACGTCAGCGCCCATACCAACAGCCATTTTAGCTGCGTTAGCACCAACCATACCGCCACCAATAACAACTACTTTCGCTGGCTCAACACCAGGAACACCACCAAGAAGCATACCGCGACCAGCATTAGACTTTTCTAACGCTTGTGCACCAGCTTGAATTGACATGCGGCCAGCAACTTCAGACATTGGCGCTAATAGTGGTAAGCCGCCATTGTTGTCAGTAACTGTTTCGTAAGCGATACAGATAGCGTTGCTCTTAACTAGATCTTGAGTTTGCTCCAAATCTGGTGCTAAGTGAAGGTAAGTGAAAAGGATTTGGCCTTCACGTAACATAGCACGTTCAACGGCTTGAGGCTCTTTAACTTTAACGATCATGTCAGCTTGAGCAAATACATCACTTGCTAGTGGTAAAATGCTTGCGCCTGCATCAATGTAATCTTGATCAGTAAAACCGATACCGCTACCAGCTTGTGTTTCAACGATCACTTCGTGGCCGTGTGAAATAAGTTCTCTTACGCTTGCTGGCACCATACCAACACGATATTCATGGTTTTTAATCTCTTTAGGTACACCGATTATCATAATAATTTCTCTTTAAGTGTTATTGTCCGTTGAAATATGGTGCTAGTATAGAGAGGTTTTCATAGAATATCCTGTTGTAATATTTAATAAAGCAGGATATAAAACTGTCAGAATGCAAATTCATAGTTAAATGTAATAAATATGGCTGAATCTGTTAAAAAACTTGATCGAATAGATAAAAACATCCTCGTCGAACTACAAAAAGATGGTCGTTTATCCAATGTTGAATTGTCAAAAAGAGTTGGGTTAAGTCCAACACCTTGCTTGGAAAGAGTTAGGCGTTTAGAAGCAGAAAATTACATCACAGGGTATAAAGCAGAATTAAACCCAGAAAAGTTAGAAGCGGCGTTGCTGGTTTTTGTTGAAATTACCTTAACAAGAACGAGCCCTGACGTTTTTGACGAATTTTCTAGATCTGTACAAGAGCTAGACGTTATTCAAGAATGCCATCTAGTGTCTGGCGATTTTGATTTTCTGTTAAAAACTCGTGTACCTGATATGGCAGCTTACCGTCAATTGTTAGGCGACACCTTATTAAAGCTGCCTTCTGTGAGTGAAAGTAGAACATATGTTGTTATGGAAGAAGTTAAATCGTCTAATATACTGCCAATCAAACGCTAAACCATTTAAACACAGTCGATTGTTTGTTATTTTAACCTTGTATTCGCTATACCATAATAAATAGGAAAGCCAATTTGTCTGAACAAAGCGCGCCACAACAAAAACTCAATGGTACACAAAGACTTTTAGAAGCAGGCCTGTTAGTCAGCTGCCTGTTTGCTATGTTTGTGATGCTAGCTTTGTATACGTTTGATCCTGCAGACCCAGGTTGGGCGCAAACGGGCTACGATACGCCAATACGTAACTTAGGTGGTGCGGTTGGCGCCTTTATGTCTGACTTACTACTCAATGTATTTGGTCTTATTGCATATAGCTTGCCTTTTGTCATCGCCTTAATTGGCTGGCTGCTATTTCAAAAATATCATCAACTGATGCAAATAGATTATTTAACTTTAGGGTTAAAGTTTATCGGTTTTATCATGCTTTTCATCGGAGTAACCTCGATAGCGAGCATGAATTTTGATGACGTCTTTTACTTTTCGGCTGGCGGTATTTTAGGTGATGTTGTTAGCCAAAGTATTCTGCCTTATTTCTCTTTTGTTGGCAGCTCATTGTTATTTTTAATGCTGGTATTAACAGGTTTTGTTTTATTAACGGGGATTTCATTACTGTTAATTATCGATAAAACAGGCGAATATGTTATCAAGGGCGCCATGCAGCTATCTCAATTACCCGCATGGTTAAGTGATAAATTTGGTACGCAAAATAGTCCTGTCATAGCACCGAGTCAGCCTCAAGAATCACAAGATGCTGTTTTATTGGAAGGCCAATCACAAGCTAATGATAACGCTGAGCCAAACAACACGAGTGAGTTAGCTGCAGATACGCATTTTGACCATTCAATTAAAACTACGGAAGAACCAGAATTAGATTTTGCCCCGAATTTGGACAATATTACCACTGATAATGCTCAAGAGCCGTTTGCAGAGTCAGCCGAAGCGGTGCCATTTCAACGTGAAAAACAAGAACCCTTTGTTGATATTGATGAATTGATGGGCGAGCCATTGGCAATTAATGTACAAGAACATGTTAGCGATGAAGAAATCGCTGCTGCTTTTGAAGGCGTTGAACCAGTTGTTGTCGAAGAAGAGCCTTCTGATATTGTGTCTAAGCCGGCAGAAAAAGCTGATTATGAAGGTATGCCAGCACTAGAGTTGTTAGATAGACCAGACAAAGCAGAAAATCCTATTAATCAAGAAGAACTCGACCAAGTAAGTCGTTTAGTCGAAGCTAAATTAGCTGAGTTTGGTGTGCAAGCCAACGTAGTTGCGGTATACCCTGGTCCTGTAATCACTCGCTTTGAATTAGATTTAGCGCCAGGAGTTAAAGTAAGCAAAATTTCGAACTTATCGAAAGATTTAGCACGTTCATTATCGGCTAAAAGTGTTCGTGTTGTGGAGGTTATCCCTGGCAAATCTTATATCGGTTTAGAGATCCCAAATAAACACCGCGAAATTGTACCTTTAATTGAAGTATTGTCGTGTGATGAATTTGTTAATTCTGGCTCTGCACTTACCATGGCAATTGGTAAAGATATCGCAGGTGACCCAGTAGTGGTTGATTTAGCGAAAATGCCACACTTGTTAGTTGCTGGTACTACTGGCTCAGGTAAGTCAGTAGCAGTTAACACCATGATTTTAAGTTTGCTTTATAAATCAACACCAGAAGATGTTCGCTTAATCATGATCGACCCTAAGATGTTGGAGCTTTCTGTTTACGAAGGTATTCCACATTTATTATCAGAAGTGGTTATCGACATGAAAGATGCAGCCAATGCTTTACGTTGGTGTGTTGGAGAAATGGAACGTCGCTACAAAATAATGTCAGCTTTAGGCGTAAGAAACTTAAAAGGCTATAACACTAAAGTTGCGCAAGCAATTGCAGATGGTGAGCCTATTATCGACCCTACATGGCAGGCAAGTGATGCTTTTGATCAAACGCCACCACAATTAGAAAAGTTACCGAGCATTGTTGTTGTTGTCGATGAGTTTGCTGACATGATGATGATTGTTGGTAAAAAAGTAGAAGAGTTAATTGCCCGAATCGCGCAAAAAGCCCGTGCAGCAGGCATTCACTTAATTTTGGCTACTCAGCGTCCTTCTGTTGATGTAATTACAGGTTTAATCAAAGCAAATATTCCAACCAGAATGGCATTACAAGTTTCGTCACGTATCGATTCTCGAACTATTCTAGATCAGCAAGGTGCAGAGCAATTGTTAGGGTGGGGTGATATGTTCTACTTACCACCGGGCTCTGGCGTTCCTACGCGTGTTCACGGTGCGTTTGTTGATGACCATGAAGTACATGCAGTAGTGAGCGATTGGAAATCTCGTGGGGAACCAAATTACATTGACGAAATCATATCTGGTGATACTGAACAAGAAATTTTATTACCTGGAGAGCAAGCTGAAGGGGCGGAATCTGATTTAGATCCTCTTTATGATGAAGCGTTAGCGTTCGTGACTGAAACACGTAGAGTTTCCATATCAAGTGTTCAACGTAAATTCCGAATTGGCTACAACAGAGCCGCTAGAATCGTTGAAGACATGGAATCACAAGGCGTAGTCAGCACACCAGGTACTAACGGTGCGAGAGAAGTATTAGCACCGCCGCCGGTTAAGGATTAATTATGAAAAAAACACCATTAGTATTGTGTTTATTAAGTGCGTTTAGTTTGTCTTTTACGACTGTTCAAGCTAAGCCACAAGAGACAGAAGATACGTCAGTCAATAGTGACGCATCGGAACAAGGTAAGCTTAACTTGTTAGCCAAGTTAGCACCGTTGAATCATTTTAGCGCTGATTTTGAGCAGCGTGTTTTTGATGAAGAAGGCAATGAATTACAAGTATCTTCGGGAAATTTGGCGGTTCAAAAACCAAATTTAGTTAACTGGCAAACGCTTTCACCAGACGAAACACTTATTGTTTCAGATGGCGATACGCTTTGGTACTACGATGAGTTTATCGAGCAAGCTTCAGCCTATCGTGTTAGTGACTCGATTGCAGATACCCCGATCTTGTTATTAACATCAAATAATGATGAAGATTGGTTAAATTACCGAGTAAAAACCGTTAACCCTAACGAGTATAAGATCATTGCTAAGGCGACAGATAGCAAGATTAAAAGCTTAACGGTGTCATTTGAAGCAGATAGCTCTTCGTTAAACCAATTGCAGATTGAAGATTCAACGGGACAAATCAGCAAAATTACGCTGACAAACAACTCATTCGAAAAAATAGATCAAACGTTGTTTCAATTCACTCCACCGCAGGGCGTTTTTATAGATGACCAGCGTTAGTGGCGAATTGCCATTAGGCTTTGACGATGAGCCACTATTTTTACCACTAGCTGCAAAATTACGCCCAAAGTCGTTGCAGGAATATATTGGTCAATCTCATATTCTTGCGCCGGGAACACCCTTGTATCAGGCGATTTCACAGGGAAAATGCCACTCTCTTATTTTTTGGGGACCTCCAGGTACTGGCAAAACAACGCTTGCGGAAATTATTGCAACGCACGCTAACGCAGAGATAGAGCGTGTACACGCGGTTACCTCTGGCATTAAAGATATTCGCCAAGCTATTGATAATGCAAAACAGCGTGCGATACATAAGCAAAAACGAACATTGCTGTTCGTTGACGAAGTACATCGCTTTAATAAAAGCCAACAAGACGCTTTCTTACCGCATATTGAAGACGGCACCATTATTTTTATTGGCGCAACCACTGAAAATCCTGCATTTGAGTTAAACAAAGCTGTTTTGTCGAGAACGCGTGTATATAGTTTAAAAAAGCTAGCGCCTGAAGAATTGCAATTGGTTGTGCACCGCGCTATTGAACACTATCAGCAAGAACAAGTACTTGTTCAAATTGATAAACAAGCGAACGATCAGCTTATCGCTTTAGCCGATGGAGACGCGCGTAGGCTGTTAAACTTATTCGAGAATTGTTTAGATTTATGTGACAGCCAGTTAGGTACAGTCACCATTAATTCTGAATTAATTAAACAAGTAGCGGGTAATAAAATTGCCTTGTACGATAAGAATGGCGACGCTTTTTACGACCTGATCAGTGCTTTTCATAAATCGGTGCGCGGTTCAGATCCTGATGCCGCCTTGTATTGGTATGCGCGGATTATTACCGCAGGAGGCGATGCCTTATATGTAGCAAGGCGTTTATTAGCCATTGCCAGTGAAGATATAGGAAATGCAGATCCAAGAGCCATGCAGCTATCTATCAATGCATGGGATACTTTTCATCGTGTCGGGCCTGCCGAAGGCGAAAGAGCGATTGCACAAGCGGCTGTTTATTGTGCGTTAGCACCAAAAAGTAATGCCGTATACACTGCCTTTAAACAAGCGCTAAACCTAGCCAAGGACACCGCTGATTTAGACGTACCTTTGCATCTAAAGAATTCTACTAGCGAAATAACCAAATCTCTTGGTCATGGACAAGAATATCGTTACGCTCATGACGAACAACATGCTTTTGCCGCAGGCGAGTGTTATTTCCCTGAATCTTTGCAGGGTACTCGAATGTATCACCCGCAAGACAGAGGGTTAGAAAAGCAACTGTCTGAAAAGCTAAATTACCTAACACAACTAAACAGTCAATCAAATGAACAACGGTATAAGTAATTTAACTTTATATGTATTAGTTGCCCTCGGTGGAGCACTCGGTTCGAGCTTACGCTTTTATATTTCGCAATTATTGTTAAATTGGTTAGGAAAAGGATTCCCTTTTGCTACGTTGGCGGTTAATATTTCTGGCTCCTTGATTATGGGAGCGCTTTACGGCCTCATTGAACAAGGAATTATAGAAGTTAGTGTCTATAGAACCCTCATCGGCATAGGATTTTTAGGCGCTTTTACAACTTTTTCGACGTTTTCGCTTGATACCTACTTGTTAATGCAACAAGGGGAATTTCTAAAAGCAGCGTTAAACGTATTGCTTAATGTTAGCGTGTGTATTTTTGCCGCTGGCCTAGGCATGTATTTGATAACTTTATTAAACAAATAACCAGACGTGATATAAAAATGCTTGATGCAAAATTTTTACGAAATGACTTAGAAACAACCGCTGCACAACTAGCTAAACGAGGCTTTACGCTAGATACTTCAGAACTTGCAGCTTTAGAAGAACAACGCAAAGCTATTCAGGTAAAAACGCAAGACTTACAAAGTCAGCGTAACACGCGTTCCAAATCTATTGGTCAAGCCAAAGCACGTGGTGAAGACATTCAGCCGCTTTTAGCCGAAGTAAGCCAGTTAGGCGATGAACTGGAAGCTGCCAAAGAAGAACAAAACCAAGTTCTAGCAAAAATCAACGATATTGCTTCAGCGATACCTAATTTAACACATGAATCTGTTCCTGAAGGTGACAGTGAAGATGATAATGTTGAAGTACGCCGTTGGGGCACGCCAAAAACGTTTGATTTCGACGTAAAAGACCATGTTGATTTAGCGACTAGCTTAGATAAAGGTTTAGACTTTGAAAGTGGCGCAAAGCTCGCAGGCACGCGCTTCGCTGTTATGCGTGGCCAAATAGCTAAGTTACATCGTGCACTTGCGCAATTTATGTTGGACGTACATAGCCAAGAGCATGGCTATGAGGAAATGTATGTTCCTTACTTAGTGAACCATGATTCTTTATACGGCACTGGTCAGTTACCTAAGTTTGGTGAAGACCTTTTCCACACAGATTTAGCGAATAGAAAATTCTCGTTAATTCCAACAGCTGAAGTACCTTTAACTAACTTAGCACGCGATGAAATTTTAGAAGAAGCAAGCTTACCTATTAAAATGTGTGCTCATACGCCATGTTTTCGTAGTGAAGCAGGTTCATCAGGTAGAGACATTCGCGGTCTAATTCGCCAACACCAGTTTGACAAAGTTGAAATGGTGCAATTAGTTAAGCCAGAAGAGTCTTTTGATGCATTAGATCAACTAACGCGTCATGCTGAAGTTATTCTTGAAAAACTTGAACTACCTTACCGCACAGTTGTGTTATGTACTGGTGATATTGGCTTTAGTGCGACTAAAACGTTTGATATCGAAGTGTGGTTACCTGCACAAGACACTTATCGTGAAATTTCATCATGTTCAAATATGGGCGATTTCCAAGCGCGTCGTATGCAAGCACGCTTTAGAAACAGCGAAACAAACAAGCCAGAGTTACTGCATACGCTTAATGGTTCAGGTTTAGCTGTAGGCCGCACGTTAGTGGCGGTATTAGAAAACTATCAAAATGAAGATGGTAGTATTGATATTCCAACGGTATTACAACCGTATATGCAAGGCCAAACGAAAATAGGCTAAGTAAGGTTATATAAAAAGTCCGCTCGATGAGCGGATTTTTTTTATCTTAATTACGCATTATCTAAATGAAATAGATTTTGCTGATTATAGGTCTATTGATGTAGTTAGTAAGTTAAACAAAAACAGGTAGCAATAGTGCGCAGCGTTCTCATTCAAATAGTAGTCTTTTTTGCTATTTTTCAAATCCTTACATTTATCAAGCAAAGTAATATGCTTTCTACTGATACTTCAATGGAACGTTATGAGTTTACATTAACATCTACAATGGGTGAGCAAGTTTCGCTAACACCTAATAAAAAGACGATCATTTATTTCTTTGCGCCTTGGTGTACAGTGTGCCATGCAAGTATCGAAAATTTACAAAACACCTATCAGAAAAACCCCAATATTGAGGTAATAGCGGTAGGTCTAGATTTCGTTGAGCGTGGTGAAATTGAAAAGTTTGTTGCCAACCACCAACTTACTTTCCCAGTGCTTTATGGAAATAGTGAAGTAAAACAAGCGTTTCAGATTACAGCCTATCCAAGTTATTACGTATTAAATGAACAAAATACGATAATAGCTAAATCGATGGGATATTCGACAGAATTAGGCCTGTATTTAAGATCACTTTAGCTCTTCTTATCTCGGCGTTGATTGTGTACACTTAGGGAAATTAGTAAAACGATAACAATCCCAGATATGCGCATTTCTTCACAATTTGATAGTGGTAACATAGAGATTTTAGAGGCCACTGATGCAAGTAACATTCAACTTGCTATTCGCAAAGATAACCAATCAGAATTCTATCAGTGGTTTCACTTTAAGTTATTTAACAATCAACGCACTGAACATACTATTCATTTAACAAACGCAGGCACTTCTGCCTATGTTGAAGGTTGGGAAGATTATCAAGCCGTTGCCTCTTACGATAGAGAGCACTGGTTTAGAGTACCAACTAGCTTTGACGGTAAACAATTAACGATTACCTTTACTCCTGAATATGACAGCGTTTACTTTGCTTATTTTGCTCCTTATAGCTTCGAGCGTCACCAAGATTTATTACAAAATGCTCAAATGAGTATTGACTGCCAAATGGAAGTGCTAGGTGAAACGCTTGACGGCCGTGAAATGGCGGTACTTAAAGTGGGTGAAGAGGGTGAAGGCAAAAAGGTTATTTGGTTAACGGCTCGCCAACATCCGGGCGAAACTATGGCTGAATGGTTTATGGAAGGCTTTATCGATCGTTTATTAGACGAAGATGACGGTACAGCGCGTAAATTGTTAGACAAAGCCGTACTTTATCTTGTACCTAACATGAACCCAGATGGCTCAGTAAGAGGTCATTTAAGAACCAATGCTGCAGGTGTAAACCTTAACCGTGAATGGGCAGAGCCTAGCATGGAGAAAAGCCCTGAAGTGTATTTAGTTCGTGAAAAAATGTTAGCGACAGGTGTTGATATGCACCTCGACATACACGGTGATGAGGCATTGCCTTACAATTTCGTTGCGGGTTGTGAGGGCATCCCGTCTTACGATGACAGACATAAATCACTTGAAGAAAGCTTTAAAGATATTTTATTAGCTATTACCCCAGAGTTCCAAGACGACAAGGGCTACGATAAGGACGAGCCGGGCAAGGCTAACCTAACAGTTGGTTCAAACTGGGTAGGGGAACAATTTAAGTGTTTGGCATACACAATAGAAATGCCATTTAAGGACAACGCTTTATTACCAGATCATGCCGTAGGTTGGTCTGATAATAGAAGTAGTTTATTCGGAAGGGATGTATTGACCGCAATTTACCATGTTGTTGATCAATTGCGCTGATCATCAGTCTTAACAATAAAAATCTAGTTATAAATATAATAATTCCAGGAGTTCAATGTGGAACAGTTTATTAATACGCTCAATAGTTATATATGGAGCGATTATTTAATTTACCTGTGTTTGGGTGCAGGTATTTTCTTCTCGGTATTGACGCGTTTCGCGCAAGTTCGCCATTTTCGTGAAATGTGGCGTCTTCTGATGTCAGGTAAAAGCTCTGAAGCAGGTATCTCATCTTTCCAAGCGCTTGCTGTTTCGCTTTCAGGTAGAGTAGGTACGGGTAACATTGCTGGTGTTGCTGCTGCTATCGGTTTTGGTGGTCCAGGTGCAGTATTTTGGATGTGGGTTGTTGCCTTTCTAGGTGCGGCCACTGCATATGTTGAATCAACCAACGCACAAATTTATAAAGAAGAAGAAAATGGCACGTACCGTGGTGGTCCAGCTTACTATATCGAAAAAGCAATGGGCCAAAAATGGTATGCGTGGACTTTTGCCATCGCAACGATCATGGCCTGTGGTATGTTATTACCAGTGGTTCAATCGAACGGTATTGGTGATTCGTTAGTAAACGTATTTGGTAACGGTGGTTCAGTTAATACTGTTTTGGGTGAATTAGCGTTAACTAAAGTTTATGCCGCTGTATTTATTGTTTTACTACTAGGTTTTATCATCTTTGGTGGTGTTAAGCGTATCGCGAACTTCACACAAGTAGTTGTTCCTTTTATGGCGCTAGCATACATCATCATCGCTTGTTCTATCATTGGTCTAAACATTGATATGCTTCCGGGCATTGTTAGCTTGATCATTTCAGATGCGTTTACACCAATGGCTGGTGTCGGTGCTGCGATTGGCTGGGGTGTAAAGCGTGGTGTTTACTCAAACGAAGCGGGTCAGGGTACAGGTCCTCATGCAGCAGCAGCTGCTGAAGTAGACCATCCGGCACAGCAAGGTTTAGTTCAAGCATTTTCTGTTTATATTGATACGTTATTTGTTTGTTCTGCAACAGCGTTTATGATTTTAATCACTCAGCAATACAACGTTATTCCAGACGGAACGACTGTAGCAATTGTACAAAATGTTGCACAAGACACTGTAATTAATGGTCCAGCGTTTACGCAGTTAGCGGTAGACAGTGTGTTAACTGGTGTTGGTAAGCCATTTATCGCAATTGCTCTGTTCTTCTTCGCATTTACAACGGTATTAGCTTATTACTTTATCGCTGAAAACAACGTGTCTTATATTAACCGTACCTTTAAAATGCCAGCGCTTAACTTTGTGTTGAAAGTTATCATTATGATTGCGGTTTTCTATGGCACTGTAGCGCAACCAAGTTCAGCTTGGGCACTTGGTGATATTGGTGTTGGCTTAATGGCCTGGTTAAATATTATCGGTATTATCATCATCTTCTTTATGGCTAAGCCGGCTATCAAGGCACTTAAAGATTATGAACGCCAACAGCAAGAAGGCGTAGAAAAATACAGTTTTGACCCTAAATCACTAGACATAAAAAATGCAGATTTTTGGGAAAATAAAAAGTAATTAATCTTTTTACTAAAACTCTTTGAAAAAACGCCCACAAGGGCGTTTTTTTTATATAAAATACTTGGGATTAATTTTGGAGGTATGTAATGGCGATAATAGCTTGCCCAGGTTGTAATAATAAAGTTTCAGATAAAGTAAAAGAATGTCCTCACTGTGGTGTTTCAGTATCTGGCGCAGACAAAGAAGCAATAGAAAGTGCCAGAAGACAGATGTTATTGCAAAAACACCAACGTGTTCAAATGCTTGCATTTGTTGCTATGTTAATGTTCTGTGGTGGCTTTTTGTATTACTACTGGCAAAACGTAAAAGTAGAAACTGTCGAGTATTACATGTCGATAGGCGCTATTGTTGTTGGTTGTGTACTTTACGTTATTACAAGAATTCAATTGTTGTTAATTAAGCGAAAGACTAAATCGTAACTATGAATATTCAAAGCTTAATAGAGAATATGACGCCAGAGCTTTACGAGCGTTTAAAGCATGCGGCTGAAACAGGTAAATGGCCTGAAGGAACTAAAGTGGATGATGCGCAACGAGAGTCAGCGTTGCAATTATCTATGGCATATCAAGCGAAACACTTAAATTCGCAGGATATGTTAACTATTGGCGCAGATGGAGAAGTTATTCAAAAAACTAAGCGCCAATTAAAAGAAGAATTTACAGGTGAAAAGCCTGACGAAATTACACCATGTAATAAAGATGAGATAGCTAGGTTTTCTGATATATGATTTTTTCTAAGTTTTTTAAAGAGAATTGGCAAAGCAAGGACAGCAATAAAAGGATTGAAGCCATCAATAATGACTTAGATCCTTTAAACGAACAAAACAAAGCCGTATTAATAGAATTACTGGAAAGTGATGAAAGTGATTTGGTACGTCGCAGTGCATTAATTAGACTAAACGACTTTTCTATATACTTGCGCACAAGTCAAAGCAACACCAATAAAGGGGTTGCTGATTTTGCATTTAAAAAGGTAAACGAAGTTTTGCTCGATCAGCATGATATTCGTCTAGCTAAGCAAGAAAAGCTCTCTTTTATTGAGAACAGTATTCAGATCCCACAAGCTGAACAATGGATCAAAGAAGCGATTGACGCCGATATTGTCATGGCGCTTTATAAAAAGATAGATAAACCCCAGTATCTTATTACTATTTTTAAAGATCATCAGGATCTGGACATTCAAAAGGCTTTGCTTGAAGGCGTTGAAGATAAATCGACGTTAGAAAAGCTACTAAAGCGCACTGAATTAGATGATATTAAAGCGCTTATTTCCCAGAAAGTTGAGCAACTTAATTTTCAATTAGAGCGTCCAGCTAAATTAACTAAAGACACTCAATTATTACTGGCGAAATACCAAGCGCTTAAAGATGAAAAGTCTTACGAGCAAATGTCGGAAAAACGTGAACAGCTAGAAAGTTCATGGCTAGCGTTAACTTCTGAATTTGATGTGCTAGATGAAAACAAGGCTCAAGAATTTACTCTCAAGTTTAATACATTATCAGCTCAATTAGATAAACTTTTTGCACAAAAAGCAGAGCAATTCGAACAAGAAAAAATTGCTAGACAGTTAGCTGAACAGCAAGAAAACGAGCGTAGTACTTTTAGCCAGCAGCTGAATAAACTGGAGTCTACGGTAGGTCAATCAGTTTTTGAAACGAATCAAATTTCTCCAAATTTCTCAAAAGATCTAAAGGCACTGAAAGAGCAAGTAAATGCTTCGTCTTTAAATAAAAACGAAATTGAACAACTAATTAAGCAAATAGCAGCACTTGAAAGTCAGGTAGAAGAGTTGCCTGAAATTGCGAGTGCCGTCGCAAAAGCGACTCAGTTGATTTCGAAAATGGCTCAATTTTCAATGCCTACCAATATTACAGAGCTAGCAGAGCTATCGGCAACATTTAAAACTTGGCAAAACGATTGGCAACAGGTTCAACAAAAAGCGCAGCGCTTTATACCAGCTTCAATTCAAGCCGCTCATAAAGAAATTGTTGATAAGTGGAAACAGGCAACAAAGCCATTATACGAAGAACAAAAGAAACAGCTGCATTATGTCCAGCGTAAGCTAAAAGATGTAAGACGCTTAGTTAATTCTGGTAAATATAATGCTGCTTTTGGTGTCTTTAAAAAAGCGCAAAGTCAGCATGATTTGTTACCTGAACATATTCAGCAAAAACTCGCTAGAGACTATAGTTGGGCTGAAGAAAAAATATCAGAGCTTAGTGACTGGGAACACTATATTGCGACACCTAGAAAACAGCAATTAATCGAAGAAGTAACGCAATTAGCACAATCACCTGTTGATAACCCAATAGAGCAAGCAAATAAAGTTAAGCAGTATAGAAAAACGTGGAATTCTTTGGGGCATGCCGATGAAGATATCGACAAGTCTCTCAACGAAACCTTCAACGAATTGTGTGAAAAAGCGTTTGCTCCATGTCGCCAATTTTATGCTGAACAAGAAAAAATTAGAGAGTCGCATTTAAGCAAGCGAAAAGAGTTGTTAGCCAAAGCCCAACAACTAGCGACTTTGCTTAATAATGAGCAAATTGATTGGAAGTCGATAGAAACTCAGTTGTCTAAAATAAAGCAGCAATGGCGCAGTGCAGGTGAGATCGATAGAAAGATCTATCAGGAAATTAACGAGTCATTTAAACAAGCAATAGCGCCGGTGAACACCAGTATTTATGATTATCATCAAACCAATGCAGAAGCAAAAAAAGCGTTAGTTAACAAAGCGAAATCTTTATTAACGAATGAAGATTTAAACGACGCAATATCGCAAGCTAAAGGATTGCAGAAAGCGTGGGCTGACATTGGTTTTTGTGGTCGTAAGCAGGAAAATGAATTGTGGTCAGAATTTAGAGCCTTGCAAGATCAGCTATTTGGCAAACGTAGTGAACAAATAGATCAAAAGAAGCAAGCTCAGCAGGCTATCGAACAGGAGTTTTTTGCGAAGCTAGAAAATCTGAACATCGATTATTCTAGCGACTTGCCTTCATTAGAGACTAGTAAGCAGCAAATATCTTCACTTTTCGAAGAATTGTCTTCTTTAGAGCATACTGTAAAACCAGTAATTAACGCTTTAAAGAAAGAAGAGGATAAGGTCAATAAAGAGATAGCAAAGCGTAAAAAATCAAATTTAAGTAAGCAATGGCAAATACTGTTTGATGTTGTGCTTGAAACCAAGTTAACGGATGTAGAACAGCACGAGTCTTTCGAAACGCTTGGTAATACTTGGCAAAAGTGTCTTCAGTCAAGTGCGAATAACACCGCAGCGTCTGAGCGTAGAAACAATTTAACGTTAACGATGGAAATTGTTGCAGGTGTTGAATCACCTGAAGCAGACAAACAGCACCGAATGTCGTTACAAGTAGAATTAATGCAAGAACAGATGAACTCGGGTGAAAAAGCGTCTTTAGAAGATTTACTTCGAGAGTGGCTTGCGTGCGGTAGTTTAACCGATGATGAATTGTCTCTTTTGGAGAGAGTAAAGTCGCTATTTGTTAAATAACTTATTTTGAAAAATTAGCTTAGATATGACACAGCATAAAGTTGTTTTAGTTACTGGTGGTGGCAGAGGGATAGGTGCTGCTACCGCTAGATTACTTGGCGAGCAAGGATACAGCGTCGTTGTTAATTACGCGGTTGATGAAGTTAGTGCACAAGATGTTGTCACAGATATTAAGCGCCATGGTGGCCAAGCTATTGCTGTACAAGCAGACATAGGTGACGAAAAACAGGTAAAGGCGCTAATCGCTGAAGCGGCAAACAACTTAGGAGTCATTACCCATCTAGTAAATAACGCTTCTATTTTAAAAACTCAGTCTTGCTTTAAAGATATTAGTACCGAACGATTTCAGCAGGTTTTAGATACCAATGTTATCGGTACCTTCAATGTGACTAAGTACTTTTTGGCACAAGCGCCTAATGGCGGAGCCATAGTAAACGTATCTTCTGCTGCGTCTCGCAGTGGTGCACCTTTTGAGTATGTAGATTACGCTGCGTCAAAAGGTGCCGTTGATTCAATGACAAAAGGCCTATCGTTAGAGCTAGCAGAAAGAAACATACGCGTAAACTCTGTTCGCCCCGGATTTATTTACACCGATATGCATAAAGATGGCGGTGAGCCAGAGCGTGTTGATAGGCTAGCACCTAACATTCCACTTAAACGAGGAGGGCAGCCAGAAGAGGTAGCGCAAGCCATCGCTTGGTTACTCTCTAATGAAGCTTCTTATGTTACCGGTTCTTTTATTGAATTAGCAGGTGGAAAGTAGTTAAACAGAGTTTAAATAATATACATTGATCAAAAACGAAGTGAAGCATACACTGGTTTAGCTTTTGACATTCAATACTAATTCAGCAAGGAGGTTGTCATGTTTCCCATTGAAGTTGTAGTCACGTATACGCTTGCCTGTTTACTTTTAGTTATTTCTCCTGGACCCGATAATCTTTTGGCAATAGGCAGAGGCTTGAGCCAAGGAAAACTTGCCGCTGTAATATCAGGCGCATCATCGGGCGTTGGTATACTTTTTCACGTAATTGCAGCTACATTCGGTTTAACTTTATTAATTCAAACCTCTGAAATCGCATTTTACGTCGTTAAGTTTATTGGTGCTGCTTACTTAATATGGCTTGGTATCAAGGTGTTAAGATCGAAGAACTTGATCTCGTTAGAGCCAGCTAAAAAGCAGTCATACAACACGATATTTGCAACTGGATTTTTCTCAGCGGCATTAAATCCTAAGCCAGGTATGTTTGTTCTTGCTTTTATTCCGCAATTTGTAAACCCATCTTTAGGCTCTGTTACCATTCAGATGATTGGCTATGGTGTGTGGTTTGCTATCTTAACTGCCTTTGGCTTTAGTCTAATGGGCATATTTTCCTCTCGATTAGCTGTTTGGCTTAAAAATAAGCCTAAACTTGTTTCTGGATTAAACACCGGCGCCGGAGTAACGTTCGTTTCTTCAGGCTTAGCTGTCGCGTTCATGAAACAAAAATAACCAGCTAAGTTTCAAAGAGCAAAGTAAGTGACCTTTTCTAGTTGTTTATCATTTTACTTTGCATGATCGTCCAAAATAAGTATCATGTCGCTCGCGGCTGCACACAGAAGCTACCTAATAGAGAGAAATAAAATGGTAATTGAAAATGTGCTTCCCAGCGACTACGCAGAATTGCTAGCGGTTTGGGAAAATTCAGTCCGAGCTACTCATAGCTTTATTACAGAAGAAGATATAGCGTTTTTTAAACCTATGATCATCGAGCACGCTTTTCCTGCAGTATCGTTAAAGTGTGTTAGGAACAATAACAAAAAAATACTAGGCTTCGTTGGTGTTAATGATGCCAAAGTAGAAATGTTATTTGTTCTAGATAAAGTAAGAGGGAATGGTATTGGAACGATTCTATTAAAGCATGCAATAGAAAACTTCAATGCTAACAAAGTAGATGTTAATGAACAAAACCCCGACGCCGTAGGTTTTTACCTACATCACGGGTTTAAAGTGGTATCTCGCTCCCCTTTAGATGACATGGGAAAACCTTTTCCGATTTTGCATATGTCGCTATAAGCCTCGATTAGTCGTTACCTCCTGATAGAAGAAACGCCCAACGCTAACAACAATGGGCGATTCCGACCTCCTCAATTAATACAAACCTTTAGAACGGCACTTTTTGTACTTTGCTACTAAATATGTAGCAATATTGCGCATGGTATGCTACAAAATGTGTAGCTTATGAGCTGGTTAAAATAAATTTACCAACATAAAAGGATTATGAGTATGTTTCTTATTGATTTTGTATTTAACGATTTAGCGTCTATCACGCCAGAACTAACACAATCTCATCGAGATTATTTACAAACAGAGTACAGCAAAAACACGTTAATGTTCGGTGGCAGAAAAGAGCCTAGAACCGGAGGGATCGTATTGTCAAAACATGAAAATAGGGAAGATCTAGAGACGTTTTTAAAGCAAGATCCTTTTATAACAAGTGGTGTCGCTAGTTACTCAATTGTCGAGTTCTTACCCATGATGGCGAGTAATGAGTTTAAGCAGATCTTGTAAACACTAATTTAGCTGTAAGGTGTAGGGCGGTCTTTTAACCTAGTTCGGAATAGGCCGCTAAACACAAAAAGTAGACATTGTTGCCTTAAACACGAAATGTGAATAGGGCTAAACGTCTACTTTTTAATACCATATCCATTACCAAAATTATCGTAATAGCTTATCTCTTATGCCAGTAAAGCCATAAAAGAACCGTTTGAAATGAGCAATATTGCTGAAAGAGATAAAGTAATTAGTGCTGGTATAGCATCTTTAATAGTATCGAATCTTAAATGAAAATAAATTGCGCCTAGTGATGTGAAAGCAATGCTTATTGCGCCAATTGCTTTGATTAAATCATGATCTAGAACTATCGAAATGACTAATAGTATCGATGCTGAAAATTCTATTAGTCCGACACAAAACATATGCGTGCGGTTTAAACCGTACTTACTGAAAAACGCTAATTGGGTTTCAAATATAAATTTCTGCCAACCAATTAACTTTATTGAGCTAGCGAATAAAAAGAATAACACCAATAATATTGTGATTACGAACATATAACGACTCCTATTTATGTATTGATCGTATTTAAGCATTCCTGATAGCATGGTTAAATGCTATTTTTATGATACCTAGTATTCCATACAGGAATTTTAAATGGATAAGTTGGATTGTATAAGGGTATTTACTCAAGTTGCTCGATTAGGGAGCTTTACAGCAGTTGCAAATGAGTTGAACATGACTCAGGGGGCAGTAAGCAAGAAGATCGCCTGGTTGGAAAACTCTTTAGGTTTTACTTTATTTCACCGAACGTCACGAAAAATAATGCTTACAAATAGCGGTGAGCAATATCTCGATTACAGTAATAAAGTGCTTGAAGAAATGATATATACCGAACAGAAGCTTAAAGGGGAATTGAATGATGTGATCGGTGAATTGAAAATATCTGCCCCTTCAGCATTTTCAACTTTGCGACTAGCCAAGCCTTTGGCAAACTTTATGGAATTGAATCCCAGAATTACATTGAACTTATCTGTCAATGATAAACAAGTTGATCTATATAAAGACGATATCGATATTGCTATCAGAGCCTCTTTCTTAGATGACTCTAGCTTAAAAGCAAAAAAGCTCTTAGAGCATGAACTTTGCTACGTTGCTTCTCCCAATTATATAAAAAAATACGGAGAGCCTATACTACCGAACGAGGTATCAAGCCACAGGTGCATCACGTATTCCCTCAGTAACCCTTCCAATATTTGGCTCCTAGACAATCAAAAATATTGTGTTAAAGAGATTGCTACTAGTGATAACCCTGAGTTAATTGTTCAACTGGCCCTTTTGGGAATTGGGATCGCCGCCATGCCTAAATGGATGGTAGAGCCATATATAAAAAAAGATAAATTGAAAGAGGTTTTTCAAGGATGTGAGAAGCTTAGTTTACCAATGTATGCCGTGTATAAGAATGTTGATTTTTTGCCCTTTAGAATCAGGGCATTCATAGATTTTTTAACTGAATCCTTTGAAGCAGAATCGGAAAGAACTGATAAGGCCAGTATAAGCTTAAAATAAGATATATTGATACAAAATAACAGGACTATATAAAACAATGGCTTTATGGTGGTTCCTTCATAATTACCTCTCTGTTTCAAGATATGAATTATAGAAAGCTTCACCACAAAGCATTATGAATCATTGCTAAACAGTCAGAAAATTACCGTGAAAGCCAAGCGGTAATGCTGTTGGTAGCCAAGCGCGACACACGGGACCATCACTAACATGACCTACCTTAAAAACATTCACACAAGTGCGTTTTGATGGCACATGAAGTGCTGTACCCACTAAATAACCATTTCCCTCTTGTTGTGTGCAATCAACGATAACATGCTCCTCAACCAAAAAGTCTTCGCCATAAACAAAGGTATCTTGTTTGCCATTGTTAACATTAATTACGCGCACGCTGTCGCTCCATACGTCACTTTTTATAGATGATAAGGTAACCAGCAACTCATTTCTCTTTCCTGTTAAGTGATCATAAACACGTGGAAACTCACTAATACCTGGGATAGTTTGTTTATTGGTATTGCCGTTTTTATAAAGTGTGAACAATACGGTGTTTGCAGGCGTTGCATCAGAAGTTTCACCGCGCATTAAGTCACTCATGTGATGTAAATTATCACAATTTGGGTACAGGCTTGCATCAAAGCGAATAGTACCATCGGTATCTTCCCACGCGTTACCAAAATGAAAGGCAAAGCCTGCATCTAATTGATATTCACGTGTGAGTGTTAACGTATTTTTATCAATAACTAGCACCTTCATAGGAAGGGCGTTATTGAATCGAATTGCACTGAATAGGCGCTCATCGGATTTATCTCTATCAAGTGATGGTAGTATGATCAGAATATTATTCTGCGTGATTAAAAAGTCATGTAACATTCCGCCACGGTAATTCGTTTTAAGTAAGTTTACTTTTTGCGTTATTCCGCGGTCGTTAAGATGGTAAAGGACAATGTCGCCGTTAATGGTGCTGCCAAAATTCCAAATCGTACCGTCTGCTTCAATTTTAGGGTGCGCTGAAAAAGCGAGTCCTTTTAAACTGTTACCATAACGTGAGTTTTCGCCAAGATTGACAAGGCCTTTAGCGTCCAAACTGTTCGCATCCAATGCAGTTGCAGAACCAGCTTCCCAAAGCGCCCATAACTCACCATTTACTGGGATAATATTGGTGTTGGCAGCATTAATTATGTCGGTTTTGTTTACAGGTAAAGTGCCCGGTAACTCGCTATTAGGCCCGGAAAATAAAAACTTATCAGCCGCCTGTTCTTGTTTGTATTTGTTGGTTTTTACAAACTTAGCGCGATGTTGAATCCCTGTATCAGTAAAATTAAAGTGTTGGATCATGCCATCACCTTCAAAAAGGTGGGTGTAACGTTGTCCATTGCGCTGATGTACCGCTGGCCCATTTCGATAAAAATTGCCGCGAAGCGCTTTTGGTAATTTCCCTTCAATGGTTAAGCTTTGCCATGGTATGTCACCAGACATACTTTTTAAGCCAATTAAATTGGGATTACTAAGTGCAGCTTTGTCAAAACTAGTAGCAAACTGCGCCATGATATCTTCATGTGAGCTAGCTAAATTTGCTAACGCAGGGAAAGGGCTACAAGCAGTTGCAGCAACAGATAAACCTAGCATACTTTTTAGGGCATCACGTCTTTGCATTATATTACTCCTTAGTAATTTACAGTCGAAGAATTGTTAACGGCAACATCCGATACCATGAATGTCATTTGCTGGTAGCTTGGAGGACCAAAATTTACTGGGGCATTGTTAGAGAAGCCGTAACCTTCAATTGGCATCCCGAACATATTATTGTCGAAGCCTTGGTTACTATTTTCATCATGAAAATAGCGAATTGCATAGTCACCAGGCTCTACATCATTAAAGGTAACAGTGATTTGCCCTTGTTTTGCATTCACAACAGCTACATTGTGTGCTTTACCTTCTTTAAAGTTGTTTTCTCCTTTGAATAATTGAATATATAACTTTCCCTTATCATGCTGAATTCCTTCAATATTAAATTGCACCGTTTGTGCAGAAATAGGTAAAATAAAACAGCTTAATGAAAGTGCAGATAATTTAATAAAGTTCATAGTTTTAGTTCCTTAATTAGGTTGTTTTAAACAGTGTTCTGTTGTTCGTTGTAATCACTTTATGCAGTGTTTTGGTTCAGCTCAATCAGCCCTTCGTAAAGCGCACACATTACTTCGTGAAATAATAAAAATAGCAGGGTGTACAATTGGCGAATCGTGAAATTAACCTGAAAAATCAATCATTAAGAGAGTTTTTGGACGCAAGAGATTTAGCGACTGACACGGTTGTCATCGGTGTGTTTGTGTTGTTTTTAACCTTTCTTCGTCCATTTGGTATGCATCAAGTTGACGTGCTTTATGCGGGCTTGTTCTGGTTTGTGATTTGCTCTGCTGGTTATATCATTTACTCGCCGACAATGTTCTTTCTATGTAAATTACTTGATAGAAATTTGCCCGAATGGATGAACAACAAAGTCATTCGACTTGTACTTGCAACATTAGCGGCAAGTCTATTAATGGGGTTATTCGCGCCTTTTATAATCAATGTATTTTTTAATTATTTTGATAACAGCTACCTTCAATCATTACCCACGTCCATTTTGTATTGCACTGTTATTGGCGGCATTATTGCAGGAGTAAGCTCAATTAAATCGTTAATGTTGCAACAACAGCAGCAGCTTAAGCAAAATGCTGAAGAACTAGCACTGAATCAAGAGAAAGTAGAGAGCATTCAAAGCCAGCCCGTCGACTCATTCATCAATGAACTGCCAATGGCAAAACGCGGTAAATTAATTTGTTTGCAAATGGATGACCATTACTTAAATGTAATAACAGACAAAGGTAAACACCTGCTTTTAATGCGTTTTAAAGATGCGCTTAGCAAATTGGAACACTATGATGGCCTGCAAACGCACCGTTCTTGGTGGATAGCAAAAGAGGCTGTGGTAGATACTAAAAAAGAAGGACGAAAGCTAATCCTTGTCATGCAAAATGGTACCGAAGTGCCCGTATCTCAAACCTATTTAACGCATGTAAAAGTGGCTTTAAATCTTTAAATCAATCCACATGCGGTCTCTGAATTTACAATTTTCCCCCTTGTTCAACAAAGTGCGTAAATTACGCACTTTTATCTTTATCCAAAAATTAACAATACGTATTTTTAATAAGACTGGCAATGAGTTATCAACTTTGTTAAAACTAACTCATTCAGAAAAGTGCGCGATTACAAATCAGAAATATGCGCGATTTGCGCACTGCTAAATGGTTATGTACACAAGGATGAAAAATGAAGTTTGACCAAGTTAATTACCCATCAATAAAGAAAGCATGTGAAGATAAACAAGAAATCGAGTTTGAAGCACTGAAATCAATAACTGCATTTGAAAATAGTGATGCTCCAGAAGATTGGACAGCTTTCCCTCCTTCACTACTACCACCAGAAGGTTATGCTCAAGTTTTTGTACACTCTAGTCCAGATGCGCGAGGATCACTAATTCGCCTTGAGTTGGTTGTTCATTTAGATGGCGGCAGAATCCTATACAAGAAAAAAGATGATAGTACAGTAATGTTAAAAGTAACTTGGCCTGAGTGTACATAATAAGGCAATTATAGAAGTGACGTATAAAGCTGGCTGACGCTAATTCTTCGCTAAGTATAGCCAAGCCCATATTGCGGCGTTAGCTACCCATTGTGACTGGAGCTCTGAATGAGATTACATGGAACATCAAAAACAAAAGAATCTAAATACAATGCAACTGTAAGCCTTTTTATTAATATAGGGATGTTGATAGTTGCCTTAATGGTTTTTGATTTTTCTGAAATGCCTACATTTGGCAAGGTATTTATGATGTTCTGGATCGGAGCTGTTTGTGCTCAAATTTATCAATCTTGTAGAAACTCCGCTTTTTCGAAAAAGAGCTTGCATCATGAAGTCTCAGACCATGAATTAAAATTTAGTGGATACAAAAATGATTCATCTACTACCGTAAAACCGGAGAAAGATTACGCTTTAAGGTTAAGAAAATTAGAAAACTTGTATAATGATGGTTTACTTACAACGGCAGAATATGAAGCTAAGAGGCAAGATATACTGGACGAAGACTGGGGTAGCTAACAAGTCAAATAATCATTAGACTGCTAAAGCTTGGCTCGGTTTTGCTTCGCTTCACATTTTAGCAAACTATTATTTGCCGTTTATTGAGGCATTAGGTGTACATGGCCAAATTAAAAATCCCTTTAGTAATTTTGTTAGCCCTTCCTCTAATATTTGTATCTGCTTGGATCTATGAAGCCTATCAATTGAATTTGACAGCTGAGGCCAATATTTTGAAGCACCTACAAGACGGATTTGAGGTAGCCTTGATTAGCCTGTTATCGGTAAGCGCTTTTATATCAGCGTTAGCCTTTGAGTATTTTTATCCAAACTTTAGTTATGAATTGGGCTTACAAAGGATACTACTCATCGTTGTGTTTTGTGTTATTTTTTTGACTTTGTCTTGGATTACTTGCTATTTCGTTCCTGAAACATACTGTCTAAATAACACCTAACAAGGAAATAAAATATGAGACTGTCAGACTTGTTAGATTTTTAACAAACGTATCTGACAGGTCAACTTTAGCTATATATTAACTAACGGGTGTTAATTCACCGCGTAAGTTTTCTTGTAACAGCCTTTCGATTTCTTCTTTGTTAAACCCTTTACTTAGCAAGTAGTGAAGTTTAGTTAACGCGGCTTCTAGAGTCATATCTTGACCACTTATTACACCACATTTACTAAGAGCTGTGCCTGTTGCATAACCGCCCATATTGACGCGGCCTTTAACACACTGGCTGCAGTTTAGGATCACTATGCCTTGTTCATTGGCTTTTGTTAGGCAAGCTAGTAATTTTTCATCTTGTGGTGCATTACCAACACCATAGCTTTTGATGATAAGTGCTTTAACCGGTTGTTTTATGACGTTTTCAACAAGCTCACTACTGATACCAGGGTAGAGGTGCACAACACCGATTGGCTGCGGCGTAATAGACGACAACCTAAGTTCTTCATTCGATGGTTCGCTTAATTTACCCGCTTGCAGTTTTATGTCGATACCTGCTTCCAGTAATGGTTGCATGTTAGGCGAGTCGAAGGCGTTGAAACCATCGGCGTAGGCTTTGATCGCTCTGTTGCCTCTGAATAATCTATTGTTAAAGAAAAGACCAACTTCATTAATAGGGTAGTTAGCTGCAATAAATAAAGAGTTAAGTAAGTTTACCTGACCATCAGAGCGCAACTGGCTAAACGGGATCTGTGAGCCTGTAACTATCACAGGCTTTCTTAAGTTTTCTAACATAAAAGAAAGCGCTGAGCTGGTGTATGCCATGGTGTCTGTACCATGTAACACGACAAACCCGTCATATTGTTGATAGTTGCCTGCGATATCGTCTGCGATCCGTTGCCAGTCGTCAGGAGACATATTTGATGAGTCAATGAGTGGACAATATTCATGAATAACGAATTCTGGCATTTCATCACGATAAAATTCAGGCATGGCTTGAATCGACTTGGTTAAATGGCCTTCAACAGGTATGTAGCCTTGTTCGCTTGCCTTCATACCAATAGTACCGCCTGTATATGCGACATAGATTCGTTTTTTATTCACTAATATTTTCCTAAAAATAAAAAGCCCCGAAAATTCGGGGCAATCATAACAAAATAATAATCCATGTGTGGACTAATTTATCTCACAAGCGACACATTTAGCATAAACGCCTTGCGGGTCATTTAATTCGTTTAACATGGTCCATTGCTGTTTTACTTCGATTAATAGCGACTCTAACTGACTATTAACTGCCGGTTGCGATTCTGGGAACCATGTTTTGGCTTGGCCAAAAAATTCCTGCCAGAAGATATCCTGTGGAGACTTTTGTTTTTCAATTAGTGTTTGTTGGTAATCGGTAAGGTTAGCTAACTCAGCAGCCAGAGCTACTGCATCCTCTAAATTACCTAGCTCATCAACTAAACCAAGAGACTTGGCTTGAACACCCGACCATACACGACCTTGCGCCACTTTATCGACTTCTTCAACTGTCATGTTGCGGTTCTCTGCAACAAGTTCTAGAAAATCTTGGTAGCCACGTTCGATATTAAGTTGGAATATACGGCCAATTTCATCACTAATTGGTCTTGTTACGCCAAAGCCTGCCAAATCAGTTGTACCGACACCATCAGTATAAATACCTAATTCCGATAAGGAATTTTCAAAGGTCATAAAGAAACCGTAAATACCGATTGAGCCAGTAATAGTAGTAGGGGCAGCAACAATTTTATCAGCAGGTGCTGAAATCCAATATCCGCCAGAAGCAGCATATGTTCCCATTGAAGCAACAACGGTTTTGCCCGCTTGTTTTAACAACTCAATTTCTTGACGAATAATGTCAGAAGCGTAAGCACTTCCGCCTGGGCTATCTACTCTTAACACTACTGCTTTTACTTTGTCATTGTTACGTGCTTTTCTTAACAACTTAGCAGTACTGTCGCCACCGATATTTCCTGGCTTTTGTGTACCATCTAAAATCGTGCCTTTTGCAACGATCACAGCCACTTGGTCTTTGTTACTCACTAGAGGGAAGGGAACTTTTGTGGCTTTCAAATAGTCTTTAAAGCCAATGTGGCTATACGTTTTGTTAGTTTGGTCACCAACAATGTCAATTAGATCTTTGTTGACTTGTTCGCGACTTTTTAACGCATCAACCCAGTGGTTAGCCAATGCATATTGCGCAAATTTGCCATCGGCTTTTTCAAGTTTATCGATTAACACCGGTAACGATTCATCAAAATTGTCTGTTGAGAATTCTCGTTGCTCAGCGACATCTTGTTTGTATTGCGACCAAAGCTCAGATAACCACAACTTGTTAGCTTCTTTTGCTTCAGCAGACATATCATCGCGCATATACGGCTCTACAGCAGATTTATAGGTACCAACACGAAAGATATGTTTCGACACTTTTAGCTTCTCAAGTGCAGATTTGTAATACATTTGGTAGCGACCATAGCCTTCGAGCAGTAACCATCCGTTCGGGTTCAGCCAAATCTCGTCGGCAAAAGAGGCAAGATAATACTGATCTTGAGTGTAACCATCACCTATAGCTATTACTTGTTTACCGCTTTCTTTAAATACTTGTAATGCATCAGCGATAACGCGCAGTTTAGTAATACCTGAACGTCGCATACCTTTGAGGTTTAGCACGATAGCTTTAATGCGAGGATCGTTTTTTGCTTTTTCGATCACAGTAACCACATCATCAAGCAATACTTCTGGATTTTCAGGCGCTTGATCCATAGCTTCGTTTAAGAATTCTTCCATTGGGTCAACTTCAAACTTTTGCTCAACGACATTTCCTTGTAGATTAAGCACTAAAGCTGCCTGTTCTGGTACAGTGATCTTATCTTCATCGCTCGATAACGCGATGATAAACAAGAATAAAACACCAAAGAAAACAAGGTTGACGATAACCTTGCGAGAAATATTTAATAGCTGAAATAAACTTTTGAATAGGCGAGACATTACGCCGCTTTCTTTTTCGCTCATAGATCCTTCATTACTTACGCAAATTAATTGTTTCATATGCTACTGAAAACTTTCGGTAGAGAATAGTATAAAATGTAAATAAATACGTCCTACACTTATACAGTGAAATATTTGTTCACTAAAATCGTTCTAATAGATTAATGTATTTTGGATAGGCACATTATGAAAGTTGTCGCGTTATATTCTAAGACCATCGAAACTTTAACTAAGTTTGATGGTATTCCTTCGTTGTTAATCCGCATTATTGTCGCACCTGTAATGATAATGGCAGGGTATTCTAAGTTAAATTTGTCAAACCCAGATATTTCAGGCATTGCTAATATTTTTGCTAGCGAAGATATTATTTCTTGGTTTGGCAACGCAGAGTGGGGTTTAGGTTTACCCTTTCCAGAACTATTAGCTAACCTTGCTGCTTGGACTGAGTTTTTCGGTGGCTGGCTATTGCTCGTTGGTTTATTAACTCGTTTAGTAACTATTCCGTTAATGTTTACTATGATTGTGGCAGCGACATCGGTACATGCAGAAAACGGCTGGTTCGCAATTACTCCAACCAACAGTGATATTAGCCCAGCAAAAGTGTTTCAATGGCTTGGCTTTGATAATGCTCAAGAAAGCTTAGACAATAGCGATGCTACAAGTGTTCGTTTAGATAGAATGCGTTCAATTTTAGAGGAAAATGGCAATACTGATTGGTTGTACGAAAAGGGCAATATAGTCGTACTCAATAACGGGATAGAATTTGCTTCAATTTATTTTGTTCTGTTGTTGGCGTTATTTTTTATTGGCTCAGGAAGATTTACTAGTGTCGACTATTACTTATATACTTATTGGCTGAAACCTAAGTTACTCGCCAATAAGTATTTATGAACGCAATAGAATTATTAACAAAACGTCAGTCGGATCCTCAATTAACGTCTCCAGCACCAAATAAAGAGCAGCTTGATACTATCTTTCGAGCTGCGATACGCGTACCTGATCATGCGGCGCTTGCACCTTATCGATTTATCGTTGCACAAGATCAAGGACTAGAAAAACTAGCACAAGCTTATGTTAAAGCACTTACATTAAAAGGTGCCGACCAAGCTAAACTCGAAAAAGCCGCAAAAATGCCATTCCGCGCACCTATGGTGATCACTATAGTGACTCAATATCAAGAACATGAAAAGGTGCCACATTCTGAACAACTTATTACCGCAGGTTGTGCTGCACATGCCATGCAAATGGCGGCTTATTCATTAGGGCTTGGTGCAATGTGGCGCACAGGAGATCTCGCGTTTAACGATACGGTCAAAAAAGAACTGGGTATTGAACTTAACGAAGATATCGTAGGCTTTTTATATATTGGAACTAAAGCGAAAGAGATGCCAGAGAAGCCGCAAAAATCATTTGATGATCGGGTAGAGTATTTGTAAAAATTATTCAGCCAAAAGAAAAACCCGCTAAAAAGCGGGTTTTTTAATTCTATATTGCAGCTTTCTAATTAGTAAGCTGCGTTTTTAGGTGTTCTTGGGAAAGGAATTACGTCACGTACGTTTTGTACACCCGTTGCATAAGCAACTAAACGTTCAAAGCCTAAACCAAAACCTGAATGCGGAACCGTACCATAGCGACGTAAGTCACGGTACCAACTGTAATCAGCTGGATCTAAATCCATTTCTTTCATTCGTGCATCAAGCACGTCAAGGCGCTCTTCACGTTGGCTACCACCTACGATTTCACCAATACCTGGTGCTAAAATATCCATCGCGGCTACTGTCTTACCATCGTCATTCAAACGCATGTAGAAAGATTTAATATCCTTCGGATAGTTTTGAAGAACAACTGGACCGCCCACGTGCTCTTCAGCTAAGTAACGCTCGTGTTCTGAATTAAGGTCGATGCCCCAAGACACAGGGTTTTCGAATTTCTTACCACAGTTTAATAGAATGTCGATAGCGTCTGTGTAATCCATACGTACGAATTCACTGTTAATAACAGAGTTTAATCTGTCTAACACAGTTTTATCGACACGTTGTTGGAAGAATGCCATATCATCAGCACGTTCTTCTAATAGTGCTTTGAACACGTATTTTAACATTGCTTCAGCTAAACCAGCTGCATCGCCTAAATCAGCAAAAGCGATTTCTGGCTCTACCATCCAAAACTCAGACAAGTGACGACTTGTGTTCGAGTTTTCCGCGCGGAACGTTGGACCAAAAGTGTACACTTTTGAAAGCGCACAACAGTAAGTTTCAACGTTAAGCTGGCCTGATACTGTTAAGAAGGTTTCTTTACCAAAGAAATCTTCAGAGTAATCAACGTTACCTTGTTCAGTTCTTGGTAAGTTTTCCATGTCTAATGTACTTACACGGAACATTTCACCAGCACCTTCACAGTCGCTACCAGTAATTAACGGTGTGCTGATCCACATATAGCCTTGTTCGTGCATAAAGCGATGAATAGCTTGTGCTAATGTGTTGCGAACACGAGTTACTGCGCCACCAATGTTAGTGCGAGGGCGAAGATGAGCGTGTTCACGCAAAAATTCAATTGAATGACGTTTTGCCGCCATAGGGTAAGTATCAGGGTCTTCAACTAAACCTAACACTTCAACGTTTGTTGCTTGAATTTCGAAAGACTGACCTTGACCCGGAGATTCAACCAAGATACCAGTAACTTTAACAGCAGAGCCTGTTGTTAGTTTTAAAATTTCTTCTTGGTAATTATTTAATTCATTAGGGGCAATAGCCTGAATAGCGTCAAAACACGAGCCATCATGGATAGCAAGAAAAGAAATACCAGCTTTAGAGTCACGGCGAGTCCTAATCCAGCCATGGACGGTAATTTCTTTATCGACAGGATATTTTCCAGCCAGGACATCAGTAATAGCAATAACTGACATTTAATAAACCTCTTATTAAATTAAATATGAACTTAAAAGTATTCTAAATAGGGGCTGATATGTTACCGTGATCTTTAGGTTTAACAAGTAAAACTTAAGTCTAATCCGTTTTAAGTGATAACAGGGCGTAAAACAGAAGGAAATTTAGCCTGTGACTGAAGAATATCTGGTAGATCGAAGACAAAAACAAGATGGTTGGGTGAAGTTTATGCGTTATGCATCAATTGTTGCCTGGTTATTATTTATCATTTCCCTTGTCGTTTCTTATTATGCTGCGCCTGATACCGACTATGGTATTTTGCGTTATTACGATATAGAAATTAGAAAGTTCTGGCTAACGCCGTTAACAGGCTATTTGTATGTGCTTTTATGGATAAGTGCATTATTGAGCTATTTAACGATAGTTCTCCACAAATATAGAAGTAGACGAAAAACTGATAATTCTTCTTTTAATATAGCATTATTGTTTTTCGTCTCATTAAGTTGGGTTATTTATATAGCGATTAATTTGATGAGGTAAAACACGCTTCTTCATCAATAACTGCTTTAATGGCATTACACAATTGGCGTATCTGCGCTTCGGTAGTGATTAAAGGTGGCATCATATAAATAAGCTTACCAAATGGCCTGATCCACACGCCCAATTCAACGAAGCGTTTTTGAATATTGGCAACATTGACGGAATCGGTTGTTTCAACAACGCCTATCGAACCAAGTACGCGAACATCTTTAACTCGTTCTTTGTCTTTAAGGTCGATAAGGTGTTTGTTAAAACACGCTTCTATAAACGTGACTTTTTCTTGCCAATTGCAATCTAACAGTAGTTCAATACTTTTGTTAGCGACAGCGCAGGCTAGGGGGTTACCCATATATGTTGGACCATGCATAAAGCAACTTGCTTCGCCATTACTTATAGTGGTCGCAATATCGCTAGTACATAAAGTAGCAGCTAAAGACAAATAGCCACCTGTCAGTGTTTTACCCAAGCACATAATGTCAGGCGAAACATCTGCCCATTCACAAGCAAATAACTTTCCTGTTCTACCTAAACCCGTTGCAATTTCATCAGCAATAAACAACACCTCAAATTCGGTACAAAGATCACGTACTGCTTTTAGGTAATTGGGGTGATAAAAGCGCATTCCGCCAGTGCCTTGAACAATCGGCTCAATAATAAAAGCAGCAAGCTCTTGATGATACTTTTCAAAGTACTCACGCAAAGCGTCAACGTCGGTAGTTTGCCATTCATCATCCATCATTATGGTTGGCGCGGGGGCAAAATGATTTTTCATCAATACTTTATCGAATATTTGGTGCATGCCCGTAACAGGATCACAAACTGACATAGCAGCAAACGTATCGCCATGGTAACCATTTCGAACCGTTAGTAGCTTACATTTATCGGGTTTATTTAAACTTTGCCAATATTGAATTGACATTTTTAGTGCCACTTCAACCGAAACAGAACCACTGTCAGACAAAAAGATACGGTCTAAACCACTCGGCGAGATATCAATGAGCTTTTTTGAAAGCTCTATTGCTGGTTCATGGGTTAAGCCACCAAACATAACGTGAGCCATCTTTTGTGTTTGGTCATGAATCGTTTTATTTAATTCTGGGTGATTATAACCATGGAGGACAGACCACCAAGAAGACATACCGTCAATTAACTGTTCGCCGGTCGATAGATTTATATAGACACCTTGAGCAGAATCAACCATATAAGAAGGTAATGGGTTGCTCATTGAAGTATAAGGGTGCCATATATGTTGGCGATCGAAAGCAATTTGTGAAGATTGTTTATTGTTCAATTGTAAACCTTGGGAATAATTTGCTGTTGACATGTCGCTGTAGGCGCTTAGACTAGCGGGTATAGAGCAAATAAGCAATTTAAGAATTAGGGTTTTTTACATGTCTCAATCGCAATCTGCGTTAAATTTTTCATTAGGTGAAACGCGACACAACTGGTCTTCACAAGAAGTTCAAGCATTATTCGATTTACCTTTTAACGATTTGATGTTTTATGCACAAACTGTACATCGTCAAAACTTTAATCCAAATGAAGTACAAGTAAGTACCTTATTGTCGATTAAAACAGGTGCTTGCCCAGAAGACTGTAAATACTGTTCACAAAGCGCTCGCTATAAAACAGATATTGAAAAAGAACGTTTAATGGAAGTTGAGAAAGTATTAGAAGCTGCGCAAGCGGCTAAGTCTCAAGGTTCAACGCGTTTTTGTATGGGCGCTGCCTGGCGTAACCCTAAAGAAAGAGACATGCCTTATGTACTAGAAATGGTAAAAGGCGTAAAAGCGATGGGTTTAGAAACCTGTATGACTCTAGGTATGTTGTCTTCTGACCAAGCCTCTCAATTACAAGAAGCGGGATTAGACTATTACAACCACAATTTAGATACATCTCCAGAGCACTACAATCAAATTATTACAACGCGCAGTTACCAAGACCGTTTAGACACGCTAGACAATGTTCGCTCTGCGGGCATGAAAGTTTGTAGTGGTGGTATTGTTGGCTTAGGTGAGCAAGCGCGTGATCGTGCCTCTTTATTGGCTCAGTTAGCGAATCTTTCTCCTCAGCCAGAAAGTGTTCCTATTAACATGTTAGTTAAAATTGAAGGCACACCATTATCTGATGTTGCAGATCTGGATGAATTTGACTTTATCCGCTGTATTGCTGTTGCTCGTATTATGATGCCGCAAAGTCATGTTCGTTTATCAGCAGGTCGCGACGCGATGAACGAACAAATGCAATCTATGTGCTTTTTAGCTGGCGCAAACTCTATATTCTTTGGTTGTAAACTACTAACTGCCGGTAACCCAGAAACAAATGCAGACGTTGTTTTATTCAAAAAGTTAGGCATTAATACCGAAACAATTTCAAATAACCTCGACGAAGATACTGAACAGCAAGTATTACAGACAAAAATTGTCAATAATCAGCACAGTGACCTTTTCTACGACGCTGCTAAATAGCGAGTATGAATTTAACTCAAGCACGGGAACAACTAGCAGAACGTAAGCGTTCTGCACTGTACCGAGAAAAACATATGGTCGAGTGGCAAAACGCTCGCCATATAAAAGTAGACGGCCGTACTTATACAAACTTTAGCTCTAACGATTACCTAGGGTTAAATCAGCATCCAGACATAAACAAAAGTTTACAAGAAGGTGCTGATAAGTTTGGCGTGTGCTCTAGTGCTTCTAGTTTAATTACTGGGTTTCAATATGCACATCAATCACTTGAGCAAGACATATGTGAATGGTTAGGTATAGAGCGGTGCTTACTTTTTAATAGTGGATTTAGCGCTAATCAAGCTGTTTTATCTACTTTGCAAGGTCCAGAAACTAAATTTTGGTTAGACAAACTAAGTCATGCATCTTTGATTGACGGTGTAACAATTGATAACAACAAGTTTAAGCGCTTCTTACATAATGATGTAGAACAGCTTGAGCGATTACTTTCAAAAGATAGCAAACACCATCACGTTATTGTATCTGAGGGAGTATTTAGCATGGATGGTGATAGTGCTCCGATACAAGCGCTTGAACTGACCACGAAAAAGCATGACGGTCTTTTATATCTAGATGACGCACATAGCATAGGTGTTAGCGGGGATAAAGGACGAGGAAGTTTAGCTGAATCGAACCAGATAGATTTTGTCATGGCAACATTAGGCAAAGCAATTGCGACCAGTGGTGCGTTTGTTACCTGTAGTAAAGACTGGCATGACTATTTTGTTAATTTTGCTCGCCATTATGTTTATTCAACGGCAATGTCTCCGGCGATAGCTTGGGCAACAAAGAAAAGTATCGAAATTGTACAAAAAGAACAGTGGCGTAGAGATCGAATTAAAGAACTTTCAGAGTTATTTTCAGCTACACTTAATTCAGAAATAGAAGTTATGCCTACACAATCTTCAATACATGCAGTGGTTTTAGGAAAAGAAAGCCATGCATTAAAAGCTGCACAACGTATACGACAAGATGGATTTTGGTTAACAGCCATAAGGCCTCCAACTGTTCCAGTTGGAACATCCAGGTTACGCGTTACGATATGTGCTACACATAAAGATAAGGATATCATTGACTTAGCAGAATCTATAAATAGGACCATGAACTAAATGCTAGAATTACAGCAAAGATATAACATTGCGAAATCATTTGGTTCGGCAAGTCACTCTTATGACGTTTCAGCTCGTCTTCAACGATTTTCTGGCAAACATTTAATGCCATGGTTGCCTAATCGTCACGATTTAACCGTAGTTGATTTGGGATGTGGTACAGGGTTCTTTACTGACTTATTAGCAGACAGGTTTGAGCAGGTTATAGGTTTTGATATTTCCACCAATATGCTCAATTTCGCAAAACAAAATAGAAACGAAAATATTGCTTGGTTAGAGGGTGATGCTTATAAGCTGCCTTTTAAAGACAATAGCCTAGACCTAATTTATTCTAATTTAATGATCCAGTGGTGTGATGATTTACCGTCAGTAGTAAAAGAAATATCTAGAGCGTTAAAACCTGGTGGTTTATTTATATTTTCAACACTTGTCGATGGTACTTTGTTTGAATTAAAGCAATCATGGTCAGAAGTTGATAACGATAAGCATGTTATTAATTTTAAGGGCGCTAGAGAACTTACGGATATCTTTAACCATGATGAGGGCCGTTTGATTGAGCATTCGGTAAAAGATGTCGTACTGGAATATGAAAATGTGCTTCACTTAGCCCATGAATTGAAAGGGCTAGGAGCTAATCACGTCCCGTCAGGAAAAAGCAGAGGTCTGGCTGGTAAAGATAAATGGAAGCGGATGATGGCGGCATACGAGAAATATGCAAGTACAGACAATGTTTACCCTGCTACCTATAAAGTGTTTTCCGGTTTAATGGTAAAGCTAAACAACTAAACACGACTAACTAACATTTCTATAGAAGTTTACTCATGAAAAAATTTTTCGTTACCGCTACCGATACAGACGCGGGTAAAACACATATCTCGTATGGTTTACTTAACGCATTTGCGCGAAAAGGTGTCAAAAGTATTGGCTATAAGCCTATTTCAGCCGGTTGTGAATTAATAAACGGAGAGTTAGTTAACCATGATGCACAAATGTTACTTAACGCCTCAACCCTTGATGTTACCTTACAAGAAGTTAATCCAATTGCTTATTTAGAACCAATAGCTCCACATATTGCCGCAGCCAAACAGCATCAACATATAACTGTCGAGCAAGTGGAAAAGGGGCTTCTAGCGCTTTGTGAAAAATCTCCTGATGTTGTATTAACCGAAGGAGCAGGCGGTTGGAGACTTCCGTTAGGGCAAGGTGTTTATTTATCTGATTTTGCAATATCAACAAATCAAGAAGTAATTTTAGTCGTTAACATGAAACTTGGCTGTTTAAATCATGCCATACTCACTTATCAATCAATTCTAAATGATGGGCTGACTTGTGTTGGCTGGGTCGCAAATTGTTTTCAAGATATGCCATATTTACATGAAAACATAGAGGAGCTTTCTAAGACAATTACAGCACCATTATTAGGTAAAATACCTTTTGTAAACACCGCCGATGAAATTTCTGACCATTTAGATATTTCGCCACTAATGTAAACAACTTCTATTAAAATCGCAGCAAACTTCTAAATACTTGTCAGCGCCGTTCGCACAATATACAGTATGCAACAAAGAGCGTTATAAAAGAATAATAATGAAAAAGAGTATTAGAAGTAAGTTCCTTGTTTACGTAACAGGAAGTGTGTTTGTTGCGTTAGTTGTATTAAGCGTTGTGCTAAGCAGTGTTATAGCAGAAAAAACTCGAGAGCAAACAACACGAGACCTTACTCAAGTAAACGCCCTAGAAGCGGCAAAAATTGAAATGTTTTTTGCCAATCAGGCAAGAGCGTTGGCTAGCTTTTTCAGTAATCATTTATTTGTAAAAGAATTACTTAACCATAAACAACCACCACTTCAGCCAGGAACAACGTCGTATAATAATATTGTTGATACTTTTGTCTCTGAGTCTTCCCGAGATCCTTATTTAAAGTCAGTATTTTTTGCCTCTAAAATAACGCGAGAGTATTTGGACGAAAATGGTTCATACAAGCCAGATGAATACGTAGCAACAAGCCGAGAGTGGTTTCAACATATTGAAAAAGTGCAGAGATGGGAAGTGGCTAATGTTGAGGTTCATCCCGTAGATAGCAGTATTTATATCGCTTTGCACGTACCAATGTTTGACGAAAACCAAACCTTTTTTGGCGTAGGTGGCGCAGACATCTTAATTAATACTATCGCCGAAATTGTTGATAGAGCTAACTATCAAAATCTAGGTAAGGCTTTTTTAGTTAATGAGGCGGGTAATATTGTTTACTTTCCAAGTTCAGGTGGAAAACTAGAACTTAACGCACCATTAAGTGAACTTGATAAGGTTAAT
Organism: Thalassotalea coralli; assembly: GCF_055786205.1. NCBI lineage: Bacteria > Pseudomonadati > Pseudomonadota > Gammaproteobacteria > Alteromonadales > Colwelliaceae > Thalassotalea > Thalassotalea coralli. Next base: position 266,296 of record NZ_JBVVBK010000002.1, on the reverse strand, counting down.
GGAAATAACGGTTTTGCCCAGTTAGCGAGCCAAATTAGCATAGAAAAACAAGGCGTTGTGCAAGTCGAGCTAGGAGAAGAGCAACAGTTAGCCGTATTTAAAGCGGTAGAAGTAGAGCAGTTAAATATGAAATGGTATTTCGGCATGATAGTGCCTGAAGCCGTCATTACTGATCAAGTTGCTAATGCGCAATACTGGACAGTAGCTGTCGCTTTAATTTTATTGTTATTAATTAGTGGTATTTTGATGATTGTAAGTCGTTCAGTAACCCTTCCTATTACTGAGCTGCAATTAGCAATGAAGAAGTTATCGAAAGGCGACGGAGATTTAACACAACGTTTAGCGATTAAATCTGACGATGATATAGGTGAATTAGCAAGAGCATTTAACGCTTATACCGAAAAGGTACATGGATTGGTAAAAGATTTGGCCACTATGTCGAATAGCGCGTCAACAACAGTAACTAACGTGTCTGCCGTTGCCGAGCAATCCTTAAGCCGAGTTGCCACATCTAGAGAAAATGTAAATTCAGCAAATGATCATATTTCTCAGGTTTTCACCACGGCAACTCATATTAACGATCAAATTGCCCAAGCAGGCGACCAGGTTAATCACGCTACAGATGTAGCTTCATCAGGTAAATCACAAGTGCATGCTGCCGTTGAAGAATTAACGCAGTTATCTAGCCAATTAGCAGAAACCTCGATTCAAGTTACGCAATTAAAACAGGACAGTGAATCGATCGGCAGTGTATTGTCTGTAATTGAAAGTATTGCAGAACAAACTAATTTACTTGCACTAAATGCCGCGATAGAAGCGGCAAGGGCTGGAACCCATGGGAGAGGTTTTGCCGTAGTAGCCGATGAAGTTAGGACTTTAGCAACTAGAACTCAAGAATCTACAGAAAATATTAAGCAAATTATCGAACATTTACAGAGCAGCGCGACTAATGTTTCATCTGAAATGGAAAATAGTAAAAAGCAAATGGAACATGCGATAGGTACCGCCAATCAAGTAGTTTCTGTGTTTCAAGAAATAGATCAGGCAATTGATCAAACCAAATCATCTAATGACTCAATTACCACATTAACAACAAAGCAAGATGAACTGGCGCAAGAGTTAAATAATTCAGTGGTCGACATTAAAGACTTTGCGCAGTTTGCTGAGCAAAGTTCAAGTCAACTTAATGAGCACATTCATCAACTTAAAGAAGATTTTACAGAAGTGAACTTAATTATTAATCAATTTAAGTATTAGGTGCTCTTTGCATGCAGGGAAAATTAAGCTAACGATGAACAAAACAACTCCGACAATAGGGACAGCCATTGCTATCGCACTATCGTTGAATGGCTGTAATAAAGTTGCGCAAAAACAAGAAATATCAGCAGTACTTAATCAAGTAACGTATTGTGACGAAACAACGATTATTCGCTCTCAAGCTCTAGAAGAAAAACAAATAGGTTACGCCTGCAGAATGCTAGCGAGTACAAACAAAAAATTTCATCATTTATTTGGAACTAAAGGTAAGCCATTAGTAGGTGACAATAGTGTAATTGTACGCGCCAATGTTTATGATTCTAAAGAGAGTTTTGAAAAATACGCAACAGCGCATTTTAATATGCCTACAAGTTACGGCACTATGTTTTTGGAAGGCTACCCTGATAGAAAAGGTAACGTAGCTGAGTTTGTAACGTATCGAAAAGAAAATTTGGTCATAAATTTACGGCATGAATACGTACATTACTTAGATGGGCGCTTTAATAAACACGGTGACTATTGTAACGGATTACATGATGATCACGCGGGTCCAGAGTTTTGTCCTTCACCAAACTTACCTTACCCACATTTAGTATGGTGGACTGAAGGAATAGCCGAGTATGTAACACACGGTAATAATAATAAACGCGCTAATGAGCTACTTTTTGACAAAAACTACCCGTATGCTTTAAGTGAAATATTTAATACAAGTGTCAATAGTAATAACGATCCAGCGCGTATATTCGGATGGGGCTATTTTGCGGTGCGCTATATGATAGAGCAACAAAGGGAAGACACTGACGAAATGATAGCCTTACTAAGACAGGGTAACTGGATTGGTTATCAAGCCTTGATCAAATCTTGGGGCACTAGCAAAGACGAAGATTTCAAGCGCTGGTTAGACTCGTTGTAAAACATATACTCAATGACTTATTACTACATGGATTTGAATAAGTAATTATTTCTCACATTGTTTCACATATTTAGCCGATCAAGAGGCTCAAAAATAGTATTCCAATAGGCACATTGATAGAAATTTAAAGGAGTTAAAGTGCAGTTATCAGATGAAAGAATTTCCTTGTTTCCGCTTGGAGAAACAGATTTACAGATTTGTTTAGACATATTTACTAGTAAAGAATTAATGCAGCACGTTTCGGATCCGCTAACAGAAAAAGAAGCGAAAGACGTATTTGAAGTTCGCTCTAAACCTTGGGACGCTAAAACGAGTAATTGGTTAGCATTAGTGATCACCGATAAAAATGTTAACGAGCAAGCAGGGTGGACATCTCTTAGAATAACAGATCAAAAAGCTAAAACAGCAGAAATTGGCTTTACGTTAAAAAGCCAGTTTCATGGTCAAGGTATAGCGAGTAGAGCATTAAAGATGTTAAAGGAACATGCTTTTAATGAGCTGTCTTTAAATAAACTAGCTGCAATTTGTACTGTGGACAATATTGGATCGTATACCGTGTTGGAAAAAGCAGGATTTTCGCGTGAAGGGTGTTTAAGACAAGATGTGTTGATAGATGGACAATATAAAGATTGTTATATCTATGGTTTGTGTAAATCTGATCTCAATTAAAGAATCAGTAAATAATAAGTAGCTCAGAACAAAAGTGATCAGAGCTACTTTATCGAAATGCCCTAGATGTTTAACTCTGAAGGGAAGGTATCAACCACTTGCTTTTTACCGCCTTTGAAAAGATAAAGTGACTCTTCAATGTTTTTCCCTTTAACGAAAGTTACTGAAGCATCATCAATCATAAGCCCCGTGCCTTCTACTAAACCAATAATATTAGTTTCAGGATTTAACACCATAAACTCTTGTAGTCGTTGCTCGCGTGTTTCACCGTTAAAACCTGGCGGTTGGTATTCAGTATAATGAGGATTTAACTGGCAATCGACTAAATTCAAGGCGTTAAAACTTGGCGGCTCGATAATAGGCATGTCATTTGTGGTTTTAATCGAGTTCCCCGTCATATTGGAACCAGCACTCCAGCCAATATAAGGGCAGCTATTGCTAACTTTGTTTTGTATTTCTTCAATTAAGTCGAAGTAATACAAACGTTCCAAAAGGCGAAACGTATTTCCGCCTCCAACTAAAATTGCGCTAGCGTTTTTTATCGCAGTTTTAGGTTCTTCTACCGTATGTATGCCTTTTACAGTGACGTCTATTTCTTTAAGAGCTTTTGCAACTTGCTCAGTATATTGGTCATAGTTCACAGTAACGCCGGCATAAGGAATAAATAGTACTTCTTTTGCTTCGCCTAACCTTGTTTTGATCAGATCTAGCGCATGAGAAAGATAGGGGGTGGCTCCAACTTTAGAGCTACTTAATAATAATAGTTTTCTAGTCATCTTTAATTCTTTTTTGAAAGTTCTTGAATACACGCTGTAGCAATGAAGCCAGATCGTGTTTTGTAGTTTTCTGATTTGCTTACCCGATCATCAATTTGCTTAATGAGTATTTCGGGTAGAGTTACATTTATTTTATGGCTCTTACCTAAGTAGGGCGTAATATCAAAATCTATAATACCCCAGATCAAATCTTTATTGGTTATTTTTATTAACGCTTCATCCATTGAACTTGCGTTAGGAATTGTTTCTCCATACTCAGCCAAAATAGCAAAATGCTCTGCAAGATTTTGACTCGCCAAATCCATTACTTCACTGACAGAAGAGGCCGTTACTTGACAGCCAGGTACGTCAACAAACGACAAACACCATACTTCATTTTTCTTTTCTACAAATGCTGGAAACTTCATTCAAATTCTCTGTTTTTTCATGCCTAAAAACTATAACCCTAATAACCCTTTAAAACAACCCTTATGATAACTCCGGTAACCCTCCCTTGTTTTGTAAAGATAACCCTGATAACTCCGAATTGAGGTGTAACTATAACTCTGATAACTCTCAGGTTTGTGTTTGTGAATGTTTACATACCCCATTGGCTACTAGATTATTTACCAAGGAAGTTCCTTGAATATTTGTTTTGTAAATAATGCAGTTAAGCTCCTATAGAGTTGTAAGAGTTATTAAAGGCGTCTAGCGATGAAGGAATTAAATTTATTTAAATGGGATCTTTTGGCAATTTGGCCAGGTAAAAAGAGCCATTAAATCTATAGCAAAGGATATGAATCTCTTATATTTTCGGAGTGAAAATACTCAAGAAATTCCATATTAATTACAAATAAAAAAACGTATATTAGTCGCAATAAAAACAACTATCCTTCAGTATGAAATTAAAGACCAAACCAGCCTTATCTAAATTAGCATTTTGTGTTGTCAGTGCATTTTCAACTTACTCAAGTCAAACAGGTGCATTCGAGACAAAATCCGAAGAAAGTGAAATTGAAAAAATAGAAGTTGTAGGAAAAAAGGTTTTTAAAGATACAAATCTAGTCAGTCCTACTTCCATATTAACATCTGAGGATTTTGAAAAAATTAATGTGCTGACTTCGGAAGATACAGTTTCTTATCAGCCAAATCTTGTTGTTAGGAGAAGGTATGTCGGCGACCCCAATGGTGTGATTGGTATCCGTGGATCTGGAATGTTTCAAACTACTAGAAGTTTGGTTTTTGCTGACGGACTTCCTTTACACTATTTGCTACAAACGCGTTGGAGTGGGGCACCTAGGTGGTCTTTGGTTGGGCCCGATGAAATTGTCGCATCAGAAGTCATTTATGGTCCTTATTCAGCAGAATATGCTGGCAACGCTATGGGGGGCGTAGTTAATCTAACGACACGAAACCCGACAAAAGAAAGATTCGTTTTCCAAGGAACCCTGATGAGTCAGGATTACGATAATTTAGGCACTAAAGACACGTTCAATGGCAATAAAGTATTTACCTCTTACGAAAATGTTATAGGCGACTTTGGCGTTTACCTCTCTTATATGCGACTAGCAAATGATAGTCATCCTTTGTCTAATTACTATTTATCATCTGATGATAAACAATCACTTATTGATAACGGCGTGTCGGGTTTTATTGAGGGTAAAGACGATCATGGTAACTCTGTTATTTATATCGGTGACTCTGGCGCTGAGAGTTCTTTAACGTCGCTTTATAAGGGAAAATTTACATACGATTTGGATACTGTGCAGCTAAGAGCCTCTCTCGCTTATGAAGACAGGGAAAGACAAGACGAAGATAAACGAAACTATCTAATCGATTCAAATGGCAATAGCTACTGGCAAGCAGGCAATAGAAACTTTGAAGAACGTTTTCACGAAAGGCAGAGTTTGTTATTGGGTGTTGGATTAAGAGGTGATATTGCTGACAACTGGATTTATGATGTTTACGCAACTGACTTTTCAATAAAAAAAGATGAAGAAATACGAACTGGACTAAATAGAACAGACCCTGCTTATGGTTCGCGCAATGGCAGAAAAACGGAATACAAAGATACCGGTTGGCAAACGTTTAGCATTAAGTTCGCAACGGAATCTTTGTTAAACAGTAATGACCACAGGTTGGCCCTAGGTGTTGATCGTGATTCTTATGAGTTGGCTATCTACCCGAGTGATATAGACGCGCTTACGGGTGAATTCATTAAAAGCCGAGCTACGAGTAAAGGAAATACATCTAGCTTTGCTGTATTCGGTCAATATGGCTGGGATGTCAATAACCAGTGGGATATAGCATTAGGTATTCGCTTCGAAGATTGGCAAACAGAAAATGGCTTTTATGACGATACCTATGTTGCAGACCGATCAGAAACTGATTTTTCACCTAAGTTTTCTATAGGCTATCAAGCAAATTCCGCACTAAATTTCAGATACTCTGTTGCTAAAGCGGTTCGGTTTCCTATTGCAGAAGAACTCTATCGTAATGAAGATGCGACAACTAATATTGTTGTAGCCGATCCAACATTAGCACCGGAAAGTGGTATTTTTCACAACTTATCTGTGATGAAAGAGTTAGATAATGGAAACTGGCAGGTAAATCTATTTCACGAGACTATAGACGATACCATCTACTATCAAGGTGGTACTTTTATCGATAATGGTATAAATGTTCATGTTTCATCGTTTTTGGGCATAGACGAAGTTATTTCTAAAGGCGCAGAGTTTAGTGTTTCGCACTCAAATTTATTCGACAGCCCATTAGATCTTACTTTCAACGCCAGCTATACAGATGCAAAGATAGAAAGAAACTCTGCAAATACTGATATTGAAGGAAATACACTACCTCGCGTACCTAATTGGCGTGCAAAGTTACTAATGTCGTATAAATTTAATAATGCTATCGATGCTAATCTAGGCATTCGGTACGCAAGTGACACTTATAGTGAATTAGATAATAAAGATAAAGAGTCTAACGTTTATGGTGCGATTGATAGTTACTTATTTGTCAATGCCAGAGCAAATTGGCAAGTTAGCGACAGTCTTAAAGTATCACTAGGCGTCGATAACGTTTTTAACAGACTCGCTTATGTCGTTCACCCTTGGCCGTCTAGGACTGTGTATCTAGAAGCTAAATTTGTGTATGAATAGCAATACTAGAGGCTAAGGACGATTATTGATTCCTTTGAGTAACACGTATAAGTGCCTGATCCATGCGCTTGATAAAATCATTTTTGAAAGGGAATTGGTCAAGGTTTCTATTGGTATAACCGATATGTGCAGTTTGAGCGCTAATAAAGTCTTTTTGAACGAAGTCGCTAACCAAGAAATTTTGAGTGGTTGTGCTTAATTGCTCGAGGCCTAGTTCAATGGTTAGTTTATCATTGGCGTAACAATCGATTCTGCGAGTCACTAGCTTGGTTAAGTTGGCCTTCGTACTCTTGTTTTCACTGATAACTAATCGTTTTTTCTTATTTGCTTGGGCATACTTTTCATTAAGAATAATGTAGCCCGCGTTAATGCCTATAATTAACGGAACGTTTCTAGAAGAACCACTAAGCGTTTTTTGGAGATTTATATCTTTATGGCAATAAACAACAACTGACTCTTGAGCCAAAGCTACGGAATATGGCGAAATATATGGGCGAGCGGATAGGTGCGTATAAGGCGGCAATATTGCAAAAGCTTCTCCATTCTCTACTTCCATCAGCGCTCTTTTCCACGGCATCGCTACAATATTGACTTGGTAATCTGGTTCTAAAAGCTTTGCTGCTTTTTTTATCAATTCAATATATACACCAGCTGCTGTACCATTTTCGTAATAGCTATAAGGTGGATAGTTATCATCTGCCACTATAGTTACAGCTATTGTTTGTTTCGCATTAAGGCACACATTGTTTAGACACGCTAAAATTACAAATAGCAGTAACTTACTTCTTATTGTCATTTAGTAATTCCAGGTTTGGCTAAAATCATATCTAAAGCCTAGGCTTATCGAAGAAAAATCTGGCTGATAATCAAAAGCCTTATCTAGATACTCTAGGTGAAATCTTAAATTATCGAGGGGAAGCCACTCAAAAGTGAGGTTATAGCCATCAAAATCTTTTGAAGTTAACTCGGCAAATCCGTCCTTAAAGTCAAAATATCCCATTTTAATTTTATGTTCGCTGCCAATAGGGTAAGCCATAGATAGATCAAAAGTGTGTCCGTTTCTTGTTAATTGGCTGTGGCGTTTATATTCTTTATCTTGATAACTTGCCGCAATATACCAGCCTGAATCAAACGTATAAGCGATAGAACCACCATAGATAGTATCTGCGCCAATGGTAGAACCATTGTCTGTTATATTTTGGTCTGTATAAGTAAAGGCAAGATGGAAATTATCGGTGTCGTAACTAACGCCAGTGTTAATCAAGTCTTCGTAGTTATCGCCTGATTCGCCATCGAATTGGCCAACGATCATAAACGTTAGGTCATTAAATTTTTTCTGATAAGTAATCAAGTTATTAACGAAAAATAGACTTTCAGGATCATAGGAAAAGGGACTGGCTCCGTGATTAAAAATATCTACGTATTCGGCAAGAAACAAATACTGAACAGGGCGCTGTTTACCAATACCAACTCGACCATAAGGAGAATCTACCGCTACATATACTTGTCTGGCTTTACCAAAATCACCATTGTTTGAAAGATCAATTCCCCATTCGCCATGTAAAATCGCCGTCCAGTCTTTCTTAAACTCAGTTTCAGCTTTAAAACCGGCGTGAGAAAGTGCATCTTTAACATCAAAGTTAGTATCACCATTTTCATCAATATAGCCATAAGTAGGTCGTAAAGTCGCGTAAGCACGCATACTACTTACAGTTTTATCAGGAACTGCTGGGGAATCTTGGTTAACAGTAGTTGTTTTTTTGGTGGCCGTTAGCGTAGGTTGCGCTTTACCTTGCTTCTCTATCTTTTCTTCTAAACTTTCAATGCGTTCTAACAATTTAGCTACTTGACGCTTTAATAATTCTAACTCTTGTTTTTCTTCACTTTGAGAAGCCATGGTCGAAAAGGAAAAGAACAAGGTCGCTATCAAAGTAAAATGGGTAAACTTGTTCATCATTACCTCGTTCTCTGCCAGCAATGTTTCTCAGTATAGACTATATTGAAAGTCATCTAAGTATTCTTGTAAGGTCTTGGAATGAAAATTAGAACAAAGTTTTCGATTGCTTCAGCTATTGTTGTCTTTATCGTCATCACCATGTTAGCTATTTCAACTTACATTCTCGTAAACGCCACACTTAAAGAAAAAACGAGAGCTTACATTATTGATAACACTAGTTTACTCACTGAAAATATAAATAATTGGCTACTAGGGAAAAAAGCACAAATAGGTATATTAAAAAGTGCGTTAGACAATGATTTTAGCCCAGATAAGTTTCAACAGCATCTTAACAATCAAGCCTTTAAGAAAGACTTTTTATTGATGTTTGGTACGTTAAGTACGGAATCTGGGCTAAGATCAAACGACCCTTCTAGAGTAAATCCACCAAATATCGACTTTAAAACACGAGCCTGGTATTTATTAGCTGAAAAAGAAAATAATGTCGTTTTTACAGCGCCTTATGTGGATGCTGCAACTAAAGAATTACTCCTATCTGTAGTCGCACCGATTAATAACCAAGGAGTGTTTAAAGGTGTTTTAGGTGGTGATTTAAGCCTAAATGAAATAGCTAAAAGCGTTAATACCATTAATTTTAATAATACAGGAATAGCTTTTGTTACCGATAGCAAAGGTAATATTATTACCCACCCTGAAGCCTCTCTTAATGGCAAGTCAACAAATGCTATTTATGGCCAAAACCCTCAGTCTATTTCAGATATAACTGAAATAGACTATAACGACAACACGTCTCTTATTTACTTCAAAAAGCTCCCGTCAAATAGCAGCGTAGATTGGTACATTGGTGTGCTACTTGATAAAAGCGCGGTATACGCTTCATTAAGTACTTTTTCAATTCGCGTGATTATCTTTGCTATTATTTGTATTTCATTAAGTATTTTTATCTTCAGAAAACTTGCAAAGCATTTGTTGTCACCGTTAACTGGATTAGACAATGCCATCGAGGAAATCGCTAGTGGCGGTGGAGATTTAACTCAACGATTAGATATAAAAACACGCGATGAATGCAGTAAAGTAGCTAATAACTTTAATGTTTTCTTAGGATCTTTGCAGACCCTAGTGTCTGATGTGACTTCCAAAGCCCACAGTGTTTTAATTAAAAGCGAAGATGTTAAATCCATCTCAGAAAACTCAAGCCAAGCACTGAGTAATCAATTTCAACTTATTGACGGCCTTGCTACTGCAATGCATGAAATGAGTACCACTTCTTCGGATATTGCTCAACGTGCACAAGAAGCGGCTAGTTTAGTCACCACAGTGAATGAAACAACAGAGTCGGGTAAGCAGCTATTTCAGAAAACATCGAATGATGTTGAGTCGTTATCTTATTCTATTTCAGAAGCGTTAGAAATTAGCAATCAACTAGCTGAATACAGTAATAACATTGAGCAAATCCTGTCCGTAATTAACGGTATTGCTGATCAAACCAATTTACTTGCGCTCAATGCCGCTATCGAGGCCGCTAGAGCCGGTGAGCAAGGTCGTGGGTTTGCTGTTGTGGCTGATGAAGTAAGAACTTTGGCATCGAGAACTCAAGAATCAACGACTGAAATTAAAACCATGATAGATCAAATCCAAAGCCATTCATTAAAAGTTCAATCAGCCATGAACGACAGCAAAGAAAATGCCAGTAACTGTGTAGAAAATACAGGGATCGCGACTAAATCTTTAGATGAAATATCAGAATCCGTTAAAGAAATAATGGATCGTAATATCCAAATAGCCACGGCAATTGAGCAACAAAGTGTTGTTATAGAAGATATTAATAAAAATACACTAAGTATTAAAGATATAAGTGTTCAGGTGGATTCATATGCCGGAGAACAGTTTGAAGGTAGTAAAGATTTATTATCAAACGTCAGAGGGCAACAGGAGCTACTGGATAAATTTATTATTTAAGACAATTGGTTGTCCAATTCGACATCCCAGTATGGATTCTGAAAGTGCCTGTGAAAATAATCGATGAAGGCTCTGACTTTTACTGGCACTAGTCTAGAACTTGGGTAAACCGCCCAAATTTTAGTGTTAGATATTAACGGGTAATCTGTTAATACTTGGATCAGCTCGCCCGATATTAGTTTTTCATACGCGCACCAGGTAGATAGTAAAGCCAAGCCTAACCCTTGAGCACAGGCATCTCGCACAACTTCACCATTATCTGTAGTTAGTCGGGGCTTAGGTGTGACTTTAATGTCTTTTGAATTATCGCTAAAGTACCAGTTTGCTAATCCTTTTAAGTTGACACTGAAATGATCATTTATGTCATTTGGTGATTCAGGGAGGCCGTGCTTTTCGACATAACTAGGCGATGCGCAAATGATCCTTTTGTCGTCAGCCAATTTTTTCGCAATCAAACTTGAATCAGCTAACTCGGCATCTCTAATGGCAATATCAAAACCGCCTTCTACCATATCAATAATGCTATCGCTAAGCATTAGTTCTATATCTAGTTTCGGATAGTTCACTAAAAACTCATCCAAAGCAGGGACTAAATGCATTCTTGCAAAAGAAGCTGGCGCGGCAATACGAAGTTTGCCTTCAGGAGTGATATTACCACTTCCGATAGATGACTTTGCTTGCTCAACGCTATGAATAACATTTTCAGCATGAGGAAGAAAACTAGTACCCTCTGACGTTAAACTAACTTTGCGTGTCGTTCTATATATAAGCTTAACACCAAGGTGCTGTTCAAGCTTATTCATAGAATTACTTGCTACAGCTGGCGATAGTCCAAGTTCTTTACCCGCTAAACTAATATTGCAAAGGTAGGCAATACGAACAAACAAACGCAAATGATCTATGTTCATTATTAATATTTTGTATAAACAGTTTGTTTAAATCATAGCATTATCAACAAAAAATAAATAACTATACTTGTTTTCATCAAATCGACATAAGGAATACATGATGAAAGCAATGGTTATTAATGAATTTGGCTCCAGTGACGTTTTTCACTTACAAGAAATTGAAACTCCACAAGTTAAGCCAGGACACGTGTTAGTTAAAATCGCAGCGACAAGTGTTAATACAGTAGATACGATGATTCGCCAAATGGGCGAAGAGCTAGGAGCATTAGCGCCAAAACTTCCCGCTGTTTTAGGAATGGACTTCGCCGGCACCATTGAAGCTGTTGGTGAAGGAGTCGTTGAACTAAAAGTTGGTGATGAAGTATATGGTTGTGCAGGGGGCTTGGGTGAACTGGCAGGCGCATTATCTGAATTTATGCTTGCCGACGCGAATCTAGTTGCTAAAAAGCCTGAGTCTTTAACCATGAAACAAGCCGCGGCGTTACCTTTAGTCGCAATTACTGCATATGAAGGGTTAATGAGAGCAGGCATAAAACAAGGTAAAAAAGTACTGGTGCATGGTGGAGCAGGCGGTGTAGGCCACGTTGCTTTGCAAATTGCAAGGCATTTAGGTGCAGATGTATATGCAACGGGTAGTAAAGATGAGCAGTTAGCTTTAATACAAGACTTAGGTGCAACTCCTATTAACTACACCAACGAGACGGTCGCCGATTATGTTGCAAAGCATACTGGTGGGTATGGTTTTGACATAGTTTACGACTCAGTAGGAGGTGAGAATATGCTGAACTCCTTTGAAGCTGCAGCGTTGAATGGTCAAATAGCCTCGACAGTATCTATGGTAAATATTGACCTGACATTAGCGCATTTCAAAGGCTTGTCTTTGCATGTGGTGTTTATGCTTATTCCTATGCTTCATAACTATAAACGTGAAGAACATAAAGACATTCTAAATGCAGTCGCTCAAATAATTAATGAAGGTGGTTTAACGCCAGTGCTTGACTCAGAGAGGTTCACACTTGAGCAAATAGGGGCCGCTCACGACAGACTAAACAGCGGTAAAGCTATGGGTAAAGTTGTTGTTGAAGCTAACTAACATCATTAAAAAATGACGGTATAAGCCCTAGCCATTGAATTATCACATGAATATCGCTAGGGCTTATAAATTGTATGTTTTATGTTAGAAAATGAAGATTGACGTAGCTTTATCTCTCTACTACTTTCAAGGTACTAGAGAAGTGCGTAGTTCTAGGAAGAACTCTAATCAATCAAGGAAAGAAATCTAATGTTACTTCAATCAAATCAAGTGAAAATAGATCACTTGCGTCAGCATTTACAGTATGCAGTTGATCTAGAACTGTGGACAATTCCGTTTTACATGTCCGCAATGTACTCCATTAAAGATAAAACGTGTGAGCAGTACCAACTCATTAGAACTGTTGTGAATCAAGAAATGTTGCACCTACAATGTGCAGCTAATGTTTGTAATGCTTTTGGTATGTCTCCCAAAATTTCTATCCCTCAGTATGTAGGCCAATCTGTTCCTCATTTAGATTTTGGAAAAGATAACCCTGACGTCGTCAAGGAATATGAACCATACACTGCAGAAATAGGACCGTTAGATCTACAGCATATAAATGCGATGTGTTTAATAGAACTACCTGACTATTTAGCGACCCAAAATAAAGATGTTTTGCTGTTTGATAACGTAAGTGAATACGGCACCATTGGTGAGTTTTACCAAGCACTGTTGAAGTTAATCACACTTCATAAAAATGAGATCGTAGGTGGAGTGAATCAAGTTGACTTTTTTGCTCCTTTTTATCGAAACATGCCTAATTTAGTCATTGATAAGTCGGGTGAAAGTGGTTATTCGCAAGTTGAGTTATTAATTAACCTAATAACGGATCAAGGCGAAGGAATTTCATCTACAAAAGGTGTACTTTCAGTGTTTCAAAATACAGCGGATGATATAAAGCCAGAACTTGATCATTTTGACAAATTCAATTTAATTAAACACGCAAATTTACCCCAAGTATTTTCAACAAAATCTCCAGACAGTTACGATCAACATGATAAACAGCTTCAACAAATACTTGAAGACAGTTTCTATCAACTAACACAATCTTTAGAAGCACTATTTGCAGGAAATAGCTCAGACAAGTTTTTTCCTTGTATGGCGATGGTTGGCGGAGCAATACGTAACTGCTGGCAAAATGGTGTAACACCTCAGTATGGAAGCAACGAACAATGTAAGGAGACAAACAATGTCTAGTCGATCAATATTTCGCGTTCATCCTAGTATTAATTTCGCTAGATTTGGCACAAGTGAAGAATTTATCTTGTCTCCTGAAACCAGCGCTGGTTTACCTGATGCTAACAACGGACGAACAGGCGGATTGCCAATAAAAATGGGGACGGAAAATGAAACTGTTACAAGCAAAGACTTAAGAGACGAAGATGGTAATTTAAAAAAACAAGCCGCTCGATTTCGTATCTATGCATATGATCAAAGTAATGCGAGTCAGTACCCAAGTGAATCGGGCATTGAAGTTTGTTTAGGAACTAAAATACCAGATGGTCGTACCGTTACGGACTTAAAATGGTCCAGCCATCTCGCTAACAAAAAATCAGCAGCATACAACGTGGTAAACAATCAAGGCATTAAGGCTTACGAAAATGGAAAAGTACCACAAATGCGCAACCCTGAAGTCCATGGAGATATCGACGATCCTGCTCGCTTAAGTAAGTTAATGATAGACCCTGGCCCTAGAGCCATTTCGGCCAAAGAAAAAGATACCGCTGATTTTAGTCGATGCTCTCAAGCATCTTATATTGCAGGCGATGGAGAAATAAAACCGATAGAAAATTACCCCATTAGTTTTCCTGAAGATAGCGCTGATGAATTATATGAGCCAAGCGGGCCTTTAAATACGCTAGGTAGTATGCAAACAGATGCACAAGGGCGCTTGTTGTTACTGGCAAGCCCTGGAAACGCTGTTGGCGAATACGATGAATATAATGTTCCTGTACAAATGACTGGCGATTTAAACAACGCCGCTTGGTATGATTCTGCTGCCGATGGTCCAATAAACGTGACGATTTATTTTGACGACGGTAGTTTCGAGCAAGCCCATGGGGCATGGGTCGTCTGCTGTGATCCTGCATATGCACCGCAAATTAGAAATGTTGTTTCCGTGTGGGACAATGTGTATGACATGTTTGTGCGCGATTTAAATTTGCTTCCTGATTTATACGATAGTGTTGATGGCAGTGTCGCAAGTTATAACGACAACTACCAACCAAGTTTTCAGCAAGACATACAGCCAATTTTTATCGCTTGTAACATGCAGCAATGGACGGCAAATCTTCCTCCTTTTGCATTAAAAGCGCATGACTCAGTCGTCAGTATTACACCCGACGATAATCCAAATGAAACGATAATGGCGGGTTTAAATTTTATACGAAACCCGAATGTAGAGGGAGAAACTAATGTAGGTGCTCCATTAATGCCGCTCTCATTAGGAGAAGCGGGAACCTCTTTCTTGACCGTAACTAAAACCCAGTATTTTATGTTAGAGCAGTGGAGTAAAGGCCATTATGCTAAAGAGCCAACGACAAAATATGGTCCTGGCGATTTACTTGATATTGCATCACTTTCAAACTGTTTGGGAGGACGCTACGTTCCAGGTATAGAAGTAAGCTACACCATAATGGACAAAGAAATTTATATTCAAAACTGGCAAAAAGTAGGCTGTGGACCATTTAGAATAAAACAGGCTCCATTAACTTACCGAAATGTTAAATCAGGCACGCCGTTTTTAACAAGCGGCTGGATCCCTTGTCATAACATGACTGGTGGTGCTGAGCCTGGTGATCTTTCAAAATTCATGGCAATTCCTTGGCAAACTGACTACAACTCTTGCTCTATTCACGCAACTGCCATTAATACTGAAGGGGTTAATAAAAGTAATGGTGCAGAGTCTACCTTGTATTGGTCGTGGCCGTCGCAGCGACCCGATGCCGTTTATGTTGCCGAGGAAGTCTATAACAACGTACTCCCAGAGCAAAAATGGTCAATTAGAGGGCCTGGCACCTATGCAATTAACCCTGCCAGTGCAGCAACTTTTCAGGACCCGGTACAGTCAGTGAAAGATTGGCACAAAATTGGTTTTATTATTCAAGGAACCAATATAGAGATGGGAGATAAGACTTTTGATAACCACTTGTATTTGGAAGTTGAAAGCCTGTTAACTCAGCCAGGTGACGCAACAGACCCTGTTCCTGCTTGGCCATTTAATGCTAACCCGAAAAAGTCTAAACGCTCGTGTCCCAATAAATAAAAGGGATTAAATTTAGATAAATACGTACACGAACTAGCTTGTTTTTTCTTTAGCGGTTAGTTCGTGTAATTAAGGGAGCAAGTATTAAATGAGAGAAACATGCGATTTTGATGTCGTTATTATCGGCGGTGGACCTGCTGGATTGAGTGCAGCTATAGCAATTACTAATAGTATCGACCTAAAAGTTTTAGTCATCGACCAACTTGAGCAATCACATCCAAGAATTGGTGAAAGTTGTCCTCCAGAGCTTTTACTTTTGATAAAACAACTAAAGTTAACCAAAGAATTCAATGAATCAAGTCACCAACGTTGCCCTGGGTATGCCTCTATTTGGGGACACGATAACGTTGGTTATAACGATTTTATTGTTAACCCTCATGGTCAATCGTGGCGTTTAAACAGAATACAATTCGATACTATGTTACTGACTAAAGCGAAAGAAAATGGCGTAGTAGTAAAATGGAACACTCGATTTTTATCAGTACAACAATCGATTAATTCAAATGAAGGTAAAACGTCATATGCGTTATTCATCAAAGAATTACAGAGTAAACGAGTACAAAAAGTTCAATGTAAATTTGTCATTGATGCAACAGGTAGTCGCTCCCAACTAGCCAAAGCCTTAAACATTGAAAAATCAATCAATGATAGGCTTGTAGCCACGGTATGCTTTAGTAAACTGGCTTTCACGCCCAAAGGTAAGCAAGTGCGAATAGAGTCGACAAGGAAAGGGTGGTGGTATCATACACTTTTACCTGAAAACAAAGCCGTTACTATGGTAGTAACAGAGCGAAAATACCTTTCCCAAATTAAACGGTCAAACTTTTCAAACTTTGAACAATTCGCCGAGGAAACTCACTTTGTTGGCGAATACAAGAAGAAATTACCAGTGATAAATAGCAATTATTTGGTTTATCCAATTACTTCAGGTCGATTACAGAAAATGGAAGGTGCTAGTTGGCTAGCGATAGGTGACGCCGCTGCGAGTTATGACCCTATCGTTGCTCAAGGTATTTTTAAAGCGTTAAAGCACGGTATATATGCAGGTGATAAAGTAAAACGCTATTTCTTAGATACACCAGAAAATGGTAATTCTGGCCTTGTATTCACTATGCAAGTTAACAAAGAATATGACGACTATTGGCAAACACGCCAACATTTGTATGGTTTGGAAAATAGATGGATTGATGAATCTTTCTGGCAGGGCAGAAATATAAAGACGATGGAAAGTGGTCGGGATAGCAGGACTTGAACCTGCGACCTCACGTCCCCCAGACGCACGCGCTACCAGACTGCGCTATATCCCGAACTCCGCTGTATAATACAGCCTTAATTGTTGATTGCAATGAAATTTAAAACGATTACATTGCAATTGCTTTTAATTTAATCAGTCTTTTCTTTCTGAACAAATTGTTTAATAAAGTGAACCCCGTCAATCATCAACGGAAAGTCTTTTGCAACGGTAATAGGTGCATTTAGCTGCACTGAAAAGCTCTGGAAATTACCGTTCTGATCCACTAACACTGATTTATCTTTGTTAAACACCATAATGCCTTCTGGCACTGTATTGGCAATAACGCGGTCTTTCTTCAATGTGCTGATGTTAGTACCAACAGTATATTCAGACTCATTTCCAAGGCACCCAAGCCAGTTGTTCATCAAGCTCGGCACAACATCCATTTGACTCGTTACATGATTAACGGTTCGTGTTTTGCCATTAGGGTTGATATACAAAGCTGGTTTAAACGATAAACGCGTGTCACGCTCATGGTTGCCCAGAGAACTTATCCAAATTGTATCTTTAATTTCCTTGTTTCGTTGAGCCAGTAATAGTGCGTCAACAAAGAGTTCAAACTGGTAACTATTATCTTTGTTGAAATAAACGATATGCAGGCCTTCGGTTTTATCTTTAAAGCCACCGCCAACAACAAATGATGAGATATTGTCTAAATACTGAATATCATCAAAAAGTGACTGATAACTTGATAAGTCAACTTGGTTACTTGAACCAAGTATTGTCACCGTTGACGTTAAGCCTCGGTCTTTTAGCGCGTCGAAAAGTATTGGTTTTTTCTGTTGCGCAAAAATACCTTCTTGATAGATAGAAGGAAGGCCGAACAAAAAGTTAAATCGTGCATTTTCTGGTAACGCGTTATCAATGTGATTCGTGAGTAAAGCCGCATTTGCACTGGTTCTCTGCTTAAAATGCTCAATCTGTTGCTCAGTCAGTAATTCATCAGATAAAACGATAAAAGCAGCGTTGTTTACTTTAGATTTTACTGGGCAAATATCACTTGCAGAAGGGTATGTTGGTAACTTTTCGGTAAAGGCTAGTGGACTCGTTCTTCTTTCAATGTAGTCGTTTTTGTCAAACAGCCCATATTTGGTTAACAAGGTTTTAGCTGTCGAAGGATAAGATAAAGGTAGTACAGTATCTTGGCGCAAAATGTCATAGTTTAAATTTGCGTCGGCCCAAATGTGTACGATATGGCTAAAGATAAATGAAGCCACTAACCCCATCACAACGAATTTTGCATAAATGGTATCTTGTAACTCGCGCAGATGTTTCCAAGAGTAGTTAGAGATGACCAATTGAAAACTAAATATCGCAAAAAATAAAACGAGACTAATAAACCAAAACGCTCGGTTGTTTGATTCAATCTGGCTTTGAATTAATGACAATATTTGGTCGGAAGATGATGCATTAAGATGATAGCCTAAGCGACTATAAATAAACGCATCAAGTAACAGTAGCAATAGTCCAAACGTGAAAACTACAGACGCTACGCCTCGTATAAAGCGCGTTTTAGGGTAAATCAGTGTTAATGGAAATATCACCAGGACAAAGCCAATAAAGGTTAGGAAACCCATATGACCGATCCAGTTAGTAAACAAATATACTTTGCCTAAAAACGTTTCAGGAGCAGTTTCATTAAAGAGATAAAAACTCGACAGCAAAATTGCTGCTAGCATATTAAAAAAAGTAAACCAATGGCTCCAACTAACTAGGTGGAGCAATCGTTTACTATAAGAAGAAGAGCCAATTGATACCATTAACTAATTTTCTCTTTGTTATTATTGTTGTTCGGCTTAAGCTTTTATAGACTGCTTTAGCGCATTCGCAAAGTTTTCTGCTATTGCTTTTTGTTGCTTTGCATCAACATCATTAGCAATAATATCCGTAACCAAATTGCCGAGACACATTAGGGCAAGATCAGGGGTTACTTCGTTATCGACTAGGGTGTCTCTTAAATCTTGAATAATTTTTTCTACACGTTCGTTAGAATACTTAGATACAATAGGCATAAATTTTATAGCTTACACATTAATTAATTAGTGTTAAGTTTATCAAAAGCTTGAACAATATCATACTGACCAATACTTATGAGCTTAATAATTTCAAATATTGCACTGCATTTAGTGTCAAGACAACAAGAATCTGGCGAAGTTGCCATTACCTATGGCCCTGAAAACATTGAGATTGATTCTCGAATTGAGAACTTTGTCGATACACTTCACTGTATTTACAACAGCAAGGGTAGTAAAGCTTATGGACACTTCGTTCATAAAGAAGATGCCGAAGAACAAGACAAGTTTGTTGAATTAATGACCGACTACGTTGATGAAAACTTAGCGTTTCATCAATTTAGTCAACGTTCGGCAGAACGATTGAAGGCAGAATTACAAAAATACGATATTGAAGAGAACGGGTACTTATTGTTTTCTCATTATCAATATATGGGCGGCCAGTACATACTCGTTGCTATTATTCCTGTTTCAGAACACTATGCGGTAGATGGTGAGTTGAACATCTCGGCTAATAATCACCTTGATACGACCAAATTACAATTAGCAGCACGTGTCGATTTATACGATTATCAGCAAAACCAAGATGGAAATCGCTATATTTCCTTTATCAAAGGACGTGCCGGCAGAAAGATTTCTGACTTCTTCTTAGACTTTCTAGGGTGTGAAGAAGGCTTAGACGTTAAAGAGCAAACACAAACGCTAGTTAAAGCAGTAGAAGATTTTGTATCGGTAAATCAACTAGACGCCCAGGAAAAGCAGGGCGCTCGTAAAGAGTTATTATCTTACTGTAAAGAACAGAAAGAAGCAGGCCAAGAAGTTTCCATTAAAGAAATTGGCGAGGTTCTCGGTGGAGAATCTCAAGAACAAGATTTTTATTCTTTCTGCCAAGAAAACGAATACCCAATTGAAGACTCGTTTCCACATGACCAAGCTGTAATTAACAAAGTGACGAAATACTCAGGTTATGGCGCAGGTATAAGTATTAGCTTCGAACGCAGTCATTTTGGTCAAGAAGTAGTGTATAATGCCGCCAACGATAGTTTAACCATCTATAAAGTACCACCTAATTTAAAAGATCAGCTGTTAAAACTTCTCCAAGATGAACAATCTTCGGCACAATCAGAAGAGTTTTAAAGCCCTGTAGTTTAAGGAATCTTATGACAACATTAACGATTAAACGCCCAGATGACTGGCATGTGCATTTACGCGACGGAGCTGCGTTAGCTAATACTGTTGCGGATATAAGCCGATACTTTGGTCGCGCAATTGTTATGCCTAATTTAGTACCACCGGTTACTAATGCTGAAATGGCAACGGCATATTACGAACGTATTATGGCTGAGAAACCAGCTGAGCACTTTACGCCTTTAATGGTGCTTTATCTTACCGATAACACAACAGCTGAAGATATTTACAAGGCGAAAGAAAGCGGCCTTGTATATGCGGCAAAACTTTACCCAGCAGGAGCTACAACCAATAGTTCTTCGGGCGTTACAGATGTAAAAAACATCAAAGCTGTTTGCGCAGCGATGGAAGAAGTAAACATGCCATTGTTGATTCATGGTGAAGTGACTAACCACGATATTGACATCTTCGATCGTGAAGCCATGTTTATTGACACTATTTTAAAGCCATTAGTTGCAGAGTATCCAACGCTTAAAATAGTGTTAGAGCATATTACAACTAAGAATGCCGCTGAATTTGTTGAACAAGCTGGTGACAATATCGCTGCGACAATTACCGCTCATCACCTAATGTACAACCGTAACCATATGTTAGCTGGAGGTATTCGTCCTCACTTTTATTGCTTACCAATCTTAAAGCGCAATATTCACCAAGATGCGTTAGTTCGTGTAGCAACTAGTGGTAGCAAGAAATTCTTCTTAGGCACAGATTCTGCTCCTCATCCACAACATGCAAAAGAAGCAGCTTGTGGTTGTGCCGGTGCATACACAGCTCATGCAGCCATTGAGCTTTACGCTGAAGTGTTTGAAGCGGAAGGTGCATTGGAAAAACTAGAAGGGTTTGCAAGTATTAACGGCCCAACGTTCTACGGTTTACCTGTTAACGAAGACACAATTACATTGACTAAGTCTTCTTGGAAAGTCGCTGATACTATGCCATTTGGTAATGACGTTGTTGTACCAATCAAAGCAGGTGAAGACGTTACTTGGCAAGTAAGTGAGTAAGGTGGAGTATGCAATTATTCGTAAATGATTTAACTGTTATCGATTTTTCTTATTGCTGTGCGCAACGAGGAATTGTTGGCGAAAGTTGGATTGTCGACGTTATGCTAGACGGCGCGTTAAATGAAATGAAGATGGTGTTAGATTTCGCTGTTGTTAAAAAGCAAATCAAAGCCATTATCGACGACGCCGTAGACCATAAATTGCTGTTACCTATGGATAGTAGCTGTGTCTCAGTTTCTGAGTCGCAGCACAATCAAGGTCATGAGTACGTAGATCTTGTTTCTGACCGAGCAAGTTACTTTCTGCAATCACCTAGTTGTGCTTTTGCTAAAATTCCATCTGAAAAAATCACAATAGATTCAGTAACAGACTACTTAAAAGATATTATTTTATCTCAGTTACCAGATAACGTTGCAGGACTGGTGTTAACGCTAAGGCCAGAAAATATTTCTGGTGATTACTACCATTATACTCATGGCTTAAAGCTTCATGACGGTAACTGTCAACGTATTGCCCACGGTCACAGATCTATGATCACCCTTTATCGCAACGACAAGCGAAACGAAGACCTAGAGCATTTTTGGTGTCAACGTTGGGAAGATATCTATATTGCGTCAGAAGATGATCGGGTATCAATTAACGACATCCAACTATCAAATGAGGCGAAGCAGTCATTAAGTGAACAGCACCAACTTTTTGCTTATCAAGCACCTCAAGGACGCTTTGATATCGCGGTACATGAAAACGTATTAGAAGTGGTAGATTGCGATTCAACCGTAGAATTACTAGCAGATTTTATCGCTCGTCAACTGAAGAAACAGCAGCCTAACGATTCTTTCAAAGTAATAGCTTATGAAGGTGTTGGAAAAGGAGCTATCGCTAATGCGTAGTTTTAAAACTAAGCTAAGTGCCTGTTTTATTGGCTTAGGTTTGTCTACCGCAAGCCTAGCAGACGTGCACCTTAGTGGCGAGTTTATGCAAGGAGGATTGATCGTTGGTAAAACAACCCCTCAAAGTAAGGTTTACTTTGATGAAAAGCTATTACCGATCACCAAAACGGGTCATTTTGTTTTTGGATTTTCACGAGATGACAAAGAAAACCATCAACTACTAGTTGTAGAGCCAGATGGTCAAGAATTTGTACAGGTAATTACACCTAAAGCGCAAGATTACAAAATTCAGCGCGTAGAAGGTATACCTAAAAAGATAATGAACCCAAGCAAAGCAGACAAAGAACGTATTTCTAAGGATGCTGAACAAGTTTGGGTGACACGCAATACCGAAAGTCTTAGAAACGACTTTGTCCAAGGCTTTAAAGCGCCTGCTACTGGAGTAGTAACAGGCGTTTATGGTAGCCAGCGCTATTATAATGGTAAAGCAGGGCGTCCACATTACGGAATAGATTACGCAGGAAAAACAGGAACACCTGTATACGCACCTGCATCAGGAAAAATCACCATGTGGGTCCCCGATATGTTTTATTCAGGAGGTACTATGATTATTGATCATGGCCATGGTGTGACCTCTACTTTCTTGCACTTAAGCGCTTCCTATGTCACTGTAGGACAAGAAGTTAATCAAGGTGACAAAGTCGCTGCGATTGGCGCAAGCGGCAGGGCGACTGGACCACATTTAGACTGGCGTGTTAACTGGGGTCACGTTAAATTAGACCCAGCTTTGGCCTTAAAGGTATTCAAATAAATTCATTATAGAGGGATGATATGACAAAGAGATCTGTTATTTGTTTGTTCATTCCTTTTCTATTTTATTCACTTCCAACAACAGCCAAAACCAAGCTTTCTGTGGGTTGGGAACTTTGGTATCCATACCAATATCACAATCAAAGCAATAAGCTAGTTGGCTTAGATATTGATATTTTCAACGCAATTGCCACACAAGCTCAATACCAGGTGCAATATACTGAGCTTCCCTGGAAACGACATTTAAAATATATAAAAGAAGGCAAAATGGATGTTGCTATGGGCGCATCATTAGCGCCAGAGCGTCAATCATACGCTTTCTACACTGAGCCATACCGCCAAGAACAAGTTAAACTTTTTATCAATAAAACAAAGGAAAAATCATTTAAGCTGAAAAACATATCTGAGCTTATTGATTCGCAATATAAAGTAGGTATTGAAGGTGAATATTGGTATGGAAAAGAGTTTGAAAAATTAAAGAAGAAGCCAGAATTTAACGCGAGCTTCGTTGAAGGCATTGACCTAGAGCACAACGCTCAAGAACTAATGAAAGGGCGGTTAGATGGACTTTTAGTCGATCCAATCACCATGAAAACTTTTATTGAAAAGTATCAATTAGACGGTGAATTTGTTGAAACAGATATTAGTGTCTATGTCGGAAATATTTATATAATTCTTAGTAAAAAATCGATGACAGAAGATGATTTAATGCGTTTCAATCGTGCAATAATTACCTTAAAGAACGACGGCACTATCGAAAACCTATATCGCCAGTGGAACCTAACACGCTAGTTAAAGGCCTTAAAACGGTAACGCTTTAGCTGCTTTTTGCTTAGCGATATCAGCACGTCTGTCATAGTTTTTCGTTGTTTCTACCGAAGAATGTCCCATTAGATCTTGTACAACAAACACATCTTCACCATTTTCTAACAACTTTGTCGCGAAAGTTCGCCTTAAATCATGCGGTGTAAGTCGTTTTAAGCCAGCTTCTTTATAACGGCGAATAATAATATCGTAAACTGTTTGACCAGATATAGGCTCGTTTATCAGTTTATTGCCTTTACGTGCTCTTAAAAATAAAGGACCTTGCTCAAGACCACGTTCCAGTAACCAAACATCGAGAATTTCTAAGATTCTATTATGAAGTGCATTGACTCGTTCTTTATTACCTTTACCGAGAACTCGTAACGTTGCATCTTCGAGGTTTAAATCTGACAAAAGTAAATTTGCAGCTTCATGACGACGCAAACCGGCACCATACACTAATGCGATAACTGCAGCATCTCGCATTGCGATAACACCATCTTGCATCATGCAATAATCAATAAGTTGATTTAGTTCGTTTAAATCGAGTGCGCGTCCTTTAACACTGCGCGAGCCTTTAACTCGTTTTATTTCTTTAATGTGTTGATAGCTTTCAACATCGATTAACTTTTTACGCCAAGCTTCTTTAGCAACACCTTTAAGTGCAGACAAATACACATTGATAGTTGCTGGAGATTTTCCTTGAGTCGACAAATCAGAAAGCAACATTAAAATCTGTTCGTAATTTAATTGTGACCAATCAACTTGCTGGTGCGTTTTTTTCTTTTGGAGTTTAAAAGCAACGACATTTAACAAAGACGCCATCGTCACGCGACTTTGTTCAGACTGAAGTGACAGTAAGTAAATTTCTGACGCAGTTCTATTTGCAAACATATATTCTATTAAGCCTAAAAAACAGGTGACGCTACGTAAAATCTTTTTATGTTTTGGCTACCATGAGCCACAAATTTCACGTAGCGCAACGTAAAATCAACCAATAAAAACGTATAAAGCCTTTAAATATAAGGGGCTTAGGTTGTTTTTGTGTATTTTAAACGAATTAGCAAAAAGCTATACAGACAGCTAAATATGACATAAAAACGTTTCTAACAGTAAAACTAGCATGTTTTGGTGATATACACACGCATAATCTTTTAAAATCGTGATTTTAATAAGTAATAACAGTGAGTATTATACAGGATATGGCCTATAAGGTTTTAGATAAGATCCCCGATCATATAAATAAATGTCATTTTTAATATGTGTGTGGAAGTAACTACAATGGCGAATAAGTATAGAAACTAGATAAATCATTTAAACAGATACAAAGGGATGCTGGCTTTACTAACCAGTCGATGAGAGGAATCAGATCTATATCTGAATATTTGATGGTAAGTGAACGAACTATTAGGAGGTGGATTTCAAACAATAGACCTTCAAAGCAGGCAATAGAAAAACTAAATAACGTAGATAGAACTCTGAACAAGCATTGGAAGAATTTTAAAATTAATAAATACTCAATAATAACTCCAACTGGTTATAGCTACTCTATTAATGATCTGGAATGCTTAGCTATAGACATTGCAAGATTAAAAGCTTTTTATAATAGAAGCACCAATTAAGGTGCTTCTATGCTATCTAACCAAGATTATCTGAATCAATACCATTAGGTTTTGATACTGGAGTCTTTAAGCCATTTATATCTCTAACGTAGTAATGACTATATTCACCAGAGTTTATTTTCTTAACGAATTGAGCTCTAGTCATAGTATTATTACTATTTAAGTCTTTAAAATGGGTATTCCTACCAGTTTTATTTTCTTTAATAACAACAACTTTACTTGTCTTTTTGACATTTCTTGGCATTTTCTAGCCCTCTAATTAATAGTGTATTTTGACTTTTTCACTAAAAACACTATAATTTCGATTCCACTCAAACTGTATTTATAGCGAAAAGTCTCGTTGTAAACAGTTTAAAGAGCCACCGCAAGGTGGCTTTTTTATGTCTGTTCAAAAATGATCCTAACACTAAGAAACTACCCTTTCAACCCCTGTAAGCTGTTTTAAGGCCTTTATATATATATATACTACAACCTATAATACAAATTGTATTATGGTCATACAGGGGCTTGTTGATGCTTTAAAATTGACAACTGTAAACCTTTACAGCATCACATTGCAAAAAACAAACTCAGAAAGCTTTTGATTTAATTTACATGTGGATTAAAGAATATTAGAAAAATAATAGTATTATTTACGCCATTCATCAGTGCGCAATTTTCGCTGTATCTTTAATATTATTTTTTGCTGAAATTCAGTTTTGTCAGAAACAATCGTAGGTGCTTTATAACCGCATTCCTCACAATGATAATCATATGCATACCCCCCGATAACGTGACTCGCCGGAATCGGTTTTGGAATAATTTGGTAAGAACATTTAGGACAAAGACTATGAAGACCATGTACATCTTCAAATTGATAACTCCATTTCCACTTCAATCCTTCGAACTCATCTGTTACGTAATCTCTAAAAGTAAGGTTCTTTTTTAGGGATAGCTTTATAATTCTTATTGTGAGAATTAATAAAATTAAACAAGGGAAAAATAATATTACAAGTAACCAATTTGGAACACTTGTATTACTCATAATAAAACTTTTAAATAGCTCAAAAGTTTCTATAAATTTAGGCCAAAGCTCTAGGAAGTAAGTCGCAAATGAGGCACTGATAAATACTATTGCACTATATATAAATTTGCTAAAAACAGGGTCTTTCCATATCTTTTTTAAAAGTTCCATATTATCTCGCTCATATTAATTAGTATTATTGTTATAGACGTCTTTAAAATAACAGTTACGAACCGAATTTAGAATGATTAAACAATAATCTATGAGTCTAAAATAAAACATGAGACTAAGGTTCTGGGCTGCAAGCCATATTTTAATCGGGAATCTACCCCCGTAATACACTACGGGGAATTCTCACTCCACCCACGCTCACGGCTCACCCGTGCGCGCGGCTTATCGTTCGATAAGTGACGAAGACTATCATTCGTAAATTCGTCAATAAAAATAACGGTTTCTACAAGTAGACACTCAGTGATTTTTCTTTGACTAACTTACTCAATCTGTCTGGTTGATTGTCATCAAAGTTAACGGCGCACTTTTTATCGCTGTGCGATAAGTGCCTTGTTTACTTTGCTTTATTAACGTCACCAGTGACAGGAGTCAGAAATGCCATCAAGAAACGCAGTCTATGAACAAAATATGCGCGACAAAGGTTTAAAGAAAGTTACGTTATGGATTCCCGAAAAGTGTTCAGCCGCTATTTGTTACAAAAACCGTGACCTTAAACCTTCATATGTTAGAAGTTTAACCACAGGAAGTACTAAAGGAATTAACCATGGTAAAACTGTATTCAGGGGCATGTCAGCTTCGATACTTTGTTAGATTTATCTAGTTCAGACAATCTTTTTGAAAGTTTTTCGCCTAACATTTTAACATTTCTAACATATTCGTTTAACGAATACGCTATTGCCATATCAGAGCGTTCAATATGAATGTTACTTTTTTCAGAAAAAGCGCCAAAATATGACGCTACCGCTAAAGCTGCTTGACATTGTAACTCTTTATCTTGAGGAAACTTTTGAGACTCATCATACAAAGCTTCAGCTTGTTGCTCTAGGACAATTATTTCTTTATTTAAAGTAAAGAGTTCATTGTTAACGTTATCTTTTACTTCAACTAGTTTTTGTTGAAAATCAGATATTAGTTTTTCAGAGTCTTTTATATATTCTAAATAGCTGCTGTGCTTTGAATGGAGAATTTCAATATTTTCCTCCAAAGCTTTTTTTTCCCTTTTCAATTCAGCCTTTTTATAATCATAAAAATTAATAAGTACAACTGTTAACATACCTATCAGAGCTCCCGAAATGGGCCCCAATATAGATAAAAATCCATGACGCAGATAATATGGGCGCTTAAGATCTTTTATTTCCAGTGCCAGCTTCTTGGCTTCTAAATATTCTTTGCTAAGCATATCCATCCTTAAATAATACTAACAATTTAGTGAGCAGAGACCTGATTAAATTAGTAACAAACCGTTAATCAATTCTACATCCACAATATCGTCACTAAATATAGGAATAAATTAACCGAATAACAAACCAACTAAAATCTAGACATTAAACCGCCCTGTACTTATGTTATTGTGTTTTTATTAACTAGAAGAAAAATCGATAAAAACTCTGAGGATAATGTGTGATTAGAAAAGTAGCAGTGTTGTTTATGGCGCTTCATCTCGCAGCGTGCCAAACAGTAAATGAACCAAGCGACAAGGTGAACAATAGTTTTGAGCAACTGCTCGAAGCAGACAAATCATTAGCGAATAAACTGAACCCATATAAACGTAGTTTGGCTGATGGTTCGTCTCAATATGATCTTCTTCCTGATATGTCACCAGAGGCACTTCGATCGAGTTATGAATCTAGGTTAGCGTTATATAACCAACTTAATCAGGTAGCTGTCGACAAACTATCTGAAGCTGATCAAATCAATTACGCAGTACTAGTGTATAAACTGAAAAATCAAATCGATGGCTACTTGAATAAAGATCATTACATACCATTGATGGCTGAATCTGGTTTTCACTCAAGTATTGCCAGAGGCGTGCAATATGGTCGTTTTAAAAATGAACAAGATTATCGAGATTACATTGCTCGACTAAACGCCCTACCTCG
Source organism: Thalassotalea coralli (assembly GCF_055786205.1). Classification (NCBI taxonomy): domain Bacteria; kingdom Pseudomonadati; phylum Pseudomonadota; class Gammaproteobacteria; order Alteromonadales; family Colwelliaceae; genus Thalassotalea; species Thalassotalea coralli. The sequence continues at coordinate 237,639 of NZ_JBVVBK010000002.1, read as the reverse complement.
CTATTTCGAACAACAAATGGATTGGATGAAAAAGGGGTTAAACGAGGGAATTACTCAACCACAGGTGGTATTAAAAGGTTTTGAACACTCTATATCGGCCTACATTAACGAGTATGTTTCAAAAACAGAATTTTATAAGCCATTCAGTCGGTTACCCAGTTCATTCAGTAATGAATTAAAACAAGAAATTCTCAACACGGGAACAAAAGCAATTCGAGAAAACGTAATGCCGTCATACCAAGCGTTTTATGATTTCATGGTCAACGACTATATTCCAAACGCCAAGACTAGCATTGCCGCTAGCGATTTACCAAACGGTGAAGCTTTTTACCAAAACCGTGTTACCCATTACACAACAACCAAGCTAACCGCAGATGAGATTCACCAAATTGGTTTGCAAGAAGTGGAAAGGATCCGTGCAGAAATGGATGCCATTATTGAAGAGCTTAATTTCGAAGGAAGTTTTGCTGATTTTGTTGCGTTTCTTCGTACCGACTCGCAGTTCTACGCAAAAACAGCAGAAGAACTACTTAAAGAAGCGTCTTACATTGCCAAAAAAGTAGACGCAAAATTACCGAAATACTTTAAATTACTGCCAAGAAACCCCTATGGCGTGGCGCCTGTCCCCGCTGCCATTGCGCCAAAATATACTACTGGCCGCTACGCAGGTTCTTCATCTGATGATAAAGCTGGCTTCTACTGGGTAAACACGTATGCATTAGATCGCAGACCACTTTACGTTCTTGAAGCACTTACTTTGCATGAAGCAGTCCCTGGTCACCATTTACAAATAGCCTTGGCAAAAGAAATGGAAAATGTGCCAGACGTAAGACGTAATACTTACATTTCAGCGTTTGGCGAAGGTTGGGCACTATACGCTGAATGGCTAGGCGTTGAGATGGGGTTTTATCAAGACCCGTATAGTCAATTCGGTCGCTTAACCTATGAAATGTGGCGCGCAGCCAGACTCGTAGTCGATACAGGTATACACGCAAAAGGTTGGTCTAGACAAAAAGCTATCGATTTCTTAGCAAATAATACAGCATTATCAATGCATAATGTGGTTACTGAGATTGACCGTTACATTTCTTGGCCAGGACAAGCACTTTCATACAAAATGGGTGAACTAACAATTAAACGTTTGAGAAAAGTCGCTGAAAAAGAACTAGGTGAAGAATTCGATCTACGAGAATTTCATTATCAAGTATTGAAAAACGGTTCGATACCTTTGTCTTTGCTAGAAACCAAGATTCAAGCGTATATTCAATCAGAAAAAGCAAAGCGCTCTTAACAACAATCAAAACAAGGTAGCAAAAAAAAGTTAAATGTAGCTATTGTCGTTAGCCCAATGAATAAGTATTGGGTTAACGTTTATACATTCCAGTTTTAAACGTATCGCGCGAAACTAAATTAAATTACGCATTACTACCACATCCCCTTTTTATCAACCCAGCGAACTGCAATAGTGAACCAAGCTACAGCCGTCATGTATAGGCATAACCATAACACCGAGCTAATTTCTAACGGTGCACCCCAACCGCTATTGAGATAAAACCCAATCCCGAATATAAATAGCAACACAATAGTAAGCACTGCGTGTTTTCTTTCTTTAAAGCCTAGTAGACCCAAAGCTACCCATTTAGGCACTTTTTGCCAGTTTTCAGAATTTTTTTCTAGCATTTTTACCTCCGCTTTTGGTTTAGAAGTACCAAAATAGATACAGTACAACTGTAGAAGAAGTGTCATAGTGTCTAAAATTACTATGTAAAACATGACTTAAAGGCCAAATTTCACGACTAAAAGTCCATTTTGTGGGACTCACCTTTTTTAATTGGTACTATGTTCAATGGCTGCCGTTTTAAATAAGGTATTTAACAAGTTGGAGATAGAAAATGACTTTTGATTACAGTAAGCGTATCGCCACTCAAATCAGCGCATCACCTATCGATAGTTTGCTAAACAAAGTGTCATTAGAGAGTGTATTTTGTACTCACTCGTGCTTTTCAGCCCCTTGGGGTGTAGAAATGCCCTCGTTTGATTATTGTATGATGTTTCATTTGGTTCTAGCCGGCCAAGCAACAATAGCAGTTGATAATGACCAGCATGTAGTTAATGAAGGCGAATATATCTTGTTGCCTCGAGGTGAAGGACACAGGCTGTCTTGCGGAAATACCAACTTTTTTGTGCCTTTAGAGCAACTGCCCATTGAAATAATAAGCGATCGCTATGAGCGTTTAATCTTTGGTGGTCAAGGCAATCAAACGACTATGTTGTGTGGCGTAATCACGTTTAAACACCCGCTAGTCTTGCGACTTTTAAACGTACTTCCTACACACATTTTAATAGGAAAAAATAGCGACCGTTACGAAACGCTAAGGTCGTTGATTAATTTAATTGAGCAAGAAACTTTAATACCTATGTCTAGTAACGCGGGGGCCATTGCACGATTAGCTGATCTACTCGTTATCACCAGCCTAAAAGAATATTTAGAAACGCAGGATTCTGAAGAAATAGATTGGATGAAAGCGCTTGAAGATTCCAGAATATCTAAAGCGATTGACTTAGTGCACAATCAACCTTCTAAACATTGGAATCTAGAAGAGTTAAGCAATGCTGTAGGTATGTCGCGCACTAGCTTTACAAGTGAATTTAAGCGACTGGTAGGTACGTCACCAATAGAGTATTTGACAGAATGGCGCATGTCTTTAGCTTATGGAGATTTACAGAATACACAACAACCAATACTTGCGATTGCTTTAGATTACGGTTATCAATCGGAATCCGCGTTTTCTCGTGCTTTTAAACGAACTATGGGTTTATCCCCTAGTGCTATAAGAAAACAAACGACTAATTAACGCCCTCTCCTTACAAAAATACTTTCGGTCATCAATTTTGGACTTTCTGTTTAGTCTTTACACAATCAAAAATTCATAATTCTTCTTACCAGCTTAAAGCTTTGGTATTGAAAATAGTCATAGGACTTATCTTTTTTACCTAATAAACATAGCCTTTATTAACGAGGAGAATTCATGTGGAATTAAATACGATATGGTCATTGGTTGAATATTTACTTCAACTATCCATGCTGATTATGATTGGGCTGTACTTTATTTTCAGCAATACCATTATGCGGGCACTAGCAAAATTTGAATCTGGTGCAGACATAATGGTTGCGATAAACGAAGAAATTTTAAATCCAACTTTTCTAATGTGTTTTTTCATATCAGCAGTAGCGAGTGCTTATTTTTCACTATTTGCCGAAGGGTTTTTAGCTGCAGCAGGTGCGATATTTTTTCTAGGAACTTTTATCATCACATTATTTTTCAATGTACCGTTAAACAACAAACTTAGAGACTTTGATGGCGCAAACAAAAAAGAAATATGGCAACAGTATCTAGCCAAGTGGACATTTTGGAATCATGTAAGAACAGTAAGCGCCATTGTATCGGGTTTATTTATTAGCTTCTGATAAAACTCTAGGGTTAACCCGTTAACTTACTACCTTAGCGATACATCTAGGTACTTGTTTAGTTTGTCATTGGTTAAACGCTGTGGTGAAATCTTATCGACGATTTCTAACGTTTGATACACTTTGCTGATACCAACTCTATCGTCAATGGGTAATGTCTCGAATGGCGAGGCTTCAATAGTTTCTTTTAGCGTACTCAGTGAATTTTGTAGTTTCTCGTTAAAATCGCTTTCTGTTTTTGCTTGCTCTACGTTTGCAATGATCTCTTTAGCTTGCTCTAAGGCTTCGATTAAATTGGTGATTAACTCACTTTCTTCTTCTTGGCTTTCTTGTTCTTCACTTGTTTCGTCATCATCATCGTTTGCTTCATCAGTTTCAAGGCGATTAACTAAGTCTGCTAAATATTGCGTAAGGCTGACGGTATTGTTTTCTAGAGAGATGCTATCTGTGTCGCTTCCATTATCCGTGCCCGTCAATTTAGCGTATTCATCTTGGGAGATCAGTCCAAGTTCATACGCCCGTGCTTTTAACGATTCAATATCACCAAAATTTAACGCCCCTGCACTAAAAAATTCACTACTTAACGCATTTATCTTTTGTGCTCTTGATGATAAATATAAACTGCCTTGGGTTTCTGCTGCGTTTTGTTCAGAGGACGCACTTGTTGTGTTGTCTTCATTTTCAACACTCTCTACTTCTGAGCTATTAGTAGATGACAAAGACGAGTTATAAATTGATCCGTAAGCGTTAATATTATTTAGCATGTTAGTGGGTTCAATAAATTGACATATTGCCCAACTAAAGCAAATAAAAGGCCACACTGGCTAACTAATTAGTAATACATGTATGTAACGTAAAATAAAAAAGCGAATAGGTTTCCCTACTCGCTTTAAATGACGGTTTTGATAACCTGGTATTGGCTTATTTTTGTTCTTCTTCTGTTTCTTCGATATCTTCAGTATCCGTTACTGTTACCGTTCCACCACCAAAGTTTTTAGCTCTAGTTCGCAATACTTTTCGAAGCATTTCGATTTGCTGAGTAGATAAACTGCCAATTTGAGATCTATTATTAGCAACAAAACTTTCAACTATATCGGCACCACCTTCAGACGTTAATAAGGCTGCTGGGTTAGTGTTATAACTAGAAGCATAATTTCTAATGGTTCCCCATATATCGGTAATGGTCCAGTTATTGATATTTGGCTGTAAACTTGATGCAGCTATAAGGTTTGGCTTTATATCATCGTCAGCATATTTTGTTAAATGCGCTTTCAAATCAGGCTCAAAGTTAGGAAAAAAAGCTGCGTTGCGCTGATAAAAACTAGAAACGCGAACTGTTTCTTCATCTTTAACATAAGTACCTCGATTAGAATTTATAAAGTTTTTCGCGTTTTCTTCTAACTGCTTGTTAACGGTTTGTCCACGGTAGGCTTCATCTAGAATGCTTGGACTACCAATATAGCCTTGATACATCCCATAGAGCGTCAATGGATCATTAAAAAGTGTCGGTAGTATCATGTTTTGAATCGCAGCAAGCGTTAGTTGAAAGCCATCAACAATAACAACCGTGGTGTTCAAAATAGATTCTTCACCAGTCATTCTACTTTCTAAACGACGCACTGGATATTGCTTTACCAGTTCATCTAGCAAGGTAATGTTGTATAAATTAAGCCAATACGCTAACTGCTCTTCTTTTGTATAACCCTTAAGCGGCGTTTTAACTGGCAAGCCTTGTAAATATGCTCTTACTTTTGAGATAAACGCTTTTTTATCTGGATTTTGTTTTAAAACTTCAAACGCGAAACGATTTCCTTCAAGACCAGTTTTTCTATCAACACGCGTTTGCATCTTAGTACCGGTAGCTTTTTGCGCCCTCTTATTAAAACTTCTCGTTGAATCCCCCATCTTCAGGACATAGCTATTTAACACCATATCGACCGGGTCAAAGTTCATTTTAAGAGAAGAGTCTGGGGTATTCTGTGAAAAGTGTGTCACCCATTCATCTTCGGCAACAGCAGCGCTTGACGATAGTAAAATTAGCGACGTAGCTAAGAAATAAGTTTTAATTTTAGACTTAAACCTAATAAGCATATCAACTCCTTAAATATACAATATTCCATTCTGGGCACAATATAGCGATTTAACTAAAATTTAACAAATAGGAAGATGTAACATTAAATAACAAAATGCTATTTAACGTTTTAGGAAGTCGTATCGGTTTATCTATTTAGAATAGCTTATCTGGCTGCGCCATTAATTTGCGCAAACAACTGATCTTTAAGTTCCGCCCTATCATGCTTTAATTGATGCATTGCTTGGTCGTCAATTGGCGCACTGTTTAGTTCAAGTTCTCTAATTTCTAGATCAAGTTTATTGTATTTTTCCGCAGCAATTCTAAAGGCTTCATCTTTTTCTATTAATAACTGAATGACTTCAGCGTGTTCACCAAAATCATTCAGTAGTGAGTGGCTTTCACCTAACATATTAATTTCTCCATAGGGTCGTTAACACTTAAAGCATAGCAATCAATAATTTTAATAAAAGTTTATTTTCAAAATTAGAAAAATCCCTAATTTGCTACTAGCATTTAATTGATAAATAACAATTTAAATAAAAACTAAAGAATCACTTATGGCCAACAATAACGTACTATTGTTATATGCACACCCTGCACAACATAGATCACAAGTTAATCAAAAAATGTTTGAACGTGCATGTTCAATTGACGGTGTTACAGCGATAGATTTATATCGCGAATACCCAAGGTTTAATATCGATATAAATCTAGAACAAAATCGCTTGTTATCTCATTCTACCGTTATATTTCAATTTCCCTTTTACTGGTATTCCACTCCTTCTATTCTTAAAGAGTGGATGGATTTAGTCCTTGAATTTAACTTTGCCTATGGTCCTGAGGGAAACTCCCTTAATGGAAAAACATTACTGTGTGCGCTTTCAGCTGGTGGTAATAAAGATGCATATCAAAGAGGTGGCCATAATCAATTTACCATTAATGAATTACTAAGACCTATTGAACAAACAGCAAATTTAACAGGAATGGACTACTTACCACCATTTGTTCTTTACTCAAGCCGATCTGCCGTTTCAGAAGACAGATTGGATCGTCACCTGCTTCATTGGCGATCATTATTAACAAGCCTAGTAGATCATTCTTTTGATTCTTCACAAGTAAAAAGCTTTCCTACAATTAATACCTTATTTGATAACAACGATAAAATGACGGAGACCAGCTAATGACAGGCTATTTTATTCATGCAGTTATTTATTTGTCTGCTGCTGTTATCGCTGTTCCCATAGCAAAAAAACTTGGTTTAGGGTCTGTATTAGGCTATTTAATAGCGGGTGTCATTATCGGCCCAGTTATTGGTTTAGTTGGCACAGAAACAACAGCAATACAACATTTTGCTGAGTTTGGTGTAGTGATGATGTTGTTTTTAGTCGGTTTAGAATTAGACCCCAAAATGCTGTGGCAAATGCGTAACCGGCTTATTGGTTTAGGTGGTTTGCAAGTTGTTCTGACAACAGGTTTGTTTGCGCTTATCGCTCTACTCTTTGGACTCGCGTGGCAAACAGCGCTGGCAATTGGCATGATACTTTCGTTATCTTCAACGGCGATTGTCCTTCAAACATTTAAAGAAAAAGGCTTATCAAAAACAGAAGGAGGTTCCAACGCTTTCTCGGTTCTACTTACCCAAGATATTGCCGTTATCCCAATTCTTGCCTTTTTACCTTTGCTAGCGTTACCAGAATTATCTACGGCAGTTAGTGCTGCGGGAGAACATCATGAAAGCTACAGCTTGGTTGAGCATTTGCCAACATGGGCACATGCTCTAGTCATCTTAGCGAGTATTGCTTTTGTCGTTTTTGCCGGTCACTTTTTAAGTCGTCCAATTTTTCATTACGTTGCCAGTTCTGGTCTTAGAGAAGTATTTGTTGCTACGGCTTTATTATTAGTGGTCGGCATTGCAACATTAATGAGTTTAGTTGGATTGTCACCTGCGTTAGGTACCTTTCTCGCGGGTTTAATTTTAGCAAATAGCGAATTTAAACATGAATTAGAATCAAACATAGAGCCTTTTAAAGGATTACTACTTGGGTTGTTTTTTATCACGGTAGGTGCAGGTATAGATTTTGGTATCTTAAACGAAAACCTTGGAATGATAGTTGGCCTTACTCTGTTATTAGTTATTTGCAAAGGCGCGATTTTGTTTGTGCTTGCGACGATATTCAAAATAAAAGAAAGTAACGGTTGGTTGTTTACTTTAAGCCTGGCCCAAGCCGGTGAGTTTGGCTTTGTATTGGTAAGTTTCAGCTTACAAAATAGTGTGTTACCTCCAGCGCTTGCTAGTAACCTATTGCTCATTGTTGCATTATCAATGTTTCTAACACCACTACTTTTTATCATCTTTGATAAGGTAATTGTGCCGAAATATCAGCAAAGCCAAAATGATAAATCTTACGATCAAATAGATGAGCAAGGTAAAGTTATCATTGCTGGTATTGGGCGTTTTGGGCAAATCGTTAACCGAATGTTAGTTGCCAACGGCGTAAAAACCGTGGTGTTAGATCATGAAGCAACACAAGTTGAAAACATGAGAAAAATTGACATTAAGAGTTATTTTGGCGATGCAACTAGACCAGAACTTCTGCACACTGCAGGCATTGATGAAGCAAAGATGCTCATTATCGCCATTGATAACCAAGCTCAAGCGGTTGAGCTGACAGAGCACATTAGGCATAGCCACCCTAACCTTTGTATTCTCGCAAGGGCTTTTGACAAAGGCCATAGTTACGCCTTAAAACAAGCTGGCGCAAGTTTTACGATTAACGAAACTTATTTTTCTGCACTAAATTTAGCTGGAACAGCACTAGAAAAAATAGGCTTCCATCCATATACCATCGAAAAAAAGAAGCACTTATTTTGTTCGGCCGAGCACAAAGCGTCTGAAGAACTTTATGAAAAATGGCTTAATAGCAGCGAGGGTGAACAGTATGATCAACATTATCAACATTTGTTTATTCAGCTAGAGAAGGCAATAAAGGTTGCTATGGAAAGCGAACTGAGTTCACACCCTGAAGACGATCGTGGCTGGAAACCACCACCTGAGGGCTACGAAAAAGAGCTAAATCACTAATTAAGATATTTAAGGAAGAATGAATGGCATTAAGTAGAGTTTTCTTAGTATTAATTTTTTTCATTGCTGCTAGTTGGGAAGCTCCTGCAAAAGAACCATTGGTGATACTAAATGAAGACAATTACTTTCCCTTTTCAGGCACTAACGAAGGGATCTCTGTAGAGATAGTTAAATTAGCGTATAGTCGCGCTGGCACGCCGGTTACGTTTAAATCTCTTCCTTTTGCGCGTTTGGTAAAGATGGTAGAAACGGGAGCTGCACTCGGCGGACTTAATATTATTAAAGAAGGCTATGCGAAAGATAAGTTCCTTTTCCCTAAACACCCTATTATGCGTGTTCACACGCACTACTTTTACAATATAAAGTCTCCGTTAAAAGCTAAAAAGTTAAAAGATTTAGACAATAAAGAACTTGTTGTTGGTGAAGTGTTGGGGTTTATGTATGCTCAACATCATCTAGACAGAAGCTTTACTCGGCTTAAATCCAATAGTGAAGAACAGCTGTTAAATATGCTAAAACACCAACGTTTAGATGCCGCGTATTTAACTAAAGAGTTAGCTTGTTTTTATTCGAAACAGAATAATACACCTTTGTTAGCAGATTATGGTTTTTTACGTGATGTAGGCGCGCATAATGTTGATATGTATTTAGCGTTTAATAAGTCTCATGAACATGCGATAGAAGCTGCAGCACAATTTGATAAAGGTATGGACATAATCATCAAAAACGGTGAATTAAACGCGCTACTGAGTAAATATTTGGGTAAAGCTTGTTTGTAATTCTTCTATCCTCGCTGTAAAGAACAAAAAAGCCGCTATACAGCGGCTTTTCTAATGGGTTATTCCGTTTTAAATAATGCAGCTATTACAACCCTAATGCTTGGCACCAACGACTGGCTGCGACAAACTCTTTATGAATGAAATCTGCATCCAAGCCATATAAATCAATCAAGGATTGGACGTTTTCGCCTTTACCTGTAATGTAGTTAGTGGTCAACATTAGTAATTCACCTAACAAGCCATCATGACTGACGAGTGCACGCTCAATTGGCGTTGCTAGAGGCATGGTTTTCACAATTTCATCAATAGGCATGCTTAGCACTACTTCTATTGCGCTAAGTAGACCGGTAATGAAGGCAAAGTCGCTAATTTCTTTAAATGCACTTTTACTCGCTAAGGCTGTCATTAACTTAGCAGTAATTAATGCTTGTTTAGAAACTTCGTCTGTTTTTTCGGTAGTAAGTTTAGACAACGCTAAGATAGTAACAAATTGCTTTAATTTCTCTTCACCCAAATAAGCTGTTGCTTGCTTCAATGAAGTAATTTCAACTCGAGTGCTTGTTGCAACGTTATTTACCATTTTTAACAAGCCAACGCTTAGGTTAACGTCGCGACTGATAATTTCAGCAATAACATCAAAGTTTAATGGTGAATTAAAGGTTTCACCGATTAATTGCAGCATTTGTGCCTTAATTGGAGCTAGTGTTTGGCCTTCTACAATTTCCGGTTCGTGATAAAAATAACCCTGGTAAAAATTGAAGCCAACTTCTGCTAGCGATTGAAGTTGAAACTTAGTTTCTACTTTTTCCGCGGCAAGTTTGACGTTATGAGATTTTAATCGTTGGACTATTGGCATTAACCTTTTTGGGTTGTTTTTCTCAATGTCCACTTTAACAACATATAAGTATGGGAATAAGTCATCCCATCTATCGTCTAAGTCATACTCAGTTAACGCAATGCGATAACCTTTTTCGCAGTAATATTTTACTATCTTTTTTAATCTGTCAGTCGGCGAAGAATGACCTACAAGTTCAATAACAATCGAGTTGCTATCAAACATTAATGGATATTTGTTAATGAGGCACTTTTCGGTAAAGTTTATGAAAGCTAACTTACCCAAGCTAATTGCTTTAATATCGCCCTGTAAATGGTTTTGAATAATTAACTTTGAACTGGCAACATCTTGGTCAATTTCTGGAAATTTATTTTCAGGACTATCGCGAAATAATAGCTCGTAACCAATCGTTCTTGAATTACGATCTAAAATAGCTTGTCGAGCAATATAGGTACTGTACATCTATAGTTACTGGTTTTTTATAAGAATAATGAAACCTTAACCATTTTAATAAAAAAAATAAAGCATTAACGTCCAATAAGCACGAATTCACCTTAGAAATATTTACGTTTATTTAACAATAAAAGTAGATAACCAAGGCGTATATTCAATGTTGTTTTTATGTTGTAAATCAAGAAGATGGTTTAATAAATAAAAGACATTGGTATTATCAAACTTGTCAATTTCTATTGATTTTTTAAAGCTTGGTCCACTAGCAATAAATAAAGCCTGTAATTTGTTTGACGTGATTGGGTCAAATCCATGTGTCGCTTTAGATTCTTTTTTAAGATTAGTGACAAAATAAGCAGGAGCAATTGCTTCAACTATCATGTCAGGTATTGCAGGATGCTCACCATTAAACTGCCAATGAGTAGGGTAACGCCCTTTAAAATGTACGGTAAAGTATTTAGGGTCGTACAAACGGTTAAGCTCCGTTTGAATTTGCTGATGCCTTGTTTTATCTTCTTCGTAAATATAGAGCTGAGTTTGCCCATCAATAATGCGAGTATCTCGAAACTTCGACTTGAGTTTCTTGGTTATCATGCGTTTAGAAGCGTCTAAATCCACCATGCCGTGATCAGATACAATGATTATATTAGGGTTAACTTGAGTATCTTCTTTGATTCGCTTAACAAAATTGTGCAGTAATTGGTCTAATTTCGCAATTGCCTGTGCTAACTCTTCAGAATTTGTACCATAGTGATGCCCCATAGAGTCAATGGTCGATATATAGCTAATGACCAACTGTGGTCGCTGACTTTCCGGTAACTTTAACCAGTCTATCACTTGATCTAAACGCGTTTGGTTTGGCGTATCGTGGTGGTAAGTTTTGTTATATTTGGGTGCATTAACACTAAGCTGAGTTTCCGACTCAGGCCAAAAATATATGGCCGACTCGACTCCCTGCTCCTTAGCCAAGGCCCAAATAGGACTTGCCGTAACCCATTTACTGTTATTCTTGCCTTGCCCGAGGCGATACTCCTGCCCTATTTCTCTGTTATAGAATTTGTTGTGTACCAAGCCATGAACTGCTGGCGTTTGTCCGGTTACCATTGAAAGGTGATTTGGAAAGGTTTTACTAGGATATACAGGCATCATACCTTTGCTTGATACACCTGATTTTGCGAATTGAGAAAGAAACTCAGGTTCAAATTTATCAAGGTAGTAGTGAGCAAAACCATCAATGGATATTAAAATTGTTGGTTGTTTAGCCGAGGATACGTTTGAGACTAAAACACTAAAAAGCAAAAATGTTAAAATTAGGCGCATAGAATATCTTATTCTAGATAAAATTAAGCCAGCATAGTTAGCTGGCTTTTCACTATAATGACGGTAAAGTTACACAAACAAGTCTTTAATGTTTTTAAGATCAGATTTACCAGCAATAATTTCGTCTGGCGTTAATCCCGATATTTCATGTGGAAACACTAACCATTCATCTGATTCGTGAATATAGTAATCAGGAACTAACTCAACTTTACTGTTTTGTGGTTTATACCAAGGACATGCTACACGCACATCTTCCGGCATATTTTTACGCATTAAGATATTCAGTTGCTTAATTAGCGCATCAATACTTCGACCTGAATCAAACACATCGTCAACAATTAATAACTTATCACCAGCGTTAGCATTTTCAATAATGTAATGCAAACCGTGAACCTTGATTTCTTTACTTTGTTGATTAATTCCATAGTATGACGATGTACGAACTGCGATGTGGTCAGTTTCAACTTCTTTGTAATCAAAATATTCTTGAACGGCGATCCCTATTGGTGCGCCTCCACGCCAGATACCAACGATATAGTCGGGTCTAAAGCCATCTTCGAAAACTTTGGCTGCTACGCGAAATGAATCTTCGAGTAACTCTTGAGCAGTGATATAACGTTTGTCCATTGATGCACCTTCATTCAACAAAATTTAAAACGGCTGCAACATATACCTAATTTACCAATTGGTCAACTTTTAAAGACGAAATGTTTTCATCAAAAAAAATAATATGCGAATAAATTGCCTGAGTAGAATTTAAGAATAGTTCAAGATTAGCGTTTTCATAAGTATCTTTTACGGAGTGGTAATTTTTGTGCGTACCGACACCGTAATAAATAAAAGGTATTTTATGCCGATGAAAAGCACCATGGTCGCTAGCGTATGGCCAATTTACTCGTTTATTTTTATTGTTTAGGTGGTGACGAAAATTTTTCTTTATACGAAAAGTTGACTCTTTCACTAAGCGTTGAAATCTATCTACCTTTTCTTGATCTAATATAGAATCTATATTTCTAGAGATGTAATAAAGTGTATGAAGCCTTTTGTTGCCACTCAACATGTCCATGTTAACGTTTAGCAAGGTTTTCCCCACTATATGCTTATTTTCTTCAATAAAGCTTTTAGCTCCCTTAAGTCCCAATTCTTCTGCATCAGTAAATAATAACACTATGTTATGGTTTAGACGGCGATGTGAAAGAGCTTTTGCAATACTCAGTAAAGCACTTGTGCCTGAGGCATTATCGTCTGCTCCGTAATAAACATTTGAACGTTTTTGACCAAGATGATCATAGTGAGCTGACAATACAATATAACTTGAAGAATTAGCGGCTGATGGAATAACACCAACAATATTAGTTCCGATATAGTTTTTGCCAAGACGAGTAAAAGAAAAGTGTTGTTCGTAACTGGAAAATAACGGGCTTATCGAAAAACCTTTAAGAGCTTCAACAATATAGTACTGCGCTTTTAGGTTTCCGGGCTCTCCTGTTTTACGCCCTTTCATCTCGCTAGAAGATAGCTGCTGTAAATGAGAAAACAGTTCCTGAGGAACAATTGTACTTCCATGTACATTATTTGAAAAAATACTCAGCAATAAAACAAATAAACTAACGTTAACGACTTTGTTCAATCTAATACTCTCGAAGTACGTTTAATTTCGCTGTATATACTTCATTTGTTTCTGGGTGGTTGTTGTACTTAACTGCTTTAATTAACGCATATTGTGCTTTTTGCTGTTCGCCTGATGCTACGTATGCTTTTGCTAAGCCATAATAAAAATCGTGAACGCCTGCTCTCATTTTTATCGCTTTTCTATAGTAACTTATAGACTGTTCATAATTCCCAGCATAATATGCTTCCATTCCAAGCATTGCTTGATAGAAAGGATTACTTTTACGTTTAGAATTAACCTGCTTAAAAATTTCTCTAGCTTGCTCGGTTTTTCCATATATTAAATATATTTTTGCTAAATTAGTCTTAGCAGTTAAATTATTTTCATCCAATTGAATCGCAACGTTATAAGCATTTTCAGCTAAATCTAATCGGCCTGAAAATTTATAAATCACGCCTAAGTTAGCCCACGACAAAGAACTTAACGAATTTTGTAATGTTGCATTTTTTAAATAGGCATAAGCTAATTTGTGATTGCCGTCCAATATAGCATCTGCCGCTTTGTTGTTGTAAAACAGACCCAAAATTTCACTTTTAGATAACTTAATGCGCTCAAATCCCTGAATACTTCTACCAGCATTAAAATCAATTTCGATAGATTTATCTCCGATATAAACAAACTTATGGGGATCAAACCTATCTCTAACAAGCAAGTTTACATGACCGTTTAACATTGTATATTTACCGCTCTTGGACCAATTTTCCGGTATTTCTACATCTTGAAAAGCAACGTCTAGCTTGGCTGCCTTGGCGAGCGAATACGCCATAATAGTTAAAGATAAGCAATTAGCTGATTTTTGTTCGAAAGTTTGCGATGCGGTTAAATTCGCAGAAGAGTCATACGACATTCCTAGGTAGTCATTATCAAACAGATAATCAACTATTTTTCTTACCTTTGCTTGATAACTTTTTTCAAGTAATAACTCGCGATGAACAAAGCGCTTCATTTCATCATTGAGGGCAAATATTTCCTGTTCGGACTCAACAAGTGATTCATATTTATCGTAGTCAAAAGTGTTATCATCGTACAAATACGAAAAATCCACTTCCGGTTGCTTAACCTCAGAAGTTGTGTTGCTACACCCTGTAACTACGAAAATAAAAACAAACACCAAAAATGGTTTAATATTATCCATATACTTCTCTTGAATATTTTTTCACCATATTCTCAGTGTAGCGCATTTCTACGATTATTGTCGTACACGTTAAAGTTTTGTTACAAATTGCCCCTCTTATTAATGGGTATTCGATATAATTTGAAATGTTAAGATTTTAGTAAAACGCCTAAATTAATAGGCGTCCATACCGTTACACAAGATACTCTTCACCTGACTTATCTGTGAATGATTTATTGCAAGCTTTGTTTGAATATTCCACTTCACCAGCTTTATTCAGTTTACTTTGCTGCCTTTCTTTAACCATTGAATACCAACATGGCATACCTTCTTGTTTTTCCGTTTCTAATAACACGTCTTCAATATGTGCTTTATCACTCTTCCCTATCTCACCTGCACGGTTAAACACAAGCTCAACGTGACGCTCGTCCGCTTTTAGTAAAATTGATTCAGGGTTTTCTTTATGGCCAGCTAAAGCAACAAATTGTTTTGAATCTTTCAAGCCAGATTGTGTGCCATCTTCGAAAAACGCTAGCAGGTGATTGTAATAAACTAAATAGCTTACTACGTCACCATGACTCCCTCTATCTAACGGAAACACTTTATCTAAAAAGCTTTTTGAAAAACTGACGATTGCTTCTTGTTTGGCTTTCTGTTGCGCCTGTAATAAATGGATTTCTTGAGAAATAAAAGAGTCCAAACTTATGAACTCAGCCTGTTGTTCGCTTAATGTTTGAGTTGCAATCGCCATAATTTACTCCGTTGTACTACTAGGTGGTTTTGTTCAGAAACATTTTCTTTAATACAAATTCAGTGTAGTAAATTTATAGATGAAATTTCACAAATAAAATTTTACATTGTAAATTTTACAAAAAGAGTCTAAAAATAAAGCAACAGTTATAAGTAGCAGCGATCGTTTAATGAAGAACAATAAAAGCTTGATACGACAGTCTCATTTTCTAGGAACTAAGATCCGCAATTTGAGAAAAAAACATAACCTTACCATCGAGGATTTATCTACTAGATGCATTCACGTTAATGCAGAGTATGCCCCTTCTGTTTCTTATCTATCTATGATTGAACGTGGAAAACGTGTACCTAGTGCCGATATGCTGGAAGTTATTGGTCAGGTCTTTCAAAAGGACATGTCATGGTTTTTAGACAGCTCAAACGAAACGGAAGACATTGCTCCCACCAAAAGTAACTCAGGTGGCTTAAAAGGTATGACCTTAGAGCCGGGTTTTCTATTCTCTAACGATATTTTACAAATAGCCTTACCAGAATTATTGTCGCAAACAGGTACTACGAGTCGCCAATTTGCGCATTTACTTATCAGGGCTCATCAAGAACACCATCAAAACCACTTCCCTGATCTAGAAAAAGCTGCCGAGAGCTTAGGGAATAAACGGTTAGATTTAACCGTTAACGATTTGATTGATTTAGCACGTAAAGTAGGCATTTCGATAAACTGGTTTGATCAACCATCAAATCCGATAACCGATATAACAGGTGCAAGAACAAACGAGTTGATTACATCTTACCTAGAGCCACCAAATAAGTTATTTATCAATAACAATTTAAAAGAATTTCCTACAAGATTGAAATACGAATTAGCTGCTCATATTGGTCATCAAGTTTTGCACAAGCCTGCACAAAATGACGCTAAATCGATCCTTTCGGTTGGTGGTGGGCAAAGTCACCGGGCTGAAACAACCACCAAAACTGTTGACGATCAAGCGGTAAATCCACAAGACATCGTCCAGGCATGGCGAGATTTTGAATCCAGTTTTTTCGCTGGTGCACTTTTGTGCCCTAAAATACCTTTCAGGCAACTATTAGAACGCAATGGTTATGAAATTGATGTACATAAACAACTAGAAATATCTCCCTCAGTTGCAATGCGAAGAATGACAGCCGTTTCTAATTACAAATATTGGCACTATTTTGATGCCTACTCACCAGGAAAACTAAAAGCGGTCTATCGAGGTAATGGTATTCCTTTACCTTGGGGTAACATGAAAGCCGTAGAAAACCCGTGTCACAATTGGGCAGTATTTAGAATTGCCAGCGCCCCTATAGAAGGCAGTTCCGCTCAACTATCAATAATGAAAGTTGGCCAACAGTTTCGCATATACTGCTGTGAATCTATCAATGTTCAAGATATTGCACAAAATTCTCATGTCTTATGTGCAGGTATTGATCTAAATCCCGCGATTGAGGCTCAAGGAAATAATAGTGAAGAACTCGCGCTAGAATTAAACCAGCTTTGCTTAAACAACGGCGGACAAACCATTATTCCACCCTCAATGAAAAAGCAACTGATGAGTGTAGCCAGAATTTTAAATATTAATTGGGTCACTAGAGCTATTGATAATGGCGCGAGAATGATTTGCTCTCAAGGGGGCATGTGCCCAAATGAATAACGCTTGAACATACGTAAAAATCTATTATATTCAAAGAGTTCAACTTTGGTTCGCCAACGCGTTTAAAATGGAGTTTTTTATGAAAGTTAGTGATAAAGTCTCTTCAAAAGCACTCGGTTTTACCCTAATTGAATTGGTTATCGTAATCGTAATTTTGGGCATATTAGCAGCAATAGCAGCACCAAAATTTGTCGATTTAACTTCAAATTCAAAAAAGGCCGTTCTCGAAGGATTAACAGGCTCAATTGAGTCTGCGATTTCGCTACAGCATTCCATTGCTCGCGTTAATCAAAGCAATGGTGGATTAGAGAACGGGTTTATTCATGATGGTATACTATTCGATCAAGGATACCCTGTTGCATTAGATTTTGACGTACCTTTTGGCTCTTTTAATCAAGACAACGATCCAGACAATATTCCTGAAATATTAGAAGCGACCAATATCAATATTAGCGATTGGACTTTTGGAGAGATAATTAATGGAAACGAGAATGGCGAAATTACTCGTGAGCTTTATGTAACTTCCAGTGAAGTATTAAGCGACGGAGCAACTGCTGCAGAAATAATTGCGACTAATTGCTATGTTTCTTACGACAGCTTTTTGCTAGTTCAGCAACGCCCAGTGGTAAAAATTATAAGTTCAGGATGCTAATTTTCATCACTAAACATTTTCACTTAAACAATTGCCTTGAAGTACTACCTTGCTTTAATACGGCGGTGAGATAGAGTTTCAATACTTTTCACAACGTCAGAAACAACAAAGCCCCGCGATTGCGGAGCTTTATCTTTTACATCAACTGAATATAGGAAACGCTATTCTACTTTTATTCCTTTTAGCTCCTGGCCTCCTTGGTTAAGAATTAACGCGTTGGATTCGCCCTGTTCGTTAACATTAAATGTGATCCTTGCTTTTACAGAGTGATTAACAAATACAGAGCTAGAAATAGCCGTAAGCGGTAGTTTAGGTTGACCTGTTCCTTGAACAAACAACTGCTCATTAATACGCGTTACCGTTAACGAAAAACCTTTCATTAATTCATACTCACCTTGCAATTTATCAAGACTTTCTGGGGCTACTGCTATAGGACTAACAAGTTTTATTGTATCTAGTTTATCCGTAAGATAAGCATAACCAATATCATCCATTGTTATAGATGTATTAGATAAGATAACTATCCCTTTTTGCTTTGAAGGGTTAAAACCAATAAATGAAGCAAAGCCTCCTGTTTGCCCGTTGTGCATTAGAACTTCATTGCCCTCTCCTAATTGACGAATCCAAGCCAATCCTATCTTAGTTGAAGGGTTGCCGAAATCGGCTGTTGTTTTGTGTGTTAATTTTATTGATTTATTAAGTGAACTATTATGCATATTAGCCATTAAGAAAAGAGACATATCTTTACTTGAAGAAATTATGCCGCCCGCCCCTGTTAAAGCGGGTAATTGCCAATATTTGGTTACCGTTAAATGACTATTGTGACCTTTGCTAAAGTTACTGAGTTGAGAATCTGGCACATCAATATAGGTGTTATTCATCTTCAAAGGTGTTAATACGCGAGCCTTCAACATGTGTTCAAAGTTTGATTTATTGATATTTGCTAGAACAACCCCAAGCAACCCCGTTCCCAAGTTTGAATATTCTGGCGCGGCGCCAACTTCACGGGTTGGTTCAAAGGTATTTAGGTAATCAAATAACATTGTTGTTGTATAGTCTGCGTATGGATTTAGTGGATCTCCCATAGGCATATTACTAGGCAATCTAGGTAAACCTGAGTGATGATTTGCTAAAGATTCAAAAGTAATTGGCTTATTGTTAAGAGGAAGTGAAACTGATTTAGGAAGATAAGGCTGAATGTTATCAGTAAGCTCAAGCTCTCCTTCAGTTACATATGATGCCAACGCTAAAGACGTTAATGTTTTTGATACAGAGCCAATTTCAAACAACGTATTTTCATCAACTTGTTTATTACTTTTTTTGTCTAATACGCCTATATTGATGAAACTAACTTCGCCGTCCTCTATCGTGGCAATAGCAACGCCTACACTGAGCCTTTCTTGCTCTATTTTGTGTTTAAGTATTTTTTCTAGTTGATTTTCTGCAGCGTTTGAACAAGCAGATAGAACAATAATTAAAAAAGTAGCAATGATAACTATCGTACTCTTGACTGAAGATTTTTTTTTACAAATTTGTGTTATTTTCATGATTAATCTCACTAAATTTTGGTTGCACTAACCCTGCTCAGCCCTCTTATAGAACTGAGTAGATTAACTTAAGTGTGTATTTGAATTGATTTAGGTAATAGACTTTAACTATCGAGTTCTAGCAAACGCTTTTCGACATTTGACAGTAAAGGGCCAAACTTTTTCTTAGCCGCTCGTTTATTCAGGCCGTAAACGCCCACCACGAGAAGAACAAGTGAAATGTAATACCAATACATGTTTGAGGGTATTTGTGGAATTCCGGCTTCATTAACATTACTGCCTAAAGTGATAAGCAAAATTGCTAGTGTTATTGGGCTGATATACCACCACGCCACCGTTTCTAGCAGCCTTTTTTGTTTAGATAACTTTTGCTTTTCTTGCAATAAAAACTCTTTGATATTTTCGCTTTTTTCTGTGTTTCCCTTCTTTGCCGCTAACAATTTGTAAGAAATATAGAAACCTGCGCCTATCGCAACAATACAACCAATAGTTTGCATAGTGCTTACTGAAATTGTTAACCCATATATCCAAAACGGGATAAGAAGAATCGCGATCGATATTTCTAGAAAGTCTCGACGTTTAATTTCCTTATCTATTTTATTTGTTTCTTTTTCAATAGCTGAAATGACCTTTTCAAAATCGTTTGATACTGGTTCTGTTTCGATTGTTTTTTGCCAGTCCTGCTTTAAATCATCTAGCTTCATTTCAATCTCCTAAAAATTGATTTTCAAAACTTTGTTTAATTCGCTTTATTCTCGATCTAACAGCGTTTGAACTTATCCCTAACACTTTCGCGCTTTCTTCCGAGTTCAACCCATCTAGATACATCATAAGTAAATTCGCATCTGTGTCATTTAAGCTATCCATGAACCTATTTAAGACATCAGCTTGACAATTTTCTTGAGGTGGTATTTCTGCCTTAGCCAAATTAGCAAGAACAGACTGTTTCACTCTAGATTGTTTTACAGCACTACGAACGAAAGTACAGGCAGTATTTATAGATACCTTATAAACCCAGGTTTCAAGCTTTGAATTCCCATCGAATGAATCAAAACTTCGCCATAGTTGAAGTAAAATTTCTTGATATATGTCGTCAAATTCATTGTCATGACTATACCTAGAAGCGATATAGCGTATTCGCCCTTGGTTACTAATAATCATTTGTTCAAATTCTTTACGCATATATTTATTATCACTTCAAAGTTAGATATTTAGTTAGTAGGAACAATTACTCGTTTGTGTCATAAAAAAATAAAAAATTTACAAATATTGGTTTAATGGTCGTAACCTGTTGAAATTATGCTGCTAATCAAAGGATACAAGACAAACTGTTTTGAGACATAAAAAATGCCAAATGATTAATATCTGGGTATCATTTAATTTTATTGAGTCAAATAATGAAAAGGATAAAGGTGAAAAACACAGCACGTACTATAAACGAGTCCTGTTAGGCTAGTGACCTACGCGACTCAAGTCGCACTACATCATGCCGCCCAAATAAAGCTTATCTATTTGTTTTTATTAAATTAATTGCATGGGACTTAGTAGCGATACTCTACCTTGTACCCCTGCGATTTTTGTATTCGATTAACTTATTGATATTTATTATAATTATATTGTTTTGTGAAAATATTGTGTTTTACTTAAATAAACGTGCCCAATAAAATTACTAGTGACTTACAGCTAGAAGTAGTACCAAAACAGCATTTCACCTGAATGAAGCTTGCCAGCGAGGAAAAACTACTTAAAGCAGTTTTTCCTCTAGTACAATTACCTTTCTACTTAAGTGAAGAGTCTGAGATTAAAAACAGCTTCCCTTTAGAATTCGTAGCTCCAATGATCCCTTCGTTTGTAATAAAACTGACCCCACTTTTACGAGGCCATTTCATGACATCTTCATTCAACCCGCCAAGCCACTCACCCGTTATTAATGAATATTTGCTAATAGTTACGCCTTGGTTTCCATGTAAACCATGGCCTACAAAATATATATTTCCAGCTGTTTCATCTAAAGTTAGGCTGCCATAATCATACCGATCAACACCCAGATTAAAAGGAGTAGTCGTTTCTCCGTTGGCCATATCAAATATATCTCCCCAAGTGTAGTAAAGTAATTTTTCCTTTAAGACAACTGAGTTATTGGCGACTGTGGCATTATGATATTTCGTCTCTACCGCCTGAATCTCACCGTCACTTATCTCAAACTCCTTTACTCCCCCATATCGATTTATACTAATAAACCGGTTATGTTCAGTGAAAAAAACTTTTACATCGCCAAGATCATTTCTATTAATTCCCTCTATCGATGACTCGGTAATTTCACTTTGGTTTGAATGATACAAGCTAAGATACGTTGAGTCTTCGTCAACGCCTACTATAAACTCTTCATCAGAATAAGGGGAAGCAGCCATATAAAATATTTGTCCAACGACAATATCAATATCAAAAGGAAATTCAGGAGTTAAGTGTTTTGCAGCTACCACTAGCGCTTCTTTAGTTGAAAATGTTTCCAAATCAATTTCAATAATTTTGTCCGTTTCATCAAAACCAACATATAACTTTTCTTTATTTCCAGACAGGTTCATAGAAGTTGGCTCAGAGCCTACATAAACATGTTCAATTGTTTCTTTAGACTCCAAATCAATAATTGCAACAGAATTTCCATTTATACCAAATACACTAGGTATCGTGCCATAAACCCGATTTCTTGTTGAATCATAGAGTGCATTTGAAAACTGGCAATCCATACTCCCCCAGTATCCATCACCATTGTCCATACTAAGCTCACATGCTTTATTATATTTATCTTGCACATTAAGTTCTTCTTTCGGAATGGCATATACTCCGGCACCACTAAAAACTAGTAGGTGTGAGTCAGTGGCGTTCATTGCCGTTACTTTATTTCCACTCCATAATTTAAGAGGAAACTCTGCTACAGGTAAATATTTTTCGTAAGAATAAACTATAACTTTGTCATCTTTTTCCAAAAAATATGCTTTGTTTTCATCTACATCAAAAAACTTAGCCGAGTAATGTTCACTCCAGTGTGAACTATCTTTTCTTTCAAATTTCCCGAGTTTTGTAAAATCAATTGGATCATACATACTACGCTTGTCGAATAATAAACCGCCAACAATAGACAAGTCGTGACTGCTATCTGATGAAAGAGATATATTTAACAATTCTCCAAAACCGTTTTCATTAATTGATACTGAAAATAAATCTATAAATGTATGGCCTCCAGCATCTAAAAATAGCGATTTATCGTCAGGTGAAAATATTATCGAATTTTGAAGCCCATCAATCCCTGAATAATTAATATCTGGAACATTTCGATAGGATAAAGGTAATTGCTGCCCACTTTGAACTAAGACAATATTGGTACAGTCTTTATAACCTTTCTTGCCAACCCTTAAAGCATAATAACCAGTAGCTAAGTTAGCTGCCACTGCATCACAAATCACTACCTCTGCTTCATCGAAATTTGGATCTCCAGATTCATATCCATGATCGACATTTAAACTAAATATTTCGGAATTATTAGATAAGTTATAACAAGTAAAAACATCACTTTCTTCCAATATAGAACAGTATTGGGAGGCATCATATGAAAACACAATACTTTCCAACTTAGTGTTGTTAAAGCTTATCAATTCAGCAACTTCATTTGTTCTGACATCCATTGAAACTAAGGAGTTTGGAAAGGTGGCATCGAGTTCTGTAGTAAAGATTAATAGCCTATTATTTAATTTGTCCTCAAAAACTTGCTTAGCAAGCAGAGTGCTACGTCCAACTTGCAAATCAGAGGCTAGACTTTGGTTTCTTCCAACTCTATGAGAGTCTGAGTATATGTAACCTTCAAATGCTTCTCCCCAGACAATATTACCCAAAACTTTATACGAGTTATCACCGTTATCATCTAAACTTACAGTGTCATTAAAAAGCTTTACCGAACTGTTATCTCCAAAACATATACTATCCGAAGATGTTGGAAAGTTAGTTTGAAAATGGATAAGATCTGCTTCACATTTAAACGTGCCGCCTAAACTAGAGCTATCAAATTCAATCTGAAAACTCGTCTCATTTTCATACCAACTAGAGCCTTGCTCAAAAAAAGTGGTTTTAGAAAGTTTGAAATTTTTGGCTGACTCAGTTAATTCTTGTTGTGTTAAATGAAAGAAACCATTATCACCCGATTCAACCGTTATAATTTCATCATCGGTTAGATTATATTTTATTTTGAAGCTCGCTGATATCGTTCCTGATGTTCCCTCTTCTTTAGAGTGAATCTGAAAATTCTCAGTAGACAAATTAGCTTCCATTGCAATACTGTTATTTTCATCGACAGTAAATTCAATAATCTCTAGCTCAACACTTCCTGTTACGTCGTCAACTAGTACCCTATCAAAGCATGAAACGTATTTAATGTTAATTATTTCACCGGCCTCAATAGCAAAGTTACTATTCGAATCTTTATGATCAATTGATACTGCGCCTTGTTCACTAGGGACCTCTTGCACGCAACTCCCAGCATAAGAAACATTTCCGTAATAGTCTAAAAATATAGATAGTACTGAATCAGAAAGCTGTAAAATGCCCTCTGCATATAGAGGACCGTATGCGATTACACTAGCATTATCTTCAGTTATTTTAAGTGAATAAGCAGAAACAGGAGTTAATCCCGTTGATGGTGAAGATGGTGAAGATGGTGAAGAATTTCCTCCTCCACTACCTCCACCACAACCGATGACAAAAGTTGCCAAAAGGATAAATAAGTATCGCTTCGATAATAAATTAATATCCATCTATTTCTTCCGTTTAAAAGCTTTTAACATAAGAATACGCACTTTATACGTATTTAAACGTTTTGATTGAAATTGGAACAATTATCAGTTAAAAAAGTTTAGAAAGTCAATTAGATAGCTCATAAAAAGCCACCGCATAAGAAATTTAATGACTATCAAATAGCACCACTATATTTCCCATCTTCCAAACTTTAATAGATTGATATTCTATTTATGCTTTGTCTTTTGAGAGTAATATTGTGCGCGAAGGCTCTATTGTTTGAACAGGAGCTTTATTAATAGCTTTGATAAAAGACATCAAACTATATAAGAAAAAGGTAGACTTCTGTCGGGATATTTATCACTAGATGCGAACATAGGAAACAATAAGGCGATGGGATAGGGATTTACAAAATACCTCCCTGTATTTTGCCCTGCGGGCTAGCTTACGCTATGCAAAATTGTTCCAGACAATTTTGTGAACCCTGACACGGGTTAAAATACTTATGCTACAGATACAAAAAACCCGCCTAGTAGGCGGGTTCTTTTTGTATGGCGGTGAGATAGGGATTTGAACCCTAGAAGGGCTACAAACCCTTGCCGGTTTTCAAGACCGGTGCTTTCGACCACTCAGCCATCTCACCTAGAAACTTTTTAACCGAAAACCAATTTGGTGATCGGGAAGCAATATTACTATTACCTCTTTTTTAATTCGTCTTCTTGCTGAAGACGAAGCGCATATTAAGCACTTAATAAAAGCTTGTAAAGCAGTAATTTACTCGTTAACGTTTGTTCGATAAATTTTTAATCATTTTGCACATAGGATATGCAATTATGACAAATAATGAACCGTGTCGTTGCCCTTGGCTGGACGTTTCGAAACCTGATTATGTGAAGTATCATGATGAAGAATGGGGAGTACCAGTTTACGACGATCCAACATTATTTGAGTACTTAACATTAGAGTCAGCTCAAGCGGGTCTAAGCTGGTACACCATATTAAAAAGGCGTGAGGGCTACCGTAACGCATTTCATCAGTTTGATGTTAATAAAGTATCGGTTATGACCGAAGAAGATGTTGAACGCCTAATGCAAGATACAGGCATTATCCGAAACCGAAAAAAAATAGAAGCAGCCATTAACAACGCACAACGGTTTATAGAAATTCAACAAGAATTTGATTCTTTCAGTAAATACATGTGGGCATTTGTCGATAACAAGCCAATTGCTAGCAAAGTGGAAAAACTAGAAGACTACCCTGCTACCTCAGAAATCTCTGACAAATTTAGCAAAGATCTTAAAAAACGGGGATTTAAATTTGTAGGCTCAACTATTTGTTATGCTCACATGCAAGCATGTGGAATGATAAATGATCATTCTGTTGATTGCTTTCGTAGAACTGAAATAATTGAGCAGTACAATTCAGCTATTGAAGTGAAAGACACAAATAATTAAATTTTTCACACAAATTACTGAAATAAACACATAGCAATTTAAAATCCTTGTGTCATAATATGTCACAAGATGTAAATTCGGGGTAAATATACTTGAACTTCTCGAATTACGCCTTATCTTACAAATATAACTAAAGTTCTTAGAGGAATGTTTATGCAATCTAATATGGGTTTTCAAACAGCGAGCCAGAGCTCTGCAATTGAAATCAATAAGGTATTGAAAAATACTTACCTGCTTTTATCAATGACCTTAGCATTCAGTGCAGTTACAGCTGGTATTTCTATGGCAATGGGTCTATCTCACTTAGCCGGTTTAGTCATGACATTAGTAGCTTTTGGTGTTTTATTTGTTGTAAATCGCCAAGCTGACAAAGCTAGCGGTATTGGCTGGATCTTCTTATTTACAGGTTTAATGGGCGGTGCTTTAGGGCCAATGCTTAACTACTACCTAGCCCTACCTGGTGGTGGTTCGTTAATTATGCAAGCACTAGGTGGAACAGCACTTATTTTCTTCGCACTTTCAGGTTACGCATTAACAAGCAAAAAAGACTTCTCATTCATGGGTGGCTTTTTAATGGTTGGTTTAATCGTAGCAATTGTTGCTATGATTGCGAACATCTTCTTGCAAATCCCTGCTATGTCGTTAGCGATTAGCGCAGGTATTATCATGATTATGTCTGGCCTTATCTTGTTTGATACAAGCCGTATCATTCACGGTGGCGAAAGAAACTACATCCGCGCGACAGTTTCTTTATACTTAAACATCTACAATATCTTCACTAGCCTTCTACATTTATTAGGCGCTTTTGGCGGTGATGATTAATCTTCGTTAAAAACTAACGTATAATAGAAAGCCTCGTTTAACGAGGCTTTTTTTATTTGGGGGAAAAATTGCAGAAACTTGCTTTTATGGTCACCACATCGGTAGTTGATCATTTCACTAAAACAGCCTATCAAATTGTAAAAACAACGCTAGAGCAAGGAATAGAAGTAACGGGCGTGTTCTTTTATCAGTCTGGAGTAACTAACGCCTCTAAATTAGCAAAGTTTCCTTCAGATGAAGTAAACGTCAGTTTATTATGGTGCGAGCTAGCAGACACTTTTGGTATTAACCTTCACTTATGTAGTACTGCTGCAGAAAAGTATGGATTACTTCCAGAAGACGACGCTATTAATGTTTTGCATGAGCAATTTACTGTGTCTGGTTTAGGCGAGTTAGTTGTTTTACATGAACAAGCCGACAAATTGGTGCAGTTATGAGTAAATCTATCGCTATTGTAAATACTAAGCCCCCTTTTGGCCATGAAACGGCTAAGGAAGCAATGGATTTGTCATTAATATTTGGCAGTTACGAGCAAGACACTCATTTATACTTTAAAGGTCAAGGCGTATTGCAACTCGTTGACTATAACGACCCTAGTAAATTACTTATCAAAGATTTTCTTAAAACCTTTTCGGCTTTCGAGTTTTACGAGCTTGAAAATATTTATGTTTGTCAGGAAAGCTTAAAAGAGCTCGGCGTTGATGAAAAATTTCATATTGAGGGCGTTAAATTGCTGAGTCGTGTTGAGTTAGAAAATTCAATTAAACAACACAATAATGTATTGGTGTTTTAACCATGAATGATACTTTATATCTAGTAAGAGAAATCCTAACTCCTAGTGGTTTGAGCAATCTTTTTGATTCAGTTAATGACGCAGACACAATAGTGTTTCTCGACGACTCAAGCTACAACGTTAACTCATTAGCGCAAACAATTAACAACAAACAGCTTTGTTTAGTTAAAGAGCATGCTGACGTTAGACATTTAAACGTTGCTGATTTGCTAGATAACAGCAAAATCAAAATGATCTCGCTCGAACAACTACCCTCACTATTTTTAACGCATAAAAACGTAATTACTTGGAAAAATTAATGTCTGCATTAATATTTAACGGCAAAGAAATACCTACTGATAAACAAGGCTACTTGCTAGATCACACAGAATGGAGCGAGGAATTAGCACCTTTAATCGCGCAAGCTGACGATATGGAGCTAACAGAAGCTCACTGGGAAGTTATACGCTTTGTCAGAGACTTTTACGAGCAATATAATACGTCGCCCGCTATAAGAGCACTTACGAAAGCAATGAAGGCTGAATTTGGCGAAGAAAAAGCGAGTAGCAGGTATTTGTATCGTTTATTTAAAGAAGGCCCAGCCAAACAAGCGACAAAATACGCAGGTTTGCCTAAGCCAGCACGCTGTATCTAATAAAAAACTTTTACGCTTTTATATTGATATTGTGGCCACTATTCCCAACAGGAGTTTGAGTATTGATGCTGGCAGATTGGATTAAATCCATTGCCATCTTACCTTCAATCTCTTTTTGGTCTTTAGCTTTATTGGCCGTTAAAACACCGTTAGCCGTTGAAGTATTTGATTGAACAGCATCCGTAGCTGACGATAAATTGATAGACATAAAACCTCTCTTATAAAAGTACTGCGTTTCACTATCATTCTTTATATCGACTGTAGTTGAAAATCCTTTAATAAAAAAGGCGCTAAAAGCGCCTTTTTTGTATCTACATTGTAAAACAATTACTTAGTAGGTAGTGTAGGTACTGAAATACCAGCCATTTCTTGCATTACACGAACAACTTGACAGCTGTAGCCAAACTCATTGTCGTACCATACGTAAAGAACAGCACGGTCACCATCAACGATAGTTGCTTGTGAATCTACAACACCTGCGTAGCGAGAACCAACTAAGTCAGTTGAAACGATTTCAGTAGACGCTGTGTAGTCAACTTGATCTTTTAAGTCAGAATTTAAAGAGATATTACGCAAGTAATCATTCAATGATTCGGTGTCAGTCGCTTCTTTAAGGTTAAGGTTCATAATAGCCATTGAAACGTTAGGCGTTGGAACACGAATAGCATTCCCTGTTAACAAGCCCTTTAATTCAGGAAGTGCTTTTGCAACAGCTTTTGCAGCACCAGTAGAAGTAATAACCATGTTTAATGGTGCACTACGACCACGACGAGGTGACTTATGGTAGTTATCAATTAAATTTTGATCGTTTGTGTACGAGTGAACAGTTTCAACGTGACCGTTACGGATACCGTATTTGTCGTTTAACGCTTTTAATACTGGAGTAATTGCGTTAGTTGTACAACTAGCAGCAGAAACAATCTTGTCTTCTGGCAAGATCATATCTTGGTTTACACCGTAAACGATATTCTTGATGTCGCCTTTAGCAGGAGCAGTAAGTAATACTTTAGCTACACCTTTTGATTGTAAGTGTTGGCCTAAACCTTCTTCGTCTGACCAAATACCCGTGTTATCTACAACCAATGCGTTGTTAATGCCGTATGCAGTGTAATCAATATCAGAAGGAGATTTTGCATAAATGACTTGGATGAAGGCACCGTTTGCTTTAATAACGTTGTTCTCTTCATCAATTGTGATGCTGCCGTTAAACGCACCGTGCACTGAATCACGACGAAGTAAACTCGCACGCTTTTCCAAATCGCCATCTTTACCTGGGCGAATTACAATTGCACGCAAACGCATGTTTGAAGCTGGACCAGTGCGCTCGATCATAAGGCGTGCTAATAAACGACCGATACGACCAAAACCATAAAGCACTACGTCTTGTGGCTCTGCTTGCTCTACGTTACGACAAACTTCAGTTAATTCTTTTTCTAAAAACTGTTCAATTGATAAACCGTTTGCTTCGCCTTTGAAAAGGTAACGATATGCAAGTTTACCAACATCGATACGCGCAGGTGCTAATTCCATTTTGCTTAAAGCTTCAACGAATGGGAAGCTTTCACGTAAACGTAGTTTTGTTTCCTCGTGAAGTGCTACAGACTTATGAGCTTTGATAATGTCAATTGCATCAGCATTTACCAACGGTCGGCCATATACTGAAATTTCGATTCCTTTGTTTCTGAAAAGCTGACCAATAATTGGTTGCATGTTTTCAGCGAATGTTTGACGTTCTTGCCAGCTAGTTTGATATTGTTCCTCAAGATGAGAAGTCATTGCATAAACCTTATATATCAGTCGATTGAACAGTGAACTATTATTAACTATAGTAGGAAGTTAACAATAGTTATTTGCGGTGCGCATTGTAATTGAATATGAAAGCTTTCGCCACTAATTACAAAAAATTTATTTCTATGAAATTTAAACATCATAAAGCTGTCGTTAAAACTTTTCTGGCATTCCTAATTGGCGGACTGCTTACAGCTTGCGACAATGGTGGTAGTTTTGCGTCTATTTGCAAAGAAAACCCAGAAATATGTGAGGAATTTCACGAAGATTCTTGGTGTAAAAAAGAAAGAATAGCCGTAGGTAAGGCTAATTTAGCTCAAAAAAATGATCCCGCAGACATTCATCAATTTAATCAATTAATTGCTTATGAAAATTATGATAAATGTGTCAGTCATGCTGCGAAAATTGAGCACATAAAATTAAAAGAAAAGAAAACGAAGCGTGTAAACAATATGATGAAAGCACGCGCTCGAATCGAAGAAATTTCTGAGCAAACCAAAGATTCGATGCACCCTCGCCTTTTATATTTTCATTGGACTCGTTATTTAGACAAAGAAGCGTTACAAAAATTCTTAACCTATGAAGGAAAGGAAGAATTAGAAACACCAGAATCTCAAGTAGAGTTAGCAACCTATTATATGAAAAGAGACGAAATGAAAACCTTAAAGTCTTTATTTCATGCGTTAGAACTATACAAAGGTGAAGAGCCATTTGATAAAGAAATCTTCAAAACCCTATCCTCAGTGTTTGCACAACGAGATGATTTTAAACAATCGTATATATGGTTAAAGGTACTTTATCTCTATGATGAAACCGATACGGATACGTCAGCCCAAACAATAGATTACTACGCGACTAAGCATCAATTGGATAATAACTTTCTTGATCAAGTGGCGCAATCAACACTGAACAAAATTAAAGATGGGACGTTTACTGCACCTAAGTTTTAACTTAGGTGCAGTAAATCGCGTGAATTGGCTGGTATTAAGATTGTTCGGTAAAATCTAAACTTAGTGAGTTAACACAATATCTTTTACCCGTGGGTTGTGGTCCATCGTCGAATACATGCCCTAAATGGCTATCGCATTTAACACATTTAATTTCCGTTCTTTTCATATTGTGAGAATTGTCTTCTAAGTATTTAATCGACTGAGGTTCACTTGCCCAAAAGCTCGGCCAACCACACCCTGCATTAAATTTGTGCTTAGAATGAAACAATAATGCACTACAACACGCACAGACATATTGACCTTCAAGCCAAAAGTCATTGTACTTTCCTGAGAAAGGATATTCGGTTGCCCCCAAACGACACACTTGATACGCTTCTGGAGACAACTTATCTTTGTAGTTATCGTGATCACTCATTCTAGATTTTAACGATATTACGCTCTTCAGATCCCCACTGTACGTGATACTTTTTGCCTGACGCTTTATCTACTCTTTCAAACGTATGCGCACCAAAGTAATCGCGTTGCCCTTGTAAAAGGTTAGCAGGTAAAGTGCTATGGCGCATCGAATCATAATAAGAAAGTGAAGAAGCAAGTGCTCCAGCAGGAATTCCCATCAAGGTAATTTTAGCAATAGCTTGACGCCAGTTAGATTGGTACTGATTTAGCTGCTGTGCGAAAAAGTTATCAAGTAATAAGTTTTCTAGCTCTTCATTTCTTTCATACGCTTGCGTAATAGACTGAAGAAAAACAGCGCGAATAATACAACCGGCACGCCATATCTTAGCAATACTGGCGAAATCAAGTTTCCAGCCATGCTCTTTTTCCGCCAATTTCATTAACTGAAACCCTTGAGCGTATGCACAAATTTTAGCGCAGTACATAGCATCTTGTAGCTGATTAATAAATGTTTCTTCTTCTTGTGGCGTTAATGTGTCGTTCTCTGGACCAGACAACACACTTTCAGCTTGCTCTCTTAGCGATTTAAACGAAGAGATAGAACGGGCATATACCGCTTGAGCGATAGTAGGCGCAGGCGCTCCTACTTCTAAACTACTTACAGCAGTCCATAAACCAGTGCCCTTTTGACCCGCTTTATCTAAAATAAGATCTACTAGCGGTTTGTCATCAACCTTGTGGCGTAACACTTCTACTGAAATTTCTAGTAAGTAACTTTCTAGTGGACCTTGATTCCATTTTTCAAATACATCAGCGATACTTTCTGCAGAAAGCCCTAAGCCAGCTCTTAATACATGATAGGCTTCACAAATAATTTGCATATCCGCGTATTCGATTCCATTGTGAACCATCTTAACGTAATGACCTGCACCAGCAGGGCCAATATACGCCGTACAAGGATCGCCACCTTCAACTATTTGTCCTGGTTGGCTACGAACAATAGGTTTACCATTTTCAGGGTCAACTTTAGCAGCGATTGCTTCCCAAATAGGTTTAATTCTTGTCCAAGCATAGGGGGAACCACTCGGCATTAACGAAGGTCCAAATCTCGCACCTTCTTCACCACCGGATACCGCTGAAGAAAACAGAATAAAGTTACTCTTATACTTTTCTTCCCTAGCTACTGTATCAACCCATAAACTATTGCCGGTATCAATAACGATATCGTCTGGCTGAATACCTGCACCAATCAAACTTTCGGATACTTGATCTACTGGTGCACCGGCCGGTACAGATAAAACAATTAAATGTGGAGCTTTTAATTTAGACAATAACTCCGTATATGAAAAACAGCCAACGACTCTGTCCTCTTGTCCATTATTTTCACGGCGATCTTGTTCAATAGCTAAATTAACTTTTTCATTATCTAGGTCAAAAGCTGCGATTTTGTAGCCGTTATCAGCTAAATTTAGCACTAGGTTTTTTCCCATAACACCTAGACCAATAAAACCAATATCACAAAGTTGTTCTTGTTCAGTCATGCCAAGTCCTGATTGAGGTTGCGTATAATTAAATAATTATTGTTGTATATTTTATAGCGCGCAGTTTATCACGCTAGCAAACGGAGTTCATGCAAAAAATAATAAAATCTCATAAAAATGTAATAATATTTTATTTTGTTAAATTAAAGTGGTGTTTAAAGGAGCAACAATTACCTTTTTGTAAGTTTTTCTTGTAATTTTTACAATTTGGTGTAATTTTACTACATCGTAATTAGTTGGAAAGAAATATGACCATTAAAGTAGGTATTAACGGTTTTGGACGCATCGGGCGTTTTGTTTTTCGCGCGGCTTGTGAGCGCAGCGACATAGAAGTTGTCGGTATTAATGATCTAATTGATGTTGAATACATGGCGTATATGCTTAAATACGATTCAACACACGGCCGCTTTAACGGCACTGTAGAAGTAGATAATGGTAACTTAGTCGTTAATGGCAAGGTAATCCGTGTGACTGCAGAAAGAAATCCAGCACAATTAAAGTGGAATGAGATTGAAGCAGAAGTTGTCGTTGAATCTACAGGCTTATTCCTAACTGATGAAAGTGCCAGACAACATTTAACAGCAGGAGCTAAAAAAGTTGTCATGTCTGCTCCTTCTAAAGATGCAACCCCTATGTTTGTTATGGGCGTAAATAACGACACCTATGCTGGTCAAGATATTGTTTCGAATGCGTCGTGTACGACAAACTGTTTAGCACCAGTAGCGAAAGTATTAAATGACAAGTGGGGAATTGTAGACGGCTTAATGACGACAGTTCACGCAACTACAGCGACACAAAAAACAGTCGACGGTCCGTCAGCAAAAGATTGGCGTGGTGGACGTGGTGCCGGTCAAAACATCATTCCATCTTCTACAGGTGCAGCGAAAGCCGTAGGTAAAGTAATTCCTGAGCTAAACGGTAAATTAACGGGAATGGCATTTAGAGTACCTACGCCGAATGTTTCAGTAGTAGACCTCACGGTAAACCTCGAAAACCCTGCAACTTATGAAGAAATCTGTCAGGCGATGAAAGAGGCTTCTCAGAATGATTTGGCTGGCGTTTTAGGCTACACCGAAGATCAGGTTGTATCGAACGACTTTATTGGTGAGACTTGTACCTCAGTGTTTGACGCTGGTGCAGGTATTGCTTTGACAGATAAATTCGTGAAGATTGTATCTTGGTATGACAATGAAATTGGCTATTCAAATAAGGTCTTGGATTTAGTTGCTTTTATTTCAAAGTAGATTCACGTTTACTTTTAGCTAGTAAATAAAAAAGCCCTTAGAGGGCTTTTTTATTAGCTTAATTTAGTTCTATCTCATACAAGTTGTTCATTACGTCGTAAAGCTCAACCTTATCAATTAGATTAAAACCTACTTTATTGAGCAGTTTGTTAGAAGAAAGGTTTTCAGGTTTAGTAATAGCCAACACTTTATCCAAACCACAATGACTGTTGCCAATTTCAAGTGTTGCTAGTGCTGCTTCTTTCGCATAGCCTTTCCCATGATGCGCCGACAAAAAGGCATAACCTAAATCAGGTAATTCAAATACCTCTCTTTGATAGAACCCACAAATACCGACTGCAGTTTCGCTATCTTTTAACTCAACAATATATGGCCCAAAGCCATATTTTTCATAGCTTTCAAAAGCACTTTCTCTAATAAATGCTTTTGCTTGGTCTTTGGTTTTCACATTTTTATCGGTAATGTTATCAATAAAACACTTTTCGTTAAGCAAAGTTAGCATAAAAGACCAATCATCTTCCCTAACTTGACGAATAATTAAGCGTTGCGTTTGCGCTAGTTCCATTAAAAATTCCTTATTGGATATACCTAATTTTGTCGAGTATTTCATTTGACGTTTAATGTCGTCAACATTTAAACGTTATCACTTATTCAATAATACAAAGTTAGCTTCCGCTTGCTCTTCGAGTAAATCTAGTTTTCTTTCTAGCTCATTAAGCCGATTCGTTTGGCTACTATTGGTTTTTTGCGATATTGAGAGCTGATTTGAAAGTAGGTCGACCTGTTTTGCTAGTCGTGTATTGTTTGAATCTAACCACATAATGTGACAAATCATGATCGCAAAGCCAAGGCTGATAATGATGATATTTTTGTTTTTTAATACAGTTGAATTAAACATAACTTTATTTTTTCACACGCATAAATATTGTATTAATAACAAAGACGAGATCCAGCCAAAAAAAGTTGCGTTAAGCCACATTATTTTTGTAAATAGTTTTTATAGCGCTCGACAAGGCGAGCAGCTTCATTCAAAGGTTCTTTAAATGTTTCTTTTTTATATACATATGTAGAATTGATCCATTGCTCTTCGAACTGACGAACGTTAAAAGACTTTCCAAGTCTTTTATTTTCATGGTACTTCTGCCATCTAGGCAAGTAATAATCTTTAACTAACCCGCTCCAGACGCGACCAGAGTAATCGTTAACGGGATCCCCTCCCCAGGTAGTTAACAGCCTTTTAGCATTACTTTCGTAATAGGATTTTTCTTCCTTATTGTCTCCCCAACTCCTGGCCCAACCTACCCATGCGTCCAGCTGAAAATTCGGGTGCTCAGCGAGAAGTTTATCCATTGCAAACATTAAAGATACAGCCTCGTCTATAAGTTGATAATTAAGATTGTCGTCTGGCAAAGCTTCGAATTGATGGAGTAAGTCATCAATAACTAAACTTAAGAACAAAGACGTTATTTCAACAGCATCATAACGATAATAAGTATTATCTTTTAATTGTTTTCTTGCTTTTAAGAAAGCAACTGTAGCATGAACAAAATCTTGAGATTCGTGTACCGTGGCGTGATCTTCTACACCCTCTGGTTTTTTGTAAGGCCTTAATTGAAATCGATGGATAGGATGATCGACAAAGCTTCCATAAGCTGAATTATTTAGATAGTTGTAGGCTGATAACAACGACTTTGGAGCTTGTCCGTAGCGAGCAACTGCATATTGCTCTTGCCATTTAGCCAAATCAATTTTTTCTGTTGTCCATGCCATATCGAGGGTTAATTCGTAGAGCATTTCATTATTTTCAATGCCCTCAGGAGCTATCCCATACCCCACTAAGTTACCCTTATCTTTGTACGTTAATGCATCAATCGGGATACTCGCGTAAATGTCTAAAACGCCGTTCAGTGGTGTTTTTCCCCCCATATTGGGGATAAAAGAATAAATCCACTTTTTGTTAAAAAAGCCGTCATAAAGCTTCCATGAAGGATCTATTTTCCACCAAAGTTTATTATATTCGTTTGCGAGGTCTAGAATGAGGAGTTTATCGTCTGGCACTTTACTGACAAGCGCATGTAAACGCTGCGCGGTCCAAAAGCGTTCTCGATTTTCATCTTTATGATATGGAAATGTCCAGCCTTGCATCACCCAGGTTGCACTGGGGTTAGCCGCTTTAATAGAACGGTAAACTTTATCACCATACCCTTGTAACTCAGCTAGAAGTGATTCTTCTGAATCCATTTTAGGTACATCCATTTCATTGAAACTATCAGCCAGATAAAATTCATTTTTACCAAATTCTTGCTCCCACAGTTCTATATATAACTTACCTATTTTTTCGAACATAGGGCTAGTGGGTGACAATAAGTATCCATATGTGTCAGTAGGAAGTCCTCCTCCCCATGATAATCGCCTAACATTTTCATCAGGATATAAACGCTTGAATCCTTCAGGCACAAATCCTGCGAAAGCATGAACGATTGGGCTCATTCCCAAGCTTCTCATTGAATCTAACATTTGATGTGTTAGCTTAATTTGCTTATCAAAGTAACCAGTGGGAATAGTGTCTCCACCATCCCAATTAATTAAGTTTCCCATTCTATTCCAAGGAAAATGAGCTGGCCCCGAAAAGTAGGCTAAAGCTTCTTTTTTGCTTAAGCCAAGTTTTAAAAACGTTTTAAATAATATCGCCTCATGAGCTCCTGCTATTAACGGCATATTAATGCCGTGCATAGCCATCCAATCTATTTCTTTTTTCCATCGTGCCCAATCCCAATAAGCTGTTGAGTATCCATGAGTAACAACATTGAAATAATACCGGTATTGATAGGGACTCTGATGTTGGGTCACTAATGAGTTAAGATTTTTCGGGAGCTCAAATGAACTCCCCGACCAAGTAAGCAAGCCATCATGATGTTGCTTTAAATAATGATAGGCCCCACGAGTTAATCCTATAGCACTAGAAGAGCTAATAAATATTTTGTTATCACTAACTGATATTTGAAATGGGTCAAATGTATCGCTTTCTAAACCAGGGAAATTAGATACAGATAGATGAAATCGTTGACTCATCTCTTTGCCTAGCACTCTGTCTAAAACAAGTTGCGCTGCAACGACGGAATTAAGATCTTGCCTTGTCGGCTGTTCGTCTTCAAAGACAGTTGAGTCTAATGCCAAAGAATGTAAGCTAAAGAGATAAAAAGAAAAAACAGTAATGAACTTTTTGATTATTGTTTTCATAACACCTGCAACTTTAGTTAAACAGTCGAACAACCTATTTAGTTCGACGAGTTGCATACATTATAATCAGTTAAAAATTTAGATGATTGGTAGAAAATAACCAATTTCTACCAATACATAACATTACCTTAAATATTTTTAGTCGATACGCCGCAAACAGAATCTTGGCATACACCATTCATGTAACCAGAACCACAGTTTTCAGTATGTGCGGAAATAATTGATTGCCAGGTCCCATCTGAAATATCCTCCTTGATGTTAATAAGATCTGCGACTATTGCTGCAGCATATTCTATCGGATGATCTGATTCTGAAGTTGTTCGATAATTAGAATCTATATAAACCCCTTGTCCAACGGCCTGATAATTACAGTCTGCTATACCTTTAAAAATCTCACCTATAACGGGAAGTTTCTCAAATTCAACAGCTAGCGCAGGAGTTGGTGGCATAAAAGGAACAAGATCTTGTGAATTGATATAACGAGTTTGAGAAAATAGCTTATTATAACCCAGCATAAACGTTTCATCGCCGGTATTGGGTGAAGCAATAGTAACCACTTTTTCTGCTTTTATGTCTTCTAGATTATTTAACATAATTGAAGCGAGAGTCGCCATAGAAGCTCCCTTACTATGACCCGTGATATATAAAGGTAACCCACTTTGTAACTGTTCTTGTACTGCAGTGAGTAACGGTTGCCAGATAGCCTTGACTGAATTATAGAACCCGTCGTGTACTTTACCTGGCAAGCCATCAACAGAAATAGTAAACGCCATTAGATCTTGAAGCCAATCTAAAATAGACGGCAAATTTACTTCTGGGGCCAATGTTCCTCTAAAAGCGACAATAACACAATCAGCACAAGTACCTACCAAACAAGCGTCGATATTGTCAGGGCCACCACTGATAATAGTTGGTGAGCTTTCAAAACCAACCGCGTCGTAATAAGGTTGTTCAGGCGTAAAAGAGCCATCAGTCTGTATAAAAGAAGCAACTTCACAAGCGCATAGTAATCGACAATTTAAATCTACAGTTGAAGTCATTGTTTTGTCCTTAAAAATTAGTCATATACAGCAAGCTGCGATCAACTAACATGACTTTTGTATTCAATCGTTTGTGCAATAGATAAATGTTTGATAACTAATAAAACTTTATCCAGTTTTTTAAAATCAAAAGACTAAAACTTGTTAAGATAAAACGGATACTACCTAAAATTGGGCTAACAAAGTCCTTTTGTTTCCCTTTTAATGTAGCACAATGAACAATTTTTGATAGAAAGTTACTTTTGGCGAGATGGTTCGTGAGTATTATAACGAGGCAATGTATCGTCTAGGTCATCCCAACAGGCTTTAGAGCTCACGAAGTTATGTGAGATAGGACGCTCACTTATTTCTGAATCAAAGATTCCTAACCGTATTCTAAGTTTATCTTTATTTTGGTCATTTGAGCTGAAAATAGGAGAAGCACAAACTCTACAAAAATGCCTTTTCTTCCCTGGCTTAACTTCATAAAAGGACAGATATTCTTTTCCGGTAATGTGCAAATCGTGGCTTTCGATAAATCCATTGGTTGCATACGCTGTACCACTAGATTTTCTACATAACGAACAATGACAATGGATAATATCAGTAATACTACCCGATAATTCCAATTGGACCGAACCACATAAACAACTGCCTTTATACATGGACACCTCTTTTAAATACTTTATTAAGTTAATAACGACTATAAACCTGAATGACAGGGAATTTACTGTTAATGAATTTTACAGACAAAGAAAGCGACTCATGGCCTTTAAAATGCTGATTGAATTTTTCCGGGAACACTCTGTCACCGTTTGCTAGCAACGCAATTAAATGGTTCTGATTTAAGGTTCGTTGACCTGCTTCGGTATTTTCAATCGTTAATAAGGCCCATCGTTCACCCGATTCACTGCTCATAGGAACAACGCTAAGCACTTTAAAAGGCCCTATATCAGGTTGAATGTTTTTATCATTTGGAAATGAAAATTCGTTAAGTAATGTAATTTGGCGATCAACCGTTAAAACATCTTGATTCGCACTGGCTGTTGAAATGAAGCAGGCTAGAGCTAACCCACAAAAAGCTTTTAACATCAAATTCCCCTTTTGAATTTAGCTTATAGAGATAAAAAAACCCGTAACGAGTGTATCGTTTACGGGTTTACAAAAACAAGTATTTCGTTTGTTTACTGTTTAAATCTGCGACCTAAACCGAATAAAGCTAGTAGAGCGATTCCAAAAAAGCCAAAACCTGCGCCTTTGCGCTCAACTTTTTCTTCAACTGCAGAGCAGTCTTCAATTTCGCCTCCACTTAAAGGCTCCAATTTAACCGCTCTAACGACATCTTCTTTTAACGGTTCGCCATCATCATCAAGCATGATCTCGCCTAAACCATTTCTGCGATCTACTTTGATAATAGCAACAGCTGATATCTCGTTGTTATCGTTGATATCGTTAGCTTCGATAATCGTGTATTCAGACTTACAAGGCAAAAAGCTGTTAAGGTCTGAAAAAGTGTCAGTGGCAATGTCATACATAAAGCCATGAGTACGTCGCGGATTATCAGTGCTATCGTTATGAGTCTCAACTTCCGCATTACCTACGACAATATTATGCTCATTAATTGCTCTAGCTGTACTTGCTGAACCATCAAAAAAACCATCAGGTAATGTCATCAAAGAATTTTCCTCGTTAGTATCTACGTGGAAAAATCGTGTTCTAATATAACCATTACTGTATAAAGATGTATGACCTACAGCGATACCGTTATCATTTATATCGTAAGCTCTTTGATTGAAGTGTTGGCTGTGATCTTCAGTGAAATCTCTAACTTGACCATCTTTAAAGACAACAGCGTAAATATCTGCTCTTTGAGTTACGCTTGGCTCGGTAACTGTTTCATCGTACCAGCCGTGAGAATAGCCAA
The DNA here is from genome assembly GCF_055786205.1 of Thalassotalea coralli. Lineage (NCBI taxonomy): Bacteria > Pseudomonadati > Pseudomonadota > Gammaproteobacteria > Alteromonadales > Colwelliaceae > Thalassotalea > Thalassotalea coralli. The sequence continues at coordinate 197,632 of NZ_JBVVBK010000002.1, read as the reverse complement.
CGACAACGCCATGGCTATTTACAGCCTGTGCAACGCTTTCAAATTGACGCTCATCATCTTCATGTGGCGTTATTAAATACCCTAGCCTTTCTGAACTAATAGTCCCACTTTCATCAACATTCCATTTGTAGGCTTCTTTATGGTATAAACCACCAACGTATGTTTGTATACAAGCTTCTACTGGAATATTTTCAAGTATAGTTGGGTCAGCACAACCACCGCTTTCACTTTCAATTCGTTCTAATACACTTGCAGCCATGCCCACACTAGCAAAGCCTACAGCAATACCGTTGTCGCTAACGTCGAGTACTGAAGACTCACCACCGTAAGTCGCTTCAGGTGGCAGAATAGGTAATATTGTTTGGCCTCTATCCGGAGTTAAAAATCCTCGAGTAGTAAATTCTCTAATCCAGAACGTTTTTTCTTCGCCGTCGGCATCAACAAATTGCTCAGGTAAATAAGGTGCTGAGCCATTACCGTAAACCCAACCTTGATTGGTAATGCCATTGACAAAATCAACCGTAGAGCGAGTTAGTGTTTCAGTTCCTTCAAAGAATTGATCATAAACTGCGAAATCAATTGATTCTCCGCCGTAGTTCGTCATCGCTACTACCGAACCATATTGTTGATAACGCTCATTATTTGCGCGAGTAGTTTTAAAGTAACGCTCTACCCAATAAAAATCATTGCCCGTTGGATTGCCTGCACGCAGTGCTGTCTCGTCTTCAATATCGTTAATACCGTGAACAAATTCATGATTGCGCTCAGCATCTAGGACGATAGAGTCGAAATCTTCCTCTGTTAGATAACTATACTGAACAGGAAAGTTGTACATGTCTGTACCCGACACAGCCATCTGTCCATTGTTATTTTCTTGTTGAGCGTAAGTGTATTTAAATTTAGACGCCGCACCTTTATCGATGATTTTATATGTGGCCGCTTGTGATGCAGACACACAAAGCGCTGCGGTAATACTTAATGAAAGTACTGATTTTACTAGTTTGTTCATGTAACTACTTTACTCTTAAACTTGCTATATTTCGTCTAATTCCTGCCATCGAAGAAAGGCAGCTTCGAGCTTTGACTCACTTTCTTCCAGCTGGTTCAATATTTTCTTGGTAACTTCTGAATCTTGGTTAAAAAATCCAGGTTCATTTACCTGCTCCTGCATCGACTCTATTTCAGATTCAAGCGCATCTATCAGTTCTGGTAACTGTTCAAGCTCTCTTGATTCTTTATATGATAGTTTTTTCTTTTGCTGAGTCTCAGTAGGTTTTGTTTTCGCTTTAACTTCTGCTTGTTGTTTTTCCTGCTGCTGTGCAAGATGCGCTTTTCGTTGAGCGTCTATTCGCTGAACATAATTTTCAACGTCATCATAACCACCAACCAATTGTGTTATTTGACCACTTCCATCGAAGTAAAGGCAAGTGTTTACACAATTATTAACAAAATCGCGATCATGGCTGACTAAAATAACGGTTCCAGCATAATTTGCAACGACTTCTTCAAGTAATTCTAATGTCTCTATATCAAGATCATTTGTTGGCTCATCTAATATAAGTAAATTACTTGGCCTCAAAAATAATCTTGCTAGCAACAGCCTGTTCTTTTCTCCGCCCGACAATGCTCGTACAGGTGTTCTTGCTCTTTTGGGGCTAAATAAAAAGTCTTGTAAATAGCCAAGAACATGTCGAGTTCTACCATTAACCGTAATATCTTGCTTACCGTCGGCAACTGTATCTTGTACTGTTTTATCAGGATCAAGTGCTTCGCGGTGCTGATCAAAATAAGCAACGTCTAAATTAACACCCACACGCATTTTACCTTCTGTGGGTTGCTGCTCATCCATCAAGCACTTAATCAAGGTCGACTTACCAGTGCCGTTAGCACCAATCAATGCGATACGATCGCCTCTAGTGATGAGTAAATCTAGGTTACTGATTACTTTTTTATCATCAAAAGCAACGCCTAACTGATGAGATTCAAACACTAACTTACCAGAGCGATCACCTTGAGATATTTTCATATCTTTTTGATGACTTAATTCTCTTCGCTCTTTTCGTTCGTTTCTTAGTTTCTCTAAAGCTCGGACGCGACCTTCATTTCTAGTTCGCCTTGCTTTAATTCCTTGCCTGATCCAAGCTTCTTCTTCGGCTAATTTCTTGTCAAAAAGTGCATTTTGTTGAGCTTCAACTTGTAGATCATGTTGTTTTTGTTCAACGTATTTATCGTAATCACCTGGATAACTAGTTAAGTTACCACGGTCTAGATCTACGATGCGACTCGCTAATGAGCGAATAAACGCCCTATCGTGACTAATAAAGACTATGGTGCCGCTATAATCTTTTAAGAACTGTTCTAACCAAAGAACACTCGCGATGTCTAAATGGTTCGTTGGCTCGTCTAGTAACAAAACATCAGGATTTGAAACCAAGGCTTTTGCTAACGCAAGCTTTCTTAACCAGCCACCTGATAGTTCGCTAACTCTTTTGTTCGCCTCTAATTTTAATGTAGTCAGTACTTGTTCGATTCTCTGTTCATCTTGCCATGCATTAGCTTGTTCTAGCTTTTGCTGCACAATAGATAATGCTTCTAGAGTTTTCTCACTACTATCATGTGCAATTTTTTCAACTAAAGCATGGTATTCACTGATTAATACTGCGTTTTCGGCTACACCTTGAGCAACATAATCAAAAATTTTGTCATCGCAAGATTCTGGTGGATCTTGCTCTAACATCGCAACACGTACATCGTTAGAAATGATCATTTGACCATCATCAAGTAGCTTATTGCCACTGAGTATCTTTAAAAGAGAGGATTTACCAGCACCATTGCGTCCTACTAGACAAACGCGTTCACCTTTGTTGATTCGTAAAGTGGCATCGTCAAGAATTTTGGCGTCACCATAAGCGAGTTCCCCCGCTGTAATTCTAATTAGTTCCATCGGCAATAAATTGTTCTAGTTCTTGTTTATCAAAAGGCCAGTATAAACATTGAGCGTTACTCAATCGTTTTAATACTGGGATATGGATTCCATATTGTTCAACGAGCTTTTCATCATCAACAATATCAACTATCCGAATGTGTGCATCTATACCTACTTCAACACATAGGCCATGTGCAATCTCGCACAGATGACACCCTTCACTACTAAATAAATTAAATGCAACTGTCATACTAAGCTCTAGTCACTGACCAACTGTTATGAATATGCTTATTGCGAATAAAGTCTTTATCTTTAGTTGAATCTGTGATGTTTCTGGCTTTCAACCCTGCCTCAGCTAACCCTTCATGATCCATTTTAAAGTTGCGCTTATTATTGGTAAAAATGATTTCACCACCATCAGACAAACTTTTTTCAGCATCTGTTAACAATGCTAAATGGTCTCTTTGTACGTCGAAACTATCTTCCATACGCTTTGAGTTAGAGAATGTCGGTGGGTCGATAAAGATCACATCATAAGCTTGTTTGTTTTGCTTAAGCCACTCCAAACAATTTGCTTGAACAAACTGGTAACTATCACTATTTAAATTGTTTAAGGCAAAATTTTCTTTTGCCCAGTTTAAATAAGTATTCGACATATCTACAGTTGTAATGGCAGACGCACCGTGAAGTGCTGCTTGAACTGATACTGACCCTGTATACGCAAATAAGTTTAACAACGACTTATTCTTGGTCGCTTTCGCTACCAGCTGACGTGTTTTACGGTGATCGAGAAACAAGCCAGTATCTAAATAGTCCCATAAATTAACAGACAACTTAGCACCATGCTCGGTAACAATTAACGATTGTTTTTTCTCGCTAAGTTTCTGGTACTGATTCTTACCTTTTTGCTTGGCTCGTGTTTTCAAAGAAACTTTGTCGGTTTCAACATTTAACACGCGCGGAGCAAAATAAATAACTTCTTGCAGTCGTTTAGCGACTTTGTCAGCAGGGATATTTTGAGGTGCTGCATACTCCTGAATAACAATATGATCGTTATACACATCAACAGCTACATTGTATTCAGGGATATCAGCATCATACACTCGATAACAAGATACATCATTTTGCTTCAACCAGCCTTTCAGACCCTTGATATTCTTTTTTAAACGATTAGCAAACGCTGAATCACCTTTGTGTTCATAAGTTTCTTGTACTGCTTGATCTTTACGTTTTTGACTTTCATCAAGTATGTACAAGGCAAGTTGACAATCTAAAGGACCATTTTTAAATTTGTAACGCTTAAAACTACTTAATTTAAGTAAAGAGAGCAATTCTACGTTAGCAGTGAAAATAGCTAGATGCCATTGTTCAAAATCAGCTTTGAATATATCACCTAAGGTCACGAAAGTATCAACTAGTTCAGGCAAGTCACCAATACGCTCACCGTATGGAGGGTTAAATACTAACGTTCCTTTCTCACCAAACTTATTACTAATTTCATTAGCATCTTGCACTTGAAATTCGATAAAACCAGACAAACCGGCTAGTTTAGCATTCTGCTTAGCCGTTTGAATGACACGACCATCTAAATCAAACCCCATAACTTTAAGGTTTCCAGTAGCAAGTCGTTGATTCGTAGTTACTTTGGCTTGCTGTAAACTTTCTAGCCAAGTACTTTCATCGTGACCCAACCATTTAGAAAAGCCCCAATACTCTCTGTCTATTGACGGTGCGATCCCTAATGCCATAGAAACAGCTTCTATCAACAAAGTACCCGAACCACACATAGGGTCTACTAACTTTTCTTCTGTCCGTTTTAACCAACCACTACGTTGAACAATAGCGGCGGCCAGGTTTTCTTTAAGAGGAGCAGCGCCAGATTGCTCTCTATAACCACGTTGAAAAAGTCCTCTGCCAGAGAAGTCTAAATAAAAGCTTACTTTTTCTTTAAGTAATCTAGCTTGAATTCTCACATCAGGTTGAACCTTATCTATATTCGGCCTCAAATCACCTTGGTTTCTAAAGTGATCAACTATCGCATCTTTAACCGTTAAGCCACCGAATTGACTATTGCGTATTTCTCGGCTTTTACCAACAAAATCGATAGCAAAACTTGAATGGCTTTCAAAAACATCTGACCAAGCTATTTCCGTTGCACTTTGGTAAAGCGATTTAGCACCAGTTGCTTCGCCTTCTCCTAACGACAATAAAATCCTAGAGGCAAAGCGACTCCATAGACATATATGATACGCCGTCGCTAATTCAGCTTTAAAATAAACCCCTTCTGGTTTTTGCGTAACTTCTAACGCACCTAACGCTGTAAGCTCATCTGCCAGTAATATTTCTATCCCTGGAGAAGTTAATGCTAAAAAGGCGGTTAGATTAGAAGTAGATAATTCTGAGGAGTCAGTTGTTTGCATATGGGTGATGATAAGAAAATTTGGCACTGATTATAAACAATCTATTTGTTTATATATAGCGATTTCAAGCTATGTAAGCCAAGTAACTTAAGTTTTCTGTATAGATTTAACACGAATTGCTCAACTAACCAGCGAATAAAAAAAATTTAATAAAACGCCTTGCATTCTGAGCCAACTATCCTTAACATACGCCTCGCTTTCAACAGGGAAGCAATCGGGCGCGGGATGGAGCAGCCTGGTAGCTCGTCGGGCTCATAACCCGAAGGTCGTCAGTTCAAATCTGGCTCCCGCAACCAATTTTCCTATATTATCAAAAATACCTATTTACAATATTGTTGTTTTAGCAATTAAGTTATCTTGCCTTTTTTCTAACACTAAAGCATAGTTCAACGAAATTACTCGAAAAGATAATACGAAATGATCCCTACTGGCCGTTACCAGCATTTTAAAGGCAATTTCTATCAGGTGTTATATATTGCCAAACACAGTGAAACAGAAGAGCTTCATGTGGTTTATCAACCAGAATATGGCGAACGAGATATCTGGATCCGCCCTCTTTCTATGTTTGATGAAACAATCGAAAGAGAAGGCAAAAAGATAAAACGCTTTACCTTGGTTGAAAGTTAAATTCAAAAGCTTGTCGTTAAGCCAATTTAATGTAATTGGTATAACTCAAAGTACAAGCTTTCTCTAAGCAACATTTAACCTATAGAAAAATGATTATGATCTTGCCAAGGTACTTCTTTAGCTGACACCTTAGTCACTTCTGCTTGTGGTGGTCCGTCGTTTAACCAATCCAACATTTTATCAACATTTTCTTGATCGCCACACAATAACAGTTCAACTTCGCCATCAGCCAAATTATGGGCATAGCCACTAAGTCCATACTCTATAGCCATTTGCTGACTTGATGCCCTAAAATACACACCTTGTACTTTGCCACTTACATGGGCGACGTAACTTACATTCATAAGCCAACTCTCTTCTATGTTATTCGTTTTATCAATTTAAATTGCACACCGTCATCAGATTGACTAAACTCGCGCAATTCAAATCGCTCTAGTAAGTATAGGCAAATGTCAGCAAGAATTTATTTAAAAGTGGGCAGAGAAAAGTCCTTGGTTCGACGCCACCCTTGGGTATTCTCAAAAGGAATTAACAAAATCAAAGGTAAACCTATGGTAGGTGATACTGTAGAAGTTTTTGATAATTCAGGAAAATGGCTTGCTAGAGGAGCTTATTCTCCCGATTCTCAAATAAGAATTCGCGTGTGGACTTTCCTAGAAAATGAAGAAATTGACGCGGAATTTTTTCGTAAAAAAATATTAAATGCGCAAAAAAGGCGTGATTGGTTTATTCAAGATGGCGATCTTACCGGATACAGACTCATCGCTGGTGAATCTGATGACCTACCAGGAATTACGATAGACAAGTACGATAACCTACTCGTTTGCCAGTTACTCAGTGCAGGCGCTGATTTTCATCGCCATACAATCGTTGCTGTTTTGCAGGAGCTTTATCCTGACTGTGGTATTTACGAACGTTCAGACGTGGATGTTAGAAAAAAAGAAGGCTTGCAGCCGATAACTGGTTGGTTATCTCAACCCAAAGAGTCGACGAAAGCGACCATCATTGAGCATGGTGTAAAAATAAATCTAGATGTTGCTAGTGGCCATAAAACAGGATTTTATTTAGATCAACGAAGCTCCCGCCTTGCTAGTGGTCATTATGCTAAAGATAAAGAAGTATTAAATTGTTTCTCTTATACCGGAACATTTGCTTTACATTGCGCTATGGGTGGTGCAAAGCATGTTACCAATGTAGACGTATCTGAACTAGCACTCGAACAAGCAAGAGAGAATGCTGATTTAAACAATATTGCTTCGGATAAAATCAGTTACATAAAAGAAGATGTTTTTAAATTACTACGTCAATATCGCAGTGAAGGTAAAAAGTTCGACATGATCATAATGGATCCACCGAAATTTGTGGACTCAAAAGCTCAGCTAACTAGCGCTTGTCGCGGCTATAAAGATATTAACATGCTGGCAATGCAGTTACTGAACCCTGGCGGCCTTCTATTAACCTTTTCATGTTCAGGCTTGCTAGATGCAGGGTTATTTCAAAAAGTAGTCGCGGACGCTGCGCTTGATGCTAAAAAACAAGTGCATTTTGTTGAGCGATTACATCAGGCTCACGATCACCCTGTTATTAGCAGTTACCCTGAAGGTTATTACTTAAAAGGGTTTGTGTGCCAAGTCTATTAAACTAAAGCAAATAACCAATAAAAAAGCCCTAAAGAAAGTTAGGGCTTTTTTATGTCAATTTTTGACAACAGAATTATTTATTTAGCTTTACAAAATCTAGTCTATTTCGGCAATATTGATTCCTATAAGATAATTATTAGGAGTCTCTTCAGTCACGCGTACAACCTTTCCTTTGACGTCTAAAGGTTGAATAGCGCTACCAGAAGAATCAACGCTAACTTTAACTCTGGTGTTTACCTCTAGCGGGTGAGACATTTCAATGGCAATGCCAGTCGCACTCAAGTCTCGACATGTAGCCACAATATTACTGTTTGCTTCATCGTCAATAATGGTTACCGATACGTCACTATTTAACATCATGCGATAAAAATTTCGCTTGTCATCATAGCTAACAACCATAACTACCTCACGCCAATATTTTTAGTTTTATATCGTTTCTTTATACTCAAGCAAAACTATCATGTCAAATGACAAATTTAACCTTTTGTTAACTGGTTTACGTGATTTTGCACCCGTTTTAAAGAAATTGGGTATGGTGTCTTCAAGTTTTGGGCAAACAAGGAAACCCTTAACTCTTCAATCATCCATTTAACCTCTGCTAACTCTTGAAGCAATAAATGCTCTTGTTTCGCTTTAGATTTAGCTGCTTCTACCATTTCCGTTGCTTTTTCTATATCGAGCAGTTTCAGTCTATCCTGATTAGGGTCAATGTTAATTTTTTCTAAGCGTCTTAGATCTGCATTCAAATATCGAGCTAAGTCCTGCATTCTTTCAAAGCCTGCTTCTGTAACAAACCCTTTATAAACTAAACTTTTAACGTGTTGCTTTATATCACCACTCGCCTGAATTAAGTTTAATGGGATTTTACCTTTTAGCTTTTTGTTTACATCGTGACTTAACGCCAATACCTTTTCTACCTGAATAGCTAAGTTCAGCACAGTATCAGCGATTTCTGCTCGTACAAAATCTTTCAGCTTTTCAAAATCTTGCTCAGATACGGGTAAGTTTTCTTGCTGCCTAACTAAATAAATACATGCTGCTAAAATACAATCATTCAATAACTCTTGTATCGAACCAAACGGGTTGAAATACAAGCCAAGTTTGGCTTTGTTTGGCAATTTCTGCTGTAAGTATTTTATCGGTGAAGGAATGTTTAACAAGATCATTCGAGCAACACCTAACTCCATTGCTCGCTCTGCAACAACTTCATTCTCAAAAAGCTCTATTGAAACAGACGTTTTCTTATCTACCAACGCAGGAAACGCTTTTATGGTGATCGGTCCTACTTTTTTCTCAAATTGTTTAGGGAGCGGCTTAAAAGACCAGGTAGTAATATCCTGTTGCTCAATACCTTTATCAGCAACTTTCTGAATTGACGCTTTTACTTTACCTTGCAGCTTTTCTTGTAAAAGTACCAGGTCGCGACCTTGTTCAATTACTTTGCCTTTGTCGTTTAAAATCTTAAAGTTTACTTTTAAGTGAACTGGCAATTGCTTGTAAGTTTCGGTCAACAACTCTGGCTCCACGCGGACTCCTGTCATGCGTAATAATTGTTTTGCCATTGCTTGTGCAAGAGTTAACTCTCCAGGTGCAATCGCATCAAAACAGGCTTGTGCATAATTCGGTGCAGGGACAAAATTGCGACGTGTGGCTTTTGGAAGACCCTTTATTATCGCTACCATTAGCTCGTAGCGCATTGCCGGTATCTGCCAATCAAAGCCGATATTCTGTACTTGATTTAAAATACCGATAGGTATGTTCACACTAACACCATCGTCAATATCGCCAGGACTAAAATGATAAGTTAGCGGTAAAGTAAGTGCGTCTTGTTTCCAGGTATCTGGAAAGTCTAGTTTCGACACTTTTTCTTTATCTTCGTTAAGTAAGAACTCACGAGAATAATTTAAAAGTTTAGGTGTTTTTTGCTTTGCTTCTTTCCACCATGATAAGAAGCTACGCTGACAAATAACTTTATCTGGGAGTTTATTATCAAAGAAATCAAACAGTATTTGCTCATCCACCAAAAAGTCACGACGACGAGCTTTTTGCTCTATCTTATCAACTTCCTTGATCAGATCTTTGTTGCGCTGAAAAAAAGATTCATTGATATTGGCGTCGCCATTGACCAGTGCTTCACGAATAAAGATCTCACGGCAGGTTCTAGGCTCAATTTGATGAAAATTAATCTTTCTCTTTGCAACAATGATAAGGCCATAGAGCGATAGTTGCTCAAATGCCATTACAGCGCCCTGCTTTTTCTCCCAATGCGGTTCGCTATAACTTCTTTTGATTAAGTGTTCAGCCGCAGGCTCTATCCAATTAGCGTCTATTTTAGCAACTGTACGTGCAAACAACCGACTAGTTTCAACAAGCTCAGCGGCCATTAACCACTTAGGTGACTTTTTAGCTAAACCTGAACCAGGGAAAATATAAAATCGCGAGTTTCTAGCCCCTTTATACTCTCTATTTTCGTCGAGTTGACCAAGATGACTTAACAGCCCAGGTAACATGGCTTGATGAATTAAGTTTGCATGGCCTTGTTCTTCATGATCAAAGTCTAATGAAGAATAAGGTAAATTCGACTCTTTAATTGCAAGTTTTAGCTGACTGAAAATATCTTGCCACTCTCTAACACGAATATAGGACAAGTACTCTTTTTGACACAAGCGTCTAAATTGGTTGTTGCTAAGGCTCGCTTGTTGAGTTTCGATGTGTTGCCACAACATTAAGTAGCTTAAAAAATCTGATTCCTTATTTTTAAACCGTGAATGCTTCTCATCAGCAGCTTGCTGTTTTTCATGCGGTCTTTCCCTTGGATCCTGGATACTAAGTGCGCTGACGATTATCATGATCTGCTCGAGACAGCCAAATTCAGTTGAAGCGAGCACCATTTTAGCTAACCTAGGATCAACCGGAAATTTGGCAAGCAGTCGACCTTGCTTAGTGAGTAGTGATTTTTCACCGCGTTTTTCAATCGCGGCTAACTCATCCAGTAATCTTACACCGTCACTGATATTTCGGTTGTCAGGCGCTTGTACAAATGGAAATGCTTTAATGTCACCGAGATCTAACGCTAACATCTGCAAAATAACGGTAGCTAAGTTTGTTCTAAGTATTTCAGGATCGGTAAATTCAGGACGACTTAGAAAGTCTTCCTCACTATACAAACGAATACAAACACCCTCAGCAACACGACCACAACGACCTGCTCTTTGGTTAGCACTGGCTTGTGAAATCGGCTCTATAGGCAAACGCTGTACTTTAGTACGATAGCTATATCTAGAAATACGGGCTGTTCCAGGATCGATAACATAACGTATACCTGGCACCGTTAAACTTGTTTCAGCAACGTTAGTTGCCAGTACAATGTTTCTCCCTCGGTGAGACTGAAATATTTTGTTCTGATCTTGAACACTTAAACGAGAAAACAAGGGTAATATTTGCGTATCTCGATACTCCATTTTTTCGAGTGCTGACGCCGTATCACGTATTTCTCGCTCACCATTAAGAAAAACTAAAATGTCGCCTAAAGGTAGATCATCAAGTTCGTCAATCGCATTAATAATGCCGGAAATTACGTCGACGCCTTCTTGATCGTCATTGAGTGGACGATAACGCATTTCTACAGGAAAGGTTCGTCCTGATACTTCAATTATTGGAACCTGTTGTTGTTCACTTAGCTGAAAATGCTCAGCGAACCTTTCGGGATCTATGGTCGCAGACGTAATAATGACTTTAAGGTCTGGGCGTTTAGGTAGTATCTGACGCAGATAACCAAGAATAAAATCAATGTTTAAGCTTCGCTCATGAGCTTCATCAATGATCAAGGTATCGTATTGCCTAAGTAACCTATCTTGTTGCATTTCTGCTAACAAAATACCGTCGGTCATTAATTTGATATAACTTTTGTCACTTACTTTATCAGTAAACCTAACTTTGTAACCTACTAGATTACCTAGTTCGCTGTTAAGCTCTTCAGAAATGCGATTAGCAACCGTTCTAGCAGCAATACGTCTAGGCTGCGTGTGACCAATAATTCCTTCGACTCCGCGCCCTAACTCCAAGCATATCTTAGGTATTTGTGTTGTTTTACCTGAGCCCGTTTCACCAGCAATGATCACCACCTGGTTTTCTTCAATCGCTTTACTGATAACATCAACACTTTGTGAAACAGGAAGATTTTGCGGGTAAACGACCTTTATATTTTGTTGCTGTTTGGCGAGCTTATGATCGATAGAGTGTTGGATATTATTTAGGATATCGGAAATAACTTTTTCTCGTTTCGTTTGGTTCTTTATTTTACTCGAACCAAAGATACGGCTTTTCAACAACGCTTTATCAGCTAGTCTAACGCCATCTAACAAAGACATTAGTTCTGATTGCGAGGGAAGATTGTTATCTGATGGTGATTCGTTTAAGGAATTACTAGACAAAATAAACTCAAAATGCGCCTTAAAAAGCGCATTTTATCAAGGATATATTTTAATACCAAGCGTCTTTATCAATAGCTTTACCTTATTTAGCGCTTAGCCGGCAGCTTGTGCTTTTGCTCTTTGGTGCATATCTATCGCTCTTAGCACATCATTTCTGCAAATAGTACCGAGTAAGTTATCATCGTCGTCAACAACAGGGTAAACTTTTGGTTTATTCCCCAACATTTGCTGAGCAAGTTCAACGATACTTGAATAAGGCTTCACTGTGAGCACATCGGTACGCATTAAATCTTTAACATCTGCTAAGTGTTCACCGTAGTAACTTGATTCTAGCATCTTACCTATTACATCACTTTCCGATAAAAAGCCCACTAAACAATACTTGTCATCGATAACAGGACCACCAATTTCTTTCGTTTTTAAAAAGCGTAATGACGCCTCTTCAACGGCCATGTCCGGCGTAAATGTAACCGGATATTGGTTCATATAGTCTTTTACTTGTAAACTCTCCATGCCAGAGCCCTTTCATTTTATTGTTGTCTACTTTATTAAGCGTAGACGCTAATTGAGAGAATTTCCCATAAAATGATGTGTTTTTTTAAGTACTTGCACTTAAAACAAATTTAATTGAACGATTAGCTGGCGAGTAACAAAGGATGCAACTCTTGTTGAGCCTTTTTCTTTGCTATTTGTTTATACATGATTTTGAAGTTGCTACGTAAATGACCTTTTAAATGGCGTGCTGTTATTTTGGCGTCAAAACCTTTAATCACACAGTATAGAGCTAAAATATAAAGCGTTTCTTGCTCCGGCAAATGAGCACTTCTATTCGCATAAGGATTAAAACACGAACCACAACCGCCTTTAAACTGATAGGCAGTATTGGCCATCATGACGCCAAAACCCATAAAACAAGCAAGAAAGTCGATGCCTTGTTCAAGGAACTCTTTTCCACCCGGGGGCAAGGTACCACGCTGAACGATAAGCTGATATGCCAACTGTTGCGCCGTGGCCGCTATCATATCTTCTGGTTGATTAACCTGAGTAAAATTGCAATAAATAGGAATAGATTGGGTTACTTCTGTCTTGTCGAGTTCTGCCCCCTTGCCTCTCATAAATCCATTAAAAATTAATTTTTGAGGGTTTTGAACTTGTCTATTAAATTTTCCAGTGTTTTGTCCAAGCAGTTGAAATGGCCAATGAGACATTTGTGCATGCGCTATTGTTTTATGCACTATCGATTCTGTCATTTCATGTACACTTGAAACTCTACCTGGGTAAAATTCATTTGAAGGTAAAATTAGAGACTTTTGCTCTGCAAATGGCACAGGCTCGCAAATGTCAATTGCCCAGATTGCTGCGTCAAAAATCCAGTCTCTTGTCGGTGCGTCTAGTAATTCTGTATTTTTCAAAAAGCTAAAATTAAACATTATTTATTATCCAGACGAAAACTAGCCGTTATTGGATGTATTCGACACTTTATTGGGCGCTTGCCAAGCAGTTGTTCCCCATAAAGGTACCGTAGATATTGAATGATGGTGACTTCCTGAAGACTCTTTGGTTGAGTATGAAAGATAAATCAAGGTTTGATTATCGGCATCATAAATTCGTCGTACCTTTAAACTTTTAAAGAGAATACTTTTAGACTCTTTAAATACGACTTCACCATTCTTGGACTTATCAATAGCAGCAATTTCATTTGGTGAGATGTCACCAGTTAATCGACAAGCAATACTCATATCTGACGGATCTGCAAAATCAAGATCCGCTTCTACGTGACTAATATGACAAGTGACACCAGCTATTTTAGGATCTTTTTTAGCCTCTATGACCACATCTTTCGTGGTAAACAATCCTAAGCTTACTTTGCCAACATCGTCTGAACAGCCAGCTGTCATGATAGCCAATAACGCCAGTACAAAATATTTCTTATTCATCAAAAATAGCCACCTTAGTTGTACCATTAGAGTGTTTGCTTGCGCGGTACATGCCTTGAGTGTTAAACGGCATGGCAATATTGCCATTAGTATCGATAACTATAACACCGCCTGTGCCGCCAGCTGGTAAGAGAATATCATGGATAACGGTATTTGCCGCTTTTTCAATAGAGTCACCTTTGTACTGAACTCGCGCGCATATATCTGCTGCAACATTGTAGCGAATGAAGTATTCACCATGCCCGGTTGCTGAAACAGCACAGCTTTTATTATTGGCATATGTGCCAGCACCAATAATTGGCGAATCACCAACTCGGCCGTAACGTTTCGCCGTCATTCCGCCAGTTGAAGTTCCTGCCGTTAAATTACCATATTTGTCTAAAGCCACAGCACCAACTGTTCCCACTTTAAATTCAGTGTCTAACATGCTGTGAGCTGCTTGGTAGTCTTTACTTGTCTTTTGCGTTTTTTCGAGTTTTTTCTTGGCGCGCTGCAACGACTTATAACGACGTTCGGTATTGAAATAACTATTATCAACTTGTTCAAGGCCATTTAATTTCGCAAATTGTTCCGCACCTTCACCTGTAAGCATCACATGCACTGATTTTTCCATTACCAACTCAGCTGCTTCTATAGGGCTTTTAATCGTTTTTACTCCAGATACAGCACCAGCATTTAACGTTTTACCGTCCATAATTGATGCGTCTAATTCATGAGAAGCATCATAGGTATACACAGCCCCCTTGCCCGCATTAAACAATGGAGATTCTTCCATGATTTTAATGGCTGCAATTACTGCCTCCTGGCTAGTTGCGCCCTTTTGTAGTAACGCGTAACCAGCGTTAAGTGATTGTTTTAATTTACTTTCATACTGTTTTCGCTTTTCAGGCGTCATTTTAGCTTTTGCAATAGCACCGGCTCCACCGTGAATAGCAATAGCAAACTGTTCTTGCTGAGCACTAGCGTTAAAACTAGATAAACCTAGCGTAGAACTTAAGGTAAACAACGTTAATAAAGATAAATTTTTCATGTGATTCTTCTTCATATTATTATTGTAATAAGGGGTGGTTTTCAGGCAGTTGCTTTGCAATCCATAAGGCTAATTTATGTTGCATGTTAAGGACTGACTCATCATCAACTGGTAGCGGGTGAATTAACTTGTCTTGTACTAATAGCCTGTACAGCACCTCGACTTTTTGTTTTGCCGACATCGTCGTCGTAAACCCCTTGAAACCACGATTAACTGCGTATTTTTCACCTATTTGTACCGCTTTTTTAACCAAGGCTGCTTCATTCTTATGTTTCTTCATTTAAGTCTTCCTAGTACTTAATATGCCTACGCTAATCAGCGTTGTCCAAAATCTTTATAGAGTTAATCAATTAGCTTTGTGTTAGGTCGTAATAGAAAACATTTAACTTATTGCCATCTAAATCTCTAAAGTAACCTGCGTAAAAACCCGAAAATTCACCACGAGGACCAGGAGCACCTTCACAAGTTGCCCCTAGCGATAAAGCTTTATTGTAGACTTCGTCAACTTTATCTGTTGAGTCAACAACTAAAGCGACCATTACCCCATTACCTACACTAGCTGTATTGCCATCATAAGGTTTAGTCACACAAACACTTGGTTGGTCAGGTGAAGTAGCCCAAGCAATAAAGTTGTCATTTTCCATAAAGCGCCCAGCACCAAGCGTTGCCAGTAACTCGTCATAAAAAGCGGCCGCTTTTTCTAAATTATTTGTGCCTAAAGTGACATAACCAATCATAGAAACTCCTGAATAATTTCATTAGCTGTGTTGTTTAAAAGCGTTCTAAACTTTGTTTTTCGAATACCTTTTCTTCTCTTGTCGATAAATTGCAGTTATCAATCGCATCTTTTACTTTTTGATAGTCGTTATTAACTGTGGACATGGTTAGGGTATTATCGTCAAGCTCGTATACTTGAACTAAGCTCGCATAATAATAATCTAAGATCAATAAAGCATCGGGGTCATTATTATCGAAAGCAGCTGTTTTTACTTTTGCTAGCTTACGGTAAATAAGGTTTTGGGTCTGTTTTACCTGCCACACGTAGTAAACTTCATTAAAAAGCTCATGCTCTCTTAATCGATGTAATACACCACCACATATGAACAAAGCGACAATAACGCCAGCCAGGTTAAATCTAAAATTACTCGGTGCAGACTCCCCTACTTGATTAGCGTCTATTGGCACACCAAACCAACTAATAAACAAACTGCCCAGTAAAACTGACAACAAAGCAAAAGTTGCTATAAATGCGATGATGATTGCTTTTAGTCTTTGTCGATATGTACTTTTATCTATTTTTAACAATTTCATTAATTTACAACCTTAATTCCTGAAAATCTTTCAACTTTACTTTCTACCGCCTGAATCCATTGGCTTTTTTCAGACATAATAGAAAGGTTTTTCTTTGCCCTAGTAACTCCGGTATAAACAAGCTCTCTCGTTAACATCTGGTTAGAGCCCCCCTGTGGTAATAACAGCTCTACGTGGCTAAATTCACTCCCCTGAGTTTTGTGAATAGTCATTGCATACACGGTTTCATGTGAAGGTAAACGGCTTGGCATAAACGCTTTAAATTCGCCATGCTCAGCTTCAAAGTAAGCATAAAGTTGGCCCTGTTCATTTGGCCAGATTATGCCGATATCACCATTGTATAACCCTAATTGATAGTCATTCGTGGTGATCATTATCGGTTTGCCTTGATAATAAGACTGTGCTCTAAGTTGTGTAGTATGGGTAATATGCTGTTCAACAATCATATTAATGGTTTCTACACCAAAAGCCCCCTTACGCATGGCAACTAAAATACGGTATTCAGATAATCGTTCAAATGCTTCAACTACATTAGCTGCTTCTGTTACCGCTTTATAACGCTGGCTAGCTTGTTGAAGTACACGTTCATAATCTGCAGGTAGACGGTACTCTAGTTCACTTTTGTCTTCAGAAGCTTGCTGTAATAATTGCCAGCTGACATTTGCCTCACCATCAATAATAAGCCTCGCCAATTTTCCGATACCACCTTCGCCAGAAAATCGACGACTAAACGTTAGGAATGTAACGTGATCTGCGAAGTTCTTTTTCGACGCAGGTAACTTTTCTTTTGTGACTGTATTAAGAAATTTTCGATTGTTTGCGCTATATAGCGCGTCAGTAAACGGTGTTAAGTCAGCTAAAATAGAACCTGCTGCTACCGACGGAAGCTGTTGCGCATCACCTAACAAGATAAGTTTTGTCTTAGGTGGTAAAGCATCTAAAAGCCTTGCCATCATAGGCAAATCAACCATAGAGACTTCATCAATTAATAAAACATCTAAAGCTAATTGATTATCGCCATGATGCTTGAATTTAGGACTATTTGGAATAACACCAAGTAAACGATGGAGTGTTTTGGCCTCAACAGGTATAGCATCTAGCACTTCTTTTGAAACAAGCCCTTTAAAACCATTTTTTGCGGCAAGAATTGACTCCGATAATCGTTGTGCAGCTTTACCTGTAGGCGCTGTTAATACGATATTGAGTGGCTTTTGATCATCTAACATCACTAATGCTGCCAGCAACTTAGTCACAGTGTAAGTTTTACCTGTACCGGGACCACCAGCGATAATACTAAAATTCTTGTTTAGCGCATTTGCTACAGCAACCTTTTGCCAGTCAGGTGATTGTACGTCATTTGATGGAGGAAACAGACTGTCGATAATATCGGTTATTTTTGTTATTTGCGTTGGCTCGAGGTCTTTTTCAGCCATAGCTTCTAACGTGTACTTTATATAGCAATTCACTTCTTGCTCAAAACAAAAGTAGCGCCTCAAATATAACTTGTTCTCGTTAAAGACAAGTGGCTTTGAATCTCCTTCTGTTAGCTTGCTACCAGCAAATAGTGAATCCAATTGCGTCAGCTTATCAAAAGTAAAACCTTGGTGAGTTACGATACCCTGACTGTCGACATTTCCCCATAGCGTCTTATTCGCTATTTGCGATAAGGGTACACAACTATGCCCTTGTCTGAGAAACTCACTGAGCTTCATAACAACATGAAAAGCTTGTTCAATTTGATGTCCGTCAAGTTCTTTATCGCTTTCAACAAAAACATGAATTAACTCTTTCGCTAGAAAGAAATCGACGGGGGCGATATCGTTTAGTTGTAGGCTAGCATGTCGAAAATAACGATAAGGCAAGGCTTTATCGATCTTTGTTGATTGAGTTATTGATGGAGTTTTCAATGTGCTACTTTCAAGAGCCGTCATGATTAACGCCTCCTTTTATGTTCTCTGTATGAGCTGTGTTAGTTAATAGCGGCTCTGGTTGGTTCGCATTAGCAAACAGTTCGTCTAGTTGCACTAGTTCACTTTCCTCAATGTCACTGAAATATACGCCAGACTCATATTCACTTTCACTGCCCATTCCTCGAAGGTATAAGTAAAACACGCCGCCAAAATGCTCCTTAATATTGTAATTAGGGATGACGTTTTTTAAGTATCGATGAAGCGCTAAACTATAGATTAAATATTGCAAATCGTAATGGTGAGACTGAACATCTTTCACGAGATATTCATGCTGGTAATAAAGGGCGCTATCGCCCAAGAAATTCGATTTGTAATCGGCAACATAGAATTTACCATTATACTCAAACACTAAATCTATATAACCGTGCATCATGCCTTTTAGTTTACCTAAACTAGGAAAGCTAGGTAACACTGAGCCATAAGGCTGCAAATTATTGGACGTTACTCGTTGTCGATGAGACAGAAGCACTTTAGACAACTGACTAGTATCTACTTCATGGATAGGAAAATAAAACTCAACTTCTTTTAAACACTGTTCGTCTTCAATAATACTAAGCGATAAGTCCGTTTCATTTAACATCTCTTGGTTTGCCTTAGTCATTAAACTCGCTGACAATACAGAGTTTAACCACGCCACTAAATCATCAAATGAGTAATGACTTGGTAGTTCACCAAAACGTTTTAAAGGCCACAAGCTAGCTGAATGCCAATCTGGGTTTTTAAACCTGACATTTTCGAATATATCATGCAGAAAATTACCGGTGCGTGCGCCCTTTTCTATAACATAGCGAATGTGCTGAGGTGCATCGCTCGAGATCAAATGAGTTAACGCCGTTGAGTGTGTATCGTCAATTTCACTTTCACGAGACATACGGCCATTGTTTATGAGGTTACGACTCAAAGAGGTAAAAGAGCTAAGCCACCAATCTCTTTCTATTTTACCGTTAAATGCAGCAGCACTTATTTCTTGTAGCTTATTTTCCCCAATTTGTGTGCGCTCTGGCGATACTATCTCGGTTACGGTTTCTAAAGAAAAGTCATTTGCTTGCTCAGATACTAACGCTGATAAAGATGAACCAATATCTGTATCTTTCTGCCATTTAAACGTTAGGCCCATTGGTGACAAATGAAAATTGTCAAAAGGTGCCACTAATAAGTAACACTTTTGCTCGGCTCGAGTAATAGCAACGTAAAATAACCTAATAGATTCAGCATGTGCTTCTTTTTCAACGCCAGAGAGTGCTTCAATATTACCTGACAAACTTATAATATGCTGGCCACTCTCGTTGTGGTAATCATATAAATCTAAACTTCGACTTCCAAATCGAAGTGGGTTTTTATACCGAGTGGCAAATGGAACAAATACAATTGGGTATTCCAAGCCTTTCGAGCCATGCTGAGTAATTATTTTGATTAAGTTTTCTTCGCTAGCGAGTCGTGTTTCCGTTTCTTGCTCAGGAAAGTCTGCCGTAGCTTGGCTTTCAAACCAATGAACAAGTTCTTGTGGATTTAGTAGCTTTTGGCTTTTCGCTTGCAGCAATTCAAACAGGTGCAATAGATTAGTTAGGCTTCGTTCAAATGTATCATGAGCAAAATCAAAGTGTTCATGTAATAATTTTAAGGCCATTGAAATAAAGCCTTTACGATGCCAATCAGCACGTAAATCGGCAAACGCTTGCTTTTTATCTTGCCATTGAAGGTCATTTTGCTGGATGTCGAAAAGCTCATTCGCAGAATACCCCATTAGACTAGTCGCTAAGCTTGCGTTAAATTTTCGATCGTCTTCTAAAAACAATACACCATTTAACACAGAGATTAATTCTTGAGTCTGATCGCTATGCCATAAATTTGTTCTATCACTCAGATAGACAGAATCTAGACCCGCCATTAACAATGCGGCCTTTAATTCAGCTGCTTCCACACCGTCTCTAACAAGAAGTGCGATATCTTGCGACTGAGCCTCGCCCCTTTGAAATAAAGAGATAATTTCATGGGCACACCACTTCGCCATTTCTCCACGAAATGATTGTGTTAACTTTTTCTCTTCTGTTGGAAAGTGCACTAACGATATTGCCGGCGCGTATGGCTCTTCAGTTACTTGTGCTAGTGCTTTGGGCGACGGATTTACAGGCAAATAGTCAATCCCATAACCAAATACATTTGTTGATTCTTGGGTTAAATCATTACCGTAAAATAATCGGTTATACCCTTGGATCATACTCGCACTAGAGCGCCAGTTTGTGTCCATTACCCATAAATGTTCAGCGGATTGACGAGCTTGAAGATAGGTAAAGATATCACCACCTCGAAAACCATAAATTGCTTGCTTAGGGTCACCAATCATCACTAACCCAATTTGACGGGTTATCATTTCTTCTTGTTGTTCTTTACCATATAAGGCTTTGACGATAGCGTACTGATGTTGATCTGTATCTTGGAACTCATCGATTAACGCAAATGGAAACTGTTCTCGCAACAAGTGTTTAAGCAGCGACTTGCTCTCTTCATTACTGTCTTCGCCTTGCAAGCAATGACTTAACTTAACGATAAGATCGTCGAAACTAAGTGAATTCAGTTTACTTTTCTTATCTTCCGTATCAGCTGCTATAAATTCAATGCCCTGTTTAGCCACAGCTAAGGCACTAGCTTTCGCAATTTTTGTTGCAAGATACTTTAATTCATCTTTGACTTTCTTTGCATGCGCAAATGATTCGTTAATAGCGTCTTTTTCTTTTGATCTTGAATATCTTTTACCATCTAAGAATTTATCTGGCATTGATTTAGCGTGCAGTTCAGTTAACTGTTCTACTGACGATTCTGAGATGTCTTGCAACCATAGTGTTAATTGTTCAAATTCTTGAATACGCTTTTCTTTTTCGTCACCTTTTTTGTTTTCTACTAATAGCGAAAATAAAAACGATCTATCCTGGTCTAATTGCGCTCTGGCACTTGCAGCTAACTGTTTAAACTGATCGGAAATACTGTTTGGCAAATCAACATGCAATGTTCCTTGATGGGAAAACGCTCGATAAAACTGGCGATTAAATACTTCAGGTGTTGGCCAAAATTCAACTATCGAATTGAAGGCTTCTACCGAATTTTTTGCCAATTTGCGGTACCAATCCCGTGAAGATTGCAATAATAGTTCGCTCTGCTCACCTTCTAAAGTTGCATTAAAAGCAATACCACTAGCAAAAGCGTGTTGACTCAGCACTTGCTGGCAAAAACCATGAATTGTAAAAATTGACGCCTCATCAATAAATAACAAAGCTTTTCTGATCAACAGTTTGGCTTCTTCTTCAGGTACATTTGCTGACAAGGCTTCAAAATAAGGATCTGAAATGACCAATTCACTCCAGTTGTTTAATGATGTTCTAAGGAACTCATCAATTCGCCCGCGTATTTCTTCTGTTGCATCTTTGGTGAATGTCATCACGAGAATTTGATCTACCGTCAACTTTTTCTCGAGCAATAACCTTAAGTATATACGCGTAATATTAAAGGTCTTTCCCGTACCTGCGCTTGCTTCAATCAGATGAACGCCGTGTAACGGCATGGTATTGACATTTAAGGGTTGTGCTGGTTTTGAATCGGTATTATTCACGATACGGTAACCTCTTCAAACAGGCTGAATATATCTTGGTACATATCAGCGAACAATTGTTTGCTTTCTTCGAATTCCGGACACTCCGGCCAGAAATAATGGAGATATGGATCATTTCCTACCGAGTAATCAAATTGACAATCATGCCAATGTTTTTGCCAATCAACTTCATCAAATTTCTTTGCCGATTGAATTTTAAGGGCAAAGTCTGCATTCAAGAGTAATGGCTCCTCTTGACCTTGGAAATAAGTTGCAACGAGTTTTTCCAACGCCTTATCGGGTTCAGGAATTTTCCCTAACCTGTAATGCACCACTTGTTGTTTCTTGCTATCAAAGAAAAAGCCATGGCAAGAGTCAAACGAGTTTATGTTACTGTTAGCTAGCTGGTAGGACAACATTTGCAAATACATGGTTAAGAAATCGCGCGCTTTGGGTCGCGTACTTCTATAATGTACTAGACCTGAGTCTGTTTGTTGAACCGATATAAAACACTTACATTGAATGAGCTTACTTTGAGCTGTTGAAACTTTAATCTGATGAATGTTGGTGTTACTGCTAATACTTTTAAGCGATAAACCTTGCTCAAGCATATAGTCATAAAAAACGCGGCTGTCTTTAACGAGTTTATCTAAAACAAGCTCAGTATTAGGTAGCACGGGGAAACTTCCACCATAAAGAGCATCC
This sequence comes from Thalassotalea coralli, assembly GCF_055786205.1. Lineage (NCBI taxonomy): Bacteria > Pseudomonadati > Pseudomonadota > Gammaproteobacteria > Alteromonadales > Colwelliaceae > Thalassotalea > Thalassotalea coralli. The sequence continues at coordinate 175,050 of NZ_JBVVBK010000002.1, read as the reverse complement.
CTTTTTAATATTTGCTCTACATCTTCTAGTGGCGTGTCGTCTGCCGTTATATATGACTGGATCAATTGCTCTTTAAAGAAGTACACATCACCCATATCAGATGCGAAAGGCTCGCTATCAATGAGTGTGTGTTCTCGCGCATTTAAATGAAGCGACAGCGTATTTCTGCCAAATGCTCTACTAGGATGTTGAAAGAACGACACTAGAGTAGCCAAGTCTAGTTCAACTTCTCTAGGGGTATCTTGTACAGTAGTTTCACCACGAGAATCAAGTTTTTCAACAGGTACCACTTCCGAGTTGACTAACTCTGTCACTGTTTTTATATTTTCCGTCTCATTTATGTAAAGGTTGGACAACGCCAACCATTTAGTATCGAAACTGGCTAAATCAGTTGAGTAATTTTGTCGACTAAACGCCTGCATAGGTAACTGTCGAACATCACGACTTTCATTACCAAAACAGCGCCAACCATAGCCTAAATGTAAATACTCTAATAATTCATTCAAAACAACGGAAGGCTGCTTATCTTTGTTATTGCGTATATTTTTACCTAGATAGCTCAAATATAGGTGCTTTCGAGCCGAAAGAATTGCTTCGAGGAATAAATACCTGTCATCTCCTCGCCTTGAACGATCACCGATTCGGGCTGGGCTTGCCGACATTAAATCAAAGTTAAAGGCTAGACGAGTTCTTGGGTAGTCGCCATCATTTAAACCTAAGATAGCAATAATTTTAAAAGGAATACTTCTCATCGGTAACATAGAACAAAATGTCACCTGTCCTATCATGAATTGTCGTCCTGGCTCAGGCTGGCTAAAGTGATGTAAAAGGAAATCTCGAACCACTTCTAATTCTATTTGTTCGTCGTACTTTGCGTGCTCGGTAAATTCAACGAGTTGTTCGATACCGTTAGTAATAGTGGTGACATCACCTTGTTCAACATCATAGAAAGTAGTGACCATGTCGTTCAGAAACTGATGCCAGCCTTGCGCAGACCTTTGCTGTTGTAACTCTACGCTGTGCCACTGTAACTGCTCAATAAATAACATTAATTTGCCGAGTGTCTCAGCGTCGCTCCCTTCTACATCTGGTAAAAGCAATGCTTCTTGATAAAATACTTGGTGTTCGCCATACGCAAAACCACGCATTAACCGCTCAAATCCATGTTGCCATGTAAAGAGCGCAGTTTGTTCTTTTGATGCAAGCAACTGATTTTTATGATCGCTGTTTAAACCCCAATGCACGGCTGCTCTTTCTAACCAAAGAGTAATTTTACTTAGATCATTTACATCAAAAGAAAATTTGTTTTGAACTAAGGGGATTTGTAACCAACCTATTATTTTAGACACTTCGAATCGGCTGTCTGGCAAAGACAAAAGTTCACTAAACGCGTTTACCAACGGATCAGCATCTTTACTAATTCTGTCTGATATCGAACATGGCAAAGGAGGAATGTTGCTATCTAAGCCCTGCCAGCCACGAATAAACACCGAATTAATATAAGGCGCATAATCTTCCACCTGAGGACACATTACCAGCACGTCTTTAGGGGTTAATTCGCCATCCTGATTAAACTGATGCAATAACCAGTCGTGTAATCCTTGAATTTCACGTAGCGCCGAGTGAGCACTAGTAATAACGATAGAATCATCTTTCGTTTCAATAGGCTCTAGTCGGCGATCTGCTAGGTGCAATATATCTTGCTGTATATTGCCTAATGTAGAGAGTTCATCGTTCTTTGAAAAGAAGTCTTCACTAAAAGCTTCAATGTCTATCGTGCTATATTGCTGAAGTAACGATAAAAACTCACGACCTTGTTGGCCTAGATTAGCTAATAAAGGGTTTCCTATATGGCCTATTTCATCGTCGTCACCTGCAGACCATTTTGATAATTGCGCCATTGCCTGCTTTTCTGTTTGAATATCTCCCCAATAATCTGCACAAGGATTTAAATGGAAAAAATGTACTTGGGTATATTCACTAAGTTCATGAATAAAATTAAGCCACATTGGTGCTAAAGAATTAATGCCAAAAAAACTAATTCTCTTCGGTAAGACATGTTTAAACTGAGGTAACTGCGATACCGCGTTTTCAATTAAGCGCTGAGGATCGTACGATTGGTCTTCTACTAAATACTGCCACAGTCTCATTTGCCACTTGGCAACATCTGCGCTTTGTCCACTAAACTCACCAACAAATGCGTTATCCTTTGAATGCCAATCATGGATCCAGTCAGGCCTGAACACCAAATATTGCTCAAACAAATCTGCTAATTGTTTTGCCAATTGGAATCGTTTTAAGGCTTGTTGTGACTCTTGGCTTTGCTGCCAGTAATCAGTTACCTGATTAAAAATAGGATCGCTAGTTATTCTATCTTGTTTTAAAAGACTGTGTATACGCCAACTAAGTGCTTCTCGTGAAAACGGATCTTGTTCCAATTGCTCACCACCAGCACTTATTGTCCTTAGTATCTTCCAAAGAAATTGTGCCGGTAATGTATAGTCTATATTGAAGGAAACACCCAACTCTTCCGCTAAAGACATATTCAACCAATGTTGCATGCCTTGATTTTGAACAACGAAGGCTTCTTTGGCAAAAACCGGTAGAGGAGATAATTGATGAATGCGAGTCGCTAGCGCTACCAAGTTTTCCATCTTGTTAGCAGGATATAAATAGATCAAACTAAGCTTTTGCCGAACATTTTATTATGTTGAAATTTAAACATAACCTTGTAAATTTCACCAGTGCTAACCATTTGAATGGGCAATTAAACAACAAAAAAGGCGCAAAACAATTGCGCCCAATATTTATGTTAGGTTAATCATTTATCGAATAAAGTCTAAGTGCTCTTGGTAAAAGCGGCCGATAACAGGAAGTTCAGCTTTGCGGCCTTGAATTGCGTGTATTAGTCCAATACACCAAACAATCATTAAAACGCTCGCTAATAACCAGCCAACAAGGGGGATTAACATCAATAAAGCACCAGTAAGGATAAGGCCTAAGCTATCGCGCAGATGAAAGCGAGCAACAGATGATCTATGGTTTCCGTAGACTAACATGGCGATTAACCAACCAACGACGGTTAGATATGCAAGAACTGAGACGATCTTAACAAGATCGTAATTCAAATGACTTTTCACTGGATAAGACATTCCACTCTCCTAAATACTGCATTCCTAACTTAAACATAGTCACTTACGGATCTGATCGCAAACGACGATTGTTCAATTAATAACCATCCATTATTTTGCTTGCGCTAAGTTTATGTAATTTACAATTTTTTACATTTAGATCCTTTTCTTATAGATAGATCGTTTATTATCACTGTGATATAAAAAAAGCACCTAATGTGGTGCTTTTTGACAATGAATAGAGTTATTTAAACTTAGTGTTCAACCAATTCCTTTTTAGATTCACAGGTTAACACTAACTTATCTTTTTTAACGCCAACTTTCGCAACACCACCTTGCGTTAGGTCTCCGAACAGCAGTTCGTTAGCAAGTGGTTTTTTCAGCTGTTCCTGAATAAGGCGAGACATAGGTCTTGCTCCCATCGCTTTATCATACCCATGCTGAGCGAGCCATTTTTTAGCATCTTTAGTTAATTCTAGTGACACGCCTTTATCATCTAGTTGTGCTTGTAACTCAACGATGAACTTGTCTACAACTTGATAGATTACTTCATCCGTTAGGTGGTTAAACCAAACAATATTATCTAAACGGTTTCTAAACTCAGGTGAGAACACTTTATTTATCTCATCCATAGCATCAAAACTATGATCTTGTTGTTTAAAGCCAATTGACTGTCTGGTCGTTTCCGTAACGCCTGCATTGGTAGTTAATACCAAGGTGATGTTTCTAAAGTCTGCTTTACGACCATTATTATCAGTCAAAGTACCATGATCCATTACTTGTAATAGAATGTTGTACACATCTGGATGCGCTTTTTCTATTTCATCAAGCAAAACCACCGCATGCGGGTGCTTAATAACAGCATCAGTTAACAAACCACCCTGTTCATAACCGACATAACCAGGAGGCGCACCAATTAAGCGGCTAACTGCATGCTTCTCCATGTATTCTGACATGTCGTATCTAAGTAGCTCTACACCTAAAACTTTCGCTAGCTGCTGAGTAACTTCAGTTTTACCTACACCCGTTGGGCCTGCGAATAAAAAAGAACCAACAGGCTTATCGTCTTGGCGTAATCCTGCTCTTGATAAACGAATAACAGAAGAAAGCTCGTCAATAGCGTGGTCTTGACCAAACACCACTAACTTAAGGTTTCTGTCTAACGTCTGCAGGTTATCTTTTTCCGACGATGACACTGATTTTTCTGGAATACGTGCCATTTTGGCAACAATGGTTTCAATATCATTGTCGTTAATCACTTTTTTACGTTTAGAAGCTGCCACTAACTGCTGCTTTGCGCCGGCTTCGTCAATAACATCTATTGCTTTATCTGGTAAAAATCGTTCGTTAATGTATTTAGCTGACAACTGAGCCGCCGCACGTAATGCCTTGTTAGTGTAACGAATACCATGGTGTTCTTCGTATCTATCTTTAAGGCCTTGCAGAATCTTAGTTGTATCATCAACACTAGGTTCAACCACATCGATTTTCTGGAAGCGGCGCGCTAACGCACGATCTTTTTCGAAAATACTTTGATATTCTTGATATGTAGTAGAGCCTACACAACGCAGCTTTCCAGAAGAAAGTAATGGCTTAATTAAATTTGACGCGTCCATCATTCCACCCGAAGCGGCACCCGCTCCTATAATGGTATGAATTTCGTCAACAAACAGAATAGCATCGCCTTCTTCTTCTAAATCTTTTAGTAACGCCTTAAAACGTTTTTCAAAGTCACCTCTATATTTAGTGCCAGCTAACAAAGCGCCCATGTCTAAAGAGTAGATAGTTGCGTCTGCCATAAACTCAGGCACTTTTTCAGAAACAATGAGATTTGCTAACCCTTCGGCAATTGCTGTTTTACCAACGCCGGCTTCACCAACAAATAGCGGGTTATTTTTACGTCTGCGCCCAAGTACTTGAAGTGTTCGCTCAAGTTCGCTATCTCTGCCAATAAGCGGATCAATCTTGCCGTTCTTAGCCTGCTCGTTCAGATTAGTTGCAAAATTTTCAATTGTCCTTGTTTCTTCTTCAGTTCCTTGAATCGCTTCTTCACCAGGTCGACCTGGTTGTTGAATGTCTACCTTAGCAATGCCGTGCGAAATAAAATTAACGATATCTAAACGACTAATATCTGATTTCTTTAAAAAGTAGGCTGCTTGAGATTCTTGTTCACTAAAAATAGCAACCAACACATTTGAGCCATTGACTTCATTTTTTCCCGAAGACTGCACATGAAAAACAGCGCGTTGCAAAACACGTTGGAATCCTAACGTTGGCTGTGTTTCTCGGTCTTCTTCACCTTCCGGAATGACAGGAGTGGTTTCAGTAATGAAATCAAGTAGCTCTTTTCTGAGCTTTGACATATCAGCACCACATGCTTTTAAAGCTTCTATTGAAGAAGGGTTGTCTAGCAGAGCCAATAACAGATGTTCCACTGTCATGAATTCATGGCGAGAATCTTTCGCTTGACGAAAGGCCATATTCAGGGAAATTTCTAAATCTTTATTCAACATAGGCTACTCCACATCTACACCAATCAAAATCATGCTTTTTCCATCGTACATAGGAGCGGATGTTCATGCTCCATAGCAAAATCACATACCAAACTGACTTTCGTCTCTGCAACTTCTGCAGTATATGTGCCACATCGGCCTTTACCTTTGTAATGGACTTCAAGCATTACATCAGTAGCTTGCTCCTGATTCATACCGAAAAACTTACTTAATACTTCTACAACAAAATCCATAGGTGTGTAGTCATCATTTAAAAGTACCACGTTATATAATGGTGGTACTTGAACTTGTTCAATTGTCTCCTCTTCGAGGAGTTCTTGATTGTCAAAAATTTCTTTCCAGTTGCTCATATTCTTATATTAGTCTGTGAAGACAAAAATTGCTTTATCAATTTTGCGTTTTCCAATGAATTAATCGTTAATTAGTTGTGAAATTTACTTGACTAATTATATTTATTATCTACGATTTACTCAGTGACTAATTTTTAGTCACGTAAACGTGTGTAGAAGTTTTTGGGGAAGCATACCTAATTACCGATGATTTTAGAAGGAAGTTGAAGTATGGCTCACGGTAAAGTTAAGTGGTTTAATAATGCAAAAGGATTCGGCTTTATCCGACCTGATGACGGCGGTGAAGATATCTTTGCACATTATTCAACCATTCAAATGGATGGTTACCGTACATTAAAAGCGGGACAAGACGTTGATTATGAACTAAATGCAGGGCCTAAAGGGCACCATGCATCTAGCATCACACCTACCGACGTCGAAGACTCTGCAGAATAATACAATTAATTATTCTGTTAAAAAACACAGCTTTTGCTGTGTTTTTTTATGGATCAATCTTTGAAAAAAATTACATATTTTCGATGATGCAATCCCCAAAGGCCGAGCAAGATACTAATGTTGCCTCGTCTACCGTTTTTGCAAAGTCATAAGTAAGTGTTTTCGCATTAATTGCACCTTGAACGCCCTTTTTCACTCTATTCGCCGCTTCTGTCCAACCAATATGCTCTAACATCATCGCACCTGCTAGAATAACAGAACTTGGGTTAACTTTATTTAAGCCTGCATATCGCTGAGCTGTTCCATGAGAAGCCTCAAAGATAGCCAACTTCTCATTTTGATAGCTAACTGGGATAAAACCTATTCCCCCAACTAAAGTCGTTAATAGGCTCGACAGGAGTTTACTATTAGCGTGAGAAGCGACTAACACATCATATTCAGCTGGATTTTCTATCAATTGGCGAATAATCGCTTTCATACCGATGGTTTTAATCAACAAACTATGCCCACTTGCATCTTCGACTTGCAGCCATTGCTTGTTACTTATTTGTGTAGCTGAGAAATTATCCCTTGCTACCGTTATGCCAAGTGACATTAAGCGACTACCTAAACGTACATCACTATAATCGTCTTCAATTAGGGTAATACTCTTTCGCTTTTCTTTTAAGCCTTGTTTTATCGCATTCTCAATGGTTTTTTTTTGATATTCATCGTTAAGCACTTGAACATTTAAGCCTCTCTTCTCAGCAATCAATTCGAGGTTTGCATTCAGGCTATTTAACAAGGTATCGCTGTTTTGATGACTAAAAACAGTGATGTGAGTTTGATCTGTGTGCAATGTAGCTGACGGAATTCCCGAAAAAGCGATGAAAGGTTGGCGAACCTCGTAAAGCTCTAAGTCCTGCCTTAGCTTTATACTCAACGATTGCATACCTAATCCATGAGGCGCATCTAATGGTCCTTTTATCGCTACCTTATACTGATTAAGTGCAGTAATTGTTTCGTCTGGCAACCAAGTTTCACTGCCAAAGACTTCCGTCGCTTTATAACCGGCAAAAACTTCAAGCCATTGTATGCCTCTATCTTTACCATAAGATTTAGCAACCGCTGCGTCTACTACAGAACGCATAACTGGCATGATATCAATACCAACGCCATCGCCTTGAATAAATGGAATGATTGGAAAGTTAGGCACAATGAGGGTGCCATCTTTAAAAGAAATTTGTTCACCTGAACTGGGCTGAGAATGGGTAGTCATTTAGCTCTCCTAGTAACTATCTACGACAGTACGTACTAAGCTAAACGACTCCTAAGTATTTCTCTAATATAGAATTAGTGATACTGATTATCACTGGAGTGAATAATTCAAACGTATGTTTGAATTATTCGTATCGCAATGCATCAATAGGATCTAAATTTGCCGCTTTTGCCGCTGGTATAATGCCAAACAACAGCCCTACACCTGCACTAAACCCAAAAGATAGAATAACTGCCCACATTGGTACTTCTGCATCAGGTAAATCTATTGCGCTACTCACTAAGGCTCCTGCGCCATATCCTATCGCAAGTCCAATAAGCCCACCAATCAAACACAACACTATTGCTTCAATTAGGAACTGAAGAAGTATGTCAACACGTGTCGCCCCTAATGCCTTTTGTATACCTATTTCTCTGGTTCTTTCAGTTACCGATACCAGCATGATATTCATAATACCAATACCACCAACAAGTAAAGAAATGCCAACAATGCCACTAAGTACCATAGTTGTGTTAGACGTTAACTTGTTGACTGTGTCTAACATTTGCTCCGCTGTACTTATTTTAAAGTCATCACTGTCATTTTCACCTAGCTTATGAGAACGACGCAAAATATTAGTGATGTGTTGCTTCACTTTGTCAATATTTTCAGCGTCTACGACCTGCAATGAAATACTAATATCAGGCTCTTCTGCACCACCAAGTAAAGCCTGTGTTGTCGAGTAAGGCAACAGTACATAATCGTCCTGGTCAAAGCCAAACATCTTACCTAGCTTTTCTAACACGCCAATTATCTTGAACCATTCGCCACCTATCATGACATATTGTCCGACCACATCGCCTTTCATTTCTAGTTTATCGACAATAGACTGACCTAACACTGCAACTCTACGTCTACTTTTATCGTCACTGGCATTAAAAAATCGACCTTGTGCTGGATAAATGCCGTAAAGTGCTTGATAACTAGAGCCTGTGCCAACAACTCGAGTTGTTGTGGTTTCACCCTTATACTGGACTACACCGTTAGGACCTACTGCCGCTACAGTGGGTGTAGCATTCTTTATGCCCTGTACTTTGTGCTTAATTTCTAAGAAATCGTCATATCTAAGTTTGGCAAACTTACCTTGTAGTCTTTCTTTTAAAGGCGTGTGAGAATTAATATTGACGACATTAGTACCCATACCATCGAACTGAGCAGTAATACTGCTGCTTAGCCCTTGCACTACTGAAACTACGGCAATGACAGATGCGACACCGATAATAATACCTAAGGTCGTTAGAAAACTTCTAAAACCATGGGCACGAACTGAGTGAAAGGCGGAACGGCAGCTTTCAACTACTTTAAACGAAAAGCTACTAGACATAACGAGCCTCCTTTTCATTTGACGCATTTAGTGTATCAGACACTAAACGACCATCCTTTAAACGAATAACACGTTTGCATCTATCGGCAATGTCTTGCTCGTGAGTTACAATAATCAGGGTTTGACCATCTTTATATAACTCATCAAACAATCCCATAATTTCTTCCGTTGTAGAAGAATCCAAGTTACCCGTGGGCTCATCGGCTAGTAAAATAGCAGGCTCTGTTACTAGTGCTCTTGCTATTGCAACGCGTTGGCGCTGACCGCCAGAAAGCTGGTTGGGTAAGTGCTCTAGGCGGTCACCTAAGCCAACGCGAGACAATGCTTGTGCAGCTTTTTCTTTTCGTTTCGACAATGACAATCCTCGATAAATAAGAGGCTGCATTACGTTTTGCAAAGCTGATGCTCGTGGTAATAAATTAAAACTCTGAAAGATAAAACCTATCTCTAAATTTCGAATGCTAGCAAGGGCCGATTCATTTAAATGAGCGACATCCTTGCCTTTTAAATTGTATTCACCGCGAGTTGGATAATCTAAGCAACCAAGAATATTCATCAACGTTGATTTGCCTGAACCTGACGCACCAATGATGGCCAAATAGTCATTCGCGAATACATCTAAGCTAAATTCATTTAACGCGTAGAATTCTTCACCTGCCATTTGATAGCATTTAGCGATATCTCGAAGCTCAATAACAGTGTCTTGTGCTGTCATTTTTACGCCTCTTTTTCTGCTTGTTCTTTTACGAGTTGATCTGGTTTCATCTTATCTAAAGCTCGAGCAGGACCCGTAATAACTCGGTCGCCCTCTTTTATGCCACTCGTAATTTCTTGCAAGCGGTCATTTGAAATACCTAAAGTAATTTCTTTTTTAATCGCTTTACCATCAACTAAAACAAAGACGTGATCTTTAGCTTCTTCAGAGGCGTCTTTTTCTTTTTCGGCAAATACAACGGCTTCGCTAGGTACTGCAACAACAGCTTCTTTATGTTGTGTATAAATTTCCGCTCGACAACTCATTCCTGGTCTAACATGAATATCTCCAGTGTCATCAAGTAAAATTTTCACTTTAAAGCTAAGCCCTTGTCTACCTGCGGCTCTTTTAGCTGTCGTCGCAATGTTTTGAACAGTTCCTTTTAACGGGTCGTCAGGAAATGCTACGGCAAAAATATCTGCTGGCTGACCAATTTCAACATTGGCAATATCCGCTTCATCAACTTGTACTTCAATTAAAATAGCTGAAGGATCAGAGAGTGTGATTAGGTTTGAACCGGCAATATTGGTTGTACCACTTATAGCCGTTTCACCTTTTTTAATATCCACTGAAGTCGCTATACCATCAATAGGCGATCTAAACACTGTTTTAGATAATCGCTCTTCAGCTTTGTCTAAGGTTGCTTTAGCTTGAGCCAATGACTCTTGTCTTGACCTTAAGTCAATTTGAGCTAGAGCATACTGATTGTCTATTTGTTCATATGCATCTTGGTCAAGAATTTTACGTTCAAATAAATCTTTTTTACGTTGCCATTGTGACTTTAAATTTTCTAATTGCTTCTTTTGACGCTCTATCGCTATAGATTGAATGCGCACAAACGCTTGCTGTTGCTCAACATCAGCTTTAAAAGATTTAGGATCTAATCGCATTAAGACTTGGTCTTTTTTAACTGGATCGCCCTCTTCTATTAGCATTTCACTTACTTGCCCAATAACTTCAGAACGCAATTGAACCTGCTCTTTGTAAACCAAAGTACCGGACGCTAAGATAGAACGTTTGATATCTTCAAGTTGAACTTCTGCAACTTTTACTTCTGTTTGTTGTGTTTTACCAGTCTTCTTAAAGTATGCCAGCCCAACTAGGCTGGCAATGACGATAAGAATAATAATGGGCTTTTTCATAATAATGCCTTTATATTCTTAACGATTTTTATTAACTCATTGCTACGTATGCAGCCCAACCACCGAAAATAATAACAGTAGGTAAAGCGGCAATAATAGCGGCTTGTTTAGTTTCGACATTCAACCAGCTCTTTAAACCAAACGTAGCAACGAAAATGCTCCAAAATGCTAATAGCTCAAAGCCTTCTGCAAAGCCGTACCATTTGTCAGACATATCTAGACCTAACACCAAACTATTAATAGTTGTCGGCTTTAAATCGCTCATAGAGATCATGCCATCTGGTGCAAACATAACCACTAAGAAAGCAACGAACATCGACACGACTGCTGGCATTGATACCCACCAAGTAAAACCATACCATTGAGTAAAACCAACATCGCTCTTAGTAGCAATTTTACTTGCAATGTTGTAATAAACAGCCATCACTAAGTTCATGATAATAAAGGTTATTGGTGCACCGATAATGGTACCCCATTTAATCACTCCTTCACTTTGTGCTTGCTTTACAACTTCAATTTCATCATCTGTCATCCCAGGATTTGCCGCTACAGCTTGCTCAAGCATTTGATTTTGTAACCAAGGCATATCAACTGCTGAGAAGTAGTAGAAAAACGCTGCAATGGTACTCGCCACTACAATAAAAAATGGTACCCAAGACCAGCCTTTATTCTCTTTGACAGCTGCAAAAGCTTGAGAAGGAGCAAATAGCGCATCAATTGACGCAGATAGTGCATTAGCGGATTGTTTCATTATTACCTCGATTATTTTTGTAAATTTCCTTATTGGAACTTATTTCAGCATAACAATGTGACATATTATGTCAAATAAATTATTAACATTGTGTAAACTGACGGTCAACCTAGTCTGACGTTTTAAAGGTTTATTACAGAATATTTCAAAAAACTTTTCGTTCGATAAAAACAAAAAAGCGAAGCTCGAAAGCTCCGCTTTTAAACGTGTTTTATCAATTTGAGAAGTCTATATTATTATTTAATTCTCAATACCTTAACACCATATTTTGGTACGGTTAAACTAAGCTGACTATTGTCAATAGAAGTAATAATTTCGTTGGTAAAATAGTCCTCAGCTTGTGCGGCACTGTATGGAAAATTGTTAAGTTCTAGCGTCGTTTCGGCATCTTGGTCATATTCATTGGTTAAAATAATATAACCAACACCGTCTAGCATTCTGGTACCAAAATCTATATTTTTATTTGATAAATTAATCGACCACTCCGTCCAATGTGGCTGCTGTATTAGCGGCATCATATTGTCGATTTCGCGTCTAATATCAGGAAAATCAGTCCACCAATGCGTGTGTTCAATATTACCCGCTTGTACGCTATTACCTAGATAATCGTCGCGCCATACACCTAATCCCTTTGCTCCATGGGCAATAGCCCCAAATAGTCTTGCCTTAAATTTTTCACCCGTTTCATAGTTAATCTGAGCGATAACAGTTGGTAGCGTTTGATTTTCTGTTGCATGTAAATTGTCAAACCCTAACAAGTCTCGATTCATTTTAATGTTAACGTAGTCTCCAGTTACATCAACCATATTAGTATATTTTCGAGTAAGTCCCTCATTACCTTGAAGCATATAAATAGGATGACCTGAATCTTTTTGTCTTATAGTATTGCTGACAGCATGTGGAACCGTCCACTCTCTAACACCGGCGTTTTCGTTATCCCAATAATAAAAAAGAAGTGATGTATTTAAGCCAGCTGCATTAATTTCATCTATTCTTTGCCCAAGCAACTCTGTGTCATTGTAATTATGGTGAGTTGGTTCAATAAAGTTAGCTATTTGAAATCCCGACATCATGCCATTAGGGTTAAACGCCGACACCGCATCTTTTGCTTTTTGAACATATAAATGGGAGCCAGCCCACATGTTACAGTTAAAGCCTTGGGTGGAATAAACAGACCAATCAGATCGATTATTATCTGCAAAGATACACAATGGGAAAAATGGTTGATATTCACCATTTTCGTCCTTAACTCTAACATTTCCTAAGGCATCGATCTGGGTATGCTCACCTAGAAAAGATTTTTTATCTGAAGGCGCATTTTCATAGCTAACGCCTTTAGCCATGTAAAAGTCATCAACTAAAATCGCATCTTCTTCAGGGTTTTCTGAGTGGTTTAGATAAAAATAGACTTGCGCATATTTAGCGCCTTCTGGAACATTTATTTGAGAAGTAACTTCTTCCCATATATTTACTTGAGAATTAGACTGCAAAGCGGTTTGAGAATTCTCTAAAAATTGAACATTCTCATCTCGAAAAGTAACATGCATTCCCGCTACACCAGGAACTTGAGCTTCACTTTTCATATACGCAGAGAAACTATACAACTCGTTAGGCTCTACAATGTAAGTTCTACTAACCACCCAGTCGTGAGAGCCTTGCGATAACGGGTTAGTCAACTTATATGCGCCGGAGCCATCATTTGTTCTTGAAATGTTCGGTTGATACATCTCTTGACGCTTACTGTACCAACCAGTTGTCGTATTAAGGTTACTATTGATAAGAAAATTATCTGCGTTAACTCTTTCACGGTGAGGATAAGTAGGCGTGATATTATTCTGCTTAGTCAATACAATATCATCTATCCAAGCGCCACTATTCAAATCATGATTTCTATTTTTCAAAAACACATAAACTTGAGCGTATTTAGCGGTATCTGGCGGATTAATTTCACCAGATAACTTTTCCCATTCACTCGACCCTAATAAATTCATGTATGGAGAAGAGTTTGAAACCCATTGCCCGTTTGCATCCCTAAACGTTACATGAAAAACAACTTCCACGCTTGGATCTACATTAGATTTAGCAAATAACTCCACATAATAATGATCTGTTGATTCTATAGGAAAAGTTTTTGTTACTACCCAATCGTGAACACCTTGTGTCGTTGTTCTTTCTAAATAAAATGAACCACTGCTGTCGTCTGACCTAGACATAGTACTAGAGTATATTTCCCCTCTTTTCATGTACCAGTCTTGAGTTCCACTTATGGTGCTATTAACAATTAGGTTATTGGCGATAGTTAAAGGCGATACTAAACATAGTAACGATGTTATTGTTTTTATTCTCATCTACTGCTCCATTGTTTTAGTGTAAAAAATACACCAAAGTAAAATAGCACAGCATAAACCAAAAAGTTTACATATTTTTAACGAAGAAATAGAGCCGAAACCGATGCAGTATAAATCTGGCTAGTTTAAGAACGCAATTTAAAGATTTTTTGACGACATAAATGAAATGGTACCCGGGGCCGGACTTGAACCGGCACGCTGTTACCAGCGAGGGATTTTAAATCCCTTGTGTCTACCAATTCCACCACCCGGGCATTTGGGTAAGTATTTTTTTAGTAAGGATTGGTACCCTACTTTTGTTAGTCCTGCGGACTAATCGTCAATAACTATAAATTCCTACTTAGTTAAGTTAGGTTTTTATAAGAAATTGGAGCGGCTAACGAGACTCGAACTCGTGACATTCACGTTGGCAACGTGATGCTCTACCAACTGAGCTACAGCCGCATAGAATATGAATCGTATTTCTTCTTAGTAAGAAATGGTACCCGGGGCCGGACTTGAACCGGCACGCTGTTACCAGCGAGGGATTTTAAATCCCTTGTGTCTACCAATTCCACCACCCGGGCATCGAGGGTATTATCGTAACAATTGGTGAGTTACGTATTTTCTACTTACTAGAAAAAATTGGAGCGGCTAACGAGACTCGAACTCGTGACATTCACGTTGGCAACGTGATGCTCTACCAACTGAGCTACAGCCGCTTAATACTTAAAACCTAAGTGAGGTACTTAATTAACCCTAAGCTAAGGTTGAAAATTTGGAGCGGCTAACGAGACTCGAACTCGTGACATTCACGTTGGCAACGTGATGCTCTACCAACTGAGCTACAGCCGCTTATTTTCAGGTCGCGCATTCTAGCTTAACCTATTTACTAATTCAACTACTTCATTGTTGATGAAATGGTACCCGGGGCCGGACTTGAACCGGCACGCTGTTACCAGCGAGGGATTTTAAATCCCTTGTGTCTACCAATTCCACCACCCGGGCAAAGTGGAGGCGGGTCCCGGAGTCGAACCGAGGTCCACGGATTTGCAATCCGCTGCATAGCCACTCTGCCAACCCGCCGTTTCATCAACCACGTGGGTAGTCAAATTATAACTTCAAAAGAAGTTGGAGCGGCTAACGAGACTCGAACTCGTGACATTCACGTTGGCAACGTGATGCTCTACCAACTGAGCTACAGCCGCTTTGTTTAGTTGACTCTGTGTCAACTGGTGGTGCATTCTACATTGAAATTATTGGGAGTCAACACTTTAATTTCAAATTTATTTCAAGTGGTTATTTTCCGACTAATCTGACTACATTTTGTTATATATTTAACAATTTCAACAGCCTTATGGCTATTTTGTAAGCTCTGGCCAAGCCGCTTTAAAGTAAACAACCATAGTCCAAACAGTTAAAACTGTCGCGATATAATAAAATCCATAGGCCGCAAACATTAAAATCTCATGAGGAAAATAAAATAAAATAAGTGGGATATCATAAGCAGGCTGCCAAATAAGCCCCATAATCCCTAACATCTGTGCTGCGGTTTTGTATTTTCCCAAGGTGGATACCGCTACTGTATCCCTTTTACCGCGTGAAGACATAAATTCACGTAAAGCACTGATAAATATCTCTCGCGAGATCATAATAATAGCAGGTATTACGATATACCAAGTTTGAAAATCTGCTGCAATCATAATTAGTGCAGCTGCAACCATTAGTTTATCAGCCACAGGGTCTATAAAAGCACCAAACGCTGAGGATTGATTTAACTTACGTGCTAGATAACCATCTAACGCGTCACTAACAGATGCTATCCAAAACACGGCAAATGCACCGAAATGATTCCATGATATTGGTAAATAGAAAACTAAAATGAAGATAGGTATTAACAGAATACGAAAAATAGTAATTTGATTGGGTATTGTCCACATATACTTCAAGGCTCGTTTTTATATCGATTTATCGAACTTATTAGTTTCGATATAAGCGTTTACATACCATTGTACACACTTGATTTTAATTGTCATGCAAAGCGTCATAAATCGTTGTTGCTAAAACATCACTAATCCCTGGCACTTTAGCCAAGGTCGATTTGTCTGCAGCCAACACTTCCTGCATTCCACCTAAATACTTCAGCAATGCTTGGCGTTTTTTGGCGCCAATACCAGGAATTGACTCTAATGGAGATTTTTTACTGACTTTTTGTCTTTTTGCTCTATGCCCTGCAATAGCAAATCGATGGGACTCATCTCTTATATGCTGCACTAAATGCAACGCAGGTGATGTCGCTGGTAAAGATATTAACTGATGAGATCCTGCCAATATAAGCGTTTCTAATCCAGGCTTTCTAGATTCACCTTTTGCAACCCCTACTAATAAAGGCGTATTCTCTAAAGACAAATTTGAAAAGAACTCTTCGGCTCTTGCTAACTGCCCTTTTCCACCATCGATAAAGACTATATCTGGCATATTGGTGCTATCTGTAACCTTGCCATAGCGTTTATTTAACGCAAAGGCCATTGCTGCATAATCATCGCCAGGTGTAATACCTTTAACGTTGTAACGGCGATAATCACTTTTTAATGGGCCTTCTTGGTTAAAGACAACATTAGATGCTATCGTTTGTTGACCCATTGTATGGCTAATGTCAAAGCACTCTATTCGATTAATGCCATTTTCTAATTCAAACACTTCATTTAGTGCTGCAAACCTACTTCTTATCGACTCTTTGTGACTATTTCTAGTTTCAAGGGCATTTTCTGCATTCGTGTTAGCAAGTTTAAGGTATTGGCTTCGCTCAGATCTCACGTTAGTGGAAATTTTTACATCAAACCCCACCTGATCTTTAAAAAGAGACTCTAATTCGTTCGCTTCCGCAAGTTCACATGGAATAACAATTTCTTTTGGTGTTTTTCCGGAATGAATATCATCACTAAAATAGTGTTGATTGATAAATGCTTGTATAACTTCTTCTTGCGTCGTTTCTGCAGGAATTGTAGGGAAAAAACTTTTACTGCCTAACACCTTGTGGTCTCTTACAAAAAGTAGATGAATACAAGCTTGTGATTTTTTCTGATAAAAACCTATTACATCCATTTCAGCAGCGACGCCACTGACATGCTGCTGTTGCTGAACTTTTCTTAAGGTCGAGATTTGGTCACGATACTGTGCTGCTCGTTCAAACTCTAAAGCTAAACTTGCTTGCTCCATCTTTTCTACAAGCTGCTCTATTACTGACGAACTCTTTCCACGAAGAAACAATTTCGCTAAAGCTACTTGTTGGTTGTAATCTTCTTGCGAAATCCTGTCTACACAGGGTGCTGAACATCGCCCTAGTTGATGCTGTAAGCAGGGGCGACTCCTCGCTCTATAATAGCTATCTTCACATTGACGAATAGGGAAAAGTTTCTGCATTAAACGAAGACTATCCCACACGGCTCCGGCACTCGGGTAAGGCCCAAAATACTCACCTTTTACCTTTTTTCCGCCTCGGTGCAATCCTAATTTTGGATGTTTATGATCGGTAATCAATAAATAAGGATAAGACTTATCGTCCCTCAATAATATGTTGTATTTAGGCAGGTACTTTTTTATATAGTTGTTTTCAAGGATTAATGCCTCACCTTCCGTATGAGTAACAGTGACGTCTATCGCACAAATCTGCTGCACTAAAGCTCTAGTTTTATTACTACCTACATCTTTTCTAAAATAGCTAGAAAGTCGTTTCTTTAAATGCTTTGCTTTGCCAACGTAGATAACGTTTTGCTGGTCATCATACATTCTGTATACGCCAGCTTGGTCAGTGACCGATGCCAAAAAGGCTTTGGCATCGAATTGAAGAGATTGTTCAGACAAGGGAATTTACAATTTTTCGGTTTTTAACATTCCATGACGAATTGCCAAATGAGTTAGCTCTACATCATTACTCACGTTTAGCTTTTCAAACATGCGGTATCGATAACTATTTATCGTTTTCGTACTCAACATTAATTGTTCTGAAATATCTGGTACTTTCTCGCCTCGCGTGATCATAAGCATTATCTGCAATTCTCGCTCCGACAAGATATTCATTGGGTTATCTTCTGGCGACTTTAATTGATTTAACGCCATCTGTTGCGCAATCTCTGGCGTTAAATAACGTTGTCCACTATTAACCGCTCTAATGGCGTTAACCATTTCATCTGGCCCTGCACCTTTAGTCAAATAGCCTGCTGCGCCTATCTGCATTACTTTTGTAGGAATTGGGTCTTCACAGTAAACAGTTAACACTATAATTTTGACATCAGGAGCGTATCGAATAATTTTCTTGGTCGCTTCTAGTCCGCCTATTCCTGGCATGTTCATGTCCATTAAGACAACGTCTGGCTCCTGCTTACGACAAAACGTAACAGCTTCTTCACCAGTTTGACATTCACCGACAACTTTTAAACCTTTAACCTCATCAAGTATTTTACGAATACCTGTACGGACAAGTTCATGGTCATCTACTAACAATACATTAATCAACGGAAACTACCTTAAAAACACGCGGGAAAAGTGCATCAAAATGCATATCACAGTCCCATAAGAATATAGCCATTTATCCAGTAACACAATGTAATTTGTGGTTACAGGTTATTTTTTTTCAGCCAACTGTTTAATAGTGCAATTTGGCCATTTTTATAGGCTGCATAAGTTAAACGTACAGCATTACTTAATATAACACTATCGTTCCAACTTGTTTGTTCGGAGATAAGCTTATAGCATTCCAGTGCTTCTGGTGTCATATAACCGCGAACTTCTTGCTTTCCTTTTAATTTTTGCCTTTCTCGATACGCTTTTTGCTTTTCAGCGTTAGTCATTGGCTTTTTTTTATTTTCTTTCAAAGACATACTTCACTCTTGAAGAAATCAAACTAAGGTTATGCGTAACCAAAATGGTAGCTATATTTCCTTTAAAAGACAATTATTTTATGAAAATTAACTGTTCAGAGTTGTTTAGTGTACAAGTGTTCGCTAAAGTAGCGCCTTTGCAAATTTAGCTAATAGAATTTAAATACCTATGGAACAACAAAACTCTTTCACTAAAGAAGAGCTAGTTTTAGCCGGAACAACTGACTTTTTCGGCGAAGGCAACTCTAAATTACCAGCAGACAATATGTTAATGATGGACCGCATTAACTTAATTACTGAAGAAGGCGGCCTTTATGGTAAAGGTGAAATAATTGCTGAGTTAGACATTACACCTGACCTTTGGTTTTTCGACTGTCACTTCAAAGGCGACCCTGTAATGCCTGGTTGTTTAGGTTTAGACGCAATGTGGCAGCTAGTTGGCTTTTATTTGGCATGGTCAGGTGGCCCAGGCCGCGGTCGTGCTTTAGGTGTTGGTGAAGTAAAATTCACTGGTCAAATCTTACCTACTTCAAAGAAAGTTACTTACAAGATTAACCTAAAACGCGTTATCAAGCGTAAGTTATTCATGGGTATTGCTGACGGTTCAGTAAGTGTTGACGGTAAAGAGATTTACACAGCGAAAGACTTAAAGGTTGGTCTTTTCACTGATACTTCTGCATTCTAGAAACCGAATGTTCTGATAAGAAAAAAGGCTGCTAAATGCAGCCTTTTTTATTTTGAATAAGACGAATAATTACTTAGTGCCGTAAATTTTTTTGAAGTTTTTAAGGTTCCACCCTACCATTACCTGGTCACCTATTTTTAATACAGGAACGGAACGAGCACCCAAAGCATCAAGCTCCTTTCTACCACGTTGCATTTTTGCATTGGTTAAACGATATTGAATGCCTTGATCATCCAAGTACTTTTGAGCTTCCTTACAATGCGGGCACTTGTCAGTTACATATAAAACAATACGTTTCATAACCGGATCACCTACAAAGCTCTCACTACGTCTTTTATCAAAGGTGGACCTTCGTATATAAAACCCGAATAAACCTGAACAAGTTTAGCGCCTGCTTCAATTTTTTCTTTAGCATCTTGCCCGCTGGCAATACCACCAACGCCAATAATCGGTAGCTTGTCGTCAAGCGCTTTTGCTAACAAGCGAATGACTTCTGTACTTTTGCTTTTTACCGGTTGGCCGCTTAAACCGCCCTGCTCGCCGCCGTGTTCAAGGTTCTCAACACCTTCTCTTGATAATGTTGTGTTCGTTGCTATAACACCGTCAATGTTGTTATCGATTAAACACTGTGCAATAGAGCCAATTTCTTCTTCATTTAAATCTGGTGCAATTTTTACCGCTAAAGGTACGTATTTATCATACTGTTTAGCTAACGCCGTTTGTTCCGCTTTTAGAGCCGCTAATAAGCTATCTAAAGCGTCACCATATTGCAAGGCACGCAATCCAGGAGTATTAGGAGAGGAAATATTTACCGTAATGTAGCTTGCATGATTGTAAACTTTTTTCATGCAATGTATGTAATCATCTACCGCATTCTCTTCAGGAGTATCTTTATTTTTACCAATGTTAATACCTAAAACACCTCGAAACTTGGCCTTTCGTACTTGTTCTACTAAGTAATCAACACCTTTGTTATTAAAGCCCATACGATTAATGATGGCATTAGCTTCTGGTAATCTGAAAATACGAGGCTTATCGTTACCTGGTTGAGGTCGTGGCGTTACTGTGCCTACTTCAACAAAACCAAATCCCATTGCTGCAAAAGCAGGAATACACTCACCGTTTTTATCTAACCCAGCGGCTAAACCACATGGATTAGGGAAATGAAGTCCCATGACTTGAACAGGCTTTTCTTGCACATTTTGTTTATAGAATGCGTTTAATGGTGAAGCACCTGTTGATTTTAACCCTTTTATGGTTAGCTCATGAGCAGCTTCAGCATCAAGTTGGAATAGAACTTTACGAATTGCAGAATAAAACATATCACCTCAAGATAAATTAAGTACCGCATACTTTATCGGTAGATTTCGAGGTAATTTTAATATAAAAATCCCCGCTTGTGCGGGGATTTTAAAGTTTTATTTATTTGGATCACAATTTAAGCTTAATAACATCAGCTCTCGAAGCGCTACCGAGAATTTGGCAAACTCATGGTTTTGTCCAATTCTAAAGTCATCGAGAATGTGCTGCCAGCGCTCAAGCGGCTGAGCAAATTGCTCAAACCAAGCATCTAGCATAACTTCAACATCCTTACTTTCAGTATCATTGCGAAGAATAACGCCAGTAAGTGCACGTTGTTGCCAGTCTAATTCTTCACGGAAAGACGCTCTTGCAAGTGCTTGCCAGTGGTTAGTAACTGATTGGTTATTAATTTGATCTAAGAACCAGTGAAGATCTAAACGCGCACCTAACTTGAAGTATAGTTGTGCTACTAAATCAACATTTCGGCCATCTTGCTCAGTAAGCTCAGCAATATCCATCACAGAAAATAATGTGCTTAATAAAGAAATTCTCTTAGCAACAGCTTTTGGCGCACCAGCGTTAACTAGGTCTTTTTCTACACGCTTAAGCATTTGTACTTCATCATCAATCATAAAGTCGTGTAATTTATTCGACATAGTAGAGAAAGTATCACGGTAAATTGCGATAGTTTTCTCAATATCCCAGCTCTTATTACGGTGTCGCAAGAACCAACGAGTGGCACGTCTTACAGTTCTGCGTAATTGGAAAAGCATTTCCGTTTGCACCATGGTAGAAATCTTATTGTCTAATGAACTGATTTCTTCCCACATATCTGATAATTCAAATACCGCACTTGCCATTGCATAACAGTTAGCAATTTCAGCAACAGAGGCACCTGTTTCATCTGCCATACGATGAACAAAGTTAAAGCCCATATCGTTACCAATATTATTCGCTAACTTAGTCGCGATAATTTCAGCACGAAGTGGATGCTCTTGCATTTGATCAGCGTACTTTTCTTGTAACTGTTTAGGGAAAGACTCTATCAATAATCTATCGTGATATGGGTTTTCTGTAATTTCAGGACAAACCAAGTCTTCTTTCAATACCATTTTACTGTATGCAAGTAGTACTGAAAGCTCTGGGCGTGTTAAACCTTTACTTTGCGCTAAACGATCGGCAATTTCTTCATCGTTAGGGATAAACTCTAGCTCGCGGTCAAGTTTTCCTGCTTTTTCCATCGCATTAATGAAGCGAGTTTGTTCTTTTAATTGCGACGCACCACGCAATTCTGTGATAGATAGCGAGTGTGTTTGACGATAACAATCGTGTAATACGATTTCAGACACTTCGTCTGTCATATCATATAACAACTGGTTACGTTGCTTGATAGTTAAGTCGCCATTTTGAACCAAGCCATTTAGTAAGATCTTAATGTTAACTTCGTTATCTGAACAGTCTACACCACCAACGTTATCAACTGAGTCACTATTAATGCGACCACCGTTAGCTGCGTATTCTATACGACCTAACTGAGTTAAACCTAAGTTACCACCCTCACCGACAATTTTGGCGCGTAATTCATTACCGTTAATACGAAGAGAGTCATTGGCACGATCGCCAACATCAGCATGACTTTCTTTCGCACCTTTAACATAAGTACCGATACCACCGTTCCAAAGAAGATCTACCTTCATTTTTAAAATGGCTTGAATTAAATCGTTAGGCGCCATGCTTTGCTTTTGCGTGCCAAGCATTTTCTTAATTTGTGGCGTTAACTTAATTGACTTGTCATGACGGCTGAATATGCCACCACCTTCAGAGATTAAGTCAGTGTTATAATCTTCCCAAGTACAGCCTGGTAAATTAAATAGACGCTCACGCTCTTTGTACGTTGAAGCAGAATCAGGATCTGGGTCAATAAAGATGTGCATATGGTTGAACGCTGCTTGTAAGCGAATATGCTTAGATAACAACATACCATTACCAAATACGTCACCTGCCATGTCACCGACACCGATACAGGTAAAATCAGTAGTTTGACAGTCGATATCCATTTCACGGAAGTGACGTTTAACAGATTCCCAAGCACCTTTAGCGGTAATACCCATACCTTTATGGTCATAACCAACACTGCCGCCAGAAGCGAATGCATCGCCTAACCAATGGTTGTACTCATCAGAAATTTCATTTGCGATATCAGAGAAGGTTGCAGTACCTTTATCGGCAGCAACAACTAAATATGCATCGTCTTCATCATGACGAACCACATTTTCTGGTGGAACAATCTCACCTTTAACGATGTTATCGGTAATATCTAATAAACCACGAATAAAGGTGCGGTAACATTCTTTACCGGCTTCAAAAATTTCTTGTCTTGAACCATTTGGTAGCTGTTTACATACAAAACCACCCTTTGCACCCACTGGCACAATAACGGTGTTTTT
The DNA here is from genome assembly GCF_055786205.1 of Thalassotalea coralli. Lineage (NCBI taxonomy): Bacteria > Pseudomonadati > Pseudomonadota > Gammaproteobacteria > Alteromonadales > Colwelliaceae > Thalassotalea > Thalassotalea coralli. The sequence goes on along the minus strand of NZ_JBVVBK010000002.1, from coordinate 151,712 downwards.
AACTTGTTGAGCTTTAACAAGACCAAGCACTTCTGTACGGAAATCTTCTCGACGATCTGACCAACGTAAACCACCACGCGCAACTTTACCACCACGTAAGTGAACACCTTCAACTTGTGGAGAATAAACAAATATTTCAAACGCTGGTATTGGTTGTGGAATGTCAGAGATTTCTTTCGGCGTTATTTTAAAAGAAATATATGACTTCTCACCCGTTTCTTTATGTGGTTGGAAATAGTTGGTACGAATAGTCGCATTAATCATTTCTACAAAGCGACGAATAATACGGTCATCATCCAGGTTAGCAACCTTATCTAATGAAGCTTCGATATCTTCTAGAAGCTTACTGATAGTTTTCGGGTTTTGCTTACCTTTAGGATCAAAACGAAGCACAAATAACTTAATTAGCTGTTCTGCGATATTCGGGTAACGCGCAAAAGTATCTTCAATATAGTTTTGACTGAAAGTACCACCAATTTGGCGCTCGTATTTAGCATACGCACGTAAGATTGACACTTCACGGCCACCTAATTGCGCGCCTAGAATCAATCGGTTGAACCCGTCATCTTCTAATCTACCAGTCCATACTTTGGCAAAAGCATCTTGGAAAAGCATCTGTACTTTTTCTAATGCAAACTTACTATCGCCTGTTAAAAGCATAGAAAAGTCGAGTATCCAACACATTTCGCCGTCGGATGTCGTTACTAAATAAGGGCTTTCACCAATAACTCGCAAACCAAAGTTTTCAAGCATAGGTAAAACATCAGAAAGATGCAGAGGTTCGCCAGTATGGAATAGCTTCAACTTAACGAAATTACTACCCGCTTTTTCTTCTTGCGGTTGGTAAAACAACATTTCAAGCTTATCAGAACCAGAAACTAACTCTAACTTTTCGATATCTACGATAGCTGTGCCTGGTAATACTTCATCTTTGTATGCTTGAGGGAAACTGGTGTACTTGCGGCTAAGCGCTTTACCAATTTCTTCACCCTTGTGGCTGTTTAGTGCGTCGGCTAATTTATCATCCCAACTACGTGCCGCTTGGTTTAAGTTATTTTCTAGTTCTTTCACGTTAATTTCTGCTTTGGTTGATTTTACGCGGACAATGTAATGTGTACGAGCTTGCGCTGACTCAGAGAAGAAAGTCGTAAACTCAACTTCTTGGTCACTACCAAATGCTTCTTGAAGCAACTGCTGTGTTTGGATACGTAAAGCTGTGTTATAGCGTTCACGACGAACATAAACCATACATGAGTAAAAACGGTCAAATGCATCGCGACGAATGAATAGTCCAGAATAGTCGCGCTCTTGCATTTGAAAAATACCTAATACATTTTTCAAAAGCTCTTCAGGGCGAGACTGTAAAATCTCGTCTCGAGGGTAAGTTTCTAAGATGTTGATCAAAGTTTTGTATGCGTGTGTGCCTTTACCGTAGCCAGAAGCTTCACAAACATCTTTAACTTTAGCGCTGATCATAGGTAAATCTAGTGCGCTATTGGTGTAATAAGCTGAACCGAATAAACCAACAAATCGCTCTTCACCGACAACTTTGCCGTTCTTATCAAAGCGCTTAACGCCGATATAATCTAAATGAGCGGGACGATGTACACGCGAACGCGAGTTTGTTTTAGTTAAGATAAGTAAGTTATCGCCAAGGGCTATCTCGCGAGCTGACTCACTTAAAGAACTTAACAGTCTTTCTTCAGTACCCGAAGATTGCTTCATTAAGCCTAAGCTTGAATCATTCGTTGCACATAAAGCGCTATCACCTTTCAACGCTTTCAAGTCGTACGAACGGTAACCGAGTAACGTAAAGTTATTATCTAAAATCCACTTTAAGAAGGCTAAGCTTTCTTTTTTCTCTTCGTCAGAGCATGGCAACTTCGCTTTCGTTGTTTCTTCAATGACATTTTTAAGCTTTTCTGTCATTGCTTGCCAATCATTGACAGTAATAGCGATGTCGCTAAGAACCGATTTTAACTCGCTAGTGATGTTATCTAATACATCTTGCTCTGTTTGACGATCTATCTCAATAAAGAAAACCGTTTCTGTAGAAGTCGCTTTTAGGCGTTTGTTTGAAGAAGGTGCAAGTTTTTTAATCGCACCTTTATCGTCTCTAACTAACTTAATTGGGCTATTAAGCATTAAGTGTGGCGATAAGCCTAGTCGACTTAAAGCGATGCGAACTGAATCTACCAAAAATGGCATGTCACTGACGATAATTTCAATTACCGTATGACTAGACTTCCAACCATGTTTTGACACTTGCGGGTTGAACACTTTAATGACAGGTTCACCGTCGCGAGAGTCATTTAAAGAATTCCATAAACTGAGGGTTGCACCGTACATGTCACTGTCATTACGGTGAGCCAAATCCATGTGGGAAATATTGTTGTATAGGACTTCCGCAAATTGTTCCACAAGTGGAGCGGTATCTGCTGGAACTTTTTGTTTAATAAGTTGTGCTACATTTGAAAGTATCACTGAGGGTAAACCATCAACTAACGCCATGCCGTTTTCCTTTTTGAAAAAACGATTTTTTAAGTAATAAATATTTGTATTTTTATATATGTCTATCAGAATAGACCATAAATAGAATTTTATTAATAAACTTAGGCTATTGCGAGCAATTTTTTCACATCAGACCAGTGTGCTATTGCCCTAATTATGGGGTTATTCAGTGTTTATGCAATGCGAGTAAATAGAAAATGGCCCTGAGGCCATTTTCGTGTTTATTTATGCAGATGAAAATTTTCATCTAATTGATCAATTTTTTTTCGGCGCCCACAAAAAGCTGGCAATTGCCGGTAAAACTGTTATGGCTGCGATCATATTCACTAGGAACATAAAGGTTAACAGTATTCCCATGTCCATTTGGAATTTCAGATCTGAGAAGAACCAAGTGGATACACCAATCGCTAATGTGACACCCGTTAACAGCACAGCACTACCGCGCTCTTGTAACGCGCCCATATAGGCCTCTTGTACTGGCATACCATTTTTCAACTTAATACTCATAGTAGACAGAATATAGATACCGTAATCGACACCAATACCCACACCTAACGCGATAACTGGCAAGGTAGACACAGTTAGTCCTATGTCTAGCACCGTCATCAACCACTGCGCTAATGTCGACACAACATAGAGAGGAACAACTACAGCAATAGTTGCGCGAACACTTCTAAATGAAATTAAACAAAGTAATATTACTGCACCGTACACGTAGATCATCATAGGTGTTTGCGCTGCTGCAACGGCTTCATTGGTAGCTGCCATAACACCAATAGGGCCAGACGCAAGCTTAAAGGTCAACAGGTCATTATTTAACTCTGCGATAGCAGTTTTCGCTTCAGCGACAACACGATCAATAGTTTCTGCCTTGTGGTCTTCTAAAAATAGAATAACTGGCATGACGGAGCATTCATTATTCAATAGGCCCGTTGAACTAGGTATGTTAGATAATGCTTGTGCCAAGGCGTATTGATTTGGCGAAATGATGCGCCACTTTAAATTGCCTTCGTAATATCCAGCGTTAATAACTTTCATCACAGATGGTAAACTGGCCGCAGATTGCACTCCTGCTATATTTTCCATTCGCCATTGGAATTCATCCATGGTTTTCAGTACGGAAGAATCAGTACATGCATTTGCTGTTGTTTCAACGATTACAGACATGTAGTCAACGCTTATCGCATATCTGTCCGTAATCAAGAAAGTATCTTGGTTATAACGCGAGCTTTCATGCAATGATGGAGCACCTGCGTGTAGTTCACCAATTTTTAAATGTTTAGATTGGTTAAAGCCAATTGCAAACAATACCGCCGTTACGACTAAAATGATAATAGCATTCTTTCTTTCGGTGAGGTTTGCCATAAATTGCCATTGTTGTCTGGCTTGTTCATCTGTTTTTGGTTTACTTGGCGCAACATTTAAAAACGAGATAATTACAGGTAATAGCAATAAGTTTGTGAAAATGATTGCCGCAACACCTAAAGAAGCGGTAATCGCTAGCTCACGAATAATACCGATATCAATGGATAATAAGGTGATAAAGCCTACTGTATCTGATATCAGTGCTGCACCACCTGGAATAATCAAACTCCTAAAAGCAAATTGTGCTGCTGCTTTAGTTGAATGCCCTGTTGCAACATTTTTACCTATCGCGTTGATCATTTGCACGCCATGACTTACACCTATAGCAAACACTAAAAATGGCACTAAGATAGACATTGGATCTAACCCAAACCCTATCGAAGAAAGCAGTCCCATTTGCCATACTACGGCGATCAATGACGTCGCTATCGGCAATAAAGTTAGTGAAATAGAGCGACTAAACCAAAAAACCATAATAGTAGTAATCGCGATAGCTACACCGAAGAATAAAACGACACCTTTCGCTCCTTCAGCAACATCGCCTACCATTTTAGTAAAACCTATGACATGAACCGTTATATTGCCCTTTTCATACGGTTGCCTTACTTCATTTTCTAGTTTTCCAGCAAGAGCAATTGAATCTAATTTTTCGCCCGTTTCTGGGTGATGTTCAAGAAGCGTAGCGGTTACCATTGCACAGCTGTAGTCATCGGCAACGATCCGGCCAACAATACCTGCTTTTTCTATATTTGCTTTAACAACAGACAAGCCTTGTTCGTTCGCGACGAAATCTGCGGGAACCACTGGACCACCAGCAAAGCCATCTTCAACAACCTCTACAAAGCGTGTACTTGGCGAATATAACGACTTAACATGAGTTCGATTAACACCCGGAATAAAGAAAAGCTGATCGTGAACACCTTTAAGAGCATCAAAAAACTCAGGATTAAATATATCCCCGTCTTTATGACAAACAGAAATAAGTACATTATTAGCACCGCCGAAATCTTCCCTATGTTTTAAATAGGTTTTCATGTACTCATGATTTAACGGAATATTTTTAGTAAATGCTGCGTCCAATCGGATTTGCGACGCCATCATGATTAAATAGCAAGTAACAGCTAAAAATAGTGTTAGCACTAAACCTCTGTGCCTAAAAACACCAACTTCAATTTTATCTATCAGCTCATCTACTTTCATATTAATTGCCTATTTTTATTACTTTGATGCCAACTTCTGAGGCAATAACTAATTCATTGTTAAAAACTACACCTTGGATAAGTGCTTTACCATCAGGCTCTGTTTTTAACCGATAACTGACGCCATCGTCTTCTGACACTAGCAGAGTCCCATTATTTCCGAGAACATAAATCGAATTATTGGGTGCAGAAACTATGCTATTTAACAAAGAGGTTACACCCGTTTCTGTTTCGTCCCACGGGGCACCATTTTTCAAACTTCTAAAGCTATGACCACGTAAGCCTACAGCAAGCAAATTTCCTTGTTGAGTGCGAGCGATGTCATAAAAAGAACCATGATAAATTTCATCATATCTTTGCCAAGTTTTACCAAAGTCATTGCTTTTAGCTAGCAATCCAAGCTCGCCTGCTAAATAAGTTGTTCTACCATCCATATAGATTCGGTTAAAATGAGGCAATATGCTCGCTCTTTCTTCTAAGTAAGCTTGTTCATCTTCTTGACGCAATTCTTCAAGGTATTCTTTATCTTCTTCTAACAATAAAGACGTATGATATTCGCGCTGCCACGACTTCCCGCCATCGACAGTTCGATAAAATAACCCGTAAGCGCCTATAGCAACGCCCTCCTGAGCATTTCTAAAAGCGACATCCATTAGAGGTTTTTCTTGTTCAGGCAAGAATTGTTGGATTTCCCATGTATTGCCAGAATCTTGCGTGTGCAAAATGACACTGTCGTGCCCTACGATCCAACCAACTTTGTCATCGACAAAGGTAACAGCAGTTAAGGTAGATTGAACTGGAGAGGACACCTGCTGCCAAGTTTTTGCATCTCCGCTTATTAATATGTGGCCTCGCTCCCCAACAGCAATGAGAAAAGCTTCATTCGCTGAGGCAACATCAAATAACATTGATTTACTTGCTAATGGCGACTGAATAGAGGGAACTGGCTGCTGCTTAGCAAAAGCGGCACAGGTGCAACAAAGGAGAGTAATGTAAATAAATCGATTAAGCACAAATATGAACCTTATTTAACAAAAAAGGCTGGCATCAAGCCAGCCATTTTAACTAAGTTAACCTTATCGGTTATCTCGTTGCAAGGCACGAGAAGTAAACTGAACGTTTTTAAGTTTAGCTGAAAAATCATACATTTTGTTTTCATTGTCTAAACCAATCGCAATGTAACGTTTGGAGTTTAGATCATGAAATACATCTAATGTAGACCACTGCGTAGGTACTTCATAGTAGTTAATGCCATGGGCCATACCTACACGGTATAGCTCATCGCGATCATCATAAATATCAGTAACCGCAATTTGCCAGCTGTCTTCGTCAATAAAGAATACTCGTTTCTTATAAATATGACGTGTATTGTCCTTCAAATTCGCTTCTACTACCCATACACGGTGCTTTTCATAGCGTACGAATTCAGGGTTAATATGGCCTGGTTGAACAATTTGATCATAGGTAATTTTATCACTGTGCAAACGATAGTCGTTGTAAGGGATAAGTAATTCTTTTTTACCGACAAGCGTCCAGTTGTATCTGTTTGGCGCGCCATTGAACATGTCAAAATCGTCAGTTGTGCGTAAGCCATCAGACGCTGTACCCGGTGCATCATAAGCTACAGTAGGTGCTTTTTGAGCGCGACGAATACCCTTGTTGTAAATCCAAGCTTGACGCTCTGTCTTAATTTGATCCATGGTTTCGTGTACTAATAGTGCAGTACCAACAAGCTTAGATGGCTCAGTAACTCTTTGTTTAAACTTAAACAAAATATTGGTTTTTTCGAGCTCTTCTGGTGATGCACCTTTTACACCATAAGGGATCATTAACTGCTCATCGAAACCAATATAGGTGAAATCACCTGATTTAGTTGGTGTTACCTGTCCCCCCTCTCGCGTTAATGCTTCACCACGATAACGAAGAATATGATTCCAAATTGCTTCTAAACCATTTTGTGGAATTGGAAAAGGTACACCTACCGCCGCTTGTGTAATACCATTACCGTCCTGAATAAGCTCGGAGCGGGCGGCATTCTTTAACGTCTCATCATATACATGTTGAGGATACGATGCAGAACGACGCGTTTGGTATACATTCATTTTGAATGTTTCTGGGTAAGTCTCAAACATTTTGATCTGACCCGGAGTTAGGAACTCTTTATATTCACCAACATTTTTCGCTGTAACAGTGTACTGAACTTTATCCTGTGAATAAGGATCAGGGTGATGCATGCCTGGTTTATAGCCGGCTGGTACTTCAGTAATTCCACCTGTCCACTCTGGAATGCTGCCGTCAGCATTTGCGCCACGTACTGCGCCCATTGGAGTTAGCTCATTCGACAATTTTTTTACTTGTTGTTCATCGACTTTAGCATGTGCTAGCCCAGTAAATGCTAAGCTTACAGCTAATGATAGTAATGTTTTATTTTTCATTTACTTACGCCCTATAAAGAATACTTCACATTAAAGGAGACATAATCTCTGTCTTCCATTTTGTTGGTCGTGCCTACGCCACCCCAAAAACCATTGTAGCTAATATCAGCTGACCAGCGGCTTTGATAATCAAACGTTACACCAGCAGAAATCGATTTTCTGTCTTCAACAAACAAGAACAGAGGATCTGGAGTTATACCGCTTACATCATGAGAGAACACCATACGAGGTGTCACGTTAATACCAGCAAATACATTGGTATAATCAAGTTTTGCGACAAAACGATAGCCCCAAGCAAAATCATCTGGGAAAGGATTCGTTTCAACACCGTCTTGAATACCTAACTCAAGACCTTCTTTGCCTTCAATACCACCGTTTCTAGCAGTACCTGGACCGTTCAAACGAAGTTCACTTTCGTCTGGCATGTCGCGAATATCGATACCACCTACTTCAAGTAGTGTTGTAAATTGACTTGCGCCAATACTTGGGCCCCAGAAACGTGTTAACGTCATCTGTGCTTGTAAAGTATCAGAAAGGATATAACCATTTGCTGTTTCACCCGGAGCAAACACTGGCATTTGTGATACACCATCTAAGTCTGGGCGTTCAACATCATCGTGTACATCAGGATGAGCTAATTGTTGAGGCATTGCCGCGAACAACAATTCAACATCATCTATTTGAAGCGGTTCATCTTGACGGTATGTCACTTCACCAGATATCGCCGTTCCCATCACTGTTGAGTTAAAGCTTAATGCATAAAGTTTAATATCTTCAGGGTAAGTTAGTATAACTTTAGAAAAAGCATTTAAATCTGTGTAGTTACTGTAATCTATTTCATTTTGCGCTAAGAATTGTAAATCTTGCGCTACCGCAGCTTCTGTAAAGTTAGCTGTTACACCAGAGAATAGCGGTCTACGGCTATGATAATTGATGTAATATAAGCTTAGTTCGGTTTCGTTAAACTCAGGTAGGAACCAAGAAAAACGAAGACCGTATTGGCCACCATCATCAGGTTCTTGAACTCCACTAGAACCAGACCCCTTCAAAGTGATCTTAGTTGGGTAAGCATAATATGCTGCACCCGCAGTTGCCGCCAAAACAGGGTCGCCTGAACGAAGCATACCACCTAACTCGTTCATACCAGCAATCACAGTATCTAGATCAATATCTGGGTTACCAGTAAAGCCTAATTGAACGTTATTAAAGTGTCCGCCGTCGCCAGCAAAATCATTTGTTGAAAAGTAACTGCCAGGCGTAGGAAGTACTGTGTTTTCCCATTGGTACTGGTAAAACATTTCAACATTGAAGTTTTCAGTAACACCTAATGAAGCCCAAACAGCACCAAAAGGAATAAAAGCTTCAGTTAACTCAGCACCAGGTGCTCTTAAACGAGCAATATCCACCGGGTTGATTTCACTAATACCGTGAGAAATAAGTGTACTTTCACCCCAACCTATTACTTGTTGACCGATTCTTACAGAAAACGGCATTTCGCCGATATCAAAATCACCGTAAAAGTAGGCATCTAATAAGCGAATATCATTACAGACTTGAGACTCTGCTTCGCTATCGCGACATGGATCATGAGTTTTGCCAGAAACAGGGTTCGTCCACGGACGATCATTATCTGTCATTTCAAAGTCAAAAAAGTACATGCCACGTAAAAACAAACCCATGTTGTCTTTGCGAATATCTAATTCGTGTGTACCTTTAAACAAGCGAGAAAACGTATCACCTGCATCGTAATTTAAATTGCCTTGATCTCCATTATTAGAGTAGCTACCGGCACCTTCCCAAATATCAGCATTAATTGGCTTGGCATTAAACGCTGTGTGATAATTTGAAAAATCAAAACCATTATTCAAATTATTGGATTTACCGACATTTGCTCCCCAATTGCGATCTTCAACACGCCAACTTGCACCTAATGAAAAGGTAGAGTCAAAGCGTATTTCAAAATCACCAAGATCAAAGTTCGAAGCAACTGATTGATTTGCAACTGATGCCAATAATGCAGTTGAAATAACAGCTGCTAGTGGCTTTTTGCAAAATTGATTCAATGGGCTACGTTTCATTATTTTCTCCCCAGACCCGAAACGATACTTTATTTTTATATCTCGCTTATTCAGCTATCCTTTAAACACTAAAATTTGAAGGATAAATATACTGTTAAGACAAGTGTAGTATAAAACAATCATTGCATCATTTTCTTTGCTAGGCAAGAGATAAAAACTCGATTGAAACGCCTTGAATTACTAGGAATTCAGTACAAAACCAAGCACTGCACACAACACCGTTTAAAACAACCGTTTAAAACATGAAATAATGAGTTAGAAAAACACTAGGCATCTATTAATATTCACCGCAGCGGGTTTAACTGGTCGGTGGTCAAACAACAATCACATGGTCTGACCACTGTTTAAAGCATTCACTCTAATATGATAATTTTGTTAAAGAAATAAATTTATTTTCTGCAGTTTCAAGACAAAATCGGCCATATACACCTGATGGTGTTAAAAACTTTCTCAGGTGCATGGCAGGAAATTGAACTCTCTGACCATTGTCAGCAGTAACGACAATGTTCTGCACAAGACCTTGGTAATAAGGTAAGTAGTCTTGTGCAGATAAGCTAATTGAAAAGTAATATCTCATGACCTTATTTTAATGCAGCTTCCAGCTTTTCTTTTAGGTCATTACACAGAGAAGGTAATTGTGCTATTGATTCAAGCTCAGCCTTCATCAGTGTTTGTCTTACTTCATCGAATTGCTTAAATTGAATCAGCGGAGTAATTAATACCGAGGCAACTTGCGGATTAATGTCATTCATTTTAGCAATGTAACCTGCAAGAAACTTATAACCCCTACCCGTCTCACAGTGGAAATAACGAGAATTCATTCTTGAAAAAGCACCTAGTAATGAGCGTGCACGATTAGGATTTTTTAGGGTAAACAGAGGGTGTTCAACCAAAGATTCAAGTTTATTGAAAATATTATCTGTCTTTTGACAAGCAGCAATAGTAAACCATTTATCCATAACAGTATTAGTGTCTTGCCACTTTTGTTCAAATTTTGCCATCAACATATCGAAAACATCTTCGGTATTGTCACCAGCACACTTTAAGCTGGCAAGGCTATCTGTCATATTCGTTGCTTTGTTGAACTGCTCGGCAATAAATCGCTGTTTAGGCTCAAATAAAGATAAGTATGTTAGGCAAGCATTTTTAAGCTCTCTTTCACCAACACTTATGTCATTTTCATTGATGCCTGATAACTGTAAATATTTCTGTTCCAACAGTTCAGATAAAGTTTCAGCAACCTGTAGCGCTAACGCATCTATAGCGTTCAAAAGCTTTATAGGGTTTAAGTTTTCATAGTTACCTTGAAGCTCTTCTAAGTCAGGAATCATTAACTGCTGAGCTAATAGAGCAGGATCTTCCGTTGTTGAAAACAGCGCTTTTAAGTGACTAGAAAAAGTATCTGACAAGCGATAATTTTCATCAGCCATTAAACTGTTTATCGCCTTGGCAAACAATACTTGTCCTGCATCCCACTTGTTAAAGGGATCTGAAGCTTGTGACATAATTCGGCACAAAGCTTCTTCTGACTGGTCATATTTAACTTTAACAGGAGCCGAGAAATTAGCTAAAGGCGCAACGATATAGTCACTGTCGATATTTTCAAACGAAAAAGTTTGCTCTTCATCTTTTAATTCTAATAGATGTGAGCTTGCAGATTCTTCAGTGATAATTTCAATCAAGATAGGAATATGTAGATTCTTTTTTTCTTGTTTGTCAGCAGTATCTGGGTGACTTTGCCTAATGGTAAGTTGCAACTGTTTTGATTCTAAAGCGTAATTTTCTCTAATCTCTATACTTGGTGTACCTGATTGACTATACCAACGTTTAAACAATGTTAGATCAATGCCGCTAGCATCAGACATAGCATCAACAAAATCATCACAAGTAACTGCCATGCCATCAAAACGCTCGAAATATAGGTCCATTCCTGCACGAAACTTTTCTTGTCCAAGTAAGGTATGAATCATGCGAATAACTTCAGCGCCTTTTTCATAAACTGTCATGGTATAAAAGTTATTCATCTCTAAAACCTTTTCAGGTCTAATTGGATGCGCCATCGGGCTTGCATCTTCAGCAAATTGAGCAGATCTAACCAAGCGAACATTTTTAATGCGGTTAACACCTGCCGAATGCATATCCGCGCTAAACTGTTGATCTCTAAAAACTGTTAACCCTTCTTTTAATGAAAGCTGGAACCAGTCACGACAAGTAACGCGATTCCCTGTCCAGTTATGGAAATATTCATGTGCTATCACAGCTTCAATATTAAAGTAGTCAGTGTCAGTTGCGCTTTCTTTATCAGCTAACACATATTTACTGTTAAAAACATTCAGGCCTTTATTTTCCATCGCGCCCATATTGAAAAAATCAACGGCGACTATCATGTAAACATCTAAATCATACGCTAAGCCGAATACTTCTTCGTCCCAAGCCATCGATTTCTTGAGTGACTCCATGGCGTGATTAGCTTTAGATAAATTGCCTTTATCGACGAAAATTTCAAGTGCGACTTCTCTGCCTTCACTTGTAGTAAAAGAGTCTTCTAATAAATCAAAGTCTCCCGCAACCAATGCAAATAAGTAACAAGGTTTAGGATGAGGATCATACCAACAGGCAAAGTGTTTACCATTTTCTAGATCGCCACTTTCTGTTTTGTTTCCATTGGCAAGTAAATAAGGGTAACTCGCTTTATCAGCCACTATCTTTACATTAAATACAGATAGAACATCAGGCCTATCAAGGTAATAACTGATGCGTCTGAAGCCTTCCGCTTCACATTGCGTACAAAATGCACCACCAGACTTATATAACCCTTCCAAAGCTGTGTTAGCCTCAGGGTTAATATCGGTGACAACAGTCAATGAAAATTCGTCTTGATCTATTTCAAGCGTTAAAGCCTCATCATTTACTTGAAACTGAGATGACGTTAGCACCTGATTATTTAGCTGAACGCTAATTAACGTTAGATGCTCACCGTCTAATGTTAATTGTTTTGCCCCTGCTACTTGCCTTTTGATTCGCATGGTATTAGTAACACGCGTAGCCATTGGGTTTAGTTCAAACAAAAGTTCCGTTGATTCTATCGTAAAATCACTTACGCGATAGTCTGCAAGAATGCGGGCGCTATTTTTAGCCATCAAACACCTCTTAAAGTAAAATAAAAAAGCCTGCTAAGTTTTTCATTTTAGCAGGCTTTTAATCAAAGTTTGTACTGTATTATTCGTCTGTTATTTTTTTAATTTTAAAACCTACATAACCGTAAATGATTGCGATGATCGGGTTTATTAAATTGAAGAAACAATACATGATAAATTCGTAGTTGGTTAGCGCTAATGCACCAAACATAAAGGCACCACATGTGTTCCAAGGGATAAGTGGTGAAGTAATAGTACCTGAATCTTCTAATGTACGACTTAAAACAACTGGCGCAAGTTTACGACGTTCATATTCTTCTTTATACATGCGTCCAGGCATTACAATCGCCATATATTGGTCAGCTGTAATTAAGTTGGTACCTATACACGTAGCCACTGTGCTAGCAATTAAACTGCCTGTTGATTTAGCGGCAGCTAAAATAGATTCAACAAACTTTCTTAGCATTCCTAAGTGTTCTAGTACCGCACCAAAGCTAAGGGCACACATAACAAGCCATATCGTATTAAGCATGCTTGACATACCACCACGACTCAACAGCTCATCTATTTCTTTGTTACCAGTATTAACAACAACACCGTCAAAAAACGCTGTCCAAATCACGGTAATATTCGCCGTTAACTGTTTAACATCGTCTCCAGCCATAGAAAGAATCAAATCTTGCTGGAAAATCGCTGCCCAAATACCACCAATTAAAGCGCCTATAGCAACTGCAGGGAATGCTGGCATCTTTTTATAAGCTAAAAACAATAGCACGAATAGAGGCAACAGATTTAAAGCAGAGATGTTATAGGTTGATACTAGTGTATTGGTTAACGTTTCAATACTTTCTGTCGTGCCTGGATTACTTGAAGAGTGACTAATGCCGATAAACAAAAACAAAATAAAAGCGATAGATATAGACGGAACTGTCGTCCATAACATGTAGCGTATATGAGAAAACAATTCACTACCGGCTACTGCTGGAGCCAAGTTAGTTGTTTCTGACAACGGAGACAATTTATCACCAAAATAAGCACCTGAAATGACTGCACCAGCTGTAACAGCTGTAGACATTTCAAAACCATTGGCGATACCAATAAAAGCGACACCTACCGTAGCGGCTGTAGTCCACGAACTACCGATGCTCATCGCAACGATGCCACAAACCAAACACGCAGCAGCGTAAAACCAACTAGGGTGAATAATTTGTAAACCGTAATAGATTAATGTCGGAACTGTCCCAGACAATAGCCAAGTACCTATCAACGCACCTACGGTGAGTAGAATGAGTACTGCGCCTAAAGATAAAGATATGCCATTAACTATGGCCTTTTCAATTGAATGCCACGTATAGCCGTTTCTAAGGCCAATAACAATGGCAATCCCCATACTAAACATTAGCGCTATTTGATTGGGTCCATACGATGAATTATCAGCGAAGTAGCTTACACCAGCTGACAACAACACAATCAAGGCAATGATTGGTATAAAAGCTTGTAAGGTTGAAGGAGATTTAGGTTGTTCGGATATGCTCATAGTATTTTAATTATAATTCGTTATAGTCGTTATTATCTTAACTTGCCGCACTAAAATGCCGTGTGTTCCTCTTGAGTGCAAGTACTTTTACGATATTTAGCTTTAAAACGAAAGATGTGGACAATAAACACCCACATTTAAGTGTCAAAACACAATATCGCTTTACTGTATAAGGTATAAAAAAACCGCCATCTGGCGGTTCTTTCATTTTATTGATTTACTTTTTAACTATTTTTCCAAGTTCTATCAAGTCAAAAGTAATTTTAGCCGTTTCATCTAAAAACGGGTCTAGCTCTTCTAGCTCTTCTGGAAGGTCGTCAAGCGATTTAATCGGCTCCTTGCCCATCAGTTTTAATCTTTCGTTTGCTCTCACCAATTGCTTAGCTTTGCGTTCTTCACGTTTAGCTTTACGCTCTTTCAAATTAAGCGAAATTGATTTTCTGTCTTTCTCAAGCTGATACTCTTCAATGTCGTTGAGCAAATAATTAAACTCAGGGTCTGCTTTAATTCGCTCATTATGAAGAGACGTCAAATAAGCAATGTTTTGGCCTAAATTAGACAACGTTTTATAGTTTGCACGTGGCACTTTATCCCATGGTAACGCGTTTTCTTCTTTGCTCTCTCCCCAGTCTCCTGGTTCAATCGCACTTGGGAATGCGATATCTGGTAATACGCCTTTGTGTTGAGTGCTGCCACCGTTGATACGATAAAACTTAGCAATAGTGTATTGAATGCTGCCTAATGGCTTTTCGTACATATCATAAACACGACCTAACGGACGGTGCTGTTGCACAGTGCCTTTACCGAAAGTATGTTCACCAACAATGACACCACGACCATAGTCTTGAATTGCTGCAGAAAATATTTCTGACGCAGATGCACTATATCGATCCACCATGACGGTTAAAGGGCCACCATAATACGTGACACCATCTTTATCGTGGTTAACTGATACCCTATTCGCATTGTCACGAATTTGAACAACCGGACCTTTATCAATAAACAAACCTGTTAGCAAAGTTGCTTCTGTTAAAGAGCCACCGCCATTGCCACGTAAATCAACAATAATGCCGTCTACGTTTTCATCGTTTAACTTATCAATTTCTTTCTTAACATCACGCGAAAGATTATTGTAAAAGCTTGGAATATTAATCACACCAAGTTTACGGCTAGTCTCTACGCCTTCGTTCTCATAAATAACTTCAGATTTCGCGGCGCGATCTTCTAAAATAATTTTATCACGAACAATAGAAACCACTTTAACGCTCGATTCGTCAACCGCTTCACCTGGTAGTACCTGCAAGCGCACTTTGGTCCCTTTCGGGCCTTTGATAAGGTCAACGACGTCATCTAAGCGCCAGCCTATTACATCTTCAAACTTTTCATCGCCTTGCGAAACACCGACAATACGGTCTTTCGGTTTAAGTTGATTTGACTTATCCGCAGGGCCACCACTAACAATACTTTGGATAACGGTATAATCTTCTTCCGCTCGTAATACCGCCCCGATACCTTCTAATGAAAGGTTCATATCCATTTGAAAGCGTTCAGCGTTTCTAGGTGATAAGTAAGATGTATGTGGCTCAACTTCTCGTGCAAAGCTATTCATAACCACTTGAAAAACGTCTTCACTTTCGCTTTGCTTTAAACGCTTAATGGCGTAACGATAGCGCTTGCCAAGAATTTCTTGAACCTTCTCCCACTTTTTACCCGCTAGAGTCAAATTCAACGCGTCATATTTTACTTTTAAACGCCATAACTCATTTAACTCTTCTACAGAAGTTGGCCAAGGAGCGTCCTCGCGATCAAAGGTGTACACCTCTTTCTTGGTAAAGTCGAAAGGCTTATCTAGCAATGTTAAGGCATATTCGTAACGTTGCAGTCTGCGCTCTAGATTTTGATTAAAAATGTCAAAAGCAGCATCTAACTTTCCGCGACCAATATACATGTCAAAATCGTCACGATATTTAGTAAACTTTTCAATGTCTGACGCTAAAAACACATTACGCGCATAATCTAGAGATTTAATGTAACGGTCAAAGATTTGGCCCGAAAGCTCATCGTTCATTTGAACTTCTTTATAATGAGCTCGGGTAAATTGGGCAGTAATTCTTTTACTAGAAGTGGCATGCTGAGATTCAGGCATAAGCACTGGTAAGGGTTTATCTTTAACATCAGACGTTGTGGCTATCGCCCCAAGGCTTGATAAAGAAAGTGATACGGCAAGTGCTATACGACAAAATTTCTGCATGCTTGCTACTCCAAATTATTCTGTGAAAATGTTCTTGCTTTGAGTTTTGACAACCATTCCTGAACTAAGTTGCACAGTTACATCATCACCTGAAACTTCAGTGATAACTGCATCCATAGGTGCGTTACCTAATTGAACCTTAACTGCCTTACCCACAGCGACCGAATCGGAAGATATAGGTGTAAGTTTAGCGGCTACTTTAGATTGTGCACGTTTACTTGAAGACACATTTTTAAACTTAGCGCGCTCTTTGCCTTTGTTAGGTTGTCTCTCGCCCTTGTTTTCTGGGCTCTTACCTTTATACGGTTTTTTAGGTTTCGCGTCTTTAGTATTTTTGTTACCAAATTTTTCTTGGCTCTCTTTTAACGTTTTAGCTGCGTAATCTGCTTGCTCTTGGTCAATCTCGGCAACTTCTTTACCGTCAACGTCTACACGATGTGCACCCGCTTTTACTGACTTAAGGTAGCGCCAGCTACTCGTGTAATGTCTTAGCGCTTGACGCAAGCGAGTCTTGCTCACCTTTTCATCATCAGCCAAACGTTCAGCTAAATCTTGAAAAATACCGACTTTTAGCGGTTTAGCGGGGCCTTGCGCAGAAAAACACTCAGGAAATTTTTCAGCTAAATAGCCGACGATTTCTTTTACACTGATGCGCTTTTGTTCAGTTTCAACTTCTTTAGTACCTGTTTCTGTTGTTTCTGGTACTTCTTGTTCAGTTTTAGTTTCCATAAATAACTACTTTTACTTTAAAGTTAACTTACTCAGTTAAATATTGTGTTCGGTTTAACAATAGGTGGTAACACCAATCGCTAATATCATCTTGTTCAATTTCAGCAAGCGCATCTTGACCAATCCAGTTTTCCCAAACCAACTCTAATAATTGGATTAATACTTCTGGTTCGATGTCATCCTCAGCCATATCATACAATGTATGGTATATCTGATTGATGTTCTCTGTGACTTGCTCCTCTTCACCATCCCAGTCACCTACAACAGATTCTGAGACTAAATAATCGTGAATAACAACGAGTTCTTTCATCTAAGCTATTCCATTATTGTGCCAAGCTTTTTTCAAAACTTTTCACAATAGCTTCTACGCCGGCTTTATCTTCTTCATCGAAACGCCCTACTTCCGGGCTATCTATATCTAACACAGCGATAATTTTTCCGTTGTGATAGACAGGAACAACAACTTCAGAATTGCTTGCAGCATCACACGCTATGTGTCCCGCAAATGCATGCACATCTTCAACTAATTGTGTTGCACTCTCAGACACTGCCGTGCCGCACACGCCCTTACCAACAGGTATACGAATACAGGCGACTTTACCTTGAAATGGACCAAGGACTAAAGTGTCTTCAATTAATCGATAAAAGCCTACCCAATTAACGCATTCCATTTGTTCAAATAACAATGCGCTAATATTTGCCATATTGGCAATTGAATCAGTTTCATCACCTATAATGGCATCAACCTGTTCATTTAATAATCGATAAAATGCAGTTTTCGACATAATTTACCGTCTAAGCTTAAAATTGCGCATAACATACCTCGATAAGCCACGAAGTTAAAGTATTAAAGCGCCAAGTTATTAAAAAAGTCTTCTATGGTTTAATTTCATATATAACGGTAACTTGTGCATCAACCGATTTTTCAGACGCTTGCGACTTAAATTCTGCATCACTCATTCTTGCCATGCTATAGCTCACAGGAGCACGATAACCAGACTCTCTAAACATGGTCACATTGCCCAAATTAACACCTAATTGTTGAGCAATTGCAGCGGCTTTCTGCTTGGCATCTTTGATCGCAGCACTCAGCGCTTGGTCATATAATTTTTCCGGTGAAGCAAATGATGCATTAGGAGGCGATAAATGAGTAACACCAATCTTTACAAGTTCATCGAGTAATCTGTCATATTTATCTAACGAATCAATCGATACGGAAAAAGTACGGCCAACGTCGAAATATAAAGGCTTTTCTAACGACTCTTTTTCCAGCTCAGCTTTAATGTAAGCACTAGTTTTTGGGTCTACCCTCGTTTCAACAATGGCATTATAATTTTTTCGCGGTGGAAAAACAGGAAACATTCTAAGCGCCGACGAATCTATATGCTTATCTTCAACGCCCCTTTTTTTAAGCGCATTTACCACTAACTTACTTTGGTTATCTATATAAGCTTTACATTTACTCGCTAACTGACAACGTTTCTCAATTCTAACGGTAAACGTAAACTTATCAGGTATTGCATTAACTGCACCTTTACCCGTTACTTCAATCCCCTCATTGGCTGCGACATGCACACTAACAAGAGACGCTAGAGTTAATGACAAAAAATATGTTACTTTTTTCATAATACCTAAAAACTCCTAATTGTTGTTACTGATGTGCTGTTTAAATGCTTCTTTTTCAGCTTCTGTCGCTTGAGACCACCAATATTGAAGCATATTCAAAGTGTGAGGATTTTTAGTTTGTTCACTTTTAGACGCTCGACGCGGATTTACGGTAGTATTTTTTGACGCGGGCACGGTTGCAACACCGCCGTGAGAAACTTTGGCTGCGCTTATTATCGCAACCTCTGACGTAGAACTTTTAGAAGAAATAGATTGAGGCGCCGTTTGAGCTACAGTTTCATTCTCCTTTTCAGCTTGAGCAACATAGGCATCAATACGAGACAAATAATCATGTTCGGTTGTTAATGTCGTTGCGACATTGTCACCTGAACTATTGAAAAGCGTCACAGCAAAACTTTCGGCAAATTGTTTCGCTTGCTCTTCGTCATCTATATCGACTTTTTGGATGATATAGTCCTGGCTATTTACCGAATCAAAAATTAAAACATAAGGTTCAGACTTAACATTAGTAAAATCGTCATTGTCATAGTCTTCAAAAGAATCACGATAGTGCAAAACAATGACATTTCGTCCCTCTTTAAGGCCAACCTTAGTTTCCTTCTGAATCAAGCCAAAAGACGTAGATTTTCCATTAACTTTGGTCACTTGAATGTTATCTGGCACTTTTAAGTCTGAAGCTAAAATGCTCGTAGAAAATAATAATGAAGAAAGCGAAAGTATTAAGGGGCTTTTTAATATTGAATATGTCATTTAAGTAGAGTGAAGTGACGTCCATTTACTTCACTCTAGCAGTAAATTTGTAGCAATTAAACTGTAAAGCAAAAAAGCGTTAAAAATCTTCTGGAATATGCACCCAGCCAGACATTAACACGCGTGCGCTGCGACTCATAGTAACTGAATTAACTTGCCAGTTTCCTTGGTCATTTTGCACATTTGCGCCTACAGCTAAAGTACCCGACGGGTGACCAAAGGTTACCTTCGTAGTCGCCTTGTCTGCGGTATCACTAACAATTGTTCCTGGAATTGCAGCGGCTGTGCCAATTGCAACCGCAGCGGTTCCCATCATCGCATGATGCAGTTTTC
This sequence comes from Thalassotalea coralli, assembly GCF_055786205.1. Taxonomy (NCBI): domain Bacteria; kingdom Pseudomonadati; phylum Pseudomonadota; class Gammaproteobacteria; order Alteromonadales; family Colwelliaceae; genus Thalassotalea; species Thalassotalea coralli. Next base: position 131,761 of record NZ_JBVVBK010000002.1, on the reverse strand, counting down.
CCATAGACAAGGCACGAACATTAACATCGATGTCTGCAGACTCAATAGACTTTCCGCTAGACGCGCGGTAACTTTTTGCTTTACCAACAAAGGCTATTTTAGGCGTGTGCTGCCTTGATTCTGCTTCTTCAGGTTTGTTAATTAAGCCCATTTGCACTGCACCATAAGCACGAATTGTTTCAAACTTTTCTAACAGCGCTGAATCACCGTTAATATCGTCCTGCAATTCAGTACCGTCAAAACCTAACGCCTCTGCTTTTAAAAATATCGTTGGGATACCCGCATTGATCATGGTTGCTTCAAAAGTGCCGATGTTAGGTACGTCTAACGTCTCTTGTACCTTACCCGTAGGAAACATAGATTCACTTGGATCAACGGGTGCAACAAATTCAACCGGCACTTCAGCTGCAGCAAAGGTTACGCCGTCTAACTCAAAATCGCCCAATTCCTGCACCTGACCATCTTTCATAGGCACGCTAGATATAATCGTTTTACCTATATTCTTTTGCCAAATGCGCACGGTACATACGCCATTTTCAGGGATTTTGTCTTCTGCCACTAGGCCGTTAGTAATTGCAAATGCGCCAACTGCAGCAGTTAAATTGCCACAGTTTCCTGACCAATCAACAAACGCCTTATCAATAGCTACTTGTCCAAAAAGGTAATCAACATCGTGACCATCTTGGCTAGATTTATCTAAAATAACGGTTTTACTGGTACTTGACGTAGCGCCCCCCATACCATCGGTTTGTTTACCATAAGGATCTGGGCTACCTATAACTCTTAGTAGCATGCGATCTCTGTCATCACCTGGTTGCTGGCATTGCATTGGCAATTCATCTAGCTTAAAAAACACCCCTTTAGAAGTACCGCCTCTCATATAAGTAGCAGGGACTTTAATCTGTTTTTTTAAAGACATTTAATTTCCTTAATAAACTAGTGACTTGTTGCTAAAAAATCTTCGGCAAAGCGCTGTAATACCCCGCCAGCTTGATAAACTGAGCACTCTTCTGCTGTATCTAGGCGACATTTCACGTTAAATACTACTTGCTCTCCATTTGCACGCGTCATTTGTACTTCTAACGACGCACCTGGTTTTTTGTCGCCAACGACTGTGAACGTTTCACTGCCATCAATCTGGTACGTATGTCTTGTATCGCCGTTAACAAACTCTAATGGTAAAACACCCATACCCACTAAATTGGTGCGGTGAATACGCTCAAAGCCTTCAGCGATAATCGCCTCTACGCCTGCTAATCTCACTCCTTTAGCAGCCCAATCACGTGAAGAGCCCTGGCCATAATCTGCACCAGCAACAATAATAAGTGGTTGCGAACGGTTCATATAGGTCTCGATAGCTTCCCACATCCGGGTTTGCTGCCCTTCTGGCTCTATACGTGCAAGGGAACCTTGAATAACCTCACCTTGTTCATCCTTACACATTTCATTAAGTAATTTAGGGTTAGCAAACGTTGCCCGCTGAGCAGTTAAATGGTCGCCGCGATGCGTAGCGTAAGAGTTAAAGTCTTCTTCTGGTAAGCCCATTTTAGCCAAATATTCACCGGCAGCACTGGTCGCCAATATCGCATTAGATGGCGATAAGTGATCTGTGGTAATGTTGTCACCTAATACCGCAAGTGGACGCAGGTTAGTTAATGTTCTTTCACCTGCCAATGCACCTTCCCAGTATGGTGGCCTGCGGATATAAGTCGACATTTCACGCCAATCATAGAGTGGGTTATTGTTTTCACCATAATCGACTTTCAAGTCAAACATAGGCTGATAAACTTGCGTAAATTGCTCTGGTTTTACGGCTTTAGCAACAATTGCATCGATTTCTTCATCTGATGGCCATAGTTCTTTCAAGGTAATGTCGTTACCCGCTTGGTCTTTACCTAAAACGTCTTTTTCAATATCAAAACGAACAGTACCGGCAATTGCATAAGCAACAACTAGTGGTGGCGACGCTAAGAAAGCTTGTTTCGCATAAGGATGAATTCGACCATCGAAATTACGGTTTCCTGAAAGTACAGCCGTCGAGTATAAATCTCTGTCAATAATTTCTTGTTGAATTTTCGGGTCTAGTGCACCTGACATACCGTTACAGGTCGTACATGCATAAGCAACAATACCAAAGCCTAGTTTTTCTAGTTCAGTTAATAGCCCAGCTTCTTCAAGATATAACTTGGCGACTTTTGAACCTGGAGCAAATGACGTTTTCACCCAAGGTTTGCGAATAAGGCCAAGTTCATTTGCCTTTTTCGCAACTAAACCTGCAGCAACTACATTTCGTGGATTTGATGTATTTGTGCAGGACGTAATAGCAGCAATGATACACGCACCGTCAGGCATATTTCCTTGCCAACTGTCTAAACTTGGCTCTTGCCATTCTCCAGCGATTTCTCGCGACGCTAAATCGCTTGTTGGTAGTCTACGATGTGGATTTGACGGCCCTGCCAGGTTACGCGTAACCACCGACAAATCGAACTCTAGCACACGTTCGTATTGGGCCTCAGTCATTTGGTCAGCCCATAAACCATTTGTTTTTGCGTACTGTTCAACCAATGCGATTTGCTCTGGCTCTCTACCAGTAATTTTTAAGTAATCGATTGTTTGTTGGTCAATATAGAACATTCCTGCCGATGCGCCATACTCTGGTGTCATGTTAGAAATAGTCGCGCGATCGCCAATAGTTAAATCTGTGGCACCATCTCCAAAAAATTCGAGATAACACGAAACAACTTTTTCATTTCGTAAGAACTCGGTAATGGCAAGAACGATATCTGTCGCAGTTATCCCTGCTTGGCGTTTACCCGTTAATTTAACGCCGACGATATCAGGTAAGCGCATCATAGACGCTCTGCCCAACATCACGTTTTCAGCTTCTAAACCACCAACGCCAATCGCAATAACACCTAATGCGTCAACATGCGGTGTATGAGAGTCTGTACCGACACAGGTATCTGGAAAAGCAATGCCGTCGCGTGCTTGAATGACTGGCGACATTTTTTCCAAATTAATTTGGTGCATAATCCCGTTACCGGCAGGAATCACATCAACGTTTTTAAACGCAGTTTTTGTCCAGTTGATAAAATGGAATCTGTCTTCGTTTCGTCTGTCTTCTACCGCTCTATTCTTTTCAAAGGCGTCAGGATCAAAACCAGCATGTTCAACCGCCAATGAATGGTCAACAATTAACTGAGTTGGTACAACTGGGTTTACTTTTGCTGGATCGCCGCCCTTTTCCGCAATCGCATCACGAAGGCCTGCTAAGTCTACAAGAGCTGTTTGACCGAGAATATCGTGACAAACAACACGTGCCGGATACCAGGGAAAGTCTAAATCTTTTTTTCTATCGATTAGCTGTATCAAGCTATCGGTGAGTTTAGCTGGCTCACAGCGACGAACTAACTGTTCTGCTAAAATTTTTGATGTATAAGGTAGTTTATCGTAACTACCTGCTTTGATCTCTTCTACCGCTTGGCGTGTATCAAAATAATCTAACGATGTGCCTTCAAGAGATTTGCGGTATTGGGTATTCATAATATTACCTACAAATTGATTGATTAGTGTGTTGAGTCACACAAGGTTTGGTCGAGGTTTTAAGCGCCCTACCAAACGAATATTGTAGTAAGGTACTAGCGGAATGCTGCTAGTACCTCATTATCGGATTGTTCTAACTTTCAAATTAGCTAACTAAGTTAGTCTAAACTATGCGCGCTCTGAAATATCAACCCATTGTGCGGCTTCAGGACCAGTGTAGTCTGCAGACGGACGAATAATTCGGTTATTCGAGCGTTGCTCCATCACATGAGCTGTCCAACCTGAAACGCGTGAACACACGAAAATTGGCGTAAACAACTTAGTTGGGATACCCATAAAGTTATAAGCAGACGCATGGAAGAAATCAGCATTACAAAATAGCTTCTTCTCTCGCCACATTACGGCTTCGCAGCGCTCTGATACATCATACAAAGTGGTATCGCCGTTTTGTTTCGCTAACTTTTCAGACCATTCTTTGATAATCGCGTTACGAGGATCTGACTCACGATATACAGCATGTCCAAAGCCCATGATCTTTTCTTTGCGCTCAAGCATACCCATAATAGCCGCTTCAGCTTCGTCAGCAGAACTCCATTGTTCAATCATGTCCATAGCAGCTTCGTTAGCGCCACCATGTAATGGTCCACGTAACGATCCAATGGCACCAGTTACACAACTATGAATGTCTGACAATGTTGATGCGCAAACACGTGCTGTAAACGTTGACGCGTTGAATTCATGCTCTGCATAAAGAATAAGGGAAGCGTGCATAACATCAACGTGCAGAGGTTCTGGTTTTTTATTGTGAAGTGTCCATAAGAACTGTTCTGCAATTGAATCTGCATCAGTATTAACATCGACACGAATGCCGTTGTGGCTGAAGTTATACCAGTAATTGATTAAGCCAGGAAAAATGGCCAACATGCGATCGATATGATCAAGTTGCTCAGAAAAGTCTTGTTCTGTTTCTAAATTACCTAGCATTGAACAACCAGTACGCATTACATCCATAGGATGCGCGTCTGCTGGGATCAACTCTAACGCCGCTTTTAATGCCTCTGGTAAGTCACGCATACCTTTTAAGCGCGCTTTATAAGCATCAAGTTCAGTTTGATTTGGTAGCTTTCCGTAAAGTAACAAGTAAGCAACTTCTTCAAATTGTGCATTGGCAGAAAGTTCTTTTATATCATAACCACGATAAGTTAAACCTGAGCCTGTTTTACCTACTGTACACAATGCAGTTTCACCAGCACTTTGACCTCTGAGGCCTGCTCCACCTAGTTTCTTATCAACCATTTTATTATCCTCTTTCTCAAGTCTTGAAACCGTTTTTGCTCTTAAACCCTATGCGAGCAAATGCGATTGAATTATTATTTGTTTTTGCCTTCGGCAAATAGTGCGTCTAATTTTTGTTCATATTCGTGATAGCCTAAGTAATCGTATAACTCCATGCGAGTTTGCATGTTATCGATTTCGGCTTTTTGATCACCGTCGCTTAGTAGTGTTTTGTACACAGATTCAGCTGCTTTATTCATCGCTCTAAACGCTGATAATGGGTAAAGCACCATGCCACATCCCCATTCACCTAACTGCTCCTTATTCCACAGTTCGGTTTTACCAAATTCTGTAATATTTGCCAGAATCGGCACATCTAACGCATCAGCGAAAGCGCGGTAATGCTCTTCTGTTTGTACTGCTTCAGCAAAAATGCCATCAGCACCAGCGGCAACATAAGCCTTTGCACGCTCTAAAGCTTTTTCTAAGCCTTCTTGAGCAAAAGCATCGGTTCTTGCCATGATAAAGAAATCTTCATCTGTTCTTGCATCAACAGCTGCCTTAATACGATCTACCATTTCTTCGGTAGAAACGATTTCTTTGTTTGGTCTATGGCCACAACGCTTTTGCGCAACTTGATCTTCAATATGCACGGCTGCTGCGCCTGCTTTTTCCATATCTTTAATGGTTTTTGCGATGTTAAATGCACCACCCCAGCCGGTATCGATATCTACCATTAAAGGTAAACTTGAAGCGGACGTTATACGTTGTACATCCGCTATCACATCATTTAGTGATGTCATGCCGAGATCGGGTAAACCATATGAAGCATTGGCTACACCGCCACCTGATAAGTAGATAGCTTGGTGTCCTAACTGCTCTGCCATCATGGCGCAATAAGCGTTGATAGTTCCAACGATTTGCAGTGGTTTGTTTTTCTCAAGTGCTAATCTAAATTTTGCACCTGGAGACAATAGTTTTGTCATGAGTATCTCCCCATTGTTGAGTTAATTAACTCGTCTCATGTTGATTTTTCGTCGCAATTTTTTGCTCGATATTTTTCCTTGATGCGCCAATGTGTCGACGCATCAATAATTCCGCTAATTCACCATCTCTATCAACAATAGCCTGAAGAATGTGGCTGTGCTCATTAAATGCACGAGTAGCTCTAGGGCTGCGCATGCCAAACTGAATTCGATACATGCGCACTAAGTGATATAGCTGACCGCATAAAAGATCGATAAGTTGTTGATTATGGCTTCCTAAAATGACTTTATAATGAAAGTCTAGATCGCCTTCTTCTTGATAATAAGAAACGCCGTCTTTAAGTTCTTGCGATTTGGCGTGAGTGGATAACATTTGCTTCATGTCGACAATTTCTTCATCAGACATATTTTCTGCAGCTAAACGACATGCCATTCCTTCAAGTGCTTCTCTTACTTGGTATACCTCAAGAAGCCCTTCAATAGTACATTCAACAACGCGTGCACCAACATTCGGCTTACGCTCAATGAGATGGCACTTTTCAAGGCGATTTAACGCTTCTCTAAGTGTAGCGCGGCTTATATCGTATTTTTTAGCAAGTTCCGGCTCACTTATTTTACTGCCGCTAGCAATTTCGCCCTCTACAATGGCGTGCTGCATTTTTTGAAAAATCTTGTCTGCAGTGGTAACTGCTTGTGTTTGATGTAGAAAACTATTCATTCAACATTGTCGACAATTTATCTTGATTGAATGAATAATAGTGGATATATGTGCTATGTCAAGAATGAGAACACAACAATTGTCGACAATTAGACTAAAGTAGCGGTTAAAATTGGAAAATAGACGGTTAACCGGAAAAGCTATTACCCAAAGAACCAGTAGCAAACGAATATCGCTGCTGATAGCCCTGCGACATCAGCCGTTAAACCACAAGCAACAGCATGGCGAGTATAACGAATACCGACAGAGCCAAAGTAAACGGCTAGAACATAAAAGGTTGTTTCCGTTGAACCTTGCATTATCGAAGCAAGCCTACCTTGGAAAGAGTCGGCACCATAGGTATTCATTGTCTCTACCATCATCGCTCGAGCGCCAGATCCTGATAAGGGCTTCATAAAAGCAGTAGGTAGCGCATCAACAAAACGCGTGTCAGCTCCTAAGGCCGCTACGCTGGTTTTAATGATATTGAAAAATAAATCCAAAGCGCCACTGGCACGCAAAACACCAATTGCAACTAACATAGCAAGTAGATAAGGGATTATTCTGACGGCAGTTTCAAAGCCCTCTTTAGCACCTGAAATAAATGCATCGTATACGTTTACCTGCCTTCTTACTCCGTAGCAAAGGAAAGCAATAATAATAGAAAAGATGAGTAAATTTCCGAGTAAAGATGACTGCTGCGCGAGAATATCCGCTGATAACGTCGAAAAATAAGCAACCACGCTACCAATAACAGCAAAAAACAACGCGAAGTAACTAAGTATTACTGTGTTTAACAACTTAATTTTTTGCCACCAACATACCACTAACAACCCGATGATTGTTGACGCACTTGTCGCCAACAAAATAGGAATAAACACATCAGTTGGAGAAATAGCCCCTTGCTGCGCTCGATAAACAAAAACAGTCACAGGAAATAAGGTTATCGATGAAGTATTAAGAACAAGAAATAAAATCTGGGCATTACTTGCTGTATCTTTTTTAGGATTAACTTCTTGTAGATCTTGCATCGCTTTTAAACCAAGAGGAGTGGCCGCGTTGTCTAAACCTAAAAAGTTCGCTGACAAATTCATAGTAACCGAGCCATACGCTTTGTGATTTTTAGGCACTTCTGGCATTAAATGCTGAAACAAAGGTGAAATAACCCTTGCTAGTTTATCGATGAGCCCTGCTCGCTCAGCTATTTTCATAATGCCTAACCAAAACGCTAATATGCCAATCAAGCCAATGGCAATCTCTACCGTGGTTTTAGACATGGCATATACCGAATTCATAATAGCATCGAAAATCGTTGGATTATCTAGAGCAAGCCATTGGTAGCAAGCAGAAAAGAATGCAATAAGAAAAAAACTAAACCAAATTCGTTGAAGCACAGTCAAAAACTATTAACAGATAAGTTGCCAACATCTTGCCATACATGCAACCAATTACAAAGAACTTAAATGGTAATCTTATTTACGTAATGCGCCATTTAGCCTCTCTGAAAAGCCCTGTGCATAAGCTGTGCAATACCCGTTTACAACCAGTAAACAATCTGTATACAAAAACTGGTTGTCCACCATTTATTTCTTTATATTTCAGACAATTAAAATTTATGCAAAATTAATTAGCATTTGTGGGAGAGTACACTACACTTATAAACATAGTTCAAAATTTAACCACAGTGCTCGCTGAAAATTCAATTTGGATGAATTCGAATTTGGTTAATTAGCGCACGGCTCATCTCCTATTATGAGCCATCCCCTGAGCCCGAAACATCTCCTTGTTTCGGGCTATTTTTTTGTCTTTAACAACGTGTTTTATTGTGCGGTAGGAAATAAGCGGTAGAAGTTCTCTCTGCTGATTTTAGCAATATGCTCGACAGATTGTCCTCGAATGCTTGCTAAATGTTTTGCAACTTCTATCACATAAGCCGGCTGATTTTGTTTTCCGCGGTGAGGAACAGGAGCTAAGTAAGGTGAGTCTGTTTCAATTAAAAGCTTATCGTCAGGAACTTGCTTTGCAACTTCTTTTAATGCTGTTGCATTTTTGAATGTAACAATGCCAGAAAAAGAAATATAGAACCCAAGCTCAATCGCTTCCTTTGCCATTTCCCATGTTTCAGTAAAACAATGAAGAATACCACCAACAGTAGCTGCATCGTGTTCTTTTAACAACGTCATGGTGTCTTCTCTTGCATCACGAGTATGGATAATCAGGGGTTTGTTGACAGCTTTCGCTACTTCGATATGTTGTACAAATGATGCTAATTGTAGTGCTTTGGTTTCAGGTGCGTAATAATAGTCTAAACCAGTTTCACCAACTGCAATCACCCTTTCATGTTGGCACAATCGCAGTAAATCTTCAGTTTCAATAGCTTGCTCTTGGTTAAGCGGGTGAGTACCACAAGACAATAGCACATTGGCATAGTTTGACGTTGCTTCTACCATTTTAGGAAAATCGTCTAAAGTAACACTAACGCATAACATTTTGTCGACACCTACATTTTTAGCATTGGTAACGACATTATCTAAGTTATCTTGAAATTCAGTTAGATCTAAGCGATCTAAATGACAATGGGAATCTATAAACACAAATATTCCTGTTTTACTACATAGTTAAGGTTGGATCAGAAGAATTTAATAATCGGCCAATTGAGTTTTCTATTTGACTACGGATATTTTCAGCGTCTTCAATAAAGCTGATTCCAATACCTGCTGGGGTACCATTTTGAGCACCTACAGGGGTCACCCAGCAAATCTTTCCTACCACAGTTGAAGGCTCTAAAGAATCTGGCAGCAAGATTTGCAATTCAATATCAGTACCTAATTCAAAATGTTCAGTGGTACGTACGAATACACCACCGTTTTTAACAAATGGCATATAAGACTGATAAAGATCTTTATCTGTAACAAACTCTAAATACAATTGTTCCATTAATATTCCTCTCGGGCCATCAGATTAGCCATTTTCACGACAAGCTGTTCAAGGCCAAATTCATTGTTGTATTGTACAAGCGTTTTATTCTTTTGTTGATATGATTGAATCAATAAATAAATTCGATATATCGCATCACTATTGTCTTCGACAACAGAGTTTAATTGACCATTAGATAGGTTTTGCTGCTCATTAATTGAAACATCTCGCCAACCAGCGTGATATCGATACAAATCACAAAACACATTTTCTAACCAAGGCAATGCGTTTTCACCTAACTCAAGTAACACAGAGGTTAACAAGTAACTACTAGTTGGGTTCATTATAAACGCAACAACTTGTTTGACTAAGTCTTGATAGGATTCGGTTTCACTCACATTAGTTATTCTGGACAAGTGCGTTATGTTAACAAACTTATTGTGAGACGTTCCCTCTGTTGCCGCCACTAACTCACCACCAATTGGTGGCCTTATTTGTAATACACGACAACGACTAACAATAGTGGGTAATAAATGCTGCTCGTCTTTAGCAAGCAATATGATGTAACTGTTAGCCGTCGGCTCTTCTAGCGTTTTTAGCAAAGCGTTAGCCGCAGACTCTGTCAACTTTTCCGCTGACTCAATGATCACCACTTGGCTATGAGACAACTGTGGAGTTTTTTCCAAAAACTGCGTAGCTTGGCGAATTTGATCAACCGAAATAGATTGCGTGACAAGTTCAATATCGCGTGCATCGGGATGATTCGCGTTAAGCAATAAATGACAACTTTTACATTGATTACATGGACTTTGATTAGCGACATCCGGTTGGTTACACAACAACAACCGCTGAAGCCATAAAGCTAATTCTCTTTTTCCAGTGCCCTGCTGGCCAGTTATTAATAATCCATGTGGAAAACTTTTTTGTTGAAGAACAGAGAATAAGTCAGATTTTAATGGTATTAACCAATTTAAGTGGGCTGTCATTGTATTAATAGACCTAAGGCAACGTGCTTTTCAAAACGATATTTTCTGCTCATTTCTTTAATAACTTTTCAATGGCACCAATTGCTTCACTTGCCACTTGCTCTTTTGCATTGTTTGCATCAATAACAGTAAATTTACTTGGATTGTCCTTTGCCTGTGTTAAATAACCTGTTCTCGCTTTATCTAGGAAATCCAACTTTTCTTGTTCCATACGATCTGGCTGGTCACCGCGACTTTTAACGCGGCCCATACCAATTTCTGCGTCTAAATCCAATATGATATTCATATCTGGCTCTAAACCATTTTTAGCAAGGTTATTTAACGTGTTGATTGTGTCTAAGTCTATTCCCCTAGCAAAATGTTGAAAGCTAATAGTAGCCGCATCAAATCTATCAGAGATAACACAAGCACCTCTAGTTAACGCGGGTTTAATTTTCTCGGCGACGTGCTGTGCGCGCTGAGCTGCCATTAGCATCAACTCTGTTAAGTCAGTCATTTCTTGGTGAGATTTATCAAGAATAATATCTCTAATTTTTTCACCAATTGGCGTGCCACCCGGTTCTCGAGTTACCACGACTTCTAGCCCTTGAGCTAACAAGTGTTGTTCTAATGTGTTAATAAGCGTTGTTTTTCCTGCGCCGTTACTGCCGTCGCAAACTATAAACAGACCTTTATTCATACGTTTCTTTTTTTTCTTTTTAACTATGAGCTAAGAATACCTTAATCTGAGAAATCTATCACTAAGTGATAGACAGATGATTAAAGTTACTTTAATTGATATTTTACGACTGCTTTGTTGTGATCTTTTAAGTTAGTAGAGAATATGTGACTACCTTGCCCATTACTCACGAAATAAAAATAGTCAGTAGTATCAGGTTGCACTGATGCTAACAAAGCAGGCTTACCAGGCATCGCAATGGGTGTCGGCGGTAAACCGTCAATTCTATAGGTATTATAAGCGGTTTTTTCAAATTTGTGCTTTCTAGTGATATCGCCTTTATAACGCGTTCCCAGACCATAAATGATAGTCGGATCGGTTTGTAATCGCATGCCTTTCTCTAAACGATTAACGAACACTGAAGATATTTTGCCATGCTCAGCATGCTTACCACTTTCTTTTTCAATAATTGAAGCCATGATTAACGCCTGGTAAGGGTTTTCATAAGGCAGATCAGGAAATCGTTGCTGCCAAACTTCATCAAGTACTTTCTTCATAGCAATATGAGCCTGCCTCATTATCGCGATATCAGAAGCTCCTTTTGCATAGGAGTACGTTTCAGGATAGAACCATCCTTCAGGATTGAGATAATCAAGTTCGAGTTCTTTAACTAACAAATCAACATTTTCTTGATAATTTTTACCACGTAATTGATGAGAAATATGCTCCAAAGACGACAGTTGAGCAAACCATTGGCGCAATGTTGTCCCTTCTGCAAAGGTCACCGAGAAAAGATACTCTTTGCCTTGATTGAATTTTTCTAAAGATGTTAACACAGTGTCGCCAGGGACAAGCCTATAAGTGCCTGCTTTTATACTCGCCGCTTGCGAATTTAATCTCGCATGAACCCGAATCCAAAAACGAGAATCAATAATACCTTCTCTCACCATCTGCTTAGTTAAGTGATAAAACGAAGTCCCTGCTCCTATAGTAAACAACCTATTTTTTTCTAAAGTTAACGGCTTATTCAATTGATGTTTTAACGTAATAAAGAAAGCCAGAACAGACAGTAAACTTAGCGCGAAAAAGATTAAAGCGATTTTTTTAAAGCCATTAATTTTCATGATTTAATCCTTCGATAAAAGGTGCTACTTTATTGGCGAGCAATGAAACCGGCTCCATAGACAATGGGGTATCGCAATAAGTGTGGACAGGAATAATGCCTGCTAGCGCATTTGACACAAACATAGCCTCGACAGTCTCTAACTCCTTTGGCGTAACTTTTACCTGCTGAATTTGTAGCGGTAAGTTGAGTAAGCATTGCCTGATCAAGCCATTAACGCCTGAAGTATCAATCACGGGTGTAAACCAGTGATTATCTTTATACCAGAACAAATTCGCTAAAGTTGACTCAACAACATTTCCTAGCATATCAGTCACCACAAGATCACCATATGAGCTTTTAGCTATCTCAGCTTTTAAGAAAACTTGTTCTAACCTATTTAAATGTTTGATACCGGCTGTCATAGGGTTTAACCCTAATTCAGTCTCAGCTAGCCCCATTGATATACCATTTTGGCTCAGCGCTGCATAACTTTCAGGGTACGGATAAATGCTTACAATCACTCTTGGCTTAACTTCAGCTGCCCTAGCATAACCTCTTCCACCTGAGCCAGCAGTTAAGATAACTTTTAATACAGCGAGTTCGTATCGCTTAGCCAACGCTTCTAATTGACGCTTTAACGTACCTACTTGTCGAAACTCAAAGCCCAATTTTTCGCTTCCTTTAACCAACCTTTCAAGGTGCATGTCAAAAAGCATTACTTTACCGCTCACTATTTTAGCTGTGGTAAAGAGACCATCACCATAAGAGAGGCCACGGTCGTCACTTGGAATAACGTTAGTTTCTTTGCCATCAATTGCGCAATAAATCATTGAATTAAAAGCGTCCAATAAAAAACCTGAATACCACGACAGTATTCAGGCTTAATCTTTGAGTTGCAAGCAAAAAGGTTTAAATCTTTTTCAACACTAATGAACCATTTGTGCCGCCAAAACCAAAAGAGTTACAAAGCGCATACTCAAGGTTTACGTCTCTAGCACTACCTCGAATATAATCTAAGTCACACCCCTCATCAGGGTTTTCCAAATTAATTGTTGGAGCAACTTGTTGGTAATGTAATGATTGAGCAGTAAAGATTGCTTCAACAGCACCAGCAGCACCTAATAAGTGGCCGGTCATAGATTTTGTTGAGCCAACCATAGTTTTATAAGCGTACTCGCCAAATATCGATTTAACGGCATTGGTTTCTGCAATATCACCTGCTGGTGTAGAGGTTCCATGTGCATTGATATAGCCAATTTGCTCAGGGTTTACCTTTGCGTCTTTTAACGCATTTGCCATGGCTAATGCTGCACCTGCACCATCTGCTGGCGGAGAAGTCATGTGATAAGCATCACCACTCATGCCAAACCCTACGATTTCAGCATAAATAGTTGCACCACGTGCTTTAGCATGCTCGTACTCTTCTACGACAACCATACCGGCACCATCACTTAGCACAAAACCATCGCGATCTTTATCCCATGGGCGACTTGCGCCTTGTGGATCATCATTTCGGGTCGACAATGCTCGTGCAGAGTTAAATCCGCCAATACCTAATTCAGTAGATGCCTTTTCTGTACCACCGGCAATCATAGCATCAGCATCACCGTGTGCCACCATGCGCGCTGCATGGCCAATATTATGGACACCAGATGTACATGCAGTAACGATCGAAATATTAGGGCCCTTGAGTCCTAAGCGTATCGATAAGTTACCTGCCGCCATATTTAAAATGGTTGAAGGACAGAAAAATGGTGAAAGCTTTCTCACACCACCTTTTAAGTATTTACTGTGATTTTCTTCAATTAATGTTAAACCACCGATACCAGAGCCAACAGCTACACCCACGCGATGCGCATTCCCATCTGTAATAGTCAGACCTGAATGCTCGAGAGCTTGAATACCTGCAGCTAAGCCATATTGGATAAAAATATCCATTTTACGGCCATCTTTCTTTGCGATGCCATAGTCTTCAGCATTAAAGCCTTTTACTAAGCCTGCAAATTTGGTTGGAAAATCTGTAGTGTCAAAATGTTCTATGGTGCCTATACCACTTTTACCTGCTAATAATTGCTGCCAAGTTGCTTCAGCAGTATTACCAAGAGGGCTAAGCATACCAAAACCGGTTATTACAACGCGACGCATGGGAAGAGTTGCCTCCGATAGACTTGAAATTAAGAAAGGAAGTTGCTGTATCTAAGAATAACAGCTTTTTTAGAATTATAAAGATTTCAGGCGGCCACTGCCGCCTGAATAGTCTAATTACTGGTTAGCAGTAATGTAGTCGATAGCTGCCTGAACAGTTGTGATCTTCTCAGCTTCTTCATCAGGGATTTCAGTATCAAATTCTTCTTCTAACGCCATTACTAATTCTACTGTGTCTAGTGAATCAGCACCTAAGTCGTCAACGAAAGAAGCTTCAATTTTCACTTCTTCTTCGCTTACACCTAGTTGCTCAACAGTAATTTTCTTTACGCGTTCTTCGATAGTACTCATTTTTTTTCCTTTAGTAGAAAATACAATTTTTACAAAATTGCGTGTAGTGTATTCGTCTACAGGCCTGCTTGCAAGCTTATCGTTTTGCTTTTTATGCTGGTCTAACCTGTAGACAAGAAATATATTATGCCTATTTGTTAATAATTATCAAGATGTTAACAAACTGGCTAGACCATATACATACCGCCATTCACATGAAGCGTTTCGCCTGTAATGTAAGCAGCTGCGTCAGACGCAAGGAATGCTACCGCATTAGCGATTTCTTCTGGCTTACCTAAACGATTAGCTGGTACTTGTGAAAAAATACCTTCTTTTTGCTCATCTGTAAGCGTTTGTGTCATGTCAGTGTCGATAAATCCTGGCGATACCGTATTTACAGTAATGCCACGAGAAGCTACTTCTCTTGCTAATGACTTAGTAAACCCAATTAAACCAGCTTTTGCCGTTGAATAGTTTACTTGTCCAGCGTTACCCATAGTGCCGACAACTGAACCGATATTAATAATACGACCATGACGCTTTTTCATCATAGCGCGCATTACAGCTTTCGAAATTTTAAATACTGATGATAGGTTAGTGTCGATAATATCGTTCCACTCATCATCTTTCATACGCATGAACAAATTGTCACGTGTAATACCAGCATTGTTTACTAAAATATCAACCGCACCAAAGTTATCTTTGATTGTTGCGAACATGGCATCGATTGACGCATCATCAGTTACATTCAATACTAAGCCTTGGCCTTCGCCTAAATACTCAGAAATTTTCTCAGCACCGTGATCTGATGTTGCTGTACCAATAACCTTGGCACCCATAGCTTGAAGCTGCAAAGCAATTGATTTACCGATACCACGACTAGCACCAGTTACTAATGCAACTTGACCTTCTAAAGAAAACATAGTTTTTCCTATTCTACTAATTCTTTTGCTTGAGCTAATGATGCTTGATCATTAACTGAAACAGATTTAATTGATTTATCGATTCTTTTCACTAAGCCAGCTAACACTTTTCCAGGGCCAACTTCTAGTGCATTTTCTACACCTTTACTTGCAAGGTTTTGAATAGTTTCAGTCCATCTAACAGGGCTATACAATTGACGAATTAACGCATTTTTAATAGCTTCAACATCAGACTCTGTCGCAACATCAACATTATTAACCACAGCGATATTTGGTGTATTAAACGTGACTTGATTAAAGTATTCAGCCAATTGGTCTGCTGCATCTTTCATTAATGCACAGTGCGACGGTACGCTTACAGGAAGAGGAAGAACTCTCTTAGCACCCTGCTCTTTACATAGCTCACCAGCTCTCTCAACCGCTTCTTTGTTACCAGCAATTACCACTTGACCTGGCGAGTTGAAGTTTACCGCTGAAACAACCTGTTCTTGAGCTGCACTAGCACATGCTTCAATAATTTTATCGTCAGCCAATCCGATAACAGCGGCCATAGCACCAACACCTGCAGGTACCGATGCTTGCATTAACTCACCACGTTTCTCAACTAATTTTACACCATCAGCTAATGATAAAACGCCTGCGCAAACCAAAGCCGAATATTCACCTAAACTATGACCTGCTAATATAGCAGGAGCAACGTCCGAAGACTCTTGCCATAGTCTGAATAACGCAACGCTTGATGCAAGAAGTGCAGGCTGAGTATAGTTAGTTTGGTTCAATTTATCTGCTGGGCCTTCAGAAATTAACTGCCATAAGTCATAACCTAAAGCATCTGACGCTTCTTTAAATGTTGCTTGAACGGAAGCGTTATCTGAAAAGTCGTTTAACATTCCGACGGTTTGTGAACCTTGTCCAGGAAAGATAAACGCTAAATTGTTTTGCATAGTGATACCTATTTATTATTGTCGGCCAAGCGCATTAATCAGCAAATCACTAGTTGTCGCTTGACTCCGTTAATCCTAGCTCAAGTTTGCTAGCAATTTTTTCAGGAACTTGACGTTCCACTTCTTTCACGGCTTCGGCAATGGCCGTAGCAAACGCTTTCGTACCCGCGTTGCCGTGACTTTTAATGACAATTCCGCGCAATCCTATCAGACTTGCGCCGTTATACTGGTCGGGGTTCAAGCTTTTAAATAGCTTTTTTAACGTTGGCGATAGTAGTCTGCCGAAAATTCGCGCAAAGAAATGCCTTGAAAGCACAGTTTTCATGCGTTCGTACACTAACCGTGCAACACCTTCACACGTTTTCAATGCGACATTACCAACAAATCCGTCACAAACAATGACATCAGCTTTATTGGTAAATATATCGTTACCTTCAACGAAACCAATATAGTTTATATCTTTATTATCGGCGAGTTTACTTGCCGCCATTTTAATATGATCGCTGCCTTTAATCTCTTCTTCGCCCATATTTAGCAATGCGACTCGTGGCTTATCTATGCCGTCTACCTGCTCAGCTAACACTGCGCCCATCACGCCAAACTGATACAAAATATTCGAATCACAAAAAACATTGGCGCCCAAATCCAGCATAAACACGTGTTTATCTTCCAGATGAGTCGGTAATGAAGAAATCAAAGCTGGACGCTCTACCCCAGGTAAGGTTTTTAAGACAAAATGGGCGGTAGCAAATAGAGCTCCAGTATTTCCTGCACTAACACAAGCTTGAGCTCTTCCTTCGCTAACACAGTCTAAAGCACGGCGTAGAGAAGATTGTTTTTTCGTTCTTAAAGCAGAACTAGGGGTTTCGTCCATACCAACAACTTGCGTAGTATGTTCGATGGTAATACGAGAATGATCAGTAAAATGGTATTTTTGAAGAGTTTCTTCAATGACGTTTTTATCGCCACAAAGAACTAGATGTAAATCAGAGGTCTTTTCCAGTGCAATGATTGCAGCAGGAATAGTTACAAGGGGGCCTTGATCGCCCCCCATAATATCTAACGCTATGGTTAGATTATTCACCATGAAAAGCTCGCTTATTTAGCGATAACTTTAACACCTTTGTAAAAGCCATCAGCTGTTACGTGGTGACGACGGTGAGTTTCACCAGATACTGGATCTACTGATAAGTTTTCTGCTGTTAAAGCGTCGTGTGAACGGCGCATACCACGTCTTGCACGAGACTTCTTGCTCTTTTGAACTGCCATTGCCCAACTCCTAAAATCGGTTAATTACTTAAGTTTTTTCAATACGTCAAATGGATTCGGCTTTTCGTGTTCCTCTGGCAATTCTCCCCAAACACTATCAGCATTCGCTTTACAGTCTTTAGGTTCATGCTTCGGAATTAATGGAATAGCGAGTAACAACTCATTTTCCACTAGCTCACGTAAATTCACTTCACCATTTTCATCTAATTCAATTGCGTCATAATATGACGGCAAATCATCAGCGGCTTCTTGATTTTTCACTGGGCTGAAATTTAACTCAAAACCTAGCTCTGTTTCAAGAGGCTCATTACATCGCTGACATAAAAGTGTACTATCAAGTCGCCCTTCTCCAGTAATTACTACTAGGCCGAGTTCATCAACGCTAAACGCCACTTTTACGTTTATATGTTGATCGCATGTTTCACATGCGTCCAACAGTCGATCCATTTCTGAAACTTCAAAGTAACCTTCACACACTAAACGACGTTGTGCGCTTTTATAAGGGTCAATCGTAATTGGTAGTTTCAGATTCTGCATAAGGCGCGCATGATATAGTCGTTCAGCCCAAGTGTCAAAAGAAAATTAGCGAAAATGATTTAAAAATTCCACATTGCCCCAATATTAGCAGAAACCGCTTAAATTTTGAGTAAAAAATGAGAAAAATTGTTTTAGGCTCTACCTCTCCTTTTAGACGTAGCTTATTAGAAAAACTACATATTCCGTTCGACTGTGACAAACCTAATATAGATGAATCTCCCCTTGAGAATGAATCTCCTATGGCATTAGTAGAACGACTAGCAATAGAAAAAGCAAAGAAAGTAGCTGAGAGGCATAGCGACGCCCTTATCATCGGCTCTGATCAAGTTGCTATTTGTGATGATGTCATTCTAGGTAAACCTCATACCCGTGAAAACGCTATCAAACAACTTATGAGCTTTAGTGGCAAACGTGTCACTTTTCTTACAGGTTTATGTGTATTTGATTCAAACTCAAACCAAACAAAATCTTTAGTCGAGCCCTTTTATGTGGATTTTAAGCAGTTGACGGAAAAAGAAGTCACAACCTATGTAGACATAGAAGAACCATTAAATTGTGCCGGTAGTTTTAAAAGTGAAGGATTAGGGATTAGTTTGTTTGAAAAGTTATCTGGCGATGACCCGAATAGTTTAATAGGTTTACCACTGATAAAGCTCATATCGTTGCTCAAACAACTTGATTACGATGTGTTTTTACATATGAGTAAATAGTAAATCGAACAAAAAAAGGAGCTTAACGCTCCTTTTTATTATTTGAAAGGTTTAAGCCTAATCAATTGCCTTATTAATAGACTCTAAAACCTGCTGAGGATTGTCTGCTTTAGTAATTGGACGTCCGATCACCAAATAGTCAACGCCATCTGCGATTGCTTGCTCTGGCGTTACGATACGCTGCTGATCATCAGCACTCGAACCTGCTGGACGAATACCTGGAGTGACTAACTTAAATTCTTTACCAAGTGACTCTTTTAGTAATTTAGCTTCTTGCGCAGAACACACAACACCATCAAGGCCTGCCTTTTTAGCTAAACTAGCCAAATGTTTTACTTGTTCTGCTGGTGTTTTATCAATACCAAGTGTGGTTAAGTCTTCTTGGCTCATACTGGTTAAAACAGTAACACCAATTAGCAATGGTGCTTTATTACCATAAGGCTCAAGCGCTTGCTTCGCCTTTTCCATCATAGCTAATCCACCAGAGGCGTGGACATTCACCATCCAAACGCCTAATTCAGCCGCCGCAGTAACAGCTTTTGCTACTGTGTTAGGAATATCGTGAAATTTCAGATCTAGGAATACATCAAACCCTTTCGCAACTAACTCTTTAACGAATTCCGGGCCAAAATAAGTAAACATTTCTTTGCCAATTTTTAATCGACAATCATTTGGGTTTACTCTATCAACAAAGGCTAAGGCATCAGCCTGGTTATCAAAATCTAATGCAACGACAACTTTTGCATCACTCATAGAAAATATCCCTCCAAAAAACTTGCCATTATTTTACCGCGAAAGCACTGTTTTAATAAATCAAAAACAATGAAAAAGTTTAGTAAGGCGGAAAATAATCAATTTGTTGTAACGGCATAAATACAAATTCAAATACGAAAAAATAAGTTAAGAAGATTTAGAAGGTAATTAACTACTCGTTTTCAACGTTAAAAGGAATTTTGACAAAGGAAAGGCGCAGTTACTTTATGATAAATAGTGAAGAATTAGCCGTAGTTAATTCTAATAAAACAAAGATTGTATAATTATCAGTTTTCAACGTTAGAAGGAGTTTTGGCAAAGAAAAGGCGCTTATTTTCCAGCGAAGTAGCGCAGAGTTAGGCGAAGTTAATTCTTTATTTTACTAGGATGAGTCGCACAGGTTACAAGTGTAAATGAGCAACGAAGACAAAGTAAAATAAAGAAAGAACAAGTCTAAGCTGCACTACTCGCCTTCGAGGCCCCGAACCGGCTTTAATGTCTCCCAATCATGACAAGACGGACAAGCCCAATAATGCTTGCTACTATTAAACCCACAATTTCTACAATTGTAGCGCTGTTTAACGTTTAGATACGCGGAGATCAGTTGTTTGATCATATCTAGCGCTTCAGCATCGCCTTCACTATTATTTTCGTTCACCTGCATTTTGACAAAGTGTTTGAAGCCAACAATGGTAGGACGTCTTTTTAATGCAGAAAGTAAATACTCTTGTGCTTTTTTGGCACCATGATTCGATTCAACATACGAAAGGTATTTAATTAGTGCACTTGAACTTCCCGTCTCGTCGTACACTTTTTTAATAAATTTTGAAAAGTCATCTGTTGCATCTAGTTGAATGAAACACTGTTCCATTTGATCAATAACATCAGGAAAAAATTCTTTGTCTTGGCTATAGATGGCTTTGTAGGATTTACATGCTTCTTCATACTGCTGATGGTTTTCGTATATTTTAGCAAGTAACCAATTAGCTCTACACGACGTAGGGTCGCACTTAAGCGCTTCTTCTAACAGCTCAATAACTTCAATAAATTTATCTTGTTCTAGTGCTTGTGTCGCGAGCTCACAATAAAAATTAGCTAAAACATGAAGTAGCCTTTTATCTTTTGATTTGACAATAGGCTTTTTCAGGGACAAACCTTGTTGCCAATCTTTAGTCGATTGATAAATTTGCAGTAAGTAACTTAACGACTTTAAGCCAAACTCTTTTGATTTGGTAAGGCTCATAAACATAGATTCAGCACGGTCGAATAAACCAGCACTTAAAAAATCTTTACCTAATTCATAGGCAGCTTGTTGTTTTGCTTTGGTAGGTAAATGTTTTTGGTGTACTAAATATTCATGTACTTTTAAGGCTCGATCTAATTCGCCACGCTTTCTAAACAAATTCGCCATAGCAAAGTGGGCTTCAACGGTATCATCTTCAACCGTTAATGTTTCCAACAGAAAATCGATGGCTTTATCTTGTTGGTTTGACAACAGGTAGTTGATACCCGTTGAGTATTTGATAGATAGGTCTTGTTTTTCGTTGTGCTGACTTTGCTTGACACTATTTCTACCCATAAACCAGCCATACCCCATGGCGACGGGTAACAACAAAAATAGTAGTTCTAACATAAGTGTCTTCTACCCTTCCACTTGCGCCTTACGAGCTTTAAGCTTACTTAAAATTCCCCACAGCACAGAGAACAAAATACCAATAACAAAGCCAATTAAGGTAAAAAGGCTGACAGCTGCGGCAACTGTTAACTCGATTTTTGCAATAAAGTAATTTAGCGACAGTATTTGGTCATTCTGACTACCAAACATAAACGCTAATACCACAAGAAACAAAATTAAAAATCCAGTTAGATAAAGTTTCACAAATAGCTCCAATAAAGGAAAGAAAACAAAAACGGCATGCTAGAGCATGCCGTTTATTCAATACTAATGCAAATTACGCGTGTGTTGCGTTAACACGCTCGCGCAATTCTTTGCCTGGTTTAAAGTGAGGAACGTACTTACCAGCTAAATCTACAGATTCGCCAGTTTTCGGATTCCTACCAACGCGTGGTGCGCGATAATGAAGTGAAAAGCTACCAAAACCCCTAATCTCAATTCGCTCACCTTTAGACAAGGTTTGCGCCATCATCTCTAAGATTTCTTTTATAGCTAGCTCAACATCTTTGGCAGCTAAGTGGTTTAGTTTATCAGCTAGTCTTTCAATTAGTTCTGATTTGGTCATGCGACCCTCCAGTGTTCCTTTGCATCACGACAATGGTAAATGGTAAGGAGCTTATTACTCCTTACCGCCAGGTATCTTAGCTCTTAGCGTTTTTAAACGCTTCAGCCATAGCACTTAAACCAGTGTCTTCTACTTGGTTAAGGCTCTCAATAGCTTCACGCTCGTCTGCTTGGTCTTTCGCTTTGATTGATAAGCTGATAGTACGGTTCTTACGGTCAACACCCATGAACTTAGTTTCAACTTCATCACCAACAGACAATTCAGTAGTAGCATCTTCGATGCGGTCACGTGAAATATCAGAAACGCGTAAGTAACCTTCAACGCCTTCTGCTAATTCAACTTTAGCACCTTTTGCATCAACTTCAACTACTTTACCTTTTACAATAGCACCTTTTTTGTTATCTGTCAGATACATATTGAAAGGATCGTCTTCAGTTTGCTTAACGCCTAGTGAAATACGCTCGCGCTCTGGGTCAACTTGTAATACAACAGCTGAGATCTCATCACCCTTCTTGTATTCACGAACAGCTTCATCACCGCCGTTCCAAGAAATGTCAGATAAGTGAACAAGACCGTCGATGCCACCGTCAAGACCAATGAAGATACCGAAGTCAGTAATTGACTTGATCTTACCTGATACTTTGTCACCTTTGCTGAAGTTCTTAGCAAACTCTTCCCAAGGATTTGGAACACATTGCTTAAGACCAAGAGAAATACGACGACGTTCTTCGTCAATCTCAAGAACCATAACTTCAACAGTGTCACCTAAGTTAACAACTTTAGATGGGTGGATGTTTTTGTTTGTCCAATCCATTTCAGAAACGTGAACAAGACCTTCAACGCCTTCTTGGATTTCAACGAAACAACCGTAATCAGTTAGGTTAGTTACACGGCCAGAAAGCTTAGAACCTTCTGGGTAACGGTTAGCAATAGCTACCCAAGGATCTTCGCCTAATTGCTTCATACCTAGTGATACACGAGTGCGGTCACGGTCGAACTTCAATACTTTAACTTGGATCTCATCACCAACGTTTACGATTTCACTTGGGTGCTTAACACGCTTCCAAGCCATATCAGTGATGTGTAATAGACCGTCGATACCGCCTAAGTCAACGAATGCACCGTAGTCAGTAAGGTTCTTAACGATACCTTTAACTTCGATACCTTCAGCTAATGACTCAAGAAGTGCTTCACGTTCTACGCTGCTTTCTGATTCGATAACAGCACGACGAGAAACAACTACGTTATTACGCTTCTGGTCAAGCTTAATAACTTTGAATTCTAAATCTTTACCTTCAAGGTGAGCAGTGTCGCGAACTGGGCGAACATCTACTAAAGAACCTGGTAAGAATGCACGGATGTTGCTAACTTCAACAGTGAAGCCGCCTTTAACTTTACCGTTGATAACACCGATAACAGTTTCTTTTTCTTCGTATGCTTTTTCAAGCACTTGCCATGCTTCGTGACGTTTTGCTTTTTCACGAGAAAGTACAGTTTCACCGAAACCGTCATCTGTTGCGTCTAACGCTACGTCAATTTCGTCGCCAACATTAATTTCTACTTCACCAGCAGAGTTTTTGAATTGGTCGATTGAGATTACAGACTCAGACTTAAGGCCAGCATCAACTAAAACGTTGTCTTTGTTGATCTGTACTACAGTACCCTTGATGATTGAACCAGGGCGTGTTTCGATTTCTTTTAAACTTTCTTCAAAAAGTTGTGCAAAATTTTCAGTCATAATAGGTTATGAACTCTATATAAATCCAATCCACTTACGTGTGTCATGGGGTTGTTAAAAATACCCAATACATCCTTACATTGGGTTTCCAGTTATAAACCGCCTAAAAAACTGGCGATTTATGCTAATTTTTCATTGGCATACGACAAGATTTTAGCTACCACTTCATCCACAGAAAGTTCAGTAGAATCAATAAGTAACGCACCTTCCGCAGGTACTAATGGCGCAACACTTCTATTTTGATCACGCTCATCTCGTTGACGTATGTCATCCAAAAGGCGCCCGATTTTAACATCAAACCCTTTTTCCTTCAACTGATTAAATCGTCTATGCGCCCTTTCTTCTGCACTAGCTGTCAAAAAGACTTTTACCGGTGCATCGATAAACACGACTGTGCCCATATCGCGACCATCTGCAACTAAGCCTGGATCTGTTCTAAAGGCGCGTTGACGGCGTAATAATGCTTCCCTAACGCGAGGAAATGCAGCTACTTGCGAAGCTATTGCGCCAATCTCTTCAGTTCTTATGGTATCGGTGACGTCTTCACCTTCTAGCACAACCTTGCTGTTACCGTCTTCATTAATGACAAACTGAACATCTAAATGCGCAGCAATTGGGATCAGTGCTTCTTCATCTTCAATATTTAAATGGTGGTACTGAGTCGCCACCGCAAGGACACGATAAATCGCGCCACTGTCGAGTAAATGCCAGCCTAAACGTTCGGCGACTAATCTAGCAGCAGTGCCTTTTCCTGCACCACTAGGGCCGTCTATGGTAATAATAGGAACGCTTTCCTGCATACATTTTTCTCCTAAAGTCGAAAATCGGCGGGCATTATACGGGAAATGTTTTTTAAAATCGCCTAAAAAATTATTCTGTAACAATTTTAGAACGTAATTGTATTAAATAGCGGGAATTAGTTGGTGATTAACGAGAAAAAATTCAAACAACGTTGATTATATTACAATTATTAATCAACGTTGCTTTAATTGGCTTGGATAGATAAAACGTTAACTAGCTACTTGAGCAAGTTTGTCAAAGTAGTCAGGAAAGGTTTTAGCAGTACATTTTGGATCATTTATAGTGACAGGCGTATCACTTAGCGCAACTAATGAAAAACACATGGCAACACGATGATCATTGTAAGTATCTATTTCTGCATGAACCAACTGTTTAGGAGGCGTAACTGAGATATAATCCTCACCCTCTTCTACTTCTGCGCCAACTTTACGCAACTCAGTAGCCATCGCATGCAAACGATCAGTTTCTTTTACTCGCCAGTTATAAATGTTACGAATACTGGTTGTGCCCTCAGCAAATAGTGCGGCAGTGGCTATAGTCATAGCCGCATCAGGTATATGGTTCATATCCATATCTACAGCTTTCAATGGTTGACCTTTAACCGTGATAGATTCGTCGTTCCAGATGACTTCAGCGCCCATATTTTCCAGAACGTCAGCAAAGTGTTTGTCGCCTTGTACACTGAGTTTGCCGACACCATGCACAGTAACTTCGCCGCCTTTAATCGCACCTGCCGCTAAAAAGTAGGAAGCAGACGATGCATCCCCTTCGACCATATAACGTTCTTGGCCTTGATAAGTCTGATTACCTTTTACTAAAAATGATTGATAATCATTATTTTCAACAGAAACACCAAAACGCGCCATGATATCTAACGTAATATCAATGTAAGGTTTAGATACGAGTTCACCGTCAATTTCAATAACAGTATCTGAGCCTAACAGTGGTGCTACCATTAAAATAGCCGTCAAGAACTGGCTAGAAATAGAACCATCTATCGTGACTTTGTCGCCAGATAAATCAGTTCCAGTAATTTTTACCGGTGGGTAATCTTTATTCTCCAAATATTCGATATCAGCATTAAGTTGGTAAAGCGCATCAACAAGATGACCAATGGGTCTTTCTTTCATGCGTGGCTCACCCGTTAACACGAATTCACCATTACTTGCCGCTAACGCTGCACATAAAGGACGCATTGCTGTTCCTGCGTTACCTAAATACAACTCTGTTGGTTCAGATACTTCAAAAAAGCCATCATTTCCGGTAACAATGCACTCTGTTCCACAGTCACTTAATTTATATTGAACGCCCAATTTAGTAAGGGCTTCTAGCATGTGATTGATATCATCACTCACTAACAAATTGGTTATTTTGGTTGTACCTTTAGCCAAAGCCGCAATTAATAAAGCGCGATTTGAAAGGCTTTTAGAGCCAGGTAAGAATACTTCGCCATTAATTTTATTAATTGGGTTTAAGGTTAACTGTTCCATTATTACTGGTTCCCCTGTTCAAAACTTTTCATAAATTCAACCAAGGCGATAACGCCTTCAATCGGCATCGCGTTATAAATGCTCGCTCGCATGCCTCCTACCATTCGGTGACCTTTTAAAGCTAGCAGCCCTGCTTGTTTTGCTTGTGATAAAAATGCATCATTCAAAGACTCATCATTTAACCAAAATGGTACGTTCATTCGGCTTCTGTATTCGTTAGCAATTGAGTTCGAATAAAAGTCACTTTGATCAATATAGTCATAAAGTAATTGCGCTTTTTTCTTGTTTATTTCTTCAACGTGGCCGACACCGCCGAGCGCCGTTAACCAATCAAACACTAATCCTGCTAAATACCAGGCATATGTCGGAGGCGTGTTGTACATGGAATCGTTATCTGCCGTTAACTTATAATCCATAATACAAGGCGTTTCTAACTGCTGATGACCTATTAAATCCTCACGAACAATAACGATAGACAAGCCTGACGGGCCTATGTTTTTCTGAGCACCTGCGTAAATTAAGCCAAATTTTGAAATATCCATTTTTCGCGACAGTATGGTAGAAGACATATCAGCGACAAGTGGCACGTTACCTGTGTCAGGAATGTCAAACATTTCAATGCCATCAACAGTTTCATTTGGACAGTAATGCACATACGCAGCGTTTGAGTCTAGCTGCCACTCAGAAACCGGTTTTACCGATTTCAAGCCCTCTACTTCCTCAATTACATTGATAGCGCGAATGTCACCAAACTTCTTTCCTTCGGCGACAGCAGCTTTAGACCAAGAGCCAGAAACAATATAATCAGCTGACTTACCCTTAGGTAGCAGATTTAACGGAATCGCTGAAAATTGGCCGCGACCGCCGCCATGAGTAAAAAGAACACGATAATTGTCAGGAATATCCATCAAAGTGCGAAGTGTTGCTTCTGCATGTTGAGCAAGAGCCATAAACTCTTTACTTCGATGACTTAATTCCATGACCGAGCATCCTGTGCCCTGCCAGTTTATAAATTCTTGCTGTGCTTTTTCCATAACGGGCACAGGTAACATAGCGGGTCCTGCACAAAAGTTATAGATAACTGACATATCGTTTACTACCTCACTCTCTTCTAATTTAGGAAAAAAAATAGGCGGTGTTAGCCGCCTATTTTGATATTTAATTGCTTAGCTATTCGTCGCTAGCATCTTCACTTGGCGTTTCATCTTTTTGTTGTTCTGACTCTTCCGAAGATTCAATCACTTGCTCAGCACCTTCCGGTAACTCTTCCGCGCCTTCCTCTTCTTCAACTTCGTCAATACGCTGAAGTGCAACAACATGTTCGTCATCGGCAGTACGAATAATACGAACACCTTGGGTGTTACGACCGATCACACTTACTTCGTTAACACGTGTTCTTACCAAAGTACCGCTATCAGTAATCAACATGATTTCGTCTTGCTCTTCAACTTGAACCGCGCCAACAACTTTACCGTTACGCTCGCTCACTTTGATAGATACAACACCTTTAGTTGCTCGACTCTTAGCAGGATACTCTTCTATCGCAGTTCGCTTACCGTAGCCGTTTTCAGTTACCGTTAGAATTGCACCATCGTTTTTCGGTACGATTAATGAGACAACTTTTTGACCTTCTTCTAAGTTGATACCGCGAACACCCGTTGCTGTTCGGCCCATAGGACGAAGTGCCAATAGCTCTTCACCTGTCTCAGGATCTAACTTAACTTCACCAGTTTCGCTGTCACGTTGCTTCTCATTAAAGCGAACAACTTTACCTTCGTCTGAGAACAGCATAATGTCATTGCTACCGTCAGTGATATCAACACCAATAAGGGTGTCGTCATCACGTAGGTTAAGAGCAATAATACCGTTAGCTCGTTGATTTGAGTATGCTGTAAGTGGCGTTTTCTTCACTGTACCTGAAGCAGTCGCCATGATGATATATTTATCTTCTTCGTACTCACGTACTGGAAGAATTGCCGTAATCTTCTCATCATTTTCTAAAGGCAATAAGTTGACTATTGGGCGTCCACGAGCGGTTCGGCTCGCTAACGGCAACTGATATACTTTCAACCAATATAGTTTCCCGCGGTTAGAGAAACATAAAATAGTGTCGTGAGTATTCGCCACTAATAACCTTTCGATGAAATCTTCTTCTTTCATCTTAGTCGCAGCTTTACCTTTACCACCGCGGCGTTGCGCTTGGTAATCGGTTAATGCTTGGTACTTAACATAACCTTCGTTAGATAAAGTCACTACTACATCTTCTTCGTTGATTAAATCTTCAAGATTTAGATCATGAGAAGCGTTAGTAATTTCAGTGCGACGTTCGTCACCAAATTCGTCACGAATCGCTTCTAGCTCTTCTTTGATTACTTCCATCAAACGAACTGGACTTTCTAAAATGTGCAACAACTCAGCGATTAAGTCTAATAACTCTTTGTACTCATTTAGAATCTTTTCGTGTTCCATACCTGACAACTTATAAAGTTGTAGGTCAACAATCGCTTTTGCTTGCTCAGGAGTCAGGTAATATAAACCGTCACGAATACCGTATTCTGGCTCTAACCATTCCGGACGAGCAGCGTCAGTACCAGCCGTTTCAAGCATGCCGGCTACGTTACCAAGTGCCCAACCTTGTGCAACAAGTTTTTCTTCTGCATCTTTACGGTTAGTTGAATTTTTAACTAATTCAATAACAGGATCGATATTAGCTAAAGCAATAGAAAGGCCTTCTAAGATGTGAGCACGATCACGTGCTTTTCTTAGTTCGTAAATCGTTCTACGAGTAACAACTTCACGGCGATGAAGCACAAAAGCTTCAAGCATTTCTTTAAGGTTAAACAGTTTTGGCTGACCATTAGTTAAGGCAACCATGTTCAAGCCAAAAGACACTTGCATCTGCGTTAGTTTGTATAGGTTGTTTAATACAACTTCACCTACCTCACCGCGCTTGATTTCGATAACCATACGCATACCGTCTTTATCAGACTCATCGCGTAAAGCAGAAATACCTTCAATGCGCTTATCTTTAACAAGCTCAGCCATTTTCTCGATTAGGCGAGCTTTGTTTACTTGGTATGGCAATTCATGAACAACAATGGTTTCTTTACCAGTACTCTCGTTTACTTCAATTTCAGCACGAGCACGGATATTAATTTTACCGCGGCCTGTTTTATAAGCTTCCATAATACCAGCACGGCCACTAATGATACCTGCTGTTGGAAAGTCTGGACCTGGAATGTGCTCGATAAGTTCATCAATAGTAATGTCGTCGTTCTCGATTAACGCAAGACAACCATTAATAACTTCAGTTAAGTTATGTGGCGGAATATTTGTCGCCATACCAACTGCGATACCAGAAGTACCATTTACCAGCAAATTAGGAATGCGCGTAGGCATAACTGCTGGGATGTGTTCTGTACCATCGTAGTTAGGAACAAAATCTACAGTTTCTTTATCTAAGTCAGCTAAAATAGAGTGGGAGATTTTCGCCATACGGATTTCCGTATAACGCATTGCCGCAGCGGAATCGCCATCTACAGAACCAAAGTTACCTTGGCCATCTACCAGCATGTATCTGAGTGAGAAAGGCTGAGCCATACGAACGATCGTATCGTATACAGCTGTATCACCATGCGGGTGATATTTACCTATTACGTCACCAACGACACGCGCTGATTTTTTGTAAGGCTTGTTGTAATCATTACCTAACACATTCATTGCATAAAGCACACGTCTGTGTACAGGTTTTAAACCGTCTCGTACATCAGGAAGAGCACGCCCTACGATTACACTCATTGCATAATCTAAGTAAGAACTTTTCAGCTCGTCCTCAATGTTGACGGGAAGTATTTCTTTTGCCAGATCGGACATAAATCGACTGTATCCCTAACGTTGAGATTTGGAAATTATTATTGTATTGACGCGAATGATAACACACTCGTTAGTGAGACAATACCACTATAATAACCTGTCATTTTGCGCTGGATATCAAAGGATTTCAAGCTATTATTTCTTTCTTGTTTTAGAGAGGCTAATTAATTGATTTAAAAGAAATTAAATAAAAGATGTTTGAAAAGAGTAATTCGGTTGTATAACTTTCAAGCACGGTCATTAATATAAAACGAACAGTCCTTGGCTAAACTTTAGCCAAGGCACTAAAACTACCGTTTTAGTTCGTCGTTTTCGCCTCAAAGGCTTTTCGTTTAATAATAGCTTCTTCTTTCACCTCTGCTTCTAATTCTTTATTCAAGCCTAATGCAAAATAAATTTCAGCGAGCAGAAATAGAGGACCAATAAACAACTGATTGAGATCATCAACAAATGCCGGTTTCGCCTTCTCATAAGCATGGCCAATAAATTGAAAAATCCAGCCAACAGTAAATACACCGAACGCTATCCAGTAATGCCCATCGATGGAAGCTGTTGCAATGGCGCTATACATTAATGGCCCAAATAAAATAATCGACATGAATGCTAATGGCCTAGATAGCAATACATAGTAAAGTAAAACTATTCCGCCCAGCACTGCAGCTGCGTTGACGGGAATAGATAAATCGTTGATCGCGACAGTGAAAGATAACGATGACACTAATAAAGCGACAGACCAAATAATTAAAGGAATGCCGATAAAGTGTGTTTTTATATTACTCTTGTTTAAATGCACGCTTTTATACGTGGAAAGTTGTTCTACTAGATTTTTCATACCTGAATTCCATTTTTATACATTTGTACTAAATTAGTCATTTTTCCGTATAAGGTCAAGACATGAGAATTCTCACTAATTCATATACTGACCCCGCGTGAAAAGCGCTACCAAAAAATAGTTATTAAAAGCGTTAACTTAAACGATAAGATTGGTTTAGAATGTCATTAACTTTTTTTGATAAATTTCAATTAATATAACCAGAATTCCTTATGTCAGATTCAATCAATGTTAGTCCTGAAGAAATCGCAAAATTTGAACAAGTTGCTCACCAATGGTGGGATTTACACGGTGATTTTAAGCCGCTTCATCAAATTAACCCCGTTCGAAGACAGTTTATCGTACAACACGTAAAAGACGTTTTCGAAAAGAAAGTTATTGATGTCGGATGCGGCGGCGGTATTTTAGCTGAGAGTTTAGCCAAGTTAGGTGCTAAAGTAACGGGCATAGATATGGGTGAAGAGCCGTTAAATGTAGCGAAACTTCACGCTTTAGAGTCGGGGGTTCAGGTTGAATATCAGCGTATAACTGCTGAAGAAAAAGCAGAGGAATGCGCGGAATTATATGATTTCGTCACCTGTATGGAAATGTTAGAGCACGTTCCAGATCCATCTTCTGTGATTGCGTCATGCGCAAAAATGGTCAAGCCAGGTGGGCTTGTTTTTTTCTCTACCTTAAACAAAACAATAAAAGCCTATTTATTAGCGGTTGTTGCTGCCGAAAAGCTGTTGAAAATAGTGCCTGACGGCACCCACGAACATGAGAAATTTATTAAACCATCAGAGCTTATTCGTTGGGCAGAAGCATCAGGCTTAAAATGTCGTGATGCTGCAGGTATTCATTACAACCCGTTAACCGAGAATCACAAACTCATTGACTCTCTAGACGTAAATTACATTTTGTGTTTTGAGAAGCTAGCATAATGAATAACAATAAAATTAGCAGCGTGCTGTTCGATTTAGATGGCACCTTACTCGATACTGCTGACGATTTAGGGGCTGCTCTTAACTATGTATTAAGTCAGCATAGTATGCCGGCAGTTTCTCCTGAACTATATCGCCCCGTTGCATCAGATGGAGCCAAAGGATTACTTGAACTTGGTTTTGGTGACCAGCTTAAGGAATATGACTACGAATCGTTAAGAAAAGAGTTCCTTGAGTACTATCAACAGAATATCGCCCAACATACCAAGTTATATCCTGGCATTGCTAAGCTCCTAACAACACTAGACAATAAATCGATTCCTTGGGGCATAGTAACAAACAAGCCTGAAGACCTAACGTTGTTACTTCTACCTCACTACCAAGAATTTAACACATGCAAAGTAATGGTCGCTGGCGATACTTTAACGAAAAGAAAACCTGATCCTGAGCCAATTTTGTTTGCTTGTGAACAAATGAATCGATCACCTAGCACATGTCTTTATGTCGGCGATGCCTTGCGTGATATTCAAGCGGGAAATCGAGCGACGAATATCACGGGTGTAGCAAATTGGGGATATATTAAAGCAACCGATAATACTTCTTTATGGGACGCTGATTTTTTATTCGAAGTACCTGAAAATATCTTAATGATTATTTAGCAATCAGCTTGGTCAATAATAACACAAACCCTATACACCATTGTTTTATATAGGGTTTAAATCTTTTATTACTTTTTGTAATAAACATAAAACTAAAAAAAACAAAATAAATCTAATAAGAAAAAAAATTGAAAAAAAAGTTTGCCTTTTTAAAAAATCAAATTAAAAAACCGATACTAAGTTAGTCACTACTAACAAAATAAATGTCAATACTTTTATGCTAAATTTTAAAGCGATTTTTGTGCTTGCATTGCAGTAAAAACCTCATTATCTTGTGATAAGTTTAGCGTTCACCCCCTAGATGTTGTGTGTAAGTAAAAATTTTGACACTAGCGTGAACATCCAGATTAACAATAATTAGAATAATCGAAACAGAATACAGGTTTTTCATGAATAACAACCTTTTTGTAACTAAGCGCAATGGCGAGAAAGAGCCAATTGATCTAGAAAAAATTCACCAAGTAATTGCTTGGGCCGCAGAAGACTTAGAAAACGTTTCAGTTTCTCAAGTTGAATTAAAATCCCACATTCAATTTTATGACGGCATTAAAACTGAAGACATTCATGAAACCATCATTAAAGCAGCCGCTGATCTAATTTCAGAAGAAACGCCTGATTATCAATATTTAGCTGCGCGTCTTGCTATATTCCATCTAAGAAAGAAAGCTTATGGTCAGTTTGAACCACCTAAGCTTTACGAACATGTCGTTAAGTTAGTGGAAGATGGACGCTACGATCAGCATATATTAGCTGATTACACACAAGACGAATTTGAACAGATGGAACAATTTATTGACCATCGAAGAGACCTTAACTTCAGCTATGCTGCTGTTAAACAACTTGAAGGTAAATACTTAGTTCAGAACCGTGTTACTGGCGATATCTACGAAAGTGCTCAGTTTTTATATATCTTAGTTGCCGCTTGTTTATTTGCGAAATATCCAAAAGATAGTCGCCTTTCATACATCGAAGGCTTCTACGATGCGATTTCAACATTCAAGATCTCTTTACCTACACCTATTATGGCTGGGGTAAGAACACCAACACGTCAGTTCTCATCATGTGTATTGATTGAATGTGATGATAGCTTGGATTCAATTAACGCGTCTTCAAGTGCAATCGTTAAATACGTTTCACAACGAGCTGGCATAGGCATTAACGCTGGACGTATTCGTGCTTTAGGTAGTGCAATTAGAAATGGTGAAGCTTTCCACACTGGCTGTATACCTTTTTACAAGCATTTCCAAACAGCTGTTAAAAGTTGTTCACAAGGTGGTGTTCGTGGTGGTGCTGCTACCCTATTCTATCCGCTATGGCATCTAGAAGTAGAAAGCCTGTTAGTGTTGAAAAACAACCGTGGTGTAGAAGAGAACCGCGTTCGCCACTTAGATTACGGTGTTCAGTTTAACAAATTGATGTATCAACGCTTGATCAAGGGTGAGCATATCACTTTATTTAGCCCAAGTGATGTACCTGGTCTTTACGACGCATTTTTTGAAGACCAAGATAAATTCGAAGAGCTATACGTAAAATACGAAGCTGATGAGTCAATTCGCAAGAAACGTATTCAAGCAATTGAGTTGTTTAGTCTATTTGCACAAGAGCGCGCAAGCACTGGCCGTATCTATTTACAAAATGTCGACCACTGTAATACGCATAGTCCATTTGATCCAAATGTCGCGCCTATTCGCCAAAGTAACTTATGTTTAGAAATCGCCCTTCCAACTAAACCGTTAAATGAAATTAATGACGAAAATGGCGAAATTGCTCTGTGTACGCTTTCTGCGTTTAACCTAGGTGCAATTGAGAGCCTTGATGAGCTTGAAGGGTTGGCAGATTTAGCAGTTCGTGCTTTAGATAGTTTATTGGATTATCAAGACTACCCAGTTCCAGCAGCCTACAACGCTACTATGGGTCGACGCACCCTAGGTATAGGTGTTATTAACTATGCTTACTACTTAGCTAAAAATGGTGTTTACTACTCAAATGGTAGTGCGAACAATTTAACGCATAGAACATTCGAAGCGATTCAATTCTATTTAATGAAAGCTTCTAACCAGTTAGCTAAAGAACAAGGCGCTTGCCCTAAATTTAACGAAACAAAACTTGCACAAGGTATTTTGCCTATTGATACCTACAAAAAGGAAATCGATAAGCTTACTGGCGAGCCTCTTCACCTTGATTGGGAAGGTTTGCGTGAAAGCATTAAAGAGCACGGTGTTAGAAACTCGACGTTATCTGCACTTATGCCTTCAGAAACCTCTTCGCAAATTTCTAATGCGACTAATGGTATTGAACCACCGCGTGGCCTAATTAGCGTTAAAGCAAGTAAAGACGGCGTTTTAAAACAGGTTGTTCCTGAGTATACCCGCCTGAAAGATAACTACGAGTTGTTATGGAATATTCCAGACAATGAAGGCTACCTACAACTAGTTGGTATTATGCAGAAATTTATTGATCAAACAATTTCAGCTAACACTAACTACGATCCTTCAAAATATGAAGGCGGTAAGGTACCAGTCAAGCAAATCATCAAAGATTTACTGACAGCTTATAAACTAGGTGTTAAAACTCTTTACTACCACAATACAAGAGATGGTGCAGACGATAGTCACATCGAAGAAGATGATGGCTGTGAAGGCGGCGCTTGTAAGATCTAGTTCTTACCAAGGCGTCTAAATCAGGCGCCTTTTTAATAAATAAACAAAAAAACATTGAACGATCGAGCTAGCTAATACGTACTAAAACATAAGCTATCTCAAGGAGCAATAAATGACCTACACTACATTTAACCAAGTACCTAACAACCCGCTTTTAGAGCCTATGTTTTTAGGGAACAGTGTTAATGTTGCCCGTTACGACCAACAACGTTTTAGTGCGTTTGAAAAATTAATTGAAAAACAACTTTCTTTCTTCTGGCGTCCAGAAGAAATCGATGTTTCAAAAGATAGAGCAGATTGGCAAGGTTTAACCGATTCAGAAAAGCACATTTTCATTTCTAATTTAAAGTATCAAACACTATTAGATAGTGTTGCTGCTCGCTCAGTAAACGCGGTTTTATTGCCTTTAGTCTCTTTGCCAGAAGTAGAAACTTGGGTTGAAACTTGGGCATTTAGTGAAACTATTCACTCCCGTTCATATACGCATATTTTGCGTAACCTTTTTACTGACCCAAGTGAAGTTTTTGAAGATATTGTTGTAAATCCAGCAATACTAAAGCGTGCTAGCAGTATTTCAAAGTACTTTGATGATGTAATCATCACAACCCAATTATTGCAGGCGCAAGGTGAAGGTACTTATGAAGTAGAAGGTAAATCTATAGAAGTTAGCGAGCGTAAATTAAAAGAGCGTTTATATTTAGCTATTTGCTCAGTTAACGCACTAGAAGCCATTCGTTTCTATGTTAGCTTTGCCTGTTCATTTGCTTTCGCTGAACGTGAATTACTTGAAGGTAATGCTAAGATTATCAAGCTAATTGCCAGAGATGAAGCCTTACATTTAACGGGTACGCAGCATATATTAAATAATTGGGCCTCAGGTAAAGATGACCCAGAAATGCAGGAAATTTCTGAACAATTTAAGGAGCAAGGATTACAAATTTTCCTTGATGTTGTTGAACAAGAAAAAGAATGGGCACAATACCTATTTAAAGATGGTTCAATGATCGGCCTTAACGCACAAATTCTAAACCAGTACATTGAATATATCTCAAATCAGCGCCTAGCCGCTATTGGTTTTGATATGCCGTTTGATATAAAAAGTAACCCGTTACCTTGGATGAATGCCTATTTAGTTAGTGACAACGTTCAAGTAGCACCGCAAGAAACAGAAATTTCTTCTTATTTAGTTGGCCAAGTTGATTCAGCAGTGTCTACTGACGACTTTGGTGATTTCGACTTATAACAGCGAATTGGCGTCACCTTTTATTAGGTAGACGCCCTTCTCTTAATTTATGCCTTCCGTAACCATCAACAAAAAAGATACTATTACCTTTAAAGAGCAAGATAAGACGCTTTTAAATTGTATTGAAGCAAATGGACTGGAGTGCCATTATCACTGCCGAGACGGCTTTTGTGGCGCTTGTCGCGTTAAGCTCAATAAAGGACAAGTGCTTTACCCTCAAGGTGAACCTCTTGCATTTGTTGGCGATGATGAAATTTTAGCTTGCTGCTGTATCCCTGTATCAGATATTGATATTTCTATCGACTAGAAGATGTATCCCAGAGGCAGTAAACCTCATTGCTTACCCGCCTTGAGCTATCCCTTTAAGAACTTTGTCTAGCTCCATTTCTATCGGAGAAAACAACTCTTTGTATCGACCATAATTATTTTCGTTTATTGCATGATCTAGTGTTTTACAAGATTCAAATAAGTCCAAAGCACCAATCGAGCACGCTACTCCCTTTAATGTATGGACTAGAGCCTTAGTTGAACTATGATCTTCATTTTCTATCGCGGTTTTTATCTTATTGATATCTTCGCCATGATCTTGGACAAACATATCCAAAATCTCTTTAAATAAAGCTTCATCACCTAATACATTATTTAGACCCGTTTTAGCATCTATACCAGGAAAGCTGAGCCCCTCATTTACCGGCGCGTCTGCTTGCATATTTAAATCTTTAATTAACAAGTTAGCGTCTAGCGTATTCTCTGGCGCAGCGTTCACTTCTTGATCAACAACCGTCTGGTTGCGACCCTGCTCTTTTGCTTGGTATAACATTGCATCAGCTTTCCTCAACAATTCATCTAAATTACATTTAGCTGATGGCGAAGTTGTCACGCCAATACTTACTGTGATCACAATTTCAGTTAAATCAGACGAATTATTAGGCGTTATTATTTTACTCGATAGTGCAGTTCTAAAACGCTCACACGCGATAAATGCTTGTTCAATCGCAGTGTCTGGCATACAAACAGCGAACTCTTCGCCACCGATGCGGCCAATGATGTCATAGTCTCTAAAATTATCTGCCAGTAAAGAAGCAAATTCTTGAAGTGCAATATCCCCCGCCTCATGGCCGTATTGGTCGTTTAACTTTTTAAAATGATCGATATCAAACATTGCAAAAGATATCGCTGACTGAGCTCTGCTAGCTTGGCTAATGGCGCGCGATGACTCTTTTTGGAAGCCACCTCGGTTGAGTAATTTTGTCAAATAATCTGTCTTTGCTGCCATTTCTAGTTGCTTTGTACGCTCCATAAATCGAAGCGCATTAGACATTCGAGCAAGTAATACTTTCGGAATATAAGGTTTTGTCACATAGTCATCGGCACCTAGCTCTAGGGAAGATACAATAGTATTTTCATCATCTGAGGCTGACAGCATAATGACCGGGATTTGCCTAGTGCCATATTCAGACTTCAATCTCTTTAATATTGTAAGTCCTGATTGACCAGGCATATGCATATCCAACACAATTAATTGAATATCAAACTGTTCTAGAGCCTTAAGCGCCTGCTCACCTGACTCCGCAGTAACAACTTTATAACCGGCATCAGTCAAATCAAACTCTAAAAGCATTAAACTATCTTTTGCATCGTCTACTGCTAGAACAGTATATTGGTTGGTCAAATTCACATCACTTTCCATTGACTTCATAATTATTACCTTTTTTACCGCCTTTAGCTGACTGATTCAACATTAAATTTCTCTAACTGACTAATTAGATTAGATAAAGAAACGGTCAGTTGTTCATTCCAATACGCATAATCAATCGGCTCTTTTTCTTTGGAAACTATCTCAAGTTCCTCAACAATCGAAGCAAGTTGATAGGCAGATAAGTTATTACTACTTCCTTTAAGTTTATGACTAATCGCGGCTATTTCAGCATAATCTTTGCTATTGATAGCCTGAGTTAATTTACTAATTAACTCAGGTGTTTCCTCAACAAATAATGCAACTAAATTAGCTGCTAGATCTCGATTATTTCTTACTCTGTTGAGAAACTCTCGTTGACACCAGACAATATTCTCTCTTAGATCATTTTCAGATTCATCTTTAGGTTCTTCTTGACTCTGATGATTCACGTTTTCTGCCACATTGACTTGGTCATGTTGAAGTGCTTGGTCAACAACCTTTTCTTCTTCTTTTCTTCCTAACCAATTCACTAGCTTTTGTTGAAGTTGATCTGCATTTATAGGTTTAGTGGCATAATCATTCATTCCTGCTGCTAAGCATTTTTCTTCATCACCTTTCATTGCATTAGCGGTCATAGCAATAATGGGAATTGAGCTAAACCGTTGTCCAGCGTGATGTTTACGTATAGATTTCGTTGTTTCGTAACCGTCTAATTCAGGCATCTGGCAATCCATAATTAACAGTTCATACGGATAATCTTCAGGACACTCTTTCAGCAAAGCCAAGGCTTCTAACCCATTACCAGCAACATCTGCTGTTAAACCAATATTATTCAGTATGCCTTGTAATACCACTTGATTAATTCGATTATCTTCAACAATCATAATACGAGCTTGTCTCGGCATCGGGACTTCTTCTTGTTTATACTGTCCCACTTCCCCATTATCCAACTGAATTTCTTCCATATTACGTACAATAGAAATGGACTGATAAAGATCTGCAGTTGTAGCCGGTTTAGGAAAATAGGTTTCAGCACCAAGCTTATAAAAGTAGCTTGGCTCGTTTTGCTGGTCTAATGGAGTCATCAAAATAACTTTCGTCATCCGTGATTTATTGCCTTGCTTTATCGCGTTACTTAATGGTTCATCTCCTTTGGTGTAAGAAGTATAATCGATAATCGCAATATCAAAAAAGTGACTTCGGTGACTTTCAATAACATGCGTAGCTTGCTTTGCACATGTCGATGTAGTAACGCTAGCCCCCCAACCTTGCAACTGCTTTTGCAATACACGTAAATTTGTTTCGTTTTCATCGATCAACAGAATGCTAAGGTGCTTTAAGTTTGTCTCAGGACGGTTGAAAGGTTCAACATCACTTCCCTCTAAAACAATATCAAAAGTAAAAGTGCTTCCTTTATTTACTTCACTTTTTACTGAGATATTTCCTAACATCAAGTGACATAATTGCTGTACGATCGCCAGCCCTAAGCCTGTTCCGCCGTATTTTCGTGTTGTAGAGGCATCCACCTGGGTGAAAGAGTCGAACAAATGTTGCTGCTTTTCTTCAGGGATCCCTATCCCTGTATCGATAACATGGCAGGTTAGACAAAAACCTTGCTTCTGCTTAACCAATTCAGCGCTAATAACAACTTCACCTTGTTCGGTAAATTTAATCGCATTGCCTACAAGATTAGTTAATACTTGCCTTAAACGGCTAGGGTCCCCGCGAACCATAATATCTTCAACTAGCGTTAAATCTAAGATCAGTTCAACAGACTTTTCTTGTGCTTTAATCGCCATTGACTCTGCAAATTCACCAAATAATTGATGAAGGTTAAAATCAACGATTTCTAACTCTAGTTTACCAGCTTCGATCTTAGAAAAATCTAGAATATCATTTATTAAGGTTAGCAATGACTGAGCACTAGAATTTGCTAGCAGTAAATGGTGCTTTTGTTGCTTAGTTAATTTACTTTGACTAAGCAACCCAAGCATACCAATAACACCATTCATTGGCGTTCTTATCTCATGACTCATGCTTGCTAAAAACTCTGACTTCAGTTGCAATGAGTTTTTGGCAATATCTAGCGCTTCTTCTTTTAAGTTTTGGTTGGCTATTTGCTCAGTAATATCGCGGTATGTCCCGACAACACGCTCTTTATTGCCCATGTCATCAAACATGATTTGTGCGTGCACTTCCACATAAGCAATCTGGCCCTCTTTAAGCACAATTCTATGTTGGTATTGAGCTTCTTTGCCTTTATCAATCAGGGAGTTTAATCGTTGTTCGACATCAGTAATATCATCTGGATGAACGATAGAGCGCCAAAGCTCTTCAGTGGATTTATTTAATTCTGGGCCTGTATCAAATATTCGATACATTCGCTCATCCCACTGCAAATGTCCTGATTTTAAATTTAAATCCCAAACGCCAATTTTCGGTGCAGACAAAGCAAAATTAAGACGCCAGGCAGCACTATTAGCTTCATTTAATATTCGTCGACGCTCAGCCTCAATTAATTTCGTTTCCGTAAAGTCTCTAATTAGTCCAGTAAATATGCTGCCCGCCTCCGTTTTGACCTCGCTTACGCTTAGTTGCATAGGGAACACTTCACCATCTTTTCTGACAGCAGGTAGCTCTCTACCGACAATGTTTTTCTGCAGTAAATAGTCATAACTAGCCAGCTTCTTTTCGTGCCTTTCAGCAAATTCATCCGGCATCAATAATGTGATGTTTTTACCTAAAACTTCTTCTTCTTCATAACCAAACATTTCTGTCGCCGCACGGTTAAAAGCAAGAATACGCCCTTCTTTATCTATTGAGATAACTGCGTCTACAATGGAATCAACAATTGCTTCAAGCTGCATAGAAGCACTCTGAGCCTTTTGGGTAGCGTCAATTTGTAGCTGTGATTTGGTTTCTAACGATATCAGTAAGTTATGAAAGCTTCTCGCAAGAAACCCAATCTCATCTTTATATTTAGTCGGTAAATTCTTAACAACTTGATGTTCTTCATAATCAAAAACACTCTTTGTTAACGCGGCTAAAGAAGACGTTAGCTTTCTAGCAATCAATATAGAAAACAAAAGACTAATAATGGCTACCGTTAGGCTAGTAATTATTGTTCTGTTACGCATATTTTGCGCGGCTTGAATGTATTCTTGACTGTGATTTTCAACAACAAGATGTAACGCAGCCTTATTTCCAAACTTGTCTAAAGGCACTTGCTGGTAATACGCTATACTGGAATTACTATGTGGAATAGTCACATCTAGCATGTTCAACGAAACTCCACCATTTGCTATTGTTGAATCAAGTTTTGGAAAAACAGAAATTAGGTCATAGTTTTTGTCTTGAACATCAGCATGAGGGGCATAGATAAACATTCCTTGTTCATCGGCAAGATAAAAAGAAATGTTCGCTAAAACACTTTGTTTAAGCTCTTGTAAATATATAGATAAGTCGATTTCAATCGCAACAAACACGTTATTTTCTGAACCCGAATTAATAATTCGTTTAGCCGCGTAAAATTTTGCCTGCGGTAAAGTTCCTGTTTCAGAGGATACTTCCACATCAGAAAAAAACACTTGATCATTCGATACAGACATCATAGGCGCTAAAGCAACTAATTTAACTTCTTGTTCAAGTAGCCTTGACGGTATTACCTCTGCGATCCCTTGTTTTTTCCTGACACTAAGCGATACTTTTGCTTGCCTGTTTGCTACCGTTAAATAACTAATTCGAGAATAATAACTTCTTGAGTTAAGTAATGTGCTAAACGACTGCTCCAGTTTAGATCTAGATAAACGAGTTTGGGCTCCGTCATTTACGTAATTTGATATTGAACCTGAGTTTTCAACGACATTAGCCATCAAGGATATATCGTAATTTGCCTCAACAAATATTTGCTGGATAAGTGGCTTTACAACATCAGATTCCATAACCACTTTACTTTGCTCTTGACGCTCTACCAAATTATGACTTTCTAAATAGAATAATAATCCGATTGATAAAGAAACAATAAGCGCAAAAATAAAGCCTGCAAAAGGAATGGTGACAACAAGTGGTCGTCGTACATCACCCAACGCTATTTTTGCTTGCCCGCTTGCTCTATGATCTTCAACCTCATTTTTCTCACTATTTTTTTGCACCTTTTCAACAAAAGGCGCTCTGTTATTTGCAATATCAATTGCTAGACCAAACAAAATCGTACTGTAGGCAATGACTTTTAAAAAATGTGCAATATTAAAATGTGAGTCAAACAGTTGAGTCGAGCCAAATGCCATGTGAAGTTGAGCAGCGATTTCCGGCAACATGCTCGCTAAAATTGCAAACCTTAATATCGACTTGTATTGGCTAAACCATAGCCAATAAATCACCGAACTACATAAGAAAATGGCTAGCGGTAAAACGTCATAGGGTCTCGTAATTATAGATAAGGGAAAAGTTGTTTTAGGTAAGGAAACACTGTTAGAAACACTTGCAACCACAAACACAAAAAACAGCAAAAAGCTTATGCCGATAAACAGTAATAGCCTTAGGCTTTTCTTTTTGTTTGTATACAAATGTCGCCTAGAGCTTAACCATAAACTTATAGCTGCCGCTAGTAACATGAGAATACTATTAGAAAATCTAGATAAAGCCCAAGTAAAAGGAATAAAGTCTTGATTGGGTGCTGAAGAGGTGATGAGTTGAGAAGCAGCAAGAATATGATAAGCATCAAACAATGCAGCTGAAAGCAACGCTAAGCCTATCACAGGCACTGCAATATCGCTGTGGAGCCGGTAATGGACAAACGCCAATAAAGCTGCGATAGCTGCAACAACAATAGCGCTCCACTCCAAAATTAAGTGATGGAACGCCCCATCAAATCGTTGTAAAGCGAACTCTGAACTGAGCTCAATATTGGATGTCACATCGTACCCAGATGAATACGATGAAAAATCTACACCCGTTAACATCAAAGTAAAAGGAAGAATACAACAAGCAATCAAGCCAAAAATGATTGCTTTTCGCCAGTAGTTCCCTGCAATGCCGACCAGTACTCTTCCGAACACGATGTCTCCTATCGCTTATTAGTTACTCATCAAGAATGACACTAACTCTTTAGAATTAAAGGGCTTCCTTAGCACAGGATATTCCCATTCATGTTCTTGTTCCGCGATATAACCGCTCATCGACAATACTTTTATATTAGGGTATCGCTCTTTAACCAAGGCTACGGCTTCACGACCAGAAATATCTGGCAGTATCATGTCAGTGATAAATACATCGTAGGTTTGACTGCCTTTTAACACCCCTTCTAATGCAGTTTTACTCGTGACATGATTGGTGGTTGCACCCTCGCTATCTAGGTATAACGAAACAAATTCGGCTATGCTAATTTCATCATCGAGTATGAGATAAGAATGGTTTTCTATACCCGCTGAAGAAATCGTCGGGCTATTCTGATCTATAGCGGTATTAAATGACTTACAGCGAAAAACTAACGTAAATTCAGCTCCACCTAGATCACTCGTACCAGAGACTTGTATTTCACCATTATGCTTATACATAGTGCTATACACATTCGCCAGCCCTATACCGTTCCCTTTGTTTAACGATTTACTACTGTAAAAAGGATCAAAGATTTTAGACAAGTTTTCTTCTTTAATGCCAATACCGCTGTCTTTTACTTTTATTTCAA
This sequence comes from Thalassotalea coralli, assembly GCF_055786205.1. Taxonomy (NCBI): domain Bacteria; kingdom Pseudomonadati; phylum Pseudomonadota; class Gammaproteobacteria; order Alteromonadales; family Colwelliaceae; genus Thalassotalea; species Thalassotalea coralli. Next base: position 88,161 of record NZ_JBVVBK010000002.1, on the reverse strand, counting down.
ACCGGTTGCCATCAATGACCTGAGCACTCATCTGAATTTTTCCATTAACTTCCCTTTCTTTAATGGCGTCTTGAGCATTTAAGACAATATTAAGCAAGATATTAATAAACTCGCCTTGCGGGAAAGTAATAAGGCAATTTGAATTGAGTTTAGTAAAAGAAAACTCTATGGTGCTAAGTAACATTTGCTTGAACAGATATAAGTTTTCTTCCACTTCGCTAATAGGATCAAACTCGATCACTTTAACTGGTGGCTTTCGCGTAAAGGCAAGCAGGCGCTCTGTTACGCTTTTTCCTTTATCAATCGCGTTTTTTACCCGTTCGACATATCTAGATATATCTCTTTCGCCTTGAGATACCTTGATTTCTAGCATTTCAGTCGCACCGAGTGCTACGCCAAGAACGTTGTTGATGTCGTGAGAAACATTACCAAATGTATTTCCTAATAGTGCTAATCGATTACTAATAATTTGCTGTTGCTCTTTTCGGAATTTATCCGTTACATTTTCAACAATCCAAATATAAATTCCTTCATCTCGCTCATAGGTCACCGATAAGTCAAAAACCGAGTGATATTTATCAAAACTGATATTTTTTTGTTTTACTTGGCCCTTCTCTTTTGCTTGACGCTTGTAATTCAGGTAATCATTAATAGAAAAGTTAATATAATTAAACAAAACACGCTTTTGATCATGTTGTTGTGAAGATATATCTTGATAAACAACGTTGTCTTTATCATCAATAAAGAAGATAGGCACTTTAATCGTGTAATTAACGAGCGCAAGCAGTTTTAACTTTTCGAAGACTTCTTCAGATTTAGTAATATCTCGAATAACCCCAAAAACAGCGATGACATCCCCATTATTATCTAACTCAACATCGCCTAAACATTCTATTTTTACTTTTTTTCCTAGCGCATGACGGATAACACTTTTGAATCGAAACCCTTCCTTTGTTTCGATAGATTGCTGATAGTAAGTTCTGGCTTTTTCTCGCTCTTCTTCGAAAAATAATTCAAATGAAGAATCGACCGTAGGCACATAGTTTTCACTCGATAAGCCGTAGATATCAAAAACGCCGCCTGACCAAAACATTTCATTAGTGGTTAAATCAACACGCCAATGGCCTGAGTTATCTAGCCTTTCAGCAATGTGCAAATAACGCTTTTGTTTTTCATACTGCTGGATCAGTCGTTTAGAATCCGAGATGTCTTTAACTGAACCAAAAATTCGATAAGGTTTGTCATTTTGATAATCAAATATTTTACCAATGACAGACACCCAACGTACTTCTTCTTCAACAGTGTAAACTGGGCAACTAACATTTATAAAAGGTAATTCACCTTTGAAGTGAAGCTTAACCTGCCGATAAATTTCCACCATATCTTGGGGAGCAACATGCTTTTCCCAAAACGTTGCTTTACCAACAAAACTTTCGCTCGGATAGCCAAGTACTTCCATCGCCTGTGCTGAGCAATGTATAACACCTGATTTAATATCCCACTGCCAAAAGGCTTCTTCGAAATTTTGCCTGTTAGTAACAAAATCAATCGAATGATGCTCATCCTCTAATTGAGGTGCGCTAGTAATGTGGTCGACATAAACCAAAAACAAATCGTTAAACTTAGTGAGTTTAACGATGCAAGGTTTAATATTGCTATTGATACACTGAAGTCTTAAATAATGTTCAACTTTTAAATGTTTTTCCTGACCATATTGCTGTATGAAACTTTTTTGAGAAAAGTGGCGAGTAAACAAATTTTCAATATTCTCACCCTGAATGCTTTTTTTTTCAAAGCCCGACAATAATTCGAGTTCTTTGTTAACATCCACAATAACGCCCAATTTATCAATTAAGGCAACCGCATAAGGTATATTTTCAATCGTTAAACATTCTGACGGCATCAAAATAGCACATCCTCATCGTCAATCTCTGTGGCTTCAATGTCCTGTTCTATATCATTAATAGCACGAAGCTCATCCACTTTTTCCAACGCTTTATCTAACAGGCCGGTAATTTCAAAAAAGTTAACATCATCTTGAGTATGTTTCTTCAGCGCATTATGCACTAAGCTAGTTAAATACTCTTCTTGCTCCATATTTAGATCTAGAACATGAAAGCTCATGCCTATATTCTTAACAATCTCATCCATCACCTCTTGATGGTGATGTTTAGATATTTCTATCATGCGTTTGGTTTTTGAAACAGCTTGCTCAATTTGTTCTTGAACATTTACTAACGAGTTTTTGTATGTAATAAACGCCATTCTCGCGCCAATACACTCTATAACAGAGGCTAGTGCGTCAATATAAATATCTGTATCTATCGCCCCTTCTTCTAAGTTTAAAATCAATAAGGAAACTAAGGGGTGGTTAAATATAGTCCTATTTCCAAATCGATAAAGTCTAGGTTTTACTTTTAAAAGTTCCATCACCCCTTTTTCAACAGGTGAACACAAACCTGATCGCGAACTATAATAGGCAGGCTTTTCATTTAACGGGTAAAAGGCAATACAGCCGTGTAATCCCATGCTATACAAAAAAGAGAACACTTCATCTCGAATATTTTCATAAGAAAAACATTGGTTAAGTTTCGACGTAAGTTGCATACAAGCACCATATTTTGACGCTTGTGCCATTGAAATATTAATGACTCGCTCTTTTGACGAGATATCACTTTTGAATTGGCTGATTTGATTTTGATAAGCAATGAGCTTTTCGAGTTTATTGTTCAACGCTAACAGAGAAATAGGCTTGGCTAAAAAGTCATCTGCCCCACACTCAAGCCCCTTTAAAATAGCTTCTTCTGTTGCTAATCCTGAGTATAAAACAAATGATGTCGCCACCGTATTTTTGTCAGAATTCGCTTTGATCCACGTCGAACCTGTTTCTTCTCCAATGTATTCATCAACTAAAGCGATATCGACAAAGCCAATTTCGTTAGATATAGATTCTGCTGCCGCGAGAGAATTCGCAGCATAAATAGTAAAGTTTGTTTCAAGCGCTTCTGATAATAACTCTAGATAACTTTCGTCATCATCTATGATAAGTACTTTAGGTTTATTCATTAAGTTGACTTCCTTATAGTGTAGCTAGTCCAATAAACGCAAGTTAACAACTTTTACCATCGTGTTGTTGTTGAAAAACTTGATACTGATTTCTACCTGTTTCTTTTGCTAAATAAAGTGCTTGGTCTGCACTTTCTATGATCTGCTTTGAAGACATACCGTTACTCGCTGTTGTCGCAATACCAATACTGACGGTTACGTAGTGACGAATAGGAGAATGCTCATGTGGAATCGCAGCTAATTCCACAGATTTTAAAATTTCTTTTGCTTTAAATCTTGCTCCATCAATAGGTGTAAATGGAAGGGCAATAACAAACTCTTCCCCTCCGTAACGAGCAATAAAATCAGTCGATCTGTTTAAACTCTTTTTCATTATCAGAGCCATTTGTTTTAAACATTTATCGCCCTCTGGGTGGCCGTAATTGTCGTTGTATGGTTTAAAATAGTCTATGTCTACCATCAAAATAGAGAGCTCACCATTGTGACGGTTATTAGACTTAATAGATTTACTCAACATATCATCTAAACCACGCCTATTAAGCACTTGAGTCAATGGATCAATACTGGTCAAACGTGCTAGCTTTCGATTCGCTTTATCGAGTTGCTCTTTCATATGAGCGATGCGTTCCATTGCTCTTATCTTGGCAGTCAAAATCACCTGCTTTACAGGTTTTGTTAAATAGTCATCACCACCAACATCAATGCCTTTAGACAAGTACTCTTCGCTATCATTTGAGCTTAAAAATATAATAGGTATCCACTCAACATGGCTCTTTCTAATCTCTTTGGTTAAATCAAAGCCATTCATTCCTGGCATTTCAATGTCCATTAAAACTAAATCGACACGCTCTTCATCTAAATACTGTAATGCTAATTTATGTCCGTCTGCGACAATTGGATGATGCCCACTTTCTTGGATCATTGATCCGACAATATCGCGAATAAACTTATTATCATCTATCACTAATATATTCATAGACACCTGATAAAAATAAGAGCTTTATATATTAACTCCAAACATAACTAGCAACGACTTTTGAACCATTTGCTAAGTATTGCAAACTATCACAAAGTTGGCTGACTAATTGAATACCTCGGCCACTTAATTGCTTACTTGTACCTTCTTCTAAATTAAGCGCCTTATTAATATTATATAAGCCAAAATCAAACCCTTCTCCACTATCGGCGATTGAAATCATCACATTTCCGCCACCTGCACTGCCCGGATAATAATATAAATTGATTTCTACAAACCCTTCCTTTAAGGCTTTCAGTTGTTTCTCTCGTTCTGAAAAATATTGTGAAAACCCTTCTGCACATGACTTCATTGAGGAATCTAACCCCAGCACACCATGATCAAGCGCGTTAACGAAAAGTTCGGTTAAAATAGTAAACAAGCTTTGCCAGTGCTCAGCATGACCTTCAATTTCCTGAATTTGACTCATGGCCATTGGAATAGGGTTTACTTGAGCTAGTTTAGCTCCGGTTAGCTTAATCTTCCATTGCCAGGCTGGCTCATCTTGTAACAAATCTTTCGTTTGATGTTCTTTGTTCACGCCGACTGGTAACTCAAACGTTTGGTGCCAACCACTACATGGAACGTCAATTAGCGAAATGTCGTCCTCTTGTGGCATTCGTTGACAAAAGTCGTTCATATCTTTCGACACAGCTTGAGCGACATTGTTTTGTAAAATGCCAACTTTAGCTGATGTTTCAAATCGTTCTAATCCATACATTTCGCCAGCTTCATTTCGCGCTTCGATTATTCCATCACTGATTAATACCACACGATCAGATGATTCTATGGGAAGCATTGTTAAACCTGAATCTGGCAATAATTCGGGAAGAACCCCAAGAGGTGGATGCTGAGAGCTTAATTTATGCTTTACGGTACCATCAGCACTAAAAACGTAAGTATCTGGTAAGCCTGCATTAAAAGCATAGATGGAGTCATCGTAGCTCGATACTGTAACAAAAGCAGCTGCTAAAAATAAATCAGGTGGAAGTAGAGAGTGTAACTGATAATTTATTTGTGTGATTATCTCGTTAAGCGAAAATCCTTTCTTAGTCATGGTTCGAAAAGTTTCAGCCAAAGGAATGGCGCCTATGGAAGATCTTAATCCATGGCCCGTGAAGTCACCTAACAGCACGTTCACATCACCATTAGGGCTCAAAGCAGTTAATTGAATGTCGCCACTGAATAAAGTTGCAGCTTTTTTAAGGATCCCTATCCTATCAAGAGCAAAATTTCTAGACTCGATAACACCAGACATTAATTGTTCTGCTAGCTCGGCGTCTTTTTGCTGCTCTTGTTGAAGCTCTTTTATCTTTCCGTATAAGTCACTAATACGTTGAATTGATTTTATTTTTGCTTTAAACACTTCAGGAGAAAATGGTCGAACCAAAATACCATCACCGCCTGCTTCTATACTTTCAATAAAGGCTTGATCTGTGTCCATGCTCGTAATAAAAATTAACGGACATAAACTATTTTTCTTAGACAATGCTTTAATTTTACGCGCAGCTTCATAACCATTCATTACAGGCATATTAATGTCCATTAATACCAAATCCGGTTGATACTTAATATACATTGCAACACCACGAGCACCGTCATTAGCACTAAAAACGCGGTAACCCTCTTCTTTTAGTAGAACGCTTAATACCTTGCACTGCATTGCTGAATCGTCAACAACCAATGCTAATTTTGTTTTATTTGCCAGTGACGCCTCTTTCATTCGCTATCTCTCAATAGTCATTAAGCGATGAAATTGAGCAATTTCTAGTATTTTGTTCACTGCTTCATTTGGGTTGGCAATGACTAAAGTTCCAGATATTTTTTCTACGTGATCCTTTAAGAGTAAAATCATACCTAACGCCGAGCTATCCATATAAGAGGTCTTAGATAAATCTAACGTAAATTGTGCACCGCTAGCTATACAATCACTATAAGCGTCTCTAAACTCCTGATGAACAGAGAAATCAAACCTATCATCAATAGCAATTGATATTTCTTTGTTATCATCTGATAAATATTTTTTTACGGCCATTTTATCTCCTTAAAACTAACTAAAATAATTCAACGTCACCTTCATCCATGGAAGATTGAGTAACGCTTCTATTTTTATCCGATTCTTCTAACGTCATGTCTAGTTCTTGACAGTATTGTTTTAACTCAACGACATGTTCACTTTCTATAGCGCTTAAAGTGCTTAAGTGTCTAATTTTGTCTGACAACCCTCTAATATGCTCAACATTACAGTTGACTGATGTCAGGCTTTGACTCGCTAGATCTTCAAACTGTAAGGAACGAACCCCCAATGCTACACTTTCACTAATTTTTGGTGTTATCTGAGCAATTGCATTCATAATTTCAGCATTACGTACGTTCATTTGATTCACGTTGTCCATCATCAAACTAACGTTTTCTTTCGCCTCTAACGTGCCAGTCATATCAGCTGAAGCCATGTGCTCTACTGATTGACGTAAATTTTCAATAATCTCTTGAGCATTCGTTATTTGATTACGAATATCATTGTTTAATTCTGTGGAATTAATAGATAACGCTCGAACTTCATTGGCAACTACAGCAAAGCCCCTACCCGCGTCGCCTGCTCGTGCCGCCTCAATCGCGGCATTTAAGGCAAGTAGATTAGTTTGACTCGCCAAGCTTTCAACTTGGCTGATCAAATTAAAAATACCTTCAAATTGTTTAACCATATCATCGGTATAGGCCATGGTTTCTAGACTTTGCTTACTGGTTGAAACAATAACATCTACAAACGACTGTAGCGTTTTGTCGGAGCTTTCAACAAATGTTTCGAGCGTTACATCTTCATTTTCACCTAAATGATGCTGGTTAGAAATCACAGCATTGATCAATTCTTGTTGGTCAGATATTAGCTGCTGAAGCTCTGTAAAACTTGACGAGATCCCTCTAATAGCATCTGACATGATCATCTTAGAGCGCTCTAGTTCCGATTCAATCACATGAGCTTGTTGTTCTAGACTTGTCTCAAGCCTACTTAATAAGTCTTTAATATCCTGTTGGTTTGTATGGTTAGATTGCTGAATTTTTACTGGTTCACCAGGTTTTGAAAGCTTAAGCAAATAAGCGACTGCAAATAGTACCAAAATGTTAATAAGCGATATCAACCACGGCGAATTGTCTAACCAAACAAGAATACTCGAAACAATAACCGCTAAGCCGGCACCTGCAGCGACCTGTGTGATTTTATTCATGTGCTAATGCCTTTTGCATTTGAAGTTTATTAAGCGTCGCAAATTCAAGCATACTATTTCTTATTTGATCTAAATGAAGCTCATCTGTATGGGCATTCAATGCATGTGCACTTCCTGGCATGCCCCAAATCAAACTGCTTTGTTTACTTTGAATAATGGTTCGAGCGCCCGCTTGTTTAAGTTCTAACATTCCTTGCGCACCATCTTGCCCCATACCGGTAAGTAATATCGCTTGTACGTTATCTGCAATTGGAATTAAAGAATCATAAAGTACATCTACTGACGGTTTGTGACGATTAACTGGCTCTCTATCATTTAAATGACAAAAAAGTGAACTGCCTTTTGCGGAAATAGTTAAATGTAAGTCGCCTGGTGCAACATATGCGTGACCGGCTTTTATCTTTTGGCCATGTTGTGCTTCTTCAACGGTAATCGAACAATGCTCATTTAAACGGCTAGCAAATCGTCCGCTAAAGGCTTTTGGGATGTGTTGCGTTATGACAATCGGAGGGCAATTTTCAGGCATATTCACCAACAAGCTTTTAATTGCTTCAGTGCCGCCAGTAGAAGCACCAATGGCCACGATGTGATTCAGCCTTTTTGATCCTGGAAAATCGTTGCTTTCTTCAGACTTTATACTGCGCGCCTTGTCTAATGCTAAATTACGCTGGTCAATACCAACAGCAGCTTTTAATTTGGCCAGTAAGGCATCTTTAAAGCTATCTTTAGATTTGATCAGCTCTTCAAAGCTAGGTTTGGCAATAAAGTCAATTGCACCAATTTCTAACGCTTGCAGCGTTATATCTGCACCTTGTGTGGTTAATGTTGAAAGCATAATCACCGGCATTGGCCTTAACCTCATGAGATTGCTCAAAAAGGTAATGCCATCCATTTTGGGCATTTCAACATCAAGGGTAATAATATCAGGTTGAAGCGTTTTGATCTTTTCTCTCGCTTCAAACGGATCTTTAGCCTCACCTACAACCGTCAGTTGTGGGTCAAGATTAATAATTTCTCTAACTATGGTTCTTATTGTTGCTGAATCATCAACGATAAGGACTTTTGTTTTATTCATGAAAAAACATCCTAAAATAATTCGATATCGCCATCCACTGGCTCTTTGTCAATGCTAGAGCGGTAATCAGATTCACGCCTAGCAATTGTATCATTATGTAAATTATCAAGTTTTTTAACAAAAGCTCTGCCTGAACTTGGTTCAAACAATACTTTTCTAGGGTAAATTTCCCCTAAATCTGCGCCTAATAACTCAATATTTTCTTTCTCTAGATAATCTAAAACAAACTCGGTGTTTCGCTGCCCTACATCTGACATTTTCTTTAATACTTTTCCGCCACCAAAGACTTTTGCTCGCAAGTTAACGCGACGTCCTCCATGTTTCAAAATCATATTAATTAAATGTTCCATGGCAAAGTTGCCGTATCGGGTAGCATCAGATGCTAACCCTCTTTGTCCCCAATCTACTTCATGGGCTTCTTTGTCAGTTAAAGGCAACATGAAATGGTTCATGCCACCAATACCTACACGTTCATCCCAAATACACGCCGAAATACATGAGCCTAAAGTCGTTGCAATGATGACGTCTTCACTAGTCATATAAAACTCGCCCGGTAGTATTTTTGCGACAACTTTACTGCGATATTTATCCCAGTAATGGTTTACATGTGAGAACTCAGGTAAGCAATTTTCAATGCACTGGTCCACTTCACTGTGCTTTCTTATCATTTCTCTACATTCACGCGTCTGAATTCAACCTTAAGCAGGTTTTCTAAAAATAGTTCGGCCAATATTCTCAAAATATTTTTGGTATTGTCCCAAACTCTCGCTGTGCCCTAATAACAATAATCCGCCTGGGGCTAAAATATCGTAAAAGCGATCAAACAAATCGTTTTGCGTTTCTTTGTCAAAATAGATAATGACATTTCGGCAAAATATAATGTCAAACGGACCATTCATCGGCCAATCATGTAATAAGTTAAGTTGCTTAAACGTAATTAAACTCTTAACCCTATCGTTAACTTTTACCTTGCTAGCATTCGCACCTTTACCCTTGGTTAAAAAACGAGAAGCATATTCAGGTGTTAGGCCCTCAATACGCTTTTCATCATAAATGCCCGAAACTGCATGGCTTAATACATTTGAATCAATATCTGTTGCCAAAAGCTTTATGTCCCACGACCGTCGATATTGGCCAAGAACATCTTCTAAAACCATCGCGATACTATAAGGTTCTTCACCTGTCGAGCTGGCGCTAGACCATACTCGGATTCGTTTAGAGCTATTATTATTTGAAATTAAATAAGGTAAATACTCGTTTCGTAAATAATCAAAATGATGATTCTCACGAAAAAAGCTGGTTAAGTTTGTCGTTATCGCATTAACAAAATAAACCCGTTCTTTTTCCGGATCCGCCTTTAATATCTGATAATATTCACGAAATGAGTTTAGTTTTCTTTCTCTAACGATTCGAGTTAGGCGCCTGTACACCATTTCGCGTTTACTATGATTAAGTACAATGCCAGCAAAGTCATAAACGAGCTGGCAAATATACTTAAACTCTTTATCGCTTAATTCAAAAGCGGGATCCCTAACGGCATTCATTGTCGTTTAAAACTCTTCCCACTCTTGATCAGACAGCGTTTTTACTCTTTCTCTCGTTTTAGGTTTAGGTATAGTCGCCCGTTGTGCAGAAGACCGTCTGTTTGACTGTCCCATACTAGATGAAGGGGTTGCTTCACCATTATCGAAAAATGCTACTTGCTCCAATAAGGCTTGAGCTTGATCTTCCATTGACTTGCTCGATGCAGCCGCTTCTTCCACTAATGCCGCGTTTTGCTGGGTCATTTCGTCCATTTGACTCACTGCTGCGCTAACTTCGCCTATGCCAGCTGACTGCTCTTTACCTGCGCTGTCAATGTCACTGATCATCTTGCCAACTTCCTCAATTGAAGTAACCAGTTCAGTAAACGTTTGACCCGTTTCGTCAACCAATTTAGTACCCTGACCAACGGCTTCCACACTATCGTTGATTAGGCTCTTAATTTCTTTAGCAGCGCCAGCAGAGCGCTGCGCTAAATTGCGTACTTCAGCTGCAACAACTGCAAAGCCTCTACCTTGCTCGCCGGCTCGCGCGGCTTCAACCGCAGCATTCAAGGCAAGTAAGTTGGTTTGGAAGGCTATTTCGTCTATTACACTAATAATATCGGCAATTTTCTTACTCGACTTGTTAATATCGCTCATCGCATCGATGGCATTTTTAACAACATCTCCACCGTTGGTCGCTTTTTCCATCACCGAGTTAGATAATTTACTCGCTTCAGTAGCATTTTCGGCATTCTGCTGAACCGTGCTTGTTAGCTCTTCCATTGCAGACGCCGTTTCTTCAAGACTAGAGGCTTGTGATTCGGTTCTATGGCTTAGCTCATTATTTCCTTCAGCTAATTCTCGAGACGAATCAAAGACATTTGTTGAAGCTGTTCTAATTTCATCAACCATGTTACTAAGGTTATTTATAGAGCCATTCATCGCTTGCGCTAGTGCTAAAAATTCGCCAGCGTAATTGCCATCCATAGTTTCTGTTAGCTTACCTTCAGAAAGCGACTGAGCAACATTAATAGCCTCTGTAATAGGCGCTACGACAGCATCCATTAAATTATTAATACCTTGGCCTAGGTCTTTCATGAACCCATGGTATTCAGACGTATTAATACGGCTATCCAGTTGGCCAGAAATAGCATCGTTAATTAATCCTTCAACTTGGCCTTGAGCGTCTTTTTCTTCGGTTAAATCTAACCACTGCACAGCAGTGCCTACGTGATTGCCGCTTTCATCTCTCAACGCAATAGCAATTAATTCAAAGGTCAAGCCAACAACTGAAATTTCAGTTCTATATGGCATGTTTTCAGGATTACCAAGTAAATTTTGTTGATGAGAAGGGTTTTTATGAAATGCATCGAAGTTAGTCCCGATCATGGTATCGACACTAAACGCAGTTAATACAGTTTGTAGTTGTGCTTCACGTCGTTTTAGCATGGTCTTAACTGACGGGTTTGCATACACAATATTGCCATGCAAATCAGCCATCATTAGATTCGTCGACATGCCTTCAACTGCTGACATTAAGCGACCAACTTCAACGGATTTAGCTCTAACTTCTGTTACATCCTGCCATTCTAGTGAATTACCAATATAATTACCTGCCGCATCTAGCACTGCGGTAACATTGAGTTCAAAGGTCAAATGCTCAATGTGTATATCTGTTTTATACGGTAAATTATTAGGATCGGCTAACAGCTTTCTTTGGTGCGCAGGGTTTTGATGAAAACCATCGATATTAGTACCTATTATCTTATCTTCATCTGCTGAAAAACCCGGCCACTTATTTTGAAATGTACGTTCATGAAGCTTTAACAACTCAAATGTCGCTTTATTTGCATAAGTAATATTAAAGTCTCGATCAATTAGCATACTTGGCGTTACTGATTGATCCACAGCTCCTTGTAACTGTGCAGATTTATTTGCTGCGGCGCGCACATCAGTTACATCGCTCCACTCTAATGAGTTGCCTATGTAACTACCAGCAGCATCTAAAACCGCAGTTACGTTGAGTTCAAAGGTCAAATGTTCAATGTGGATATCAGCTTGGTAAGGTAAGTTGTTAGGATCTGCTAATAGCTTTCGCTGATGTTCAGGATTTTTATGAAAACCATCGATGTTTGTGCCAATAATTTTATCTTCATTAGCTGAAAAACCAGGCCATTTCAGTTGAAATGTTTGTTCATGCTTCTTTAACAGCTCAAATGTCGCTTTATTGGCATAAGTAATATTAAAGTCTCTATCAATCAGCATATTAGGGGTACCTGATTGATCAATCGCTCCTTGAAGTTGGACAGCTTTATTCGCTGCTGCTCGAGCTTCTGTTACGTCACTCCACTCTAGTGAGTTACCGATGTAATTTCCATCTTCATCTATGATGGCAGTTACATTAAGCTCAATGGTTAAATGTTCTATTTCAATGTCAGTAACATAAGGTAAGTTGTTAGGATCATCTAACATTGTTCTTTGATGCGCAGGATTTACGTGAAATACATCAATGCAGGTGCCTAGAATGTTATCTTTGTCTGCACTAAATTCAGGCCATTTCATACGAAAAACAGCTTCATGCTCTTTTAGTAACTTCATCGTCGCCGCATTTACATAGGTGACAATAAAGTCTCGATTAATCATCATAAAAGCCGTGCCTGATTGCTCAAGCGCTGCTTGTATAAACTGACTTTGGTCTGAATTCGAATCGCTCATATTCTGCCCTTCTCGTGTTGCTGGCTGCGACAACACTTCTGCAGCATCTACCATGATTTTAGTGAGTTGTTTATATACTGCATTCCACGCCCTTACGTAAGAAACAGTAAATTTTTCACCTAACCCTGTTTTCAGGGTTTGTATTAATGCTTTTCCTACTGTTAAGTAGTGTTCAGGTTTAACGCCATACTGGAGATGTCGTTGCCCTAATTTTTCTAATGCGGGTGTTAACTTTTCAATGTCACTTAGTGATTTAACAGCAGTGTCAAGCATAGCAACAAGCTTGTCCTGTTGTTCAGTTAAATCGTCTTTAAAGAGTGGCCGTAAACTAGGGTCTAATTCAAATAAATTTTGATAGAATAATTCGGCAGCCTCTTTGGCGATAGGTACAACATCTTGCCATGATTCTTGAACTAAACTAATTTGTTTTGGTGTCATTATCAGACCTCCGTTTCTGGGCAGAGTTGTTCTCTGTCAAGCCTCCCAGTGAGTGACATGTCATCATTAATTTGATACAGCTCTTCTTGCGCTAACAAAGCTATCGTGTCGAGAAGAATCACTAATTTATCGTCCACAGACGTAAGCCCTTTGATAAAACAAGAATCGATGTTACTACCAAAATCAGGCGCTTTTCGAATTGATTCGGGTGAAAATTTATACACCTCTGATACCGCATCTACGATAATTCCGACGGCTTGAGAATTTGTACTTTGATGACTTCTTAAAATTATAGTTACCGTTTGCTCGTTGTAGTCTAGAGCGTCCATACCAAAACGTTGACGTAAATCGACGATAGGAATAATTACGCCACGTAAGTTAATAACACCTTTTATGTAATCGGGTTTATTCGGTAACTCTGTCACTTTGGACCAAACTCTAATTTCTTGAACGCACAGTATGTCGACACCATACTCCTCGTTATTTAGAAAAAAGGTTAAAAACTCTTGTTCCATTTCAGTTACCTTAACTTAGTTTGGTTAGTATGAGGTTCAAGGTGCTGCATGGCAGCATTATCTAATAAAGTCACTAAGTTATCTCCGACATTAACGAGCCCAGAAATAAACTTTTGTGGTACCAAGCCACCGAAAGCCGGGGCGTCCTTAATATCAGACTCTTCAGCGTTTAAAACATCTGATACCGCGTCTACAACAAAGCCTATTGTTTTAGAAACACCTTCATTTTCAAGGTTCAATACAATGACTACGGTGGTATCACTGTACAGTGCTTCCCCAATATTGAACTTAATGCGCAAGTCTACAATAGGGACAATAACACCGCGCATATTTATAACACCGCAAACGTGTTTAGGGGCGTTCGGAATAACTGTGGGCTTTTCCCAACTTCGTATTTCTTCAACACACAATATATCAATACCGTACTGCTCTTCGGCCAATTTAAACGTAAGATATTGTTCACCGCTGGTGATAAAGTCTATCCCTTCTAAAGAGTACTCTCCCTCAACAGGGATTTGTCCAGCTAAACTCTGAATATCCATTAGCATGGCTCCCTTTCAAGTATTGACTCTACTTCTCGAGCACTGTTGCCTGAATTACTCTGCATAGCTAAAGAAATTAAACCGGGGACATCTAAAATCATTGCTACGGAACCATCTCCTAAAATTGTCGCACCTGAAATACCTTCTACTTGTTGGTAATTGTCTCGCAAACTTTTGATAACCACTTGTTGTTGAGCAAGCAAATCATCTACCATCAACCCCACTTTTTGACCGTCGGCTTCAACTACCACTAAGAGTGCATTTTCAATGTCTTTCGAATCGGCCGGCAAATTAAACAATTGATAAATAGGTAAAACAGGAACGTTGTCTTCTCGCAAGCGATATAAAACCATATTGCCAGAAACACGATTAATCAGCTCTTCTTTTGCTTGCAGCGATTCGACAATTGTAATCAGTGGAATAATATATGTTTCACTCCCCACCCTAACTAGTTGACCATCAACGATAGCGAGCGTAAGTGGTAAGTTAACCTTAAACTTCGATCCTTTTCCTAGCTCCGATTCGATCTGAATACGACCACCTAAAGCTTGAATGTTCTTTCTAACAACATCCATCCCAACACCACGCCCCGAAATATCACTAATCTCTTTTGCGGTTGAAAAGCCGGGTTCAAAAATAAGTTCATACACTTGTTGGTCTGTCAGAACGGCGTTAGCGTCAACAACGCCTTTCTCGATAGCCTTTGCCATAACAGCATCACGATTAATGCCACCGCCATCATCAGAAATTTCGATAACAATACTACCGCCTTGGTGGTATGCATCTAACGTAATAGTGCCTTTTTCAGGTTTACCATTTGCTATTCTGACGTCAGCAGGCTCTATACCGTGATCCACCGCATTTCTCACTAGATGAACAAGTGGGTCACCGATTTGTTCCATGACAGTTTTATCTAACTCGGTCTGCTCACCCTTGATGATAAGCTCGATTTCCTTACCTGTTTTTCTAGAAAGATCATGAATAAGTCGTGGAAATCGATTAAAAGAAAAGCTAATTGGTAGCATGCGAATACGCATAACACTTTCTTGCAATTCTTTAGTATTTTGCAGAAGTTGCTCAAGCCCGTTGGTTAATCTCTCAACTTTAGAGATATCAAAGTCGTTACCCAATTCCGATAACATAGATTGCGTTATAACGAGCTCGCCTACTAAATTGATCAAATTGTCTACTTTGTCAACGCCAACTCTGATAGAACCAGAATCTGTTTTGGCTTTAGGTGTACTCGTTACTTTTTCTGTCGCTTTGGCGTTCGTGCCTTCTCCATTTCCACCATAATTTGTTGGTATAGAAGAGGCAACTTGTGCAGTTCCATTTGCGTTATTAGCATCAGTTAGAGGCTCACTCTCTCCTACTACTTCACTTTCAACTAAGTCAACAGAAGCGTTTTCAATAGTATCTTGTTGTTCACCACCGATATTGCTGTTAATAGTTTCAGTTGGATCAACAACTACTTGCTCAGCTTCTTCTTGCGAAACGTCTAATTGACATTCATCTTCTACCCATTCAAAAACTTCTCGAATATCCTCTTCCGTAGCAGAATCAGAAACTAATGTTAATTGCCAGCTTAGATAAAGTTCTTCCGGGTCTTTATCTGTCAAAGAAGGTAACTGACTACAATCGGCTTTAACTTCTAACTCGCCAAAGTCTCGCAAAGCGTTGAATAGCAATAATGGGTCATTGCCTGTTTGTACTAAGTGATGTTCAGGAATAAAACTAATGCTCCATGTCGCCTTTTGCGCAGATTCAATCTCCGGAGCTTTTGACTCTATGACTTCATCGCCAGTTGGTTGGTTTAGAGCAACAGTAAGAAGCTTCGCTACTTCTTCTACTTTCGCAGTGTCGTAGCTTGTTTCATCACGTACAGCTTCTAGCATCATTCGAGTACAATCTACTGAGTTTAATAACAACTCAACATCGTCTTTTTCAATAGTGCGACGACCATCTCTAACTTCATCTAATAAAGTTTCAACGAGATGTGTAAACTCTGTAATTTGTTCAAAACCGAAGGTACCTGCCCCTCCCTTTATCGAGTGCGCAGCTCTAAATATAGAATTTATAGTTTCGCTATCGCCTTGCTCTAGCTCGAGCAAACTAGACTCCATTAGAGCCAACCCTTCAAAGCTCTCTTCTAAAAAGCTTGGAATAAATTGAGACAGGTCTACGCTCATAGTAGTTACCTTACGACGCGCTTAATGGTTGCAAGTAGTTTTTCTGGGTTGAAAGGTTTTACTAACCAGCCTGTTGCGCCTGCTGCCTTCCCTTTCATTTTCATGTCTCCTGAACTTTCTGTGGTTAGCATCAAAATTGGTGTGAATTTAAAAGCGGGTAACTTTCGGAGTTCCTGACATAAGGTGATGCCATCCATATTTGGCATGTTTACATCAGTTATTACTAAATCGAAAGAGCCAGACTTAGCAGCATTTAAGCCTAATACACCATCAGCAGCCTCTACCGTCTGGTATCCGGCACTTTTTAAGGTAAAGCTCACCATGTCACGAATTGAATTCGAATCATCAACAACCAAAATTTTGGTCATATTTTCCGTCCTATTTTTATTAAGCCGAAATAGCTTTTGCTTAGTCAGCTATTCGCTGATTAAACAATGGTTCATCTATTCCTAAACTTCTTATACTATCTATTATGGTTGGCGAATTAATTTGCCAGGAAATGGTTTTATGTTGAGAAATGGCATATGTCAACATTGAAAGCAGTAACTGCACGCCAATTGTATCAATTCTAATCAATTCGCTGTCATTTATCGCAACTTCATCGTGTTGCTCGACATATTCAAGGAAAGCTTCTTTACACTCGTCTACCTGAACAATAGTGAGTTCGACAGGTAATTCAAACATCGCCTAATTCCATTAGTGTGTTAATCATCGTTAAAGTTGAAGATATATCAAAATAGCCTTTTCGCAAGTCTAAAGTAATAAAAAATAGGGAAAAGTTAGTTCTTTAACACTGTGATAACAAAAGTGAGCAATAAATGATCGACGGTAATGCTTTAACGATAAACCGCAATAATTGTTTGTTATTTTGTTGATTTCATAGGTGAGTCAATTTAATGTTTATCGTATCGAATGGAAATAACGCGTTATACAATGAGTAACAATAATACAAAAGTACCGAGTCAAATATTTCGATGGTTTGAAAAAATGAAGTCGAACTATGAATCTAGTGTGCAGTCAGTACTTAGCAAATTTGAAGCTCAAACCTTTATCCAACAGGAAAAAATTGATAAAGCTCATCAAGAGCACATTGACAGTCTTAAAGAAACTCACCAAGAGCAGTTACAAAGTCAGCAACGCCACATAGAGCAACTCAGTCAAGATATTCAATTTTATAAGCAACAACTCGCATCTCATCAGCAAACCATAGAACAATTGAATTCGCGTTATGACACAGTTATGGCTTATATGATAAAAGAACAGCCGCAAAATTCGAATATCAAAAATGTCGTGTTAAATGATCCTATGTTAAACACAGAAGGAGAAGCCGAATTAGATAACAGTCAACAAAATTCGACAAACTCTTCTGTTCACAATGAAGAAGCAATCAACAAGGATAATCCAAATCAAGACGCTGAAGAATATTACCAAAATGGCCTTGTTGCCCGCACAGATAAAGATTACACGCACGCCATCGACTGTTTTATGACAGCGGCGAACCTTCAGCATGCAAGTGCGCTAGGAGCCTTAGCTCGCGCTTACTTTTTAGCGGAAGGTGTAGAAGAAGATCCTGTAGAAGGGTTAGCCTATTTAATCAAAGCCGCTAGTACAGGTTTACCACAGGCGCAAGCAAGGGTAGAAGTGTACAAAGAGCAAGATCCTGAACTTTACGCCCTAGCCCAACAAAAGTTATAACCTTTAGCATTAATTTATATTGTATATCTTGTTTCTTCAAAAGATATTCCATGTGATAATGCCAGCGAATTTTTCATATTTTAAGGGTAGCTATGACTATTGGAGTAGGCGGTTCAACAGCAGAAGTTGAATTAGTAAAATTAAGTAATATGGCAATTGATGCCAAACCTATCACTTTAGCAGAGTATCAACAACGTATTGAGAAAGCTAAAACGTTAATGCGTGAAAATAACATTGATGCAATTTATTTAAATGCAGGAACTAACCTTTATTATTTCACCGGAACTCGTTGGTACCCTAGCGAAAGATTAGTGGGTGCCCTGCTCACTCAAGACGGTAATTTAGAGTACCTTTCGCCGAACTTCGAAATAGACACCTTACGCCAATATATGGCTGTTGAGGGTGAAATTTTTGGTTGGCACGAGCATGAGAGCCCTTATCAACTTGCAGTCGAACGTTTGTCAGCAAATGGCATCGTTAACGGAACATTAGCTTTTGATGAATCCACATCATTTTTCATTGTTAATGGCATTAAGCAGCTTTCTTCAGATTTAAATATTGTTGACGCAAAACCTGTTACGGCTGGTTGTAGAGGTCAAAAATCTGAGCACGAACTTGCACTTATGCAAACAGCAAAAAATATGACGATTGAAGTTCATAAAGCTGTTGCTCGTATATTACGTGAAGGAATCACGACGAAAGAGGTAGAAGCATTTATCGATGAAGCTCATCGACGCGTTGGTGCACCAAAAGGTTCCTATTTCTGCATTGTCTTGTTTGGTGAAGATTCGTCATATCCTCATGGTGTGAAAACACCTAAAGCACTCGAAGAAAACGATGTGGTATTAATTGATACAGGATGCCAAGTCGAAGGGTATAATTCTGATATAACTCGTACCTACGTATTCGGTGATGCTAACCAACGTCAACGAGAAATGTGGCAAGTAGAAAAGAATGCACAACTTGCAGCATTTGAAGCAGCTAAACTAGGTCAGCCGTGTGGCGATGTAGACGTTGCAGCAAGAAATTACCTTGCAGAATGTGGCATGGGACCAGACTACGAAACGCCGGGTTGCCCTCATCGAACAGGACACGGCATTGGTCTAGATATTCATGAATGGCCTTACTTGGTCAGAAGTGATAGAACTCCACTTGCCGAAGGAATGTGCTTCTCAAATGAACCAATGTTAGTTCTGCCGGGCGAATTTGGCATTAGATTAGAAGATCACTTTTATATGACGGCGAACGGTCCCAAATGGTTTACTGAGCCAAGCCATTCGATAGACGACCCTTTCGGATATCAAAAAGACTAAGTTAAAGATCAACACTCCCTAATATTACCGATCCTTTTTTCTTCCATTTAAGTTGAAGGATCGGTAACCTGTTAGATAGAATCTAATAACGACTTAGTAACATCAAAATTTATGCACGCACTTCTCGAATATTTACCGCTAATTATTTTTTTCATTGTTTGGAAACTGGCGGGAATTTACTGGGCAACCGCTTCACTCATAGTGACTTCTGCTATTCAAATAGGTTATTACTTTATAAAAAAACAACCTGTACCAAATAGGCTTTGGGTGTTCTTTGCGCTTATTGTCGTCTTTGGTGGCTTAACGATCTTTTTTCAAAATGACCTTTTCTTGAAATGGAAGGTAACCATAATTAATGGCATTTTCGCTGTAGCATTAGTGGTAAGTAATTCAATTTTTAAGAAGAACCTTATCAAGCAACTTATGGGTGAAGCATTAAGTCTTCCAGAAAAAGTATGGGCAAAATTAAACCTAGCATGGGCGGCTTTTTTCACCGTATGTGCTTTACTCAACTTATATGTGGCTTACAATTTTTCTCAAGAAACTTGGGTAAACTTTAAGGTATTTGGCCTAATGGGCTTAACGTTCGTTTTTGCTATTTCTTCGGTTATAGCAATACATAAATACCTGCCAGAAGAAGAAACTAAAGAAGATAACGCGAAGTAACACCAATGTATTATGTAATTTTCAGTGAAGACGTTGCCGATAGCTTGGCAAAAAGACTAAGTGTTCGAGATAAGCATTTAGCAAGATTATCTCAACTTCAAAACGAAGGTCGATTACTTGTAGCAGGACCCTGCCCTGCAATTGATAGTGAAAACCCTGGGGAAGCTGGTTTTACTGGCTCAGTAGTGATTGCCAAATTCGAATCATTAACTGACGCTAAACAGTGGGCTGATGCTGATCCATACATTGAAGCAGGTGTTTATGACAATGTCATAGTCAAGCCATACAAAAAGGTGTTGCCAGCTTAATGATGAAATCTTTGATCCTTGTTTTATCTGCAAGCCTATTCTGCTCTTTTCCCGCATATAGTGCGCAAAAGAAGTCGATAGAGTCATGTGAACAGCAAAGCAAAAACAATGTCGAGTTATCGCAATGTCTCGACATAGTAAAAAGTGCTACAGACCGAGAGTTGCAAACTTGGATTAATAACCAAGTGTTTGTATTAGAAGAGTTTGCTCTTGCAACTGGACGAAACTCTGCGTTAGATATGTTTAAACGTTCACAGCGTAACTTTATTACCTACCGAGAAAATAACTGTAGATGGCAGTATTTACATATATCGCCAGCTACCGGTGCGGCACCTGCTTTTAAGAAGTGTTATATAAGGCAAACACTCTCAAGGATAGAAGAGCTTAGCCAATTGAACTAAAAAGGCTTTTTAAGAAAAACACACCTAGAGTGTGTTTTTTTTGTCCTAAAATTTGACAACTGTTTATCTGTACAGTACTGTATATTACATCAGCTCATTTTATACAGAGACAAATATGCTTCACAAAACGACAGTTAATCACTACAGAGATGAAAACAATTCACGCTTTCAAGTACTAGCAACTAACGCCGAGGATCTAACGACGCAATACAAAGCAATTTATCAACAGCATAAAATTGACAACAAATGGATTTTAATGATTAACCCTGAAAATACATCGTTGGAAAAGCTACAACAAAATACCGATATCGATACCAGAAATATACTCAGAGTTAATGCAAGTAAAACCAACGTAAACTTAGCTAATATTGAAAGCGCATTTTGTCATGGTACTTGTTCTGCTATCGTCCTATGCAACGCATGTTTAGAACAAGACGAATTAGTGAAGTTACAAAACTTAGCGAAACGCTCTCAAACCACCTGTGTCATTTTAAACAATCAAACTGTGCACTAGGTAAAAAGCTAATATTCACAGCAATTCGTTGGAATCTTTCGTTTATCTGTTTAAACTAGCGATCTTTCTTATTGCGTGGTCAATTTTATGTTGTGTATATGTGGAAGTAATTTGGATCAAACGTCGTGTTGTGACTCAATTTTGAGAGGCAATCGCAATGCTGAAACGGCTGAACAACTGATGCGTTCAAGGTACTATGCTTATGCTCATAAAAATGCTCAATATATTTATGACACTTATGCCAAAGAAACTCAGAAAGAATTAACACTTGCAGATTTATCTGCTTGGGCTGAACAAGCAACTTGGCGCAAGTTAGAAGTTCACCCTAGAAGCTCTATTACCACGTTAGATACTCTAACACCGATAGACGAACAATTAACTGTTGATTACGTTCGATTCTCAGCTTTTTATATAGCCGAGCGTGAATTACATAAAATGACGGAAACCTCTCGATTTATTTTTACTCAAGATCAGTGGTTTTATCTCGATGGAAATATCGAAGAAAGTGTTACTTATACGAAATTAAAAAGAAATGCCCCCTGCCCTTGCAATAGTGGCAAGAAATTTAAACAGTGCTGCATGAACTACATATAATAAAAAACGTCTACAGCAGCGACTGAGGCGGCTATAGACCTTATATATTAGTTCTCTGCATTAAATTGAGTCAGGTAATAACTCTCGAATCTTTTTGAAGTCGTCAAAGTTACTAATAACAATATCGACTAACTCAGGTTGAAACTTAATCCCTCTTTGCTCAACTAAATAAACTTTAATTGCTTCTGTATCCCAACCTTCTTTATAACATTGATGCGAGCCCAACGAGTCAAACACATCGGCAATGGCCATAATTCTTGCCTCTATTGGTATATCTTCGCCGGAAAGGCCTTCTGGGTATCCGCTACCATCCCAATTTTCATGATGATATTTTGCCATACGAGCGCCAAATCGAGAGATCCTAGCTTTCGATTTACTTAGCAGCTCAGCACCGATACTGGCATGTGATTGCATGATCCCCCACTCAGAATCATCTAATTTACCTGGTTTATTTAAAATATGATCGGGAATAGCAACTTTTCCAATATCATGTAAAGGCGCAGCTAATGTTATCGCTTGAACAAAAGATTCATCGAGCTGCAACTTCTTCGCCAATAACTCTGAAATCCTCGCTACCCTTTTTACATGCGCACCACTATCTCTACTGCGTTTTTCTATTGCTTCACCAACAATAAACAACAACTCATTTTGTGTTTGCTCTATTTCATGTTGTTTAGTTAAGCTCTCTAGAATAAGTGCTACATTCGTTGCAAATAATTCTGCAAGACTAGAACGAAAATGCTCTGCGTCATCTTCAAACTCAATATAAAGTACAGAACTCGCATTCGCTGAAGTTTCGTAGTACCCAACAAAGTAGTCTTTACTACTAAAATGCTTTTTCTCATCAAACGAGCGCTGTATCAGTTTTTGTACCTCTTGGTCTATGTTAGAGGATTCTAAAGAGTCCGATTCACAAACATACTTTCCCGTACAGGCAATAATTAAATTAGAGCTGTGCTTGTCTATATCTTTTTGGCTTCTGGCAATGTACAAAGCTGAGCTTTCTACATCCATTAACGTAAGTAAGTGATTTAACGCAGCCGATCCAAAGGGACGAAATTGACTGATTTTTAACAGGTCATGTGTCGACTTTATCAGATGCTTAAATGCATCTAAACTTCGCTGAATCGTCATGATGTCCCGATACGCTCGAATACTGGCATATACGGTAGTCGTCATTTTTCCAGCAGTAAAATCCGTTTTTTCTTTATAATCGTTAATATCGAACTCTTTAATAACTTTAGCCTCAGGCGCGTTACCAGCTTGCCCTGTCCTTAAGATTAAGCGAATAGACTGATTTCTCTGCTCTTTCCTTATCCATTCCACTAGCTCCAAACCAGCATGATCGGTTTCCATAACAACATCGACAAAAGCCATACAAAAAGACTGATCTTTGACTAAGATCTCTTTCGCTTCAGCGGATGAATAAGCAGAAACAATATCTAACTTTCTGTTTTCAATAATCGCATCGGCAAGCACCAATCGCGTAATTTGGTGAACAGACTCATCATCATCAACAACTAAAATTCGCCAACATTTTTCTAGCTTTGCTGCGGTTTGCTTTGCTGATTCGCCTTCAGACTCTTCCTTAAATATGAATTTTGACATGTACTTTAAGTCACTAATTTACATAGGTATCTATAAGTGTAGGCTACAAAACTAAATAATGCATGACAAGGAATTCGTTGAATTTTACGATTAGACTTTTGTTCAATGTAAAAGAAAATTGATGACAGTCTGTAATTAATTTATCTTTTTGTACCAATTCCATTAAATGGGTATGACTTAAATTAAGCTTAATTGAAGCAAAAAAAAGCGCCGCTATTGCGACGCTTTATTATCAACTATTCATTAGCAGCTAAAATGCAGTTCTAAACGACAAGCCAACTTCCATCACAGGAAAAATCCTGGTTAACGTTTCTTCTGAAACTACATTCCCTGCTGAGTCAAATATAGTAACCGATGTTTTTTCATCACTAGCATCCAAACCAGCTAAAACAAACTGATAGTTTTGATTCGAAACATCGACAATAGGTACTTCGTCTCCCCAAATTGAGTCCCAAAGGCTCACCTCAGGCTTAACAAAATCGACATAGTAAATCTTTTTACTTTCGTCTAAGTCAGTAATAGTAAAGCCGTGGTCTTCAAAAAATATAGGCATATTAGACCAAAGGCTTTCTAAGTCCATGTCAACAAGATAAGCATCTTCACCTAGCAAGTTTTCGCCAATGGAAACTAACTTTTGTTTTGAACGTAACAATAAGTTGTCACGTTTTTGCTTACGATATTGATAATCTACTTGCGCAACTATCTGGTTAAGCATCGCAATTTCCGCTCGCTCCTGATCAATAGGATCTATTGCTTTACTTGAACCAGAGCTATCTGTTTTCATGTAATCAATTAAGCTAACAGACAAACCGACACTTCTTCCATGCGGTTTTCTCTCTAACTGATACTTAAATCGAAAGCTCTCGGTAGTATCGATTGATTCAAAACCCCAAACACCAGATATCGTTTCTTTGTTGTACCACTGGCTTTCATACACAGTATTATCTGAGTCAATAGATTCGATACCAACACCATCATCCGATAATTGTGTTTTCATTGCTTTAACAACAAATGATTCGATCGATTCATTTTCTAATACTTGATCAAACCATACATTGGCGTTCTTCTGACCAGTCTCTACGCGTGAAGCACTAGCAACAGGTAACACTAATGAAGGTGCTCTTACATCAATATTTTTCCCAATTGATCCTTTTTTATTTATGTCACTTGGTACATAAAATTCCTGGGCTTGATTTGGGGCAGACAAGTTAGCGGGGATCGTTAACGGCTTAGCTTCTGCTGTTTCTGCGTAGTCAAACTCTCCCATAGCTTGTTTGTTGTTTACCGAACTACAGCCAGCGACAAGAATTGACAACACAGAACAACATAACAACTGACGATTCATTAATACTCCTGAAAAAACGCACATCTAAACGTTGGAAACTATAAAAATACTTACCTACATAGATGAGTATACTTAGATAAAGTTCACTATTTTAGTCACTTATTTGCGCTACATGGTAATGCTACAAAGCACTAAACACAAGGATATATTAGAAAGACCTATCAACAACTAAAAGTTATAAAAAATTTCAGCAATTTTGGACAATTCATCAATAGTTGGTTAATCACAGGTTACACATAATGCAAAGCACATTTAATTGAGCTACAATGTCGGCCTTTTTTTAGCCTATCGGAATTTAGGGTGTCTCAATATTTAGTTTTGACCGTTATGGGTCCTGACAGAACAGGTAGTGTTAGTAGCCTCACGAAACTAGCGAGTGAATGCGGTTGTAATATCGTCGATAGTCGCATGGCAATTTTTGGGCTAGAGTTTACCATGATCATGATGCTAGAAGGATCTGCTAAAGCTATAAATCAGCTAGAGTCCAAACTTCCAGCTATGGCGATAAAGCGTGAGCTGATTACCATGATGAAGCGCACCTCTGAGCACAGTTTAAAAGATTATACCGAACATTACTTGGTGGAATATGCAGGCATAGATCAACCCGGTGTACTAAAAGCAGTAACGGCATTTTTTGCTGCACGTAATATCGATATTTCTTCTTTAAAGTCTGAAATCGACAATGAGAGTAAAAACATGAGTGCAACAATACAAATAGCACTCAATGAAGAATTATCTATCGAAGAACTAGAAAGTGATTATATAGCTTTATGTGAACAAATTGACGTTCAAGGCCGTATTACTAAAGTTGTAAGTAATCACCATTAATAATAAAGGAACACTATGAATACTTTGCAAGTGGGCGATAAAGCGCCTGAGTTTTCTTTACAAAATGAAGCTGGCGAAACCATTAACTTGAGTGATTTTGCCGGAGAAAAAAATGTTTTAGTCTATTTTTATCCTAAAGCAATGACACCAGGTTGTACGGTACAAGCACAAGGGTTACGTGACGTAAAATCCGAGTTAGAGAAATTAGACACTGTTGCTTTAGGCATCAGCCCTGATGCTGTAAAACGTTTAACTAAATTCGTTGAAAGAGACGAATTAAACTTTTCATTATTATCTGATGAAGATCACAAAGTAGCTGATGCTTTTGGTGTTTGGGGACTAAAGAAGTTTATGGGAAGAGAATATGATGGAATTCACCGTATTAGCTTTTTAATAAACAAAGACGGTGAAGTTATTCACGTTTTTGACAAGTTTAAAACGAAGAATCATCATGAAGTTGTCTTGGAAGTTATTAAAGCTTTGTAACGGTTAATGAAGCAACCGCATAAAAAAAGCACGGTAGATACCGTGCTTTTTTTATGCGGTGAAAAACAGACATTATTGCGTCTGTTCAGATGCTTCTAACTCGGAACTTGGCCAAGCATTCACTACAGCTTTTACTAACGTTGCTAAAGGAATTGCGAAAAACACCCCCCAAAAACCCCATAGACCACCAAACAAAATTACAGCGATAATAATCGTCACTGGGTGCAAATTTACCGCCTCAGAAAAAAGAAGAGGCACTAGCAAATTACCATCAAATGCTTGAATGATACCGTAAGCGAGCATTACATAACCAAATTCGGCTCCTGGTCCCCATTGAAATAAGGCGACTAACATCACGGGAAAAGTGACAAGTGTTGCCCCAACATAAGGGACTAGAACTGACAATCCGACTAACACACCTAATAACACAGCATAATTCAAGCCTAAAAATATAAACGTTATCGTAGAAATGGTGCCGATTATCAATATCTCTATAATTTTTCCTCGGATATAGTTCATGATCTGTTGGTTCATTTCTTTACCAACTTTAGACGCCATTCCTCTGTTTTTAGGTAGCATAGCTTTTACACCGCCCCACAGTTCACCTTTATCTTTCAGAAAGAAAAAAACCATAATTGGTACAAGAATGATGTAAATAAGCAATGCCACCAAATCTGTCAGAGAATTTAAAGATGCTTGCAGTACGACTTGCCCCCAATCTAACAGCTTTTCATTTACTAATGATGTTAACGCTTCGATTTGAGATGTTTTAATCAGCTCAGGGTACTTCTCTGGAAGAGTTAACAAGTAAGTTTGCCCTTGTGACGCCATATTAGGGATTTCCTGCACCAATTGGCTTGTTTGCTGCCATATCACAGGAAATAAACCAAATGAAGCCAATAACCCCAAGCCTACAAAAACGAGAACAACCACAGATGTCGACAAACTTCTGGAAAAGCCATGTTGCGTTAGCCTATTTACAGGTAGTTCTAATAAAAATGCCAAAGCAATTGCCACAAAAACAGGCATAAGCAAACCACTTAAAAAATAAATAGCTAAGAAAACCGAAATTAGGATAACCATCAAGCTGACCGCTTGTGGATCTGAAAATTTTTGCTTATACCATTGTGAAAAAAATGAAACCATAAACTACTTTCCTAAAGCAATATGAAGCTCTTTAGCTCCATCATCGAGAATAATCGTTGAGTAACAATACCCCTTATTTGTTAAATATTTAGGAATATCAGACAAAGAACCGGCATCGAAAATTTGAATAATGCACTTATCTTCCACCGTTAACTTTTTCAAAAGTAAACGCATCTTTACTAAAGGTAAAGGGCATTTATCTTTTCTGCCATCATATTGATAAATCATAAGTAAAATTGTTAACCGCTCTTTCGTTTAATTATCTAATTTGCGACAATCTATTACAATATAGATATTAGTATAATCTCATTTAATAACGGTAAATGGTTGATCTCTTGGAAAACCCTGATTTAAGACAAATAAATGCCTACAAAAAAAAGCTCACATGGGGAGAAGTCCCTCTCGTCTATAGTTTAGCGAGTGGCGCAGTTAGTGAACTTGATGGACTTATTAGTCACGGTTTTGATAGTGCTTACCGTCAAATACTCGATAAATCGACGTGGAATTTACCTTTACTAAAAGGCCACCAAGATAATAACGGTGAAATACATGTATTACTAAAACCAAGAATTCAGTTAAAACATGTTTACACCAATCAATGCTATGAACTACATTGTTTTCCTATGATTGATGACGAGCCAGTTCATCAAAATTTATCAAATCACCCTGGCTGCCCATTTAAAGTATGGGCACCGGAATCATTGCAAATGCTATTTCGAGTCAACCATCTCATATCATTTATTACTTATAGCTTTCAGAAAGGTGACGAAGCCGATATGGCACTGATCAGATTTACCCATTTAACAATAATGAAATTAATTGATCATTTGGCGGAATCATTTGAGATTGTTGACGTCATAGGATATAACATCGCCGAGTTTTGCAAAGAAATTAAAGAACGCGGTAATCCCCCTTTCTAGGTCTCATAAAAACGGAACATTCGATTGTTTAAAATTAGCGCTAAAACACTATTAATAACGTCTTGCTTGTTTGGTCTTACTTTTACCACTAACGCCGTTCAACAAAACAAAAATAAACTACCAGATATAGGTGCTGCTGGTGGTAGCGTCTTATCAATAGAAAAAGAGCGACAAATTGGCGATGCTATGATGCGCCAGCTGAGAGCAACACAACCCATTCTTCATGATCCTATTTTAAATGAATATATAAACGATCTGGGAAATCGCATGGTTCGCAATGCGAATAATGTTAATTATAAATTCAAATTTTTCTTTCTGAATAATAGAGAAATTAATGCCTTTGCATTTTTTGGCGGTCATATAGGCATGCACACAGGATTGGTTGCAGCTGCAGACACAGAAAGTGAACTAGCATCTGTCGTTGCTCACGAAATATCACACGTTACGCAACGTCACTTAGCTCGAAAAATTGAAGCGCAATCAAAATCTCAACCATTAACGATGGCCGGAATGGTTTCAGGGATTTTACTGTCTATGGTTAACCCAACGGTAGGCATGGCTGCATTAAGCACAAGTATTGCAGCTTCTCAACAGTCTAGTATTAATTATACTCGCAGCAACGAAAAAGAGGCTGACCGTGTTGGTATACGTTTATTAGCAGACAGCGGCTTTGATCCTAATGGAGCCCCGCAATTCTTTGGAAAACTAGCGGAAAAATATCGCTATACCAGTAAGCCACCGGCAATGCTTTTAACTCACCCATTACCTGATTCACGTATATCCGACTCAAGAGTCAGAGCACAAAGCTACGGGACGCGTCGAATAGCGCCTAATTTGAGTTTTCATTTAGCTAAGGCACGTATAAAAGCTCGTTATATTGGTGAGCCTAGAGACAACATAAAAATATTTGAAGACGATTTAAACAAACAAAAATACGCCTTTAAAGAAGCGGCATTGTACGCTATAGCCGTCACCTACTTTGAACTAAAAGAATACGAAAAAGCAGAAAAAATATTGCTTGATTTGCGCTTTAGTGACATAACAAACTTATTTTATGTAGATGTTTTAACTGATGTTTATATCCAAACCGAGCGATATGATCTCGCGTTAAATATGTTACATGAGCTAAATAAAGTCATGCCGAACAATCAAGTTGTAGCATTAAATTATGCCAATGCGTTAATCAAAGCTGAAAAATTTGAGCAAGCAGAAAACTTGCTACAAGATTTCGTCATTTTAAACTCTGAAAGCTACATCGCTTATGACTTACTCACTGAAGCTTACAAAAAGCAAAAGAAAATGGCGATGATGCACGCAACTAAAGCAGAAGTATTCGCACTTCTTGGCGGTTATTCTCGAGCTGTTGATGAGCTTCAAACAGGTTATAATTTTGCTAAATCAAAACCCTTGGTAAGAAAACGTATCAAAGCACGTATAATCCAATTCCAAGATCAAGAAG
Source organism: Thalassotalea coralli (assembly GCF_055786205.1). NCBI lineage: Bacteria > Pseudomonadati > Pseudomonadota > Gammaproteobacteria > Alteromonadales > Colwelliaceae > Thalassotalea > Thalassotalea coralli. Next base: position 58,570 of record NZ_JBVVBK010000002.1, on the reverse strand, counting down.
ATAAACTAAAACGCTTAAACTAAAATTAGAGATATATATGTTAACTATCTATCACAATCCTCGCTGCTCGAAAAGCCGCCAAACTTTAGCGCTAATTGAAGAAAACAATCAAGAAGTCAATATCGTTGAGTATTTAAAAACACCTTTAACAAAGGTTGAAATCGAAGGTTTATTATCTGCTCTAAATGTATCGCCAATTGAGATGATGCGAACTAAAGAAACGGAATTTAAAGAACAAAATCTAAAAGGTGCAGACGATAACACGCTCATTAGTGCCATGGAAAATACCCCAAAACTTATTGAGCGCCCTATTGTCGTCAAAGGCAATAAAGCGATAATAGGTCGCCCACCAGAGAATGTGTTAAGTCTGATAAACGAGTAGTAAATGGCTAAACAACTTTCGACGCAAACGCATAAGAAAATAGCCTTAGCAGGCTATTTTTCTTTGCTTATTTACATGCCATTATGGTTAATATTTATTAACCCTTCCGATGGCCTTTCACCTATTACTTCATTAGTGTTTTTCACCCTACCTCTACTTTTTCCATTGAAAGGTCTGGTACAAGGAAACCCATATACTTTTGCATGGTCTAATTTCGTGGTTATGTGGTATTTTCTTCACAGTTTAACCACGCTATGGGTGTCACCAGAAGACAGAGTTTGGGCAGCTTTAGAATTAATATTCGCCACCATGATGTTTATTTCAGGTACTTATTACGCGAAATATCGCGGCCAAGAACTCGGCTTAAGTATTCGTAAAAAGAAGAAATAAATTGACAAGTTAGCGAGTAAAACACTACTCGCTAACGATTAATCAAGTAACACTTGTTTAATAAAGGGAACGGTTATCTTACGTTGTTCTCGAATGGATGCCTTATCAAGCTGATCTAATACTGATATAAGATTATTCATATCACGAGAAATACGCACCATCAAAAACTTGGTCACCTCTTCACTTAACAATAACCCTCTTTGCTGGGCTCGATAATGTATGGCTTGAACTTTATCTTTGTCTGATAGAGGTTTAAGTTGTTCAACTAAGCCCCATGAAAGACGAGAGCGCAAATCTGGAAGCGACAAGTCTAATTCATTAACTGCACTGTCGCCTGATATAATCAACACTTTTTGTTGCTCAGTCATACGATTAAACAGATCAAATACGGCTTGCTGCCAATCAGGGCGCTCGGCCAATAAATGAATGTCATCCAAACAAACTAGGTCAAATGATTCCAGCCCCATCAACAACTCAACAGAAAGGTGTTCTAGCTCTTTTAGCGATAAGCAAAGTGAACTTAAGTTTTTGCTTTGTGCATAAGCGCACGCAGCATGTAACAAGTGAGACTTTCCGACACCTGTGCGGCCAAACAAATAACACACATTCACTTTCAATTTATCTTGTTTATCGTCTAACAAGTTCTTAATTGAATGAATAGCTTGTTCGTTGGTACTGCCTCGATAACTTTCAAAAGTTTCATCGTCAGGCAATTGTACAGACAAGGTTAGCTGGTTATTTACGCTCATTCAGACTCCCAATAAAACAAAGGAACGCCCTCTTTTGAGCTAGGATCGAGTGGGTCGAAATAGCGAGTTAACGAACGATTCAACTTTAACGATGCCAAAAACGCTTGCTCGCTACCCAATAAATTTAAACTGAATCGGCGGGTTTTACCTTTAGCGCCAACCAAAGTAACGGAACTAACTGCAGATAACTCCTGTAAAAAACGGGTAATTTTCACATGTTGAAACAAAGACTCTACATTGGCGACATCAATGACGTATTCATTTTTTTCCGTCGGCGCCAATGCGTAACGAGAAGCCAACATATCAGCGATATCCGCCAAGGCTTGCTTTAATAATAACTGTCTATCCACACCGTAATAACGTTCACTATATTGCGGAAGTGAATCGTAACTTTCAGTAGACTTAAAACTCCAATCTACAGCAATAGGCTTAGGGCATAAAATAGGGCAAGATTCTAGCGCATCTAACTGCTCTACTTTCAGCAAACTATTATCAGAAAGTCTAATAATGACAATTCCTTCTGGCGCGTATGATTGTGAAGCATTAGACACCATTTGATCAAAACGCCCCCATACATCCGTTGAACTGATGGCGTCACTTTCAATCACTGACTGCTCGGGAATGACTACAGGAACACCGCGCTCAGCTTGAAACTCTGACACTACTTGTCGAATATCGCTCATATTCGCGCTATGCATCACACTGCGCTCTAACTTTCTTTCGTCAGCCAGCCAAACAACAAGTTGAGGTCTTAATCGCCCCCAAATAGGTAAACCATTATCGACTAACAGCTGATTAATTTTTTGCTCATTAAAGTTAACAACAACGTACATTTTGTTGTCTTGTCGTTGATATCTAAAATCAGTTAACAATTGCTCCGAGCGTCTGATCGCTTTCTTGATTTCGAGGTTATCTAATACTTCGCGATGCCCCGACACTTTAATCAGTACTGTTTGCAAGGCATTACGTAAGGCAATTTTCCTGTCTTGGCTTCGTTGCGATTCTATTTCAACTTTTGCTTGATATAGGTTTTTTACTTCAACAGCTTGGCTAGCGACAGAAGTCATCAGCAATAAAGAGACAAGAATGTTGAGCAGTAATTGACGTGTCATGAATTAAAGAAAAAAGGTTTCATAGCCATAATGTTACCACAAGAATTAACCGAGGATAATGTTAAAATATCTAAGATATTAAAAATAATTAATTGAAAGGATTTCCACCTGTTGCTTGCGCTGGTAGAATACGCACTTTTCATACCGTTAATCGTAGCAAATCGCTAAATTAGAATCGAAAGAGGTTGCCCCGTGAGTGAACAAAAACAGTCACTAAGTTACAAAGACGCTGGTGTAGATATCGATGCAGGTAATGCATTAGTTGAAAACATCAAAGGCGCAGTTAAGCGCACAACTCGCCCAGAAGTTATGGGTGGACTAGGCGGCTTTGGCTCAGTCTGTCAATTACCAACTGGTTATAAAGAGCCGGTACTAGTAGCAGGTACTGACGGTGTTGGTACAAAGTTGCGTTTAGCGATCGATTTAAATAAACATGACACTGTGGGTATCGATTTAGTCGCTATGTGTGTTAATGACCTGATCGTGCAAGGCGCAGAGCCACTATTTTTCTTAGACTATTACGCGACTGCAAAACTTGATGTAGATGTTGCATCTTCAGTAGTAGCGGGTATTGCTGAAGGTTGCGTGCAATCAAACTGTGCTTTAGTTGGTGGTGAAACAGCGGAAATGCCAGGTATGTACCACCAAGGCGACTACGACATCGCAGGCTTTTGTGTTGGTGTTGCAGAAAAATCTCGTTTACTTGACGGTAGCGAAGTGGCAGCTGGCGACCAACTTATTGCATTAGGCTCATCTGGTGCACATTCAAACGGTTACTCATTAATTCGCAAAGTATTAGAAGTTAACAATACTGATACGTCTGAACTATTAGACGGTAAGTCAATTGCTGACCGTTTATTAGAGCCAACAAAGATCTACGTTAAATCAGTATTAGAACTTCTTAAAGAAGTTAATGTTCACGCACTTTCTCACATTACAGGTGGCGGTTTCTGGGAAAATATTCCACGCGTTTTACCTGAGAATGCTCAAGCTGTAATCAATGGCAATAGCTGGGAATGGCCAACTATTTTTAACTGGTTACAAGAAAAAGGAAATATCACTACACACGAAATGTACCGCACATTTAACTGTGGTGTAGGTATGATCATTGCTGTTCCAGCAGACCAATTAAAGCAAAGCTTAAAGATTTTATCTGAGCAAGGTGAAAACGCATGGCACATTGGTGAAATTGCTCCACTTGCTGAAGGTCAAGAGCAAGTAGTAATCAACCATGACTAATAATGCTGCAAAATCGCGCATTGTTGTACTAATTTCAGGTAGTGGCTCAAATTTACAAGCGATTTTAGACGCAAGTAATGTGAGCGACTATCCTGGCGAGGTAGTAGGCGTTATCTCTAACAAAGCTGACGCTTACGGCCTTGAAAGAGCGGCGAATGCTTCTGTAGAAGCGGCTGTGTGTAGCCATAAAGACTATGACTCAAGAGAGTCCTATGACGACGCTCTGATGACAACAATCGACAAGTTCAATCCTGATTTAATTGTGCTAGCTGGCTTTATGCGAATCTTAACGCCAAAGTTCGTGCAAAAATATTTAGGAAAATTATTGAACATTCATCCTTCTTTGTTGCCGAAGTACCAAGGGTTAAATACGCACCAGAGAGCAATTGATGCTGGTGACGATACCCATGGCGTTAGCGTTCATTTTGTAACAGAAGAACTCGATGGCGGTCCGGTAATTTTGCAAGCGAAAGTGCCTGTATTTGAAAACGATACAGCAACTGACTTAGCAGCAAGAGTGCACGAACAAGAACATCGCATTTACCCACTTGTAGTTAAGTGGTTCTGTGACAATAGATTATCTATGAATGGGCAGTCGGCCGTATTGGATGGCCAAGAACTACCTGTTTCGGGTTACGCTAGCGAGAACGAATAATAGATTTCAAACTAGGTGGTGTATTTATGGTAAGAATGTTTTGTTTCGGGCTAGCTACCCTGCTCTCATTGTCGCAAAACGCAAGTGCAACTGAAGAAACAGAAACAGCTTCACTCAACAAAATAATTGAACCATTTAAAGCTGAATACACCATCCTACATAAATCTGACCCTGTCGGTAAAGGCGTTAGATCATTAACCTATCTCGATGATAACTCTGCTGAGTATAGTTACCAAACTAAAATCAAATGGCTAATTTTTTCTGATAAACGAAAAGAAAATACCAAAGTCCAATTAAACGGCTATGCTGTAACGCCACTTCATTACAAATATGAAAGAACGGGTACTGGTCGAGATAAGTTCTATGAGTGGAGCTTTGATGTTACTGAAAACAAAGCTAAAGACATCAAAGAAAACAAAAACCACTCTATTGATTTCCCTGACGGTATTCAAGATAAGCTCAGCTATCACCTGCAAAACCGCCTAGCACTCATCAAAAACCCTGAGCAAAAGACCTTCAGTTACCCTGTCGTTTCAACCTCTGGCAGTATCAAAGATTATGAATTTGAATACGACGGAGAAGAAGAAGTTCTCCTCCCTATTGGTTTAGTGAAAGCAATTCGACTCAAGCGAGAAGTAAAAAGAAAAGAACGCATAACTTATGCGTGGTTTGCGCCAGAGTACAATTATTTATTGGTAAAACTGTACCAAAGTAAAGGCGGCAACGAGCAATTTGAAGCTCAATTAAACAAAGTCACTGCCTTAACCGAAGAAAAACAATAGCCTATTCTAAGAGGCTTTTGCTTGTGATGGCCAAATAATCTCTTTTGTTTGGCCCCCCAATAACACTTCCCCTAACCTAAATACTTGCCATTGACCTGGTTGCATTTTGTGCCAAGTTTCATCATCTGTTAGAGGGCGCGTAGCGATTACAGAAACAACATCTTTATTACTGGTTTCCTGTTGAAAATCTACCACCATTTCAGCATCGATTAGGCTCGCTTCCCCAAAGGGTGCTCTACGAGTGATCCAATGCAAATTATTAGAGCAAAAGGCAAACAAACAGTCGCCATTGGAAATAATTAAATTAGTGACACCCAAATGATTTATCTGCTCACTTAAGCTTGCAATATAGTGGTACAAAGACTCGTCATCAGGCTCATCGGCACCAAATTTCGCTAACAGCTCATCTAAAATCCAACAAAAAGCAAGTTCGCTATCAGTCGTACCCACAGGTAAGTGATATTTAATAGGTAGCTTTTCTTTAAACCCCGCTAACTGACCGTTATGGGCATAGGTCCAGTTCTTTCCCCACATTTGTCGAGTAAAAGGGTGCGTATTTTCAAGGCAAACATTACCCGAGTTAGCTTGTCTTATGTGGCATATGACCGCTTCACTTTTTATCGGGTACTCAGTGACTAAACGAGCTATAGGCGACTCAGCACTCGGCAATGGGTCTTTGAAACTGCGACAGCCTTTTCCTTCATAAAAAGTAACCCCCCAACCGTCTTTATGCGGCCCGGTATTACCGCCTCTTTGCATTAGTCCTGTAAAGCTAAAACAAATATCTGTTGGAACATTAGCCGACATGGCTAGGAGTTCACACATAAACTACACACCCCATATAAAACAAAGACTTATAACGATAAATTAAATTGAAAATCACAATAGGTGTCACTTAGGGTGTCAGCATAGAACTTTTTCCTTGCCAACAAACGTGACTTATAATCAATTGTACTACTAAAAAATTTCCAATACACGCATCAAATATCACTACATTATAAGTTTCAGTTTCGTTTTCTTTAAGCTGTTGTTTTACATAGACAATTATTTAATTCCGCCCCCCCTTTTTCGATCCTCACGTAAATCATAAAAAAGCTATTGTTTACAAGTACTTTCTTCTTTCAACCACTAACTTTTCCGATCCTTTTTTTGAAAAACGCTACAAAATTTTTCATTTTTTTCAGATCCTCTGATCCTTATAAAAAGCTTATTACTTGTCGCCTAGAGCAAATAACTGTAACAATTAAAAACTGAAAAAAAATTGCGACATAAGCCCCGCAGGAGGGTGAGGAAGAGTGCGGATTACGTGACGCGATTATTACATGGTGATTATTTACTTGGATACAGCCCCATAGAGAAACACAGTGCAATTATTCAGATTTTAATTAAGTATGACGCAGTAAAGCAAATCTATGGTTGCCCTGATTATTTAGATAGCTTGCAAGCAGCTATGTTAAATGAAGATGCCACTCTATTTAGACCCCGAAGTAGAAGAAACGATAAAGGAAAAAATTCAAGAATCTAAAGGTGTTGGTAATTTCCGTTCACTATTTGTAAATATTCCAACCGGTAAAGAAAAGGCTTACAAATTATTCCTGTTGGTAACTTTGAAAATAAATACGAATTTATGGACGTTAAAAATGTATCTGCTCAAGACGTTTTAAACGCTCACCGATTCCCACCAGGACTAGCGGGTATAATTCCAGTAAACAACGCAGGTCTTGGAGTCCCGACCAAGTACGACAGTGTTTACTTTAAGAATGAGACTAAGCCGTTAATAAAAAAGGTTGTTGAAGCAGTGGAGCGTGACAAAGAAGTCAGAGGAAGCTTAAAACTTAACTTTGAGCTAGGTGAGAAATAGATTTTAACGCAGGGCACATGCCCTGCGCCTATTTTTCTTTTTCAAATGAAATACCTTTGCTTTCTGACAATAAAGACTCAAACCTTTGTTTTATTTTAGTTCTCAAATCTGATTCTGTATTCCAGAAAATGAACTTTCTGTGCTTTAGGTCAAAATGAATCTCTTCATCTTCTTTAATTACATAGATAATTTCTTTGCCTAAAGCATCAGCATATCCAGCTTCATAATAACAATTAGGCCTTGCACCTGTTAGTTCGACAAGAACGTATTTTGATTCGTCTATATGTCTTAGTATCTCATCAGTGATAGCTCCCGAACTCTCAATCTCATCAATTCGAACCGTTTTTAGATCAAACTCACTAACAGCCATTTTTATACTTTCATACGCTGAATCTAAAACTTCATCACCAAATTTCATAACAACAAAAACTTGGTTTTTGTTTGTTTTCAATTGCCTCCGTAAAGCTCTATTGTAGTTTAAGTCTATGTCTGAAAACTCAAATACCTCTTTAGTACATACTTCGACCGAAATGTTTATATTTCTAAGTTCTCCAATAATTGCGGTGGGGTTTTGGAGACGAAAAATACCATTATTTATATTTTGGTCTGTTTTTAATATCATTAAAAACATGGAGTTACTCAGGTTTAACAAAGCTTCGCCTTCAAACTCTTGAAAATCTTCTAGAATAACTTGATTGTTTATATACGGTATCAGATAGTTTTCTACTAAAGCTTCTTTTCTCAAATTTGCATTGTAAGATATACCGCCATTAGGTAGCACCCACAAACAATGAAATATGTCCATTTTTTCTTTCATGTTTTCTTTCATTTTTTCTTTCATTTCGGCTTTTATTTCATAAAATCATCTAGTGAGTTACCTTTAAGTATATCTGCGTCAATTTTGCACCCTTTACTACTCGTATAAGATGCTTTGCCATTGAAGCTCGTAAAATTAGTAGAATAGGAAGACTCTCCACAAATATTAGTGTCATGAAATATCCTAAGAACGTTATCTTGTGTAATGACGGCAATAAGTCTATTGTAAGTTTCATTCCCTTTACCGCTTGAGTGTGAAAAGTTCTTAAATAAATAGTGCTCTGGTGACGTTATTTTTTTACCTTTTATAGTTATTGTTGTTTTTCCTGACATTGGCATTTTATAAGTCATTACACCGCCATCGATTGCAACTTCACCATTTGGTGTTGTTACTTTTAGTTTAAGTGCATACATATCTTGTGCAATCGATGCCGCGGAAAATGTTGTTGCCGCAATTAATAAAGCTAACCTTTTCAAATTAAATCCTTTTTTAACAAAAAACTTCTATCATCATACTTAATTTACCCATGCAATATAACTGTATATAATAACAGCAGAGGGGTTTTAGAGTAGTAGAAATATGGCACGTGTTGAATGTCCAAATTGTGGAAGTAAGGCAACTGTAAGTTCGAGAGAAAAACAAAGTGCGCACGTAACCCATTTATATTGCTCTTGCACAGACGCCAAAAAGTGCGGTGACACTTTTCGCGTGACACTCGGATTTGATCACTACTTAAATCCGACTAGCGCAACAACGGCAAAAATTGCTGCTTCTTACATAAAACAGCTGCCGCGTGAACAGCAGTTGGAATTGTTAAAATTGAATTAATTCCCTTCAATTTAATTATTTGAACTATACGAGCACAGCGAAGTGTGGTAGTAATTTTGAATTAGACTATTGAATATTGTCTAGTGTATTTTTCACTCTGCCTAATCTATTTGGAATTCCATGCTCATCGAAATTCCAATCCATATCACGACAATTCTGAATTTTTTTTAACTTTGGCGGCAATTTGGTTTCATTATCCCCACATGAAACCCAAAGCTGTTCATCTGTTAGACCTTTTACATCACGTAAATCTGCTTTGGCAAAATTTACGTATCTAAATCTGACATTTCTAAAATCAACATTACTAAACTTACTTCTAACAAATGAAACCCTTTCAAATTTTGCTCCTTCAAAAGATGAATGTTCTATTTCAGTGTTATTGAAAGCTACATCAGCCCAACTTGTATGTGGAAAATTATTCCCATATAGGTATGCATTGGAGAGTAAAACTCTGTAAAACTTAGCTTGAGCAAATTCGTTTCTAATGATCACAGATGAATCTAGGTTTACAGAATTAAACCTCGACAGCAGAAAAATATTGGACTTAAATTCTGCGTTATCAAAGCGTATATTCTTTATGATTGCTCTAGGTATTTCCGAGTATTCGAGTTCTAAACTTTTGAAGTCCCCATCTGTTAAATAAGCGCCCTCATTATCATCCTCAGGCGTCAGGTCAATGCCAAACATATGTTCTTTCTTCTTAAATGGCCATTGCGAAGAATTCAGGTACTCTAAAGCTTGTGTTTTCCCAGCGTTACCACTCGCTTTATTAGTAAGAATACTCCATGCTTGTGCAGAACGTTGAGCATACCTATCAGAAAAATCGATCCAAATCATTATTAACGTTAAAATCAGAGCAAGGCTCCCTATTGAGGACATAATTCTCGTTACGTGCCAAGCATCTAAACTATCAGCGAAATTGTGAAGTTTTTCGTTAAGCAAAAACCTTTTCTTTTTTGCAGGAACTAACCCTAAGTAAGCGAAGGATTTATCTTTTTTCTTATTTCTTTTTCTAAACATTGAGGTTTATCTTAAATCCATTTTGGTGACATAGTACGGTTAAACTAATCCTAAATTCAAGTAACAATAAACGATAAGTAAAAGACGAAATATCAGAATATTAACGGTAAATGTGGATAAAAAGATAAAGCTGCGTACTTGAATTTTCTTCCATAAATTATATTCTAGCCGAAAGGATACTGTGCATACATGCACACATTTAGAACATGAAATTTAAGTACCTAAAAATCTACCGCGACAACTCTCTGATTAACACAGTAACTTTTATTAAGAAAAATGAAATTGTAGGCTGGCAAGCCACGCATTTTGATAGAGAAAAATTCCTACCATTTACTTTGTATGACTCGCCAGAAGTGCTGAAAAAAGCACTTGAAACAAGTGGTTGTAAGTGGTCTTGGTCTTATTAAAAGTAGCCATTTAACCCCGAACCCATTCAAAGTTCGGGTAACACCCATCTAAGTAATAACCAATAGGGTGATTGTCTTTTGGTAACTCAGGAATTTTAGCAACGCATTTATCGCAAAAGCAGCGATAGCCACCAGCATTTCCACAATCAAAGGAACTTCACAACCAGTACATTTTAAGTCAAGGCTAATATTCAACTTATATGTCCCGCTAAATCAACTAAACATTTAATGTCATCCCAAAGCCATACCTTTGAGCCATTAGAATTCTGCAATGCAGATTGTGTTAGTTGAGCGGCTCGAAGAATAAAACCGTCTTCATGATGAACGGGCAACTCTACTCTACATCTTCTATGAGAAACTAGATAAAAGCCTGAGTCACCCAGATTATTAGTGGAAAATTTTCCAGAAGATTGAATCATTAACTTAATAAAATCAAATGCTCTACCTCCATTAGGTAAATCAAAATCTTCAGTCAATTTGTTGTTAAAGGTAATTCCTGGTTCTATACTTTTAAAGTTCTTATAAGCTTCGTCATTTTGGTGCTTCGCACAAATACCGATGACGATGGACGCTATATTAATAGTGTTCCTTTGTTGATTATGCCTTTTAATAGAACGTATAGCTGCTTTCAATTTCATACAGACTTGCTCAATGTCCCGTAAACTTAGGTGAAAGAATTTTCCCACAAGCGCTATTGTACGCCTCAACTGCTCATTTTCTGTTTCATGGTCAAGTGGATAATAGTGAGTATTTTGATCTGATAAATCAAACGTTTGAAGAAGCAAGTATTGATTTAGATCAGGAGTTGGTAAACGAACTTCTTGATGAAAAAAACGTTTCAAATATTCAAATGAATCAAAATTGTTTCCGTAAACAGACTTTATTGATTCTATGAGCTGACTAGTGTCTGTGGCTACAACAAAAACAAAGTTTGGCGTTTCAAAAAAATGCTTTATAACTTCTAAGAATTCAACTGCATATGAAGGGCGACAACGATCGAGTTCATCAACAAGCACAATTATAGGCATTTTATGCTTGTACGTTTCTTCTATTACATTTGCGATTTGCGAAAGTTGTATTTTTACTTGCTCCATTGCTTTAATTTGGTCAACGTAAACACCATTTGTAATGTTCATTGTTTCAACGTTATCTTTTTCCATAATTGCTTTCATAGATTCAATACCAACTGCTGAATCGCCGAGTAAAAATTTTGACGTAATACCACTGCCCCCAATTACAATTGATTTGAGAACTCTTCCAAATACATCTTTAATAACATTGAGATCCGTTCCGATATTATGAATCATTTCCTCTAGCTGTGAAGTTAGCTCACTTGCTATCACAGTCAAAGGTTCTTTTACAAAATCACTAGTCCACGCATCTATATAAATTGCAGGCTGGTTACTGTCTTGAATACATAAATTGTAAAACCTTTTTAAAAAATCAGTCTTTCCTGTACCCCATTGGCCATTTAAATTGAGAACAAACCCAGCTTTTTCTTCGCTAATATTCGCCAATAGAAATTTAGCAAATTCCTTCCTTGCTAATTTGCAATCTTTAAAATTAAAACCAGAAAATTCTTTTTGATATTTACAAGGTAAGCTCATTTATAAGTCCTTTAATTGTAATTAATTTAATCTTTTCCTAGGTTCAAAGCATAAAGCGATATAAATTCTGGAGCATTAAAAAGTATAGACTTTTCACTAACTCGTTAGTTTGATAGAGAGTCGACTTAAACATACCAATGGCGAACACCTTAGCAATTGTTGTGATTTACTTAAATCCTAAATCGATTCCTAAGGCCTAAGCCTATGAGAAATATAAACACAAGGGATATAGAGGCGTGTACATAACTCCAAAGATAGTATTTATCGGGAATATCATCGCCAAATATTTTTTTTAATCCATCTGAGCGAGCAGATTTTGATAATGAAATAAATGGAGTAACTGTAGCTATTGAAACAACAGCAGCGGGTATAACGCCTATTGGTTTGGAGGCCGTAGCGTAGCTCATTGTATAGAGCATGAATACTACAATAGAAAAGACCAACCACAAAAAAGGTTTAACAATACTTTGACCATACCCACTACTTAGAGCGTATAAATAATCAAGAATTGACTGTGATGTAGTTAATTTATGCCAACGCTTTGCCCTTAATTCATCAGCGTGAAACGCTAAAACTCTAGCATTATCTTTATTGCTTTCAGCAATTTCTTTTAACCGACACAAGCGCTCACAATCATCATAATCTTTTGCCTTGTTCCCCAACCAAGTAGAAACTTTATCAAAGTCAACTTTCAAACCAGTAAAATCAACATGATTGTTTGTCTTAGATAGTCTTAAATCAGGTACACACTTAAATTCCCCCTTCAAAGTAAGAGTTTTTTCAAACGTCGCCCCCTTAAAAGTTAGCTCTCTTATCTTCTCTGGATCTTTTGGTTTAAAGATTAAGTGAGAGCTAGAGTTAACAAAGTCAAAACATACGATAGCCTCAAAAACTGAGGCGCTAAAGTCGGCTTTACCACTAAAAGTCGCATCATAAAAGTTCACATACTTTCTAAATGTTCCGAATTGGAAGTCAACAAAGCCGCTAATGGTTGCGCCCGAAAAAACCGCAACGTCGCTAAAGGTTGCACGAAAAAAGTTGACATTATCACTAAAGGTAGTGTTCGAAAAATTCGCTTTGCGGCTAAAGATTGCTCTCTCAAAATCAACGTAGGCACTAAAGGTTGCGTAAGGAAATCTCGCACTGCCGTTAAACGTTGTGCCCACAAAGCTTGTCTGATCGTTAAAGGATGTTTCACAAAAGTTCGCAAGGCTGTTAAAGGTTGTGCCAAAAAAGTCCGTACCGCCGCTAAAAGTTGCGCTATTAAAGTTCGTGTCGCCACTAAAAGTTGCCTTTGAAAAATTCGCATGGCCGCTAAATGTTCCGTTCTCAAAGCTCACGTCGCAGCTAAACGTAGCACACCTAAAACTCACGTCGCCGTTGAAGTTATACCCCTCGAAGTAACCAGCATCAATTAAAGCCCCTAAATTTGCTGTGTCTACATCCTGAGCCAAATTACAAATATCATCATAGTTAAATATCACATGAGAAAAGCAAACATCAGTATTGGGGTGAGCTTCCATATATATGTTCCAAGCATCTTTTCCCTTTAACCAAAGTAAAACCGCTTCTCGCCCTTTAATACTATAATTTGTTGTGCTTTCATCTACGGTTGTCTTTTCCATTTGATTCATCCTGTTCCTTAATATGTATGCTTCATGCATTTTTTCATACAAACAGCCACTTTTGTTAGTTTTTTTATTCAATTATGACTCGATATTAATTAAAGAATTAATAGTGTTACTAACAAGACTTTTGTTCGTTATTGTTAAACTTATTTTCATCTACATTTCTGGTTAAATCGTCTATCAAGTCTTCGAACTTCTGTTTCGTCTGTGTGTCCATAATGTCAGCTAATTAAATCAAATAAAATCGGTTAATCCCACCAATCTGGCTCAATTTCACCGTTGGCTAACTTCCTGCCATAAACCCAGTCATTTGCATTTGGTATTAATCGATCATTGTTTGTTGCTTGATTAAATCCTGCATTATCAAGTTGCTTAGCTTGATAAAAATCAATTTTGTAAGGCATATTGCGCCCAGCTTTGCGCGCAAAGCTTTGCGCAAAGTGCTTAATTTCGGCTTTCTTCTGAACTTTTTGCTTTTGTATTCGTTTGGGGTCTGGTTCCCCTATTCCATAACTGACTAATTGACCATCAAAAAGGTAATAAAATGAATCTTTCGTACTTATTACATGCCCTTTTTTCAGAACAAAAATATTTTCTTTTGATAACCCTAGCTTGCTGAGCTCTTTTTCAGCTCTAGTGGCTGTTGTACAAGGCGTACAGTTATTTCCACTAGTCCAAGAATGGTCAGCGGAGCTGACGGAATTAAGCCCCAAACGCTCGTTTTCTGCCGTCCCTTTGGCTTGTCTTTGCTCCCTCGTTTTTCTAATTATTGCGCTAAAATCCATTAACATCGGCTTAAATGCTGATAAATTAGCCTATACTTATAATTGAATTTTCTCACTATACACGATGAACATTGATATGATGGGTGCTCGAATGTTATCGAACACGGGATATTGCCATCATGGAAAGTAAAAAAGAAAGCAGTAAAAAAGAAAAAAGAAAAATCGACTTAACCCAGATAACAACGTTTGTGGGAACAGCTCTAATTCCAGCAACTATTGCAATAGTTGGTTATAACTACTCCGATGCTCTGAAAGAAAGAGAGTTAGAAGGAAAATTTGTAGAGTTGGCTGTTAAAATTTTATCTGAAACCCCAAGCGAAGGTGATAAGGATATTAGAACTTGGGCTACCAGTGTAATAAATAGATACTCCGGAGTCCCTTTAGGTGAAAGTGCTACCAAAAGCCTCATTCAAGAGAAGTCAATCGTGAAAAACAAATCTGCCATCGACAGCACTGCACAACGATATATTGTGGTTTTTATTCGTTACTTTTACCGTGATATCTACAGTTTTGAAGAAATGTTGTTTGATGACATAATCTCCACCTGGACCGTGTCTAAATTTGGGTTCCATTCGACCGGAAAATCCAAAGAACTTATAAATAAAGAGACTACAGAACTAGCAATAAAACTTGACGAATTTCTTAAGGCTCTTATGGGTGCCAACTATAAAAATGAAACTACTTATCAAATCGCAGTCACAGCTATTTCTGAGTTTTTGATTGTTGAAGATAACACTATTTATGATCTTGCAAAACTAGTAGATTCTCTCTATTTTTTTGAGGATAAATAGGTTCTGGTTGGGTAGATTAAGAAAATTCAGGTTCCAAAAAACAAATAGCGCAGTGTAAATTGCGGAAATTCGGAAGGCGCTACGTAATTTAGAAATTAATCTGTTTTGCTAGTTCTTCTGTTGCTCGCAAAGGTTTACGAGCTGCTTTTGATAAATCATTTAAAAGTTCTCGTTGTCTTTTCAAATGTAATTCTAAAGGATTAGGAACTGTATCCTTGTTAGCTTTGTAATTCATTTTTTCCTTTAGTGCCTGAGATAGCCAATCTCTATATTCAAGCACTACTTTGCAAAACTCTAAATGTGGCTCAAGTAACTCAGGAAAATATAGAGATTGTAGCATTTGTGCTTTATCAACTACTTGATCGTCATAGTCACTATCAACATCAAGCACCCTGTCAAATCCTTCATTTTGAAGGTGTTCTGTCGTTGCTGAAATATAGGTGTAATACATCTCTAATTTATTTCTTTTTATAGTTTCTAGCTCTTTTTCTCGCCATTTGCTGTGTTCAATTGACTGTTTAATTTCTTCAGATGTTGTAGTTGTTAAATCAACTTGTCTAATGATGGTTTTTAAATTGTCTTGTATTGCTTTATATTTTTCATTCTCTGACGCGCCCGTTTCAGCCTTTGCTTTTTCAACAAGAATATCTAAATTAGCTTTAATCGCTTTATATTTTTCATTCTCTGACGCATTTGATTCGGCTTGTGCTTTGTTTACCAGAATATCTAAATTAGCTTCAATTACTTTGTATTTTTCGTTCTCTGACACGTTTGCTTCAGCCTTTGCTTTTTTTACAAGAATATCTAGATTCGCTTCAATCGTTTTAAGCTCACCCAGCTTTTTACCGCCTCCTTGATAAAACCCTCCGATGAACGAAACGATAAAACCAATACAAATCAGAAATAAGTACAGTAGCCAGTTATCTATTAATGTATCATTCATAGCCTCAATAACAGCTTGTTTAACTACTTCTTTATCCATGGTTAATCCCTATAGTTTTAAATGACTTTGAGCTTCACTGGCTCATTTGAAGACACTGCTTTTCTTGATTCAATTTTGCTAGTAACTCTTGAATTTTCAGAATTCAGATAATACCGTTTTTCTTCTTGCGGTTTTGGTTTAAGTTGTTTATCCGTAAATTTTATAACTACAGTGTCAGTAAAAGTGACACTTAGTTTAAGTATTCTATGTTCAACATGTGCCGAACGTATAGGCAAAAACTATATTTCAAATAAATAAAGTATTGCGATCAATATGTTCGGTATGTTTTTCTATCTAGCCGACATGGCTAGCAATTCACACATCTACACACAACCTTTACTATAATCATTATTAAGTGATTGTACTTATTGTCATGAGAAAGTCATGCTCTGATCATCTTAAATGGGTATTTGTTAACCGCTTGACTAAATTCCGTTGCAATTATTAACAGACAGTACTATGCTTAAGATTAAGTGGTCAGACCTCTTAAGCAAAATTTTAAAAAGGTGAAATGTGGAATTACTAACTTGGATAATAGGTGCGATAGCTGTTATTGGCTTTATGCTATATAACCGCGTGTCGTTGCCGACGTTTACTTTATCGTTTGCCGGCTTTTTAGCGCTAGGCACATTCTTCGGCCCTCTCGGCTTTTGGACATGGTTACTCTTTGCCATCGTCGCTATTCCAGTGAATGTTAAGAGTTTTCGAAAAGAAAAAATCAGCCAACCTCTACTGCGTATGTTCCAAAAGATCATGCCAGAAATGTCTAGCACGGAAAAAGAAGCTATCGATGCAGGTACAACCTGGTTTGAAGCTGATTTATTTCGTGGTGCTCCAGATTGGCAGAAACTACATAACTTCCCTCAACCGCGTTTAACTGCTGAAGAACAAGCGTTTATCGACGGTCCTGTAGAAACTGTTTGTCGTATGGTTGACGATTGGGATACGACTCATAATCGTGCAGACATGCCTCCTGAAGTATGGCAATACTTAAAAGACAATAAATTCTTTGCGATGATCATCAAACGCCAATACGGCGGTTTAGAGTTTAGTGCTTATGCCCAGTCTCGTGTTTTACAAAAACTTTCCGGTGTTAGCACAGTGTTAGCGAGTACCGTAGGTGTTCCAAACTCTTTAGGCCCAGGCGAGTTGTTGCAACATTACGGTACTAAAGAGCAGCAAGACCACTATTTACCACGCTTAGCAAAAGGTGAAGAAATCCCTTGTTTTGCTTTAACGAGCCCAGAAGCGGGTTCAGACGCTGGCGCTATTCCTGATTTTGGTATTGTGTGCGAAGGCGAATTTGAAGGCGAAACGGTTCTTGGTATGAAGCTTACTTGGAACAAGCGATATATTACGCTTGCGCCAGTTGCGACCGTATTGGGCTTAGCATTTAAATTACGCGATCCTGACGGATTACTTGGTGATACCGAAGACTTAGGCATTACTTGTGCACTAATTCCGACCGATATTGAAGGTGTTGAAACCGGTCGCCGCCACTTCCCATTAAACGTTCCATTTCAAAACGGCCCAACTAAAGGCAACGAAGTATTCGTACCGTTAGACTTTATTATTGGTGGTCCTAAAATGGCCGGACAAGGCTGGCGTATGCTAGTTGAATGTTTATCTGTTGGCCGTGCAATTACCTTGCCTTCTAACAGTGCTGGTGCAACTAAATCGATTGCCCTAGCAACAGGTGCATACAGCCGAATTCGTCGTCAATTCAAATTACCAATTGGTAAAATGGAAGGTGTTGAAGAGCCGTTAGCACGTATCGGCGGTAACGCATACCTTATGGATGCCGTTACAACTCTATCCACGGGCGCTATCGATATGGGCGAAAAGCCTTCTGTAGTGTCGGCTATTTGTAAATATCACCTTACTGAAAAACTACGTACAGCCATTATCGACTCGATGGACATCCATGGCGGTAAAGGTATTTGTATGGGCCCTAATAACTATTTAGGACGTGGATACCAAGGTGCGCCTGTTGCCATTACGGTGGAAGGTGCAAATATCTTAACGCGTAGCATGATTATTTACGGTCAAGGAGCTATCCGTTGTCATCCTTACGTTCTAGCTGAGTTATCTGCAGCCAACAATGAAGATGAAAGACAAGCACTTGAAGATTTTGATCACGCGTTATTTGGTCATATCGGATTTGCTATGAGCAACATCGCTCGCAGTAAATGGTTAGCTTGGAGCGGTTCGCGTTTTGTTTCTGCACCATATAACGATTTTACCCGTCGCTACTATCAGTTATTGACACGATTTAGCTCTAACCTTGCTATGTTGTCGGATATTGCGATGTTAACGCTAGGCGGAGATTTGAAGCGCCGCGAACGTGTATCAGCGCGTTTGGGTGATATTCTTAGCTACTTATATTTAGCAAGTGCAAGCTTAAAGCGCTTTGATGACCAAGGCCGTCAACACCAAGACCAAGCATTAGTAGCCTGGGCTGTTGAAGATAGCTTATACCGTTGTCAGGAAGCTATCGACGAACTTATTGCGAACTTCCCTAATAAAGCAGTAGCTATTGCACTTAGATTAGCTATTTTCCCATTTGGCACTTGGTTGAAGAAACCAAGCGACAAAATCGACCATAAAGTTTCACGTATATTACAAACACCAAGCGAGGCAAGAAGCCGCCTTGGCCAAGGTCAGTACTTAACTGATGACGGTGAAAACTTAATGGGCCAATTGGAAACAGCATTAACTAGCTTGATTGCCTGTGAACCTATTTACGACAAGATTTGTAAAGAAGCTGGCGAAAAGTTCCCGTTCTACTATCTAGACAGATTAGCAGACAAAGGCTTATCCTTATCCGTTATTTCAGAGCAAGAAGCTGAACAACTTCGTGAAGCTGAGAAATTACGTTTACAAGTCATTAGTGTAGATGATTTCGATTCAAGCGAATTAGTGTCAGGCCCTTTTGCCCAGTCACAAGCAAGTTAATCTAAACTTCATTCAGTAGTACAAAAAAGGAAGCCAAATGGCTTCCTTTTTTATTCGAAAAATTTTTAGCGTTAACGAAAAGATTACTTATCTCCACGCCCCATAAATTTCTTCTCTTCGGTGTTTATTTTCACGACATCACCAGTAGAAATATGCTCAGGTACCTGAATTACAAGGCCAGTGCTTAGCGTTGCAGGCTTAGTTCGTGAAGTCGCTGAAGCACCTTTAATTGATGGGTCAGTTTCTAATACTTCCAACTCAACACTTGAAGGTAAGTCTAAACCTACCGGATTGCCATCAACTAAAATAACTTGAATGCCTGCCGTAGATTCATTGATGAATAACACTTCATCAGCGATTGAATCTTTGTTTAAGTTATATGGCGTGTAATCTTCGTTATCCATGAACACGTATTCTTCGCCATCTAAGTATGAAAACATCGCTGGACGACGGATTAAATCAGCATAATTTAACATGTCGACATCTTTAAACGTTTCATCCACTTTACCGCCAGTAACCACATCATACATACGCATACGATATAAACTACCACCAGCTCTACCTTGCGGTACTGAACGCTCAATATCTTTAATAATATATACGCCACCATTATGTTCAATGGCTTGGTTTTTCTTTACTTCACTTGCCTTTGGCATAAGTTTTACCTTTTTATATTGTGTTTAGTGACAACAAGCTTATTTCGCGATCGTCAATTGTTCTGTCGATATAATATAGTTTAATCCGCTGATCACAACCTCTGCTTGCGCTCTATTACAATTTTCATCATCTACTAGCGGGCTATCTGGGTAGACCTCAGTCGTAGTAACAAATGGCGCATTGGTCATTCCCATACATAACCCCAAAGGTTTCGCCGCATAATTAATAACACCGAACTGTTCTAACTCAACACCTATCAATTGGCCATTGTCATCAGCTGGTGCAATGTGTGTTACTTTCTCAACCGCTTCGATAATCGCTTTTTGTAATGCCGGCTCAGGCTTTTCACTGTCGCCTACAAGGTAAAAACCGTCTGGAATATTCCAGTTGCTATGTACCTCTGCATCTCTAGCGGCTAACGCAGGTCTGAATTCACTGTTATCGGTATCGGTTGTTTCATGCAAATCGAAATGAGCAATAATGCTATCGCCATATGCTGAGATTGCCGCCATTAATGCTGCTGACTCTTCTGCGGGTGAGTCTTGATAAAATGAACGATTAGGGTCAATAGCCTGAGGGTTCCAGCGATTAATGGTTTCATAGCCCCACGGGCTGACACAAGGTGCAATGACAAAGTTAACCTTGTCTGTAAAGTTTTTGGCGAACTGCTCAGCAAATAAAAGCGCGCCGTGTACACCACTGGTTTCATAGCCATGAACACCGCCAGTAACAACAACTACCGGTTTGTTAGTATCAAAGCCTTTGCTTTCAAGTAAAAACAAAGGGTACTTTTCGCTGTTTTCAGATAACGAACCATATTGCTTAACCGAAAATTGATCCGATAATGCGTTAATTTTTGTGACCACTTCTTCAAGGTAACTGCGCTTAATCGTTTGCAGGCTATACCATTGTTGCTTTTCGGCTGCTCCCCACTTTTCTCCAGGCGTTCCTATAGGATATTGATTAGCTTGTGTCATCACTTTTCTCAAGACGTTAAAAAGTCGCATCATACACAATATTTTGTAGATTCGCAGCGCAAGAATGTTAGAACCTGACTTTATTTCAGAATCTTACCTGTTTCTTACTTTGTTACGTTTTTCTATTCTGGTTTATTTTTATTCATGCTAGCCTTAATAAAAATGATTGTTTTCATAACCTTGGAATAAACCATGAAAAAGTTAAATCAAAGCGCGTTACTTGGCTTTGCGCTTTTGGTCTGCGGCAGTTCGCTAGCTCAGCAATACGAATACGAAAAGTTAGGTCCACCAAGAAAACTTACGGATCAGCAAGCAAAAGTAGCAGAGCAAAACTACCAAAAATACTGTTCTTTATGTCATGGCGCGGATCGCGAAGGACACGCCAATGATCATGCACCGTCTTTGCGCAGCAAAAGTTTGTTTCAATCGGGTGTTCCTCATGCAGTTTTAAGACCAATGCAATATGGCAGAGAAGGCACAGCAATGGGCGGCTATTTAGATGAAGTTGGTGGCCCAATGACACTAGATGAAACATGGGACTTAACCTATTGGCTATTTGAGATGTCAGGCGCACAGCGAGTAAAGCTTTCCACGTTACCTGTTAAAGGCGATATAAAATCTGGTGAAGCTCTATATCAAAAGAACTGTTCGACCTGTCATGGTGTGAAAGGAGAAGGCGTCAATGCACCTGCTCTTGCTAACCCTTCAGCGCTAGCGCACAACACCGATGAAGTTATTCGATATGCCATTAGACACGGACGACAAGACACACCTATGCAAGCTTTTGAAGACAAGCTTTCATCACAAGAAATCGATAACATAACCGCCTTTTTACGCAGTAAGGCAAGTGGCTGGACTCAGGACAAACCTGTACTTCAAGCCTTACCTACCCCAGACGAATATGTAGTAAACCCTACAGGTGAAGACCCTAACTTCACCTTAAAAGACAACATGTATGTCATGTCTAAAGATTTAAACCAAGCCTTGATAGAAAAGAAAAAAATGGTGTTATTCGACACTAGAGTTACGTCAGTTTGGCAAACTGCCCATATAGAAGGCTCAGTACCACTGCCCTATTATGCCGACCTTGACGAAATGGTAGAAGACATACCGACAGATGTGCAAATTATTGCTTATTGTTCTTGTCCTCGAGCTGCTGCTGATCATGTAATCAATAAGCTTCGCCGCAAAGGCTATACGCGCACAGCGGTACTCTGGGAGGGAATATTTGGCTGGATGAACTTAGGTTACCCGGTAACACGAGGTGATATCGAAGGCGTAAGATAAACGGCAGTATGTGCTTGCTAAAGTATTAGCTAAAAGCACAGGCTTAAAAGCAAGTTATCATAAGAATAGTTATAGAAACTGCGTCAAAAAACCGCTTACGATTAACTTTACAATACAAGAGAATGATAGTTAAAAGGAGTCTGATATGAAGTATGTACGATTAGGCAGCAGTGACATGGAAGTTTCACGTGTTTGCCTTGGCACGATGACTTGGGGAGTACAAAACTCTCAAGAAGATGCCAATGAACAATTAGATTTAGCGCAATACCATGGCGTAAACTTTATTGACACAGCAGAAATGTACGCTGTTCCTCCATCACCTGAAACCTACGGTAAAACAGAAGCTATTATTGGAAATTATTTAGCTGCAAATCCTAGCCGTCGCCAGCAGTTAATCATCGCCTCAAAGATTGCAGGCCCTGGATTACCTTATATTCGAGGCGGAAAGCCCTTTGATGGTAAAAGCCTAGAAGTCGCGGTGAATGATTCGTTACAAAGACTACAAACAGATTATATTGATCTGTACCAGCTACACTGGCCTTGTTATGCCTCGCCTCATTTTGCTAAACACTGGCCGAATCATCTTAGCTTAACTGACTTCAATGCCGAGCAAGAAAAAGAGCGTATGCTTGATGTACTTGAAGGCTTGCAACGCTGTGTAGCTGCTGGGAAAATTCGCGCGTGTGGCTTATCAAACGACACGCCATGGGGCATTCACCAATACTTAACACTCGCAAAAGAACATAAGCTACCCAGAATGGTGTCTGTACAAAATGAATTTAGCTTACTCCACACCAAAGATTGGCCTTATGTGATTGAAACCTGTGTTCATGAAGATTTAGCCTACCTACCTTGGTCACCGCTTGCGACTGGTATTCTTTCGGGTAAATATTTGGATGGTAACAGACCAGATGGCAGTCGATGGACTTTAATGCAAAGACATGGCTTATTTCGAGATACCCCACAAGTTAACCAAGCTATTTCAAGCTTTGTGTCTCTTGCCAAACAAATGGGTAAATCGCCTGCTCAGCTTGCGTTACAATGGGTTGACCAAGTCAATGGGGTAACATCAACCATTATTGGCGCTACATCAACAACACAGCTTGAAGAAAACCTTTCTGCATTCAACGAAGAATTGACACAAGAGCAACAAGCTAGTGTGTTAAGCTGGCTAAAAGACAATCATCAACCCTACTAAATGATCGCAATTTATATAGGTTGATTTTTGTAACTGGTAAAACGTTTTATTTAGACATCAAGTAAGCTTTTAGTCATTTGCAAAGAATGACTAAAAGTTAAACTTCCCCCCCTTTTAACATTACAATTATTTTACACTTGAGCTACATCGCTTCTTAACGACAGAGCTCAAAAACTCAAGAAACAAGGCAAGTGAACAACAAAACCCCTTATTTTATGGGATTTTAAATTTTATATTCGAAAAGACGTCAAATCCTTTGTTCCTCTAACCTCGACTGAATTAACACAACAAAGTTAATTTTATATTAAAACGTTGTAAAATTTATTGCATACAATATACTCTAACTGTGTACTAAGTACACTACTAATAAAAATTACAAACTCAATTCTAGAGGAATATACCGTGAAAATTTCACACAGTTTGCTTTGTGCTAGCATCATGCTCGGCGCTGGCACAGGAAATGTTATAGCGAAAGAACACGCAGGAGCTTTAGCTAAGTCGCTATCCCATGCTCAACAAAGTACTTCGTCTTTAAATAAAGGCTTTAATCCACCTCGAACTATGTCTCCGCAACAATTTCAAGAGTTGATGCGAGCAGATAAATCGTTAGACAGTATTTATAAAAATAATGGTCATCCGGTGAAGAAGTTCAGACAAGCAACAGATAGCCTGATGAGCTCTGTTACAGCAGGATGTTCAGCGGCAAGCGATTTATCGGGCCTAGCTGGAGAAGACTTAATCTCTGCCGTAAAAGGTGGCGACTTAAATAACTGTTTATATGGATTATTTAATACATCTTGGGTAGGCACAGACGTTTTTTCTGATCAAAGCTTACTAACGATTGTCGGCGCAATAAACACAGCGTTAAATACATATGATGCAACAAACGCAACCCAAGCAGCCGAACTTGAAAAACTGGTTATTTATTTACGTGCGATGCACTGGGCTGAATGGGGTAACAATCGTGTTTTTCCAACAGAATACCTTACGGGTTTAGAACAAGCATTTACTAGCTACTTTTCAAGTAATGCCTTTGACACTTATAACGGAAGCGCGACCAGAAACTTTATGCTTCGTTATGAAATGCTCATTTTAGTCGATAGTTCAGGTACTAATCGTATCCCTTATATTACTGACATGACAGGCTCTTTATTGGGCTATGCGAATTCCGTTTCTAGAACTGATGATTGGGGTGTGTACTATGAAGAAAATGGTGTAACGCGCATTTTAACGCACTTGTTCAACGCTTCAAGTGATCAAACGGCTGAGCTAGAGCAAGAGGCGCTTAATAACCCTGCGATAGTCAATAACTTAAAACAGTTTGTCGATACTGACGGTAAATGGTTAGTGGGTCATACACGCGAATATCAATGGTCTGATAGTGTAAACGAACTCTCTCGCTTCCTTCGTTTTGGTGGTAGTATCGCCGATGCTGTTCGTCCAAGTATTCAAGCGATATTATCTGATTACAGTCATGTTGGTGCAGGCAGCCAAGGCTGGCTAAATGCTCAAGCAGCGGTCGGTTTCTACGACAGCGCAAATTGCGACCTGTATGGCGATGCATGTAGCTTCAGTTTAGAAGATGCAATCCTGTCTGGAAACCACACCTGTAGTTCTAGCTTAAAAATTCGTTTCCAAGAACCAATTTCAAACGAAAACCTTACCAGCATGTGTCAAAGCTTGTCGCAAAAAGAACAAGAGTTTCATCAAATGTTTGGAACGAACAGCAATACTCCTGTAGCTAATGATGAAAACACCGATTTAGAAGTGGTTGTATTTAGCTCTTACAACGACTACGAACGTTACGCAGGCACATTTTTCGGCATAGGTACAGATAACGGTGGTATGTATTTAGAAGGAAATCCGTGGGAAACAGGCAATCAAGCCAGATTTATTGCTCACCAAGCAACATGGCTACCTGAATTCCAAGTATGGAACCTAGAGCACGAATATATTCACTACTTAGATGGCCGATTCAATAAGTGGGGAAGCTATAGCCAGCAACCAGCAAACACCGTTTGGTGGTCTGAAGGATTAGCGGAATATCTGTCACAACCTAACAATAATCCAAATGCTTTAAACGTTGCGTTAAATGGCACCTATCAACTAAGTGATTTATTTCAAACCACTTATGACAATGGCGACACCGAGCGTGTCTATCATTGGGGTTACCTAAGCGTACGTTACATGATGGAAGAGCAGCCAAGTGAAATAGAAAATACCCTATTACCTACTTTGCGCGCGAAAAAGCAAGCCCTACCTGCAGGTGATTGTACCTTTGATTGGCGCTGGGAGCGCAAAACCACAGCAGCAGAAAACAATTGGTTTTATGCTCACGACGATAGCGAATGGGCATCAGGCTCGTGGGTGTGGACATGTGGTCAACCGTTAGAAGAAAACCCAGTTATTCCTTCATTTACACCTTACCAAGATATTTTAACGACGTGGGGAACGAATTTTGATGCGGATTTCAATGAATGGCTAGCATGTGTCGTTGCAGGCAATGGTGAATGTGTTGCTCAAGAATCGAATCCTGCTGACATAGATGGTAATAACGCAGTCGATATTCGGGACATCAACTTATTTAGAAGCATGCTAAGAAACCCGACTGATCTATCGTTAGATTTAGACTTTAACCAAGACGGCCGAGTAAACAACAGAGATCTTCGACCAATGATGCAGCTTTGTGATTTACCTCGCTGTGCAATCGCTCAATAATAATTAGGAAGTAACAATGAAAAAAATAATCGCTCTATTCACTTTTATGGTGAGCATGTCTACTCAAGCAACGTTGATTTCGCTCGAATTTGACAAAGACACTTACCAGCAGAATGAAACAATCACAGGCCAACTAGTAGCAAACAACGTTACTGATACCTTAGGCTTATTCGCAGCAGAAATTAACTTCAATGAGTTAGAATTGATGTTAACAGGCTGGTCTTTCGGCAATGGCTTTGATGATGGCTTAGGTAGCTTCCCTTTTGCTGATGATTTTGTACCTGGTACCTTATTTTTATCAGATGCAGCTGACTTTTTTGCCGATGAGGCTGTGATAGCAGCAAATCAAGGAACATCATTTGTGTTAGCGAGTTTTACCTTCACGGCACAATCATTAGGCATTCATACTGTAAACCTAGCAGGTGGCGCTGAATTCGTCGATTTTGCCAATGTAAACATCGAAACTTTTGGTCCACAATCAGCTAGCTTCGCAGTCGTTTCAGAGCCATTAAGTGCAGCGTTAATGTTAACTGGCTTATTATTCTTAAGAAGAAAAGTTTAGATAACTAAGAAAACCCTAGTTACTTAACATTGAAAAGGGCTTACCAATTTACATGGTAAGCCCTTTTTCTACATTTGCTACTGTCTATTGCTGTTAATTCGAACTCGTTAATTGGCTATGATCAAACTTTCCTAACCTCAAAAAATGAATCATTTGAGAGATAACATTATCATCCCTTTTCATCGAAGCATGACCAACGGGCAGCACAATAAAATCGTTCATTGATGGTAATTTTGCAGACTCTACTGAAACAACACCATCGTTAGCAGAATCAAAATACTCCTTTGAGTACCAAGAGTCTAAACTTCCAGCTATAACGCCAATATTTGCGTCAATTGGGTTAATTGTTGCACCTAGCGTCCCCTTTCCTGTGTGCAGTGCTTCTCCAACTTCTCCAGCAAAGCTCATTAAAAAGGTTTCTTGATAAGCATTGGCGATTTCGCTTCCTTTATTGGGCGTACCGATCAGAATAACTTCACCTAAATTGGTAATATTCGCTCTTTTATCAGGTTGTGATAAATAATGACGAATAACTAAGCCCCCTAATGAATGGCCGACAAAATGTGTTTTTAGTTTCCGGTCAATACATTCATCAATTTGTTCATCTGTCTCTTGCCAAAGCGCGTCAATTTCAACACCAACAGTGTCATAATCTAATGTACATACGTGATAATTAGCTTCATGAAGTGCGCTTTTCATTTTTCTTAACGCACTGTCGCTTCGCCCAAAGCCGTGAATTAATATCACTTGCTCATTTTTAGCGGTAGCTAGATTAAGCGGAGATACACAGCCAGTTAATGCCAAAACTGCGCTTAACTGCAATAAAACAAAAGCTCTATGCCAATTCGCCTTAATAAGCGTTTTTATCAAATTATTCAGAACAAATACCACTCAAGATTCAAGTACATCCAATAACTTAGTACCCAAAGCTAAATTGCTTTTTAGCGACTAAACTTAGTTAATTCAATAAGCCTGAGATGTAAGGTGCAACATCATCAATTGTTCGACAATCGTTTGGAATCGACACACTTAAATAACCATCGCCAACAAATGCGCGATCAATTTCAATCAAAACGCCTGTTTCCTCACCATTATCAACAAAAGTAACTTCGAGCTCTTTTGCACCAAAAAAAGAACGAGATTCTGGCTTAAACTCATATTCTTGATAACAAGGTAAATGCGATGCAAAGCCATTACCACGCACGCCACCTTGTTCAATGTCTACTTTAAATAAACGATAGCCTTGCTGAGAGATGTAATCTAATACTGCTAACTGGGTATCAGAAGGTTCAATGTGCAATGGATCTTTGTCAGAGCCATCAATTCCCATTTTGATATCTAAGCCTGTTTGCAACCAACACTTAGAAATTGACTGACCAAATAGCGTGGTTGCAGGCACTTCGCTATGAAGTGGCAAGGTAAATTGTTGTGTAATCACCTCACCTGGCTGAACAATGATATCTAACGGTTGATGCCAATGTTGTAACACCATGTTCTTGTTATACTCAACTTCCTCTTCACCTACTTGTGATTCCGCTTTAACTTGTGCCATAACAGCAAGCTCAATCGCTTGAAGTTCTTGCTCAACATCACCACCGGTAATGATCACTTCAATATCAAAATTTTCACCGGCACGTAAAACATCTGTCAATAAAATTGTATCTACTTTCGCTTTACCTATTCCTACACTCGCTAAGATTTTTTTTAGCATATTACCTCTCCATTAATCACAAAGGTCTATCTCTAATTGATATTTGTTGCGTGGGCGCTGTTTTCAACAGCCATTCGTAAATAAACAAACTATTACTAAGTTTGCTATATGAAAATTGATTTAAATTTAGGGGGCTGTAGAGGATACGTCAAAACTAAAATGTAACGATTAGTGTGGGGCGTTCTAGATACGCGTAGATAAAGAGCTGTTAAATGCTTGGCTAACATTAGCGACGATGAACCACAAGCCACGGGTTGTTTGCTCATCACTGCTGGCAAAATAAGACTGAGGCTTTTTATTTGTCTAAACAGAGATGAGCAATTACAGGTAATTTATATCTAGCTAATACTAACCATTATTGTTGGGTAACGTTTTCCAAGTTTACACTGCCCGAGCCATCACCTAACAAAGTGAATTTGTCAGCATTAGCCACGTAAATACTGCCCGAGCCATCATTTACTTTTACTTCGCCAATAACGTCTGTCACGCGAATGCTTCCAGAGCCATCGTCAATATCTACATTTCCTTTATTAGATTCAATGCTAATCGAGCCTGAACCGTCGTTAATTACTAGCGCAGTATGATTGTCTTTTACAATAATTGAGCCGGAGCCGTCATCTATCACTGCAATTGTGGCATTTTCAACGGTAATAGAACCAGAGCCATCTTCAATCTTCGTTTTAAGTGAGCTAGGTAACCATACCGTCACATCAACTCTGGTTTGAGAATTGTGGTGACATGAGTTGGCTTTTAATTCAGCAGTGCTTCCTTTTTCTTCAAGTGCTAAACAATAATCCTCTTCTATTCCTTCTTTTTGATAAACATCTGCCAATACTTCAATGTTATCTTGATTACCGCCAATTACAGTTAACTTGCCTGAGCCGGCATCAATATTAAAGCTACTAATGCTGTCGGCATCTAGCTTTAAGGTTTTGCTGTCTACTTTTACGTAATCATCACCTTCATGACCATAATGAAAAGCCATAAGTGAAGAACTTGTCAGTAATAAAGCCATTGTCATCATCTTGTTCATTTTTATATCCTTAACGTGTTTAGCCTTGTTAAACTAATTAGTGAAGGTTACGCTTAAAAAGGTTTAAATTGTTTTTAATTAATTTCAACCATAGAAAATCAGGTTAACATGACTATAGTTAGCTTTATCTGCTAGATGATTGATTTATATATGAACACCGTCACATTTGATTCAGGCATTTCTTTGCATTACCAAGACCAAGGTGACAAAAAAGCACCCGCGGTAATTTTAATCATGGGACTTGGTTGCCAATTAACTGTATGGCCGGATGAATTCTACTTTGGCTTAGTAGAAAGAGGCTATCGGGTGATAAGATTTGATAATCGCGACGTTGGCTTATCAAGCCAATTAAACAATCTAGGCTCACCTAGCCTAGTAAAATCATGGTTAAGCCAAAAGGCTCGAATACCCAGCTCTGCACCATATACTTTAGAAGACATGGCACAAGATGTATTAGATTTAATGTCGGCTTTAGGTGTGAAAAAGGCACATTTAATCGGTGCCTCTATGGGGGGGATGATTGCACAAATTATTGCCGCAAAACATAAAAAGAAGGTCATTAGTTTAACGTCGATTATGTCTAGTACAGGAACACCTGGCTTACATAAAAACTTAATCAACATTGCCTTGCAACTTGCCAAACATCCGAACAAACCTAATAGGGAATCTGCCATTCAATACAATGTAAAATTAAACCAATTAATTGGTAGCCCAAGCTACCCAATAGAGAAAAAAAAGCTGCTTAAAAATGCCGAATATCATGTAGATAGAGCCCATAATCCAATTGGAGTGAAGCGCCAGTTAGTTGCGATTACGTCGAGCGGTTGTCGAAAACAACTACTGCCAAGAATTAAAGCCCCAACGTTGGTGATTCATGGCTCTGAAGATCCTGTAATTCCTGTATCGTCCGGCAAAGAAACCGCTAAGCACATTAGAAAGTCAAAGTTAAAAATTATTGAAGGCATGGGACACGACTTTCCACCAGTATTAATGAAAAAACTAGTTAAATGGGTTTCAAAGCACATTGATAAAGCGGAAATCAAACGAGCAGAGAAAAAACTTAAAAAGAAACAAAAGTCGATGACAGTTGAGAGTTTGAGTAAAACGGAATCTATAGCGTTAAAATAGCTCGGCTATTTCGACCACTGACACTCTTACTCTGCCGCGCGCCCATCTAAATGAGTTTAATTACGTGAGCAGGAATTCCTAACTACCACCTGCTGGTTGCCAAGTATATTTTTCAAAAAATGGATCAACGGGCGTTTCTGCAATATGGTTGACGTAGTTACTGATAACTTTTTGCGATAAACCTAGAATAACCTCTAAGATTTGTTGCTTGGTATAACCTGCATCTAAAAACCGCTGAACTTGCTCTTGAGATACTTCTCCTCGAGTTCTTACCACGGCTAAGGTAAATTCTCTTAAGGCCTCTAACTTGTCGCTCGGCAACGGAGTTTCATTTCTCAATGCGTCAATAATGTCGGATGACACTTTCATGGAGTGTGCTATTCCTGTATGTGCAGGTACACAATAGTGACACCGATGTTCGACATTTATTGTTTGCCACACAACCGTTAACTCTTCCGCGTTAAACGACGTTTGCGTAAAAAGTTGATGTAACTGTTGATACGCTTTTAACGTTTCAGGTGATTCCGCCATAACACTATACAACCCCGGAATTGCTCCCATATTTTTCTTAGCGGCTTCTAAACTCGGCTTACTACCTTCTGGTGCTGACTCAACAGTATGTAAAGTGAAAATCGACATAATATCTCCTTTATTAAAAGTGATGATTTTAAAAATAAAGTGACTATTTTACGAACAATACAACGCTAGAGTTCAGTCTAGCAGCAGATAAAAAAAAGAGCGGTAAACCGCTCTTTTATCATCAGAGAATTATTATTTATGCTTTTGGCTTGCTAATTACAGCTACAAGCAAAGCAGGCAAAAATGTCAGGCTAATAAAGGTAGAGACGAAAATGCCGCTTAATACAATAACGCCAACACCTCTGTATAGCTCAGTTCCCTCACCAGGAATCAGAACTAACGGCGCAAGACCAAAAATGGTTGTAGCCGTAGACATTAATATAGGCTTAAGGCGCTTTTCAACTGACTGAATTACCGCTTTCTTAACTTCCATTCCCTGCTCAACAACAAAGCGACGCGTTTGATCAACGATAAGAATTGGGTTGTTGACGACAGTACCTAGCAAGATTAAAAAGCCTAACATGGTGATCATATCAAACGGTAGGTGGATACTTGGCAAACCAATCGCGGCAAATACAGAACTTATACCATTTACCGTCACTAAGCCTAATAAGCCACCCGCCATGCCTAACGGTACTGTCGCTAGAATGAATAGCGGATAACGCCAATGGGTAAAAATAGCCACCAGTAATAAATAACAAAGCACAACAGCGATAAGGAAGTTATTGCTAAGAGAGGCTTTAGTTTCTTCTAGCTGATCAGCGGCACCGCTAATACTTACGTTTATACCTTGGGCAATTTTACCTTCTTGCCACAGGGCTGGAAGCAATTCGGTTCGAACAACCTGTTCAGCAATTTCTAATGCGACATCTCTCGGAGGAATAATATAAACCGTCACCGTACGATTACCATCAACACGGCGAAGCGAGTTACTGTTTTGGCTTTCAGTTAAATCTGCAAGTGCTTTTAACGGCAGAATATCTCCATTTGGCGTTACCATAGGCGTATTCGCCAATTGCTCTAAGCTTTGCTGATTACCAGCACCACTAAACAGGAAGATATCTACTTTATCGTCATTAAGAATAAATTCATCAACAAAAGCACCATCACTCATGGCAGCAACAGCATAACCAAAATCACTATTGTTAATGTCCAGCTCAGCTAAACGCTGCCATCTTGGCGATATTTCAATCAATGGCTGGTCTAGTGTTAAAGAGCCGGGATCTGAGTTAATTTGCGGGTTATCAAAGACAACACTAGCTTGCTGATAAACAGCGTCTGCTGCCGCATAAAGCTCATTAATATCACTGCCTGCAATATCAACGGCAACCGCTCTTGTACCACCATCGTTACTGGAGATAATCGAACCACGAGAAGAGAAAGCACGCATGTTATCGTAGCTTCTAAACTTGGTGGTTATTGCCTCCATCATATCGTTAATGTACGTAGGATCTTTAGGCGCACTTAATAACCAAATTCGACCAACAGAAACCGACATTGAATAGTATTCAAGTGCAGGCATATCAGCATTTCCGGCTAAGTAACTTTCGTCATTTTCCATCGCAACGAATTGATCTAAATACTCTCTTAGCTCTTCGCCGATTACCGTCATTTCAGACAAGTTGTAGCTAGGCGGAGCAATCATCATCGAGAACGCTTTTGGCTCTTCTCCTTCTGGTAAGTACTCAGCTGCTGGCATAAATACGTATGCACTGCCTAAAACTAGGACAACAAACGCAGCAGAAAAAATTCTTGCGCGCTGTGTAGTCGCGGTAAATCCTTTTGCCAATGAAAGCCATTTATCAGATAAAACTAGTTGCTTACCTTGTTTTAAATCTTCTTTTTTACTTAATTTTGCTAATGCAACGGGAACAACAAAAATAGCCACTAACATCGAAGCGATAATAGCGCCAGAAATGGCGATAGCAATATCTGAATAAAGCTGACCTGCTTCTTGAACAACAAATAAAATAGGTGCAAAAACTAATACCGTAGTCGCCGTAGAGGCAAGTACAGCAGGCCACACTTCAGTAACCCCCTTAATCGCTGCTTCAATTTTACTGATACCTTGTCGCTTTGCTTGCACAATAGATTCAAGCACAACGATGGTGTTATCTACCGTCATACCTATAGCAAATGCTACGCCCGCAAGAGAAATAACATTGATAGTTCGACCAAAGGCCATTAACGCTAGAAACGCGGCAATGGTACAAAGCGGTATGCCCATAACGCCAACTAGAGTCGCTTTGCCAGAACGCAGGAACAAATACATGACGAGCGTTGCTAATAAAGCACCTAATGCTAAGTTAACCCAGACATTTTCTAATGAGCTTTTCACGTACTTTACATCATCGCTCGTTAGAATAAGTTCTAAGCCATTCTGTACAAGCAGTTGCTTATTGATGTCTTCAACCACAGGTAGCATTGCTTCTTTAATAGCTAATACATTAGAACCACTTTCACGTCTAACAGATAAACTCAGAGTTCTTTCACCATCTTTAAACGACATACTGCGCGTTTCAAAGTGATCTAACTCCACTGTTGCTACATCTTTTAAACGGATGTCAGCTCCATCGCGCCTGGCAACAATTACATTTTCAAGCTCAGTAATATGTTCAAAGCGCCCAATTACTCGCAATAAGTATCGGCTCTTTCCACTTTCAATATCACCTGCGGATGTATCTCGGTTACGACTACGAATTGCTGTTCTTAATTCAGGTAAGCTAATACCACGTTGTGCTAAGCGTGCGGCGTCCACTTTAATCTGAATTTGACGCTGAGCACCACCGCCAACACGCACTTCAGAAACACCGGGTACACTTTCCATGCGAGGTCGAATAAAGTCCTCGGCAAAATCCCTTAGCATATCAACATCAAGTGATAGCGGATTTCCAGCTTGTGGCTTTAATGAAAAATACATGAAGGCATTGCCAGAGAAAGAACTAGAAAATAGCCTTGGCTGGTCAACATTTTCTGGGTACGCAGGCACTTGGCTAAGGGCGTTATTTACCCGAATTAACGCATCATTTGCATCAACGCCAAAAGGAAACTCCAATTCAATCGATGCAGAGCCCATATCTGCATATGAAACCATGCGCTTTAAATTGGAAAGCCCACGTAGATAACGCTCTTGCTCTATTAATATTTCTTTTTCAACATCTTGTGGCGTTGCCCCCGGCCACCCTGTCTGTACAGTAATAGTTCTAACTTCTAGGTCAGGGATCATTTGCACAGGAATATTTAACGCACCTACGATACCTAAAATACTGCAAATTAATACAACAACGGCGACTAATATGCCTCTTGAGACAGCTTCTTTAATCATGGCTATTCACCACTAATAGAAACTTGAGCGCCAGCTTTCAATACTGCCACGCCAGAAACTATAACGTTTTGTGTATCTTCAACACCTGAAACAGCAACTTTATTGCCTTCGGTTCTAGCGACAACAACAGGAATATTTTTAGCGATGCCACTTTCAGCTACAAAAACACTATTCCCACCATCTGGGTGAACTTTTAATGCTGATTTAGGAAGCCATACTAAGTTTGCGTCAGCACTTGGAAAGGCCACTAACACTTTTGCTGACATGCCTGATACCATTTCATTTTGTGCAGGTAAATCAACCCAAGCAGTTACCGCTCTGCTAGTGCTATTTGCGGCTCTTACTATTTTAGTCAGTGTTGCAGACATTGCTGAGGCACTGGTCGCATCGGGAATAACTGTTACCCCTAAGTTTTCAATGTCAGTTAGTTGCAATAAATACTCTTGTGGTATAGCGATAGATACTCGCAATTTGTCTTGTGCGATTAGCGTATAAGCAACCGTTTGCTGCGTAATCCATTCACCGATATCAATCTGTCTCTCGGCAATTACACCTGCAAATGGCGCTTTCAGTTGATGGCGGGCTAACTCTTCTTTTGCTTGCATGACAACCGCTTTAGCTTTTGCTAACTCTGCTTGGCTAATCGCTACTTGTGAACGCCTTTCATCTATTGTTGATTTGGCGATCACTTTTTTAGTCGACAAATCAACCGCTTCTTTTAACAGTCGCTCAGCTTCAGATAAAGAAGCAGAAGCTGCTTGCATGTCAGCCTCGGCTTGAAGTAATGCGATTTTTGCCAATTTATCATCAAGAACCAGTAGCGTTTGCCCTTTGCTAACTCTGTCACCCGCTTCGACCAACACACTAGCAACAACACCTGATTCTAGCGGTGCTAAACTTGCGTTTTGAGCCGATTCTACCGTGCCAGATAAAGAAAGTACTTCTTCATTACTTCCGGCTTCACCTTTTATCACTTTAACTTTCGTTGCCTGCTCAGCATTTACTGCCAACACAAGCAACAGAGAAAATAGTAGTGTTGCGCTTCTCAACATTTCTTACGACCTAAAAACTTAAATAATAATTATTTGCATTAGAATATAAGAAGTCGAGCCACTGTTCATCTATTTAAAGATAAAAAATCAGATATTTACGATAAATGGTCGACATTCTTTTCCTGAAAATAAGCTTAGCAGCTTTTATGTCTTAAAAATGTCAGTCACTAAATTAAGTGTGAGATTGTAAATCGATAACTAAATCTTGTTTTTGAAAGATGATCGTCTTTGCACGTTTATCAATAACTAACTGCATAATGATAAAGTGATCGTCTGGTGCTTGATTTAGCCAAGGCAAAGCAACAATATCTGGCTTTGTTCCTAGCTCACAGCTAAATAAATAACGCATTTGTAACTGAGAATCATGATGCACCGTCCGTACGGCTTGTTTATCTAGGCGGCAGAGTTGCGAGTTACTTTCGATTCTCCATTGCTCAGCCATAGCTTGTAGGATGCCCTCTTTTTCAACTGGCTGCTTACCTAAGTTCGCCAGTATTTTTTTAGCATCGCCATATGGCGTTGATTGCAACACCTCAACCTGATGGTTTTTAACAGTTACGGTTATATTACTGCCATTAACTTCATGCGCTTTGACAACTAAAACTAACGGAGCGACTAATAACACGAGGAAAGTAAATACCTTCATTAGAAATTACTCCTAAAGCATTGAAATGAACCATTGTTAACTGCGCCGTAATAGTCAGGACCGTTCACTAATGGAAAAACTGGTTGAAGATTTTCATCAACACTCGTGTGGTAGTGGTACCCTAAGCCATCATGGTCATGGCCACTGTGCTCATCTAAATATTCATCTCCTTGAGCTGTACAGCTCGCATCATAGTAATAATCTTGATAGAAAATACCTGATTCCGCGACACCTTCACCTGCAGAAAAGAAGTTGATAATGTCACTTGTTTTAGGCCCAGCAGCGACACTTTGTACACCTAAGCTAATATCTTCTTCATCAACGAATATACAGGTTCTATCGCCATCACTTCCGCAGCCTGTGGCACTCGTTGCAGTATACTCGCGTTTTTTCCAGCAGCTCTTTGTTAAAGTATCTTTGCTGTGATATGGACCATGTATTGGGTATCCATCACCAGCATAGCCGTAGATAGGCGAGTGTCTATCCCCTTTATCGCCAAGCTGCTGCTTTAAACAAGTGTTATAACTATGATGATGGTACATGCCATTACCCGCGTGGCCATTACATACATCCATTGCCGCAGATCTAAATGGTTCAGCATAGTTAGCCCAAACACCTTCATTGTTGTATGAACTGGCATCTGACCAATTGTAGATTGGGACACCATTCACCCATAAACCAACAGGTCCTAGGCCTGTTTCACATTCGTTAATTGCTGGCGTTGGATTTTTAGGGAACTGTAAAGTCATGTCTGTTTGTGCTTCAGGGCAAGCCGATCCCGTTTGTGGCCACCAACCATCACCGCCAGTTGCACCACAATTTGCTGTAAGCCCAATATCTTCACCCCACTCAATTTCTTGCCCTAAACCAAGGGTTTGTCCATTTCGAAATGCTGAATCAGGGCGACTTTGGTAAACAGTCAAAAGCTCTTCAGTAACAACAACACGATAATTAGGAACAGCTTTCGCATTCACTGAAATACTAGTACCATCGTCCTCAATATTTAACACATTGACCTCAACAAACTCACCACCGTCCATTAAATATGGCGATCGATTATCAGATTCATTCACAATCCAACCGTCGTTAATAATGCGACTCATCGCGGTTTCAAGTTGTTGAAAATCACTCGCTATTGAAGCGCTTTGATCGATGATATTGTTTGCTTCTGCTGCATCTTGGTTTAAGTCGTATAACTCTCGAGTACCATCTAGCCCTTGAATTAGCTTGTAACGCTGAGAACGCAACGCATAGTTTTCTTCATTTTGAGTGAAAATATAGTCGCGCGTACCGGTATTTTGCTCCGTTAACAGTTGAGCAAACGATTCGCTATCGTGAATTGGTACTACGTCTTGGCCAGCTAGCGCTAAAATTGTGGTGTAAAAATCTGTTCCGTTAACAATCGCGCTTTCACGTTGCCCCATCCTTGATACATCTGCACCAGCCACTATCATTGGTACTCTCATGCCTCCTTCGTAGATATCGCCCTTCGTGCCTTGAACTGTCGCGCTATTATCTCTTGCCCTGCCAGGCGTTCCGTTATCTCCAATGAAGATGATTACAGTATTTTCCCTCTCTGAGTCACTCATTGAGGAAAGAAGTCTGCCAATTTCGCTGTCCATCGCTTCAATAGCGGCTAAATAATAAGGTCTAGGGTTGTTGTCTATATCTGAGGCTTCACCGCTTAAATCTCGGCTGTGGAGGTTTTCTGGCGGTAAATGAAAAGGTGTATGGGGCGCATTGTATGAGAGCCATAAAAACCAAGGTTGATTTTGATCATTTACCCAACTAATTGCTTGATCAGTAAATTCGGTTGTTGTGTATGAAGTGCGAGCGCTATCTTCGCCATTAATTGTGATAGTCCAATCATAGTAATCTTGTACACCACCGCCAAGCAAGCCGGCAAAATAATCTATACCTGAATCATTAGGCCTATTGTTATCGCCCCCTAAATGCCATTTACCGATCATTGCTGTGGCATAATTAGCAGTAGAAGGATTCGCTTTTAAACTTTCTTGAATGGTTATTTCTTCTTGGGCTAGCACATCACCCGGTGCTAACACATTCGTACTAATCCCGTATTTACCTGAAATGATAGCTGCTCTTGTAGGGGAACAAATAGGATTTACCCATAAGTTCTCGAATACGATCCCCTGATTTGCCAGCGCGTCTAATGTCGGCGTTACAGGTAAGTCAGTTGAGTAGCTATATTGAGAAGAAGAGTCTTGCCCCATGTCATCAGCGATGATGAATAGAATATTTTTTTGTTCTGTATTCGATGGCGGCTCACTAATGACAATGGTAAAGGACTCCGTAACAGAGAGCTGTTCAGGGTCAGCAGCTATAACATCGACAGTAATTTGTTGTGCGGTTGAAGGCGTGCCTGAAATTGTTGTACCAGTGACAGATAAGCCAACACTATTTAACGATAAACTAACGGTATAAGTTAAGCTATCACCATCAGGGTCGGTAAATGTTTGCCCGTTTTGGGTGACATCGAAGCTAAATTCTTCGCCGACAACGGCTGTTTTATCGGCAATAGGCAAGCTTACAAAGGGGGGGGAGTTAATCTCAGTAACATTGATAGCGTAACTCTCACTAACAGAGGAGCCACTTGGGTCACTAGCAGAAATTGAAATATTGATTTGCTCGGTTGTAGCTATCGTACCAGAAATGTCCGTACCACTTCTTGTTAAGCCGCTGTTATCTGGTGTAATAGACACCACATAAGTTAACGCATCACCATCGGCATCCGAAAAAGTCGTACCGCTTTGAGTAAAATCAAAATGATATTCGTCACCAAAGGTGACATCTTGATCAGCGATTGCTAAAGCAACAATAGGCGACTGGTTACTCGGTACTTCAGGTGTTGAAGGTGAAGTTGAAGCCGAGCTCGAAGAGCCCCCACCACCACAACCAATTAACAAGAAAGCTAACCCTATACCAATGAACCCAGTGTTGTTTTTCATTTTGCGACATTCCTATTTACAGCTATTTCAAGTGCACTAATTAATGCATAAACGAAATGATTAATGTGATTTGCAAATTACACGAACAATACACAAAGAATAGTCAGGAATTGTGCAAACAATAAGGAAAAACAAACGGAGTGACGTGCAAAACTGGAGATGAACAAAAAATATTTATAATAAAACAAACTTTTTCTTTACTTGCCTCGACTCTACTTATAAACCACTCAAGTAAAGGCATACACATGAAAATGAAACACCTATCTTTGTCTGTTTTAGCAGCGTCAACATTCGCTTTAACTTTTTGGGCTAACGCAGAGTCAACGTTCGGCAGTGAAGCCAAAATATTCGTCTATCAGGAGTGTACCAAGCTTGCCGAAGTCAAGCTGACTGAAGAGCAACTTAAGGCATATAAAAATTTAAAAGAAAACGAACATAGCTTTGAAGATTTTGAAAAACCAACACACGAAATGGAGAAAGAATTAGCTTTTTATGAAGAAAAGCTCGAGAAACTCTCTGATCAATTGGTCATGGAAACTGAAGACAAGCTTGTGGTGAACAAGGCACTGGTAAAAGAGCACAAAGAAATTGCAGAGCAAATGAAGCGCATCGTTGACGCTCATAAACCACATATCACCGCGATTGAGCAACGTGCAGAAAGGCTCAGCCTAGCAGCTAAAGAGTTTGAAAGGTTAATAAAACCGAGTATTAAAGAATTTGACGGCGATAATATTCAAATTCACATTTCTAATAATGAAAACTTGGATCGTTGCCGCACTTAAACAAAAACAAATTGAATCTCTCTGGGCACTAGCATGTGGTATCTGTTAGTGCCAATTTATTGGGTCAACACGATAATACAGGGCTAATTGACGATATAGCTTAGGGTACAACTGGTAAAACGGTTGTGCTTTTTCAAAAAACACCTCACTGGCAACCGCAAAAAACTCCGCCGGATTCGTTGCCCCATAATAATCAAATATCGAAGGCACATTGTGTTCAGCACGCTGCTGTAATTGCTGAAATTCCTTTGAAAACTCTGTTGACCATTCCTGATAGTTTTGCGCTTTACCTAAAATAGGCGCTCCATTTGCAGGGCCGTTTTCTTGATCTAACTGATGAGCAAATTCATGAATTACAACGTTTCTGCCATCATCTGGGACTTCAGCTCCTTCAACTGCATCATCCCACGACAACACAACTTTACCGATATCCCATGACTCACCTGCTAGTGCTTTTCTTTCAGTAAATTGAACACCACCTGCGCCAGCTGACTGCTGCGTTTTAATAAATGCGCTAGGATAGACAAGAATTGTTGTCAGCTTGGGGTAATAATTTGTTTTACGATTAAGCAATAATAAACAAGCTTGAGCCGCGATAGTAACGCGAACTTCATCAGTAATTTTTACACCGTTACAGCCAACAAATTGCTTTTCAGATAAAAAAACCTGTATGTGATCTTTTAGCTGCAGCTGTAAATCAGCAGGCATTTTTCGAAAAAATGGCATTCTTCTCTGAATGATTCTTCGCCACTCTTTGGGAAATGGCTGTCGTTTTATTTGGCTGCGTTTGTACTCACGCCAATATGGTTTTCCAACTGAATACCCAATAAGAAGAACAGCAATAGCAATTGGTAAAAAATATGAGAGCATATTAACCCGATGTAAACTAACCTTATTAAAAACATGGTATTGTCACACTAGAATTCAACCCTCACGCACACTGATTCGCCAATAAAAATCTTAATCCGTTGTAAACCCAGAATATTTCACGCCAGACAAATGAGCTAACTCTCTGTGCCAAGTCGCCAGATCGTTTATATTAAATTTGTTCAAGCTGTCATGACCACATGCTCTAGCCATCACTTGCATAAGCTCTGTTGAAGCAGTAAAAAAGTTATAAAGTTGCGAAGCTGATTTATCGACATTTAACCGTTGACGAAGATCGGCCTTTTGAGTCGCAATTCCTGCTGGACAATTATTGGTGTTGCACATTCGAGCGGCAACACAGCCAATGGCCTGCATCGCCGAGTTTGACACAGCTACAGCATCAGCCCCTAAGGCAAGCGCTTTAACAAAATCTATCGGCACACGTAAACCACCCGTAATAATTAACGTGACCTTACCACTAGCGCCTGCTTTATCAAGATACCTTCTTGCCCTAGCAAGCGCAGGAATGGTTGGTACGCTAATGTGGTCACGAAACATTTCTGGCGCTGCACCTGTACCACCGCCTCGACCATCTAATATGATGTAGTCAGCGCTGGCATCTAAAGCAAACTGAATATCCTCTTCAATATGGTTCGCACTAAGCTTAAACCCTACTGGAATGCCCCCAGTAATTTCACGAACACGATCTGCAAAGGCTTTAAAGTCTTGCGATGTGTTTAAGTCTTTAAAAGTTGGAGGCGAGACCGCATCTGTGCCCTCTTCGATTCCACGAACTTGTGATATTTTGCCAATATTTTTCGCTCCGGGTAAATGGCCGCCAGTACCAGTTTTGGCGCCCTGTCCACCTTTGAAGTGGAATGCTTGAACCTGCTTCAATTTTTCTTCGTCATAACCAAATTGGGCGCTTGCCAGTTCATAGAAATAACGAGAATTGGCCTGCTGCTCTTCTACTAGCATTCCCCCTTCACCAGAACAAATACCAGTCCCCGCAAGTTCCGCCCCTTTAGCCAACGACGTTTTTGCTTCTTCAGATAAGGCACCAAAGCTCATATCAGAAACAAACAAAGGTATTTTTAAATGCAGCGGTTTTTTGGCTAATGGGCCAATGACAGCCCCCGTTTCAACAGGCATGTCTTCCATCAATGGTTTGGTAGCCATTTGAGCAACCATAATTTGGATGTCATCCCAGTGAGGCAACAGATGTCGAGGAACGCCCATAGACGTCATAGGGCCATGATGACCTAAGTTTGATAGTCCTTCGCGCGCTAATTGATGAATGAAAGCAACGGTCGGCTCTTCCTTAGTCGCAATTGCAGAGGGCATTTTATCTTTATTTACCCTAATACCAGGCCCTTCTTTACCAATAGAAGTTTGATCAAATTGTTTATGACTTCCATCGCAATAAGGAAGGTTTGCACTGTGTTTGCACTGGCATAAATAAACATCGCCGTCTTTTTCTGCTTTAAATGCTTTAGGCTTGAATGTGGTACCGGCATGAGAACCGTCACAATAAGGTTGATTCTTTGACCGGCCGCACGTACAAAAGTACTTCTCTTCACCTTTGGCTAAAACAGCTTTAAACGGTTTAATATCAGCAACAATTGGCTTTGTCATGACCATCTCCATTACAAAAACAGAAAACTCTTTTCACTGTATAAAGCGTAGTCGTAAATTTTGCTTTTTAAAAAAATGATAATGAATAGCAAATTGATGTATTAAAGCAGTTGTTTTATTGCTTAAAATCAACATACTGTGTTAACAACAAAAGAAAAATAACTCTAGAATTGTCAAAACGAATGAAAGCACTCATTGTTGAACCGATTAAGCTCGTTAGAGATGGTATATCAAAAATACTGCTAAATACTGGCGTTCCAGCGCAAGATATAGCGATTGTTGAAGCAGTTGACGATGCGATAGAGTTGGTTGAATTTTTTGCGCCAAACCTCGTCATCTGTTCCACCGATTTTAATAACAATTCTATTGAGCAATTAGTTAACCTGTTTCAAGATTCGTCGGTCAATTTCGTCTTTATTCAACCCAACGATAATACACAATTAACCATTCCAAATTTAGCAGTGAACTTTCAGGTATTAAGTCGCCCTTTTTCGAAAGAGAAGTTGCTCAAAAGCTTATTTACACTAACAAAATCAGATAGGTTTGCAGTTTCAGAAGCGGAACAATCAACGCCTGTAAGCGTTCAACATCGGATCAGTGAAAAGGCAACTATACTCGTTGTTGACGATGAACCCAGCAATATCGACATTATTAAAGGTCTTTTGCATCACGACTACCATATTCTCGCTGCCACCAATGCTAAGTTGGCAATGAACATTCTTGAAAAGCGAGGCCAAGATATCGACTTAATCCTGTCAGATATTATGATGCCAGAGACAGATGGCTATCAGTTGTGCCAGCAAATTAAGCAAGAGACCAGATTTAAA
The DNA here is from genome assembly GCF_055786205.1 of Thalassotalea coralli. Classification (NCBI taxonomy): domain Bacteria; kingdom Pseudomonadati; phylum Pseudomonadota; class Gammaproteobacteria; order Alteromonadales; family Colwelliaceae; genus Thalassotalea; species Thalassotalea coralli. The sequence goes on along the minus strand of NZ_JBVVBK010000002.1, from coordinate 15,627 downwards.
GATATCCCCATAATTTTTCAAAGTGCAAAAATTGAAGTCGAAGACATGACTTTGGGGTTCAAGTTAGGAGCGGTAGACTATGTGACGAAACCAATTCAAGGTGAATTACTGAGAGCTAGAGTAAAAGCCCATGTTGCACTGCATAAAAGCCAGCAACAATTAGCGGCGCAAGTCATTCAACTTGAAGAAACCGCTAGATTGAAAGAAGAAATAGAAAAAATAACTCAACACGATTTAAAAGGCCCTTTAGCAAGTATTTTATTTCAGTCTGAAAAAATTGATGACGTTGAACTCGCTAAATCCATTAAGACAACCGTTAAAAGCCTTATCGGTATGGTAAATTTGTCCCTTGAAATTTTCAAAATTGAGCAAGGAACTTATCAGTTCACCCCACAAGCAGTTTCTCTTTCGCCTTTAATTAGTCAAGCATGCAATACCATCGAAATAGAAACCAAAAACAAAAACATATCCGTCGTCGTCGATGATTTTTCAGGTATTGAAGTCTCAGTTGAGCCTTTGTTTTGCTTATCGATATTTAGCAATATTTTCAAAAATGCCGTTGAGGCAGCGCCCAATAACAGCAAGGTTCAATTGTCGAAAATTATCGAAAACGACAGTGTTATTATACGTTGTCAAAACGAAGGCACTATTCCATTAGAGTTACGCGATACCTTATTTGACAAATATGCGACTGGCAATAAGAAGCAAGGGACAGGACTTGGCACTTATTCAGCCAAATTAATGGTGGAAGCACAAGGTGGCGCTATTTGGTTCGACACAATGAAAGAGAGTGCGACGACATTTTTTATTAAATTGCCTTTAAACAGCGAAAACTGAAATTATTGAGAATAAATCGTTCGTCAACTATCGATTAGCAATCACATAGATCCCAATAAATTTGTCTATTAAACATCTTAGCTAAGTTTATATTTAGCGATTTAAAGGTTGTGATTGTTTCGTCGTTTGGCTGGTAACATTGCCAGATGAAGTTATGACAATTATTGTCAATAAGGTGATAATCGCGATATTGGTATATTTGCGCAACCGCTCTTTCTGCTGCCTCCTGGCAACATATCGGTTGTCCTGTAGAGTCACAAGCAATGAAAATCTGTTTACCTGTTCTTTCTTGGGTAAAGCGCCTAGGAGAAATAGGTTTGATTAACCCTTCACCGTCTAACTCAATAATGGTGTTGTCATCTACCCATATTCCCGTATGGTCGAGTATGCCACCTATGCCACAACACACTAATGCTCCGACTCGTGGCGCTACACTAAACTCAGTATCCATAATATCTGATGGGTAAATTGCGATTGGTGATTCATGCTCTCTTAAATCTGCCAAGGTTTGAACGCGCGTGAAGGATTCGCGCTTAGCTTGTTGCTTTTTGCGATCATGTTCAGCCAGTTCTTTCGCAGCAAATGCAGATACTGCTGCAGCACCTAACCACACTATAGGTAACGGCATATTAAGCTCCATTAGATGTTTTGATAACCAGATTAACTTTAATCTATAGTTTTGCTATAAAAAAAGTGCAAGTAACTGTTTCAATAACCCAATTTTTTGGCAACAATAGGGATAAGTCAAGTTCGCTGTATCCCTTATTATGAAAGCTGTAAAGAAGTCATCAAAACTCAACAATGTATGTTATGAAATTCGTGGGCAAATCGCTGCGGAAGCTAAACGCCTGGAAGAAGAAGGCCATAAAATTCTAAAACTTAATGTCGGCAACCCTGCCCCATTTGGCTTTGAAGCACCTGACGATATTTTAAAAGACGTGATTCATAACCTACCCACTGCTCAAGGGTACTGTGACTCTAAAGGTATATACTCTGCGCGCGTCGCCGTCATGCAGTATTTTCAGCAGAACGGTATTCGCAACGTCAACGTCGAAGACATTTTTATTGGTAATGGTGTTAGCGAACTCATCGTGATGGCAATGCAAGGGTTACTTGATAACGAAGATCAGGTCCTTATTCCTGCACCTGATTACCCATTGTGGACAGCTGCTGTTGCCTTATCAGGTGGCGAACCTATTCATTACCGTTGTGACGAAGCAAACCAGTGGTTTCCTGATCTTAAAGATATGGAAAGTAAGATTACGGAAAAGACCAAAGCCATCGTGTTGATTAACCCGAATAACCCGACAGGCGCAGTGTACTCTAAAGAGTTACTTGAAGGGATTATCGAACTAGCGCGCAAGCATCAGCTAATTATCTTTAGCGACGAAATTTACGACAAAATTTTGTATGACGGTGCAACCCACATCCCGACTGCAAGTCTGGCCGACGACGTGTTAATTATCACAATGGGTGGATTATCTAAAAACTATAGAATTGCCGGTTTTAGAGCTGGTTGGATGGTGCTAAGCGGACCTAAACTTCATGCGGAAGACTTCCTCGAAGGGCTTAACATTCTTGCTTCCATGCGCCTTTGTGCCAACGTACCTGTGCAGCATGCCATTCAAACTGCACTGGGTGGTTACCAAAGTATTAATGAACTGATTTCGGAAAATGGCAGGCTGTTAAAACAACGCAATATTGCTTACCGGATGATAAACGATATTGACGGTTTGTCTTGCAACCCAGCAATGGGTGCCCTGTATTTATTTGTAAAAGTAGATGCTGATAAGTTTAACTTGGTCGATGATGAAAAAATGGTTCTCGATCTTCTTAAGCAAGAGAAAATACTGTTAGTTCACGGTAGCGGGTTTAACATTTCTGAAAAGAATTATTTTAGGCTGGTGTTCTTGCCTCATGAAGATGAGCTTGTACCTGCATTAGAGCGACTAAAGCACTTTTTTGACACCTATACGCAGTATACAGAAGAATAAAGGTAATTCTTATAGTTCAAAACCATAAGCTATTTTCAAGTGAAAGGACGAGATATGACAAAGCCACTAGACACAACACAAAGTACTTTCTTAGCTTGGATGTTTCGTATGCCGTTAATCAAGCGATGGGCGTTAATGTATTGTGTTAAGCCCGAGAATGTTGCAGAGCACTCTCATCAAGTGGCTATTGTTGCGCATTTACTCGCTGTTATTAAAAACAAAAAATTTGCTGGCGATCTCAATGCAGATAGAGTGGCGACTATAGCTTTGTATCACGAAGCTAGTGAAACACGTTATGGTGATATTGTCGCGCCTACTAAATATGCTAACCCCGAAATTGCTCGTGAATTTAAAAAGATAGAGGCACATGCAGAACAAGAGTGTTTACGCTCTCTCCCTGCTCAATTTCACGACATTTTTGAAGATATTATCGTTCAAGATAATGTCGACCTTGTATATCGTAAAATCGTTAAAGCTGCCGATATCTTGGTAGCCTACTTGAAAGCTAAAGATGAACTTAACCACAATAACCATGAATTTGATCATGTAGAAGAAAGGCTGGCAAAAAAAATCAACACACTTTGTAGTGAAATGCCTGAAGTGGATTACTTTATTAATACCTTTTTAGAAGCTTGCTCTTCAACTGTCGATAAACTGGCTAAACCTGACTAATCTTTTAAATGGCTTTTGATACATGTTGTTATGCAATGAGCGGTGCGCTGACTAAAGATTGCTGAATGGCGTTCACAAAGCCTTTAGCATCAAACGCTTTTCTTTGTGGCTGCTCTGAAGTGAGGTTGCGGTGTTTTAATTGACAGTGCAAGCTCGTATTTTCGATAACACTGCTTTGAACATGTTTTGCATCATTTCGAAAAGATAGTGCCTTTCTATTTAAACAGTTTTCCAAATGCATTTGGCTCAACTCACCCGAAGCAACTAAGGCAGACTGCTCAAAGTCTGCAATATCGTCTAGCGAAGAAATAGCAAGAGGCTCACTTTGTGGAAGGTTAAATTGTTTTCTTAGCTTAATGTCGTCTGTGGTAGGGTTTTCAATGTCAACAGCAGGCAGCGTGAATTGACTATGAGCCCGCACATCATCGTTTAACATCGATAATAGTAAAGCGAAGTCTGCTCTTTGACCTGAATGCACATCTTCATTCAAGCGTGAGCCGAGTTGAGCTTCTTCTACTAACGGTTGTAATTCAGAAATTGACGACAACAAAACGTTCTACAAATTAGTGGGAATACTTTGTTATCGTCCGTAAAACTTTATTCTTTAGAGAAAAATTATCAATTTTTGAGGTTATGACAAATTATTCGGCCAACGAATGGTAAATTTTGCTCCGCCAAATTGACTTTCGCCCGCACTGGCTTCTCCTTCGTGCCATTCCATAATTCGACTGACAATAGCTAAGCCTAAGCCAAAGCCACCTGTTTCCTTATTTCGACTGACATCGCCACGAGAAAATGCGTCAAATAATATTGGTTGTAGCTCATCACAAATCCCGTCACCGTTGTCTTCAACAGAAATTTGGCAATAATCGGTGTCGGCCGATAACGTGATATGGATTCTATCATTACCGTATTTTTGGGCATTGGTCATAAAGTTTGTTAGGGCTCTAGCAATAAAGTGACGATCACAAGCAATTAAATTATCGTTTAGCTGGTTATCAACGGTAATTTCACCTTGATAATGAGACATTAGTCCTACTTGCTCAGACACTAACGTTTCCATGTCAGTTTCTTTTAAATCTAGTGTAGGCTTGTCACTATCAAATGAAGCGTAAAGCAGCATCTCGTTAATTAGCTCTTCTAGTTGGTATATATCACCAGCGATTTGTTGGCGATATCGAGCTTGTTTTGTCTCATCCACCGACTCTAACATTTGAAGGGCAAATTTTGATCTGGCTAAAGGCGTACGAAGTTCATGGGCAACGGCATTCGTTAACTCTTTATGGGCATCAATTAGGCGCTTAACTCTTGCCGCCATCATGTTAAACGCTTTTACCATAGTTCCCATCATGACAGATCTAGCTTTAGGCACTTTTACATCGAAGTCACCTTTTCCAAGTACTTGAGTCGCTTTGCGCAATTGGTCTAAGTCTTTCGACATCGGCCACAACCAGCACAAAATAAGCAAGCCTAAAGCCGCAAGAATCCCCATTCTCATTAATGCTTCCATTCTAGGGCGGGTCGGCATTTTCGCAGGACCTAATGTTAACAGTGTTTTTTTATCAGATAACAAGTGGTATAGCTGAACATCATCGTCATTATAAGCAACAAAAGTATTCCCCTTTTTTAACGACTTTCTATCTGATCTGGCAAAATGATCGCGCATATCACCGTAGTTCATCATACCTAAAGGCAACTGATACTTTTTCGAAGCTTCTGACAAAATATGTTGCCAATCATCTTCAGGGTGGTTTTCTAGATAGTCACCTACCGCGTGCAGCATCACTTTATAGCCAGTGTAAGATTCAATATCTTGCTTCAAGTAATAACGCCAGGCTTCATCTAGCAAATAGGTGAAACCGATAAAGGTAAAGATAATAATGAGATAAATGCTAAAAAAGGAACGAGTAAGTTTCATAACCAATACACACAAAGAAGAATAAGCTGAAAAAAAAGAGCCCTAGGGCTCTATTTACTTAGTTTACCAAGCGTCTGGTACGAATAGGTAACCTTGACCCCAAATAGTTTTGATTCTAAAAGGAGTTTCAGTGCTGTCGTGTAACTTTTTACGTAAACGCGAGATTCTAACATCAACACTACGGTCCATACCGTCGTACTCGCGCCCTACTACAGCTTTATAGATATAATCACGATTCTGAACTTCACCTGCTTTACTGGCCAATAGCCACAATAAATCAAACTCTTGACTGGTCAATTCAATATTCACATCGTCTAAAATGACTTGTCTCGAACCGCGACGAACTAATAAGTTACCGAAATTAAGCTCTGCTAGTTCGCTACCTTCATTTGGCAGTTGACCGCGACGAAGCAGCGCATTGACTCTAGCTAATAAAACACGAGGCTCAACGGGCTTAATAACGTAATCATCCGCACCAATTTCCAAGCCAAGCACCTGATCAAAGTCTGTGCCTTTTGCTGTTAACATTAGAATTGGTCCGTTGAAAGTAGGACGAATTTCCTTACATACTGCAAAACCGTCTTTACCAGGAAGCATGATGTCAAGGATGATAAGGTCAGGGGTAAATACTTCTATGCGTTTATTAACTGTATCACCTCTAAACTCTTGCTTGACGTGAAACCCTTCAGCTTCTAGAAAGTCGCATATAAGATTAGATAGTTGTCGATCATCTTCTACAAGAAGAATTTTCTTAACCGATGAATTGCGCTCTGACATTGTCACTCCTGAATCTGTCTAAAGACAGTAACAAATTGATTACATGTGACTAGACTAGTCAAAGACAGGGCAATAAACAACACCTTTTATTACTGCCTTAACAGAGTGTTACGCTGAAATTACACAAAGTTACAATCAAGAAGAGAAATGGCTCTTTTTGAGCCAATTTCTGTATTAATCAACGATAGTATGAATACAAGGTTCAACTTGAACTGGTGAATCTTGTACTGCGATAGCAGCCAAAAATTGAGTTTTAGCTTGTTCAGCTGAATCTAAGTTATCAGCATGAACTCTTGCAATTACGTCGCCTTTGCTCACTTTACTACCTTTAGCTAAAACATTATCAAAACCAACACTGTGATCGATTTGCTGTCCATTAAAAGTGCGTCCACCTTTAAGTGCAACAACAGCCATTCCGATTTGGCGTGTGTTGACTTCACCGATATAACCATCTTTTTCGGCGCATATATCTTGAACCACGTTTGCTTTATTCATAGACGCCCATGGATTTTCCATGAAGTCTTTCGCACCACCAAGTGCTGAAATCATTTGTGCAAATTTCTCCGCAGCTTGTCCAGAAGTCAATACTTGATTAACTTTTTGCTCCGCTAAATATTTGTCTTGATAAGCACCAGATGTGATAAGCATAGACACGGCCAACTCAACCGTCACTTGGTGTAATCGTGGGTCTTGATATTTTCCTGTTAGGTAGTCTATTGTCTCAATCATTTCCAATGCATTACCGGCACTATGTCCCAGCACTTGGTTCATATCAGTAATGATGGCTTGTGTTTTAACACCTGCCCCATTGGCTACATTAACGATGGATTGCGCTAGCTTTTTCGCCGATTCAAGATCTTGCATCATTGCACCGTTGCCAACTTTAACGTCCATTGTCAGAGCATCTAAACCTGAAGCAAGCTTTTTAGATAAAATAGAGGCAGTGATCAGTGGAATAGACTCTACCGTCGCACTAATATCTCTAATACTATATAAACGTTTATCAGCAGGCGCTAAATCACTCGTTTGAGTAATAATAGCGGCGTGGTCTCGTTTTACCATTTTTTGAAAGTTTTCAACACTGGGTTGAATATCAACATTGGCAATACTTTCTAGTTTGTCCGACGTACCACCAGTGTGGCCTAAACCACGGCCAGAGATCATCGGAATATAAACACCACAGCATGCGACTATAGCTGCTAGCATAAAGCTAACTTTGTCACCTACCCCACCCGTAGAGTGCTTATCAACAACTGGCGCGTCAATTCCAGGCCAGCTTAATACGTGACCAGAATTCATCATGTGTTTGGTTAGTTCTACTGTTTCGGTGACTGTCATGCCATTTAGCCAGATAGCCATAGCCATTGCGCCAACTTGAGCATCGTTGAAGTTTTTATTTGTTAGTCCATCAACAAAACAAGAAATTTGCTCTGATGTTAATGTGCCATTATCGCGTTTGATACGAATTAATTCTTGGGGTAAATACATATGTTGTCCCTACTACTTGAGCATTTTTGGAGTAAAAGCGGCTGGCAGTAATTGTTCAAGGTTCCAGGCTATTGATTGGTTAAGGTGGTTAACTGAGATCACTTGACCTTCTTCTGACAAAAACTCAGCAATAACCTGACGACAAGCACCACAAGGAGGTGTTAGTTGCTCCTGCTCGGTGTAAACTACAAGACATTCAACGTCCTTTGCACCGTCAACAACTGCTGCAGAAATACAATTGCGCTCTGCACACACAGTTAATCCGTATGAAGCATTTTCCACATTACAGCCCTTATAGAACTCACCTTTTTTAGTCACCAAGGCTGCGCCTACATGAAAGCGACTATATGGTGCATAAGCATTATCGAAAGCGCTTTTAGCCAGAGGAACGAGTTTTTTAAAGTGCTTGTTTTCCGTCATATTTTAATTCCAAAACATTTTCTTGACCATTTGGTTATGTTTTATATTAAACAATAGGAATAAAAAAAGCCAATAGTTTTACTATTGGCTTTTTATCTCAATCTTAGTTAATTAGAAGTCGTATTTAAGACCTAATCTAATTTCCCATAGAGACTGAGTGATGTAAGTGGTTTCTTCTGCGTTAGCAGAGAAGAACTCACTGTAGTGATAAGTACCATCGTCGTTAATTTCAGCTTGCACTACGTTTTGTGCAGTGAAGTTACCGATTTTCTTAACACCCCAATCATCGTTCAGCATATTACCGAAGTTTTTGATGACAAAGTAAGCTCGCGCTCTATGTTCATCATTAAAACCAGGTAACTCCTGATCAACACGTAAATCTACACGTGTATGCCAAGATGCATTTCTTGAATTACGCTCAGTGACTTTACCGCGCTCAAAGCCCATTTTCTCAATGAAAGCGTTGAATTCATCGTGGTTAAAGTTGTCTGCATAAGTCACATTAGGGTCATTTTCTAATGGAATATATAGCAACTGACGGCGGCTTTCATACTCAGTTGCACCAACAGAGAACTCATCAAATGAGTAAGACATTGGGCGGCCTTCTGTACGAGAAGCAAATAGTGTAAACGCAGTATCGTAACCATCAACAAACTGGTGGCTATAACGCAAGTTCAATGTAAATCTATGAGGAGTTTCATAGTTAGACGTTGCTAAGCCAGGGTTTAAAGCATCAGTTGTTGCAAAGCTAGTAAAGTTTGAATATGAAATTGCACTTGTCATTGGCGATACATCTTCAGACTTATTGTATGCATAACCAAATTGCATGTCTAAACCAAAGTCATATTCTTTCTTAACAGCGAAAGAAATAGTTGTTGATTTGCCATCTTCTTTAGCATTCGTTAGCACTAAATCACTCTTACGGAAACTACGGTAAATTGGACGACCATCATCGCGCTCGCCGACTTGCACGTAATCATAAGATGCACGGCCATCAAAAAGTACCTCACGGCTATCGGCATCCCAGTTTTCAGCGATGATAATTGGCGCATCTTGCTTACGAGAATGTAAAATATCTGCTTGGAATACGTAATCGTCTTCAGTGATGTACGTAAAACCTAAGTTATATTTCCATTCAGTTGAAATTTCAAAATCAGGATGCACAGCATTTACTGAAGGCTCATTACCAAGTGAAGGATCATTTTCTGCAACTTCATCATACATCGACTGTAAAGGCGAGTAGATTGGTAAACCACCACCAACAAATAAGCCATCAATTGGCGTACCGTCTGGGTTAAGTAAGTTTACATCACCGCGGTATGTATCAATATTAGTTATACCATCATTAGAGTATGAGTTAGATAACCAAACATTCGGATTACCACCAGAGTATTTACCGATACCACCACGAAGTTCCATGTTTTCAGCAAGCGACCAATTAAAACCAAAGCGCGGTTGGAATACTCCTTTACCGTCGAAAGTTGCTTGGTTGCTGTAACCATAACGAGATTCAAATAATTCATTATGCATTGGCTTGTCAGAACTTGTATACCAATCATAACGCGCACCAACGACGATAGTTAAATCGACATCGTCAAAAATATATTCATCTTGAACATAAGCAGAGTGCGTTTGATATTCAAATATTCGAGCTACATCACGTGGGTCATTAGTTACCGCAGAGTTGTTGTAATAAACGTCATCAGCAATACCAGCTTCAAAGTCATCGATACCTGTAGTACCGTCTTCTGGGTTGTTTCTTCTTCTATCACCACCAAAACGATATTCACCAATAGCATGCTGCATAAACAGGTTATAAACTTCTAAGTTCTCGTATTCGTAACCACCAGTAATTTTGTGGTTTTCTAAATAATAAGTACCAGAAAGTTTAAGTGTAGTATTATCCCAGTACATTTCATTAGCTTGACGAGAGTCGTCTGGGCCTAAGAAAATTGTTGCGCCATTGTGATCAATTTGAACTTCACCAAAGCCACTGTCTGCGTCGATTGAATTCTGGCGGTTGTCTAAACTTGTTTTTCCAATTCTAATTTCAGTTGAGAAGTCATCATTCCAATCAGAGTATAAAGAGCCAACGATTGAGTTTAACTTAGCGCCTACTTCGTAAAAGTGGTTTGATAAAGTAACTGTGTTATTACGCTCATCTGATTGATCAAGCTTAAAGCCGTCATTGTAGTTGTACACTAAAGTTGCACGATGATCTTCATTGATGTTCCAATCTAGCTTAAGTAGTACTTTTTCATCTTCAACTGGCATTGAAGCTGGTGTACCACCGGCGTCGTAACCATAAACGTCTTGCGCGATTTGAATAACACGGTCTAATTCAGCTTGAGTAATTTGGTTGCCAAGTGCATCGTATTGGAAAATCTGCGCACCTTCTAACTTCTCATACGCACCGTAGAAGAATAATTTATCTTGAATTAATGGGAAGCCTACATCGAATCCGTAACGCTTTTCAGTGTAATCACCCGTATCAACCTTCTCGCCTTCGATCTCGTCACCGCGCAATGAATCGCTCGTGTAATCGTAGAAGACACTACCTTTTAATTTGTTCGTACCAGACTTAGTAACACCGTTAATGTTACAACCCGTGAAACCACCGTATTGCACGTCAAATGGTGCAATCTCTACAGTAATTTGGTTTAACGAGCTAAATGAAAACGGCATACGAGTTGTTGGGTAACCGTTAAAGTTCAAACCAAAGCTGTCGTTCATGCGAACGCCATCAACAGTTAAGCTACTGTATCTTGGGTTACTACCACCACAAATAATGGCTTCTTCGTTATCACTCTCTTCGATATTAATTCGCGGGTCAATACGAACCACGTCTTTGATATCACGATCTGCTGAAGCAGCAAATTCTAAATCAGCAATATTAAAGTTAGTAGCAGGACTTGTTGAGCCTAGCTCTGCAGCCGTAATTTGACGACCTGTAACTTCAATTGTTTCGATATTGTCTTGTTCAAGCGCAAGATTAAGGTTGAACGGCTCACCTAATTTGATGAATACATCTGTTATGACTTGATCTTGATATTGATCAGAATCAATAGTGACTTTATAAGGACCACCAACACGAAGGCCTTGTGCAGTAAAAACACCTGCATTGTTAACAGTCACAGTTTTAACTGTTCCTGATGGCGTGTGAAGGATAGTAATTTGCGTACCAGCAGCTGATTTTCCGTCAGGGCCGGTAATTTGCCCTTTAATAGCCGAGGTGGTTGTATTTGCCAGCGCTGACGTTGACAAGCCAAGTGCAAACACTAACGCACTTGATATACGAGAGAGGCGATGAGTTTTCATCTTGTTATTTTCCCTTGGTGCTAAGTTATTATTTTATTAGCGAGCAAAATTAATTTTCCTGCCCGTTTGGTTAAAGTAAAAATCCTAGAAATTAGACCAGACTTTTTTTACGATTTTATTACACTATTGCAAAGCTGTCATTTTTACAAGTTTAACAAATAGTCAAAAATCACCAAAAACAACTAACAAAACAACAACAAACCCTTACAATACAAGAGGATAACAAAATAAATACAAAATAAAAATTTCGTTCACATTTTACATAATAAAAAGTAATAAGAGATATAATGACAACACCAAATAAACATATCCATACGGTCAACTATTAAAAACCCACCTCTATAAACCGCATTTATACTGATAATAATTTAATATTATAGTTATTCCACATGAACAACTAAAAAACCCTCATCGACTTAAATTTTATACAACATACTTTTATAGACCATAAATAGCTCAAAAGACCACTTGCGCCCCATTTATTAATATAAACATCATTAAAATTGAATTTTTATTTAATAATTCTTTAATATAATTGCAAGATAATAGCCATCTCTGATAGGGTTTACCCCCTAACATTAGTCAATGATTTAATCTTCTGCAAAGATCCACCATAGAGAAAGCTGTATGGACAACAATCAAGAAAAAAAACAAGGTAAGATTCGTCAGCAAAGTCAGGAAAAAATTCTAGTTGCTGCCCAAGATGAATTTATAACTCATGGGTATAAAGGTGCCACCGTTCAGTCAATTGCTGACTTAGCAGGCTTACCTAAAGCTAACGTTTTATACTACTTCAAGAATAAAGAAAATATTTATCACGCTGTATTAGAAAAAACGCTAAACATGTGGGACGAAGGCATAGGCGATATTTCTTATGAAGACGGACCCAAATTGGCAATCGAAAAGTTTATAGCTGCTAAAGTTCAAATGTCTTTTAAACACCCAAAAGCCTCTAAAATATATGCTATGGAGATTATTCAAGGTGCGCAACACCTTAAAGAATTTGCTCGCACTTACCTTAGGCAATGGGTTAGAGAAAAAGCTAAGATTTTCCAAAAATGGATTGATGAAGGCAGGATGCGAGATGTAGACCCGATCAAACTTATCTTTTTAATTTGGTCAACAACACAACATTATGCTGACTTCGAAACTCAAATTTTAACGATTATGAATCAAGCAGACTATGAAGAAGAAGATGTAAAACAGGTTACGTCTTTCTTAACAGCAATGGTTTTAAAAGGCTTGGATATCGAGTAAATGGCCCTTATTAAGCAATCAGTAACATGGTCGGCACTATTACTAAGCACTCAAGTTATGGCGACAGAATCAATTAGAATCGCAACATTTAACGTTAGTATGGAAGCGTTAAACTACACTGCTAAAGATAGCCGTCATGCTATTAATGGCTCAGAGTTAAAATCTGCGCTATTAAATCAGCAGCCACAGATTAAAAATATTGCTGAAATCATTCAAAAAGTATCACCCGATATTATTTTGCTGAATGAATTTGATAATGCCAACAACTCCGATGTTGATTCTGTAAAGCTCTTTCAAAAACACTATCTTTCAGTTAGTCAAAATCAACAAGCACCAATAAATTTCCCATACGTTTATTTAGCCCCCGTTAATACGGGTGTTTTGCTAAATTTTGACAGCAACAAAGATGGAAAAATTACTCGCCCAGCTGACACTCATGGTTTTGGTCACTTTCCTGGTCATTTCTCTATGGTGCTTTTATCAAAGTATCCAATTGATACTAACTCTATAAGAACCTTTCAGCAATTTAAATGGGCAGATATGCCAGGAGCTTTGCAACCTAAAAATGAAAAAGGCGATAGCTGGTATGGCGACGATAATTGGTCAACTATTAAGTTATCGTCAAAGTCTCACTGGGACATACCTGTACAGGTTGGTAATGAAACAATACACGTATTAGCAAGCCACCCTACTCCGCCAGTTTTTGACGGGCCTGAAGACAGAAATGGCAAGCGTAACCATGATGAAATTCGTTTTTGGGTAGATTATATAACACCAGATAAAGGTGCTTATATATACGATGACAATGGTAACAAAGGTGGAATTCAAAACGGTAGCTCCTTCGTTTTTCTTGGCGATTTAAACGCGTCCGCTACTGAAGGTGATGCTATTAACACGAGTATAAAGGCCTTACTTGAAAGCCCGCTAACAAATGACCCTATGCCTCAAAGTAAAGGGGCAAAGTATCATACACAAACTAACCCGAACGCTCCATATCACACGGCTTATTGGCGAATGAGAGCAGACTATGTCGTGCCATCAACTCACGGCATTGAGGTTAAAAACAGTGGTGTATTTTGGCCAGAAAAAGCTGACGCTGACTTTAGGCTTATTTCGTCACGTCAAGCTTCTTCAGATCACAGGTTAGTGTGGGTGGATATCGTTTTAAAGCCCTCTAAATAATTTACAAAGTAACGTTCAATAAGCGTAATAATCATGAAAAAAACACTATTATCTTTACTGATTGCTAGCTCTCTTATAGCTTGTAAAACTACCGAAGAACATACCGAATTAAATGTAACCCCGTCTCAGCCTGTAAACAACGTCATAATGATAGTTGCTGACGGCATGGGCCCAGCTTTTACCACTGCATACAGATACTATGCAGATGATAAAAATACACCAGAAGTTGAAGCTTCTATCTTTGATAGCTATTTAGTTGGACAAAGCAGTACATTTCCTGACGCAGTGTCTGGCTATGTAACGGATTCAGCAGCTAGTGCAACAGCCCTGGCGTCAGGCATTAAGTCATATAACGGTGCTATTGGTGTTGATGCTAACAAAAAGCCAGTAGAAACAGTTCTGCACCGTGCAAAGTCTATGGGTATGAAGACGGGCGTTGTTGTAACGTCACAAGTAAATCATGCGACCCCTGCCTCGTATATTACTCACAATGAAAGCAGACGAAACTATGATCAAATCGCTAACAGCTACATAGATAATGGTATTAACGTTGACGTATTATTGGGCGGTGGTTGGCAATACTTTATAAGAGAAGATAGAAATATTGTCGGCGAGTTTAAAAGCGCAGGATTCACTTATGTAGATAGCTACGAAGACTTAGAAAAAATCTCTCCTCAAAGCAAAGTATTGGGCTTATTTGACGACGTTGGCTTGCCTGCAGCAATTGATGATAAAGATCCAATCAGGCTTTTAACTATGACAAAAGCGGCTTTACCACAATTAGAAAACGAAGCTGGATTTTTCTTATTAGTTGAAGCAAGTCAAGTTGACTGGGCAGCTCATAGTAACGACATAAACTCAGCAATGGCAGAGATGAAAGATCTAGCTGCTACCTTTGAGTATTTATCGAATTACGTAAAGAACAACCCTGACACTCAAGTTATCCTTACAGCGGATCACAGCACAGGTGGTTTTACAATCGCAGCAAATGGAGAGTATATCTGGCAGCCAGAGCTATTAACTAAGCTAACCCAATCAAATAATAAGCTCGCCGAGTACTTCATCAGCAATGATGTGACAAAAGAATCACTATCTGCCAATCTAGCTAATAGTGACATTTCCGAAGATATGGTTATTTTAGTTCAGGATGCTAAACAAAAGGCACTGGATAGCTTAGAAAAATATCAAACGCTTAGTAACGAAGAGAAACAAAAAGTTCGTCAACCTAAGCCTGCAATGCAGATTGGCAAAGCCATAAATAAAGTTATCGATAGGCTAACTAACACAGGATGGACTACAAGTGGACATACGGCAGTAGATGTTCCTGTTTATGCGATAGGATCACGAAGTACTGATTTTTCAGGCCATCTAGATAACACCGATATCGCTAAGAAAATCTTTAACTTACTAGATGAAAAAGCCGCCAAGTAACTTATCGCTTGTCGGAGATATACTAATTTAATTAAATAGTTAAATTAATAGTTAGTACATAAAGCCTTAGCAACAATGCTAGGGCTTTTTTTATATCTAGTTTCAGATAAATCCGACTGCTAGCAGACAAGGGAATTGAGGAAATTAATGTATACACCCAAAGCAGTAGCTATCTTTTAAGTATGTTATTGCGAATGATTATTGAAAGTCAGAAAAGAAAAAAGCCAGCATAAGCTGGCTTTTTAAAAGTGGCATCCCTAAGGGGATTCGAACCCCTGTTACCGCCGTGAAAGGGCGGTGTCCTAGGCCTCTAGACGATAGGGACACTAAAAC
>NZ_JBVVBK010000029.1:0-276 GCF_055786205.1 Thalassotalea coralli | reverse complement strand
GATTTTGCTTAGCGACAATAGCATTGTAGAACCACCTGACCCCATGCCGAACTCAGAAGTGAAATGCAATAGCGCCGATGGTAGTGTGGGAGGTCCCATGTGAGAGTAGGACATTGCTAAGCACCTATTTAGAAAGACCCGTAGCTAAGGCTACGGGTTTTTTGCTTTGTAGGGTTTAGAATGTCCTACTCTCGAGTAGAGGAAAATTGGTTAATAGAGAAAGCCAACAGTTTGGCTTTATCCCAATTTTTCAGCACGAGCTCTGCGAGTGATAAG
>NZ_JBVVBK010000028.1:0-293 GCF_055786205.1 Thalassotalea coralli | reverse complement strand
CTTTGCTAAGCAGTTTTAGTGTCCCTATCGTCTAGAGGCCTAGGACACCGCCCTTTCACGGCGGTAACAGGGGTTCGAATCCCCTTAGGGATGCCACTTTTATCATGGCAACATGAGCGAAGTAGAGAAAACTAGGTCATACTCTACTGAGTTTTCAAGCAATAGCGATATTGTTTGACGGTAAAGGTAACTTTACCAAAGTTTATAGATGTAAAAGAGCAGGGCATGTTCTTTTACCCTAAAGCCAGAAAGAACGGCTTTAGTAGATGTGAGGTCGCTCACTTTAGTTTAAC
>NZ_JBVVBK010000027.1:0-324 GCF_055786205.1 Thalassotalea coralli | reverse complement strand
AAATTATTTAAAATTAAATAAAAAAAAGTGTTGACATCAAAACTGAGATGCGTAAAATGCGCATCCGCTCTCAACGGTAGAGCACACGGGCAACACGAATGTGATGTTGTTCGAGATTCGAAAGAATTAGTTCTTTAACAATTAGTTATCATGCAATTTGTGTGGACATTCACAGTGATACGGTTTTACCAGTCACATAAGTGACAAAACTATTTCAGTGATGTTCATACATAAAATACTTTTTAAGTTTTATATGTACAGAATTCATTGAGCAGATGCTTTAAGCATCACAAACGATTTTAATTGAAGAGTTTGATCATGGCT
>NZ_JBVVBK010000026.1:0-333 GCF_055786205.1 Thalassotalea coralli | reverse complement strand
CCTAGGACACCGCCCTTTCACGGCGGTAACAGGGGTTCGAATCCCCTTAGGGATGCCACTTTTATCATGGCAACATGAGCGAAGTAGAGTAAACTAGGTCATACTCTACTGAGTTTTCAAGCAATAGCGATATTGTTTGACGGTAAAGGTAACTTTACCAAAGTTTATAGATGTAAGATGGATGATTAGTGTAGCTAATGACTCGTCTTACACTAAAACAGCAAAGTACACTTTGCTAAGCAGTTTTAGTGTCCCTATCGTCTAGAGGCCTAGGACACCGCCCTTTCACGGCGGTAACAGGGGTTCGAATCCCCTTAGGGATGCCACTTTTAT
>NZ_JBVVBK010000025.1:0-398 GCF_055786205.1 Thalassotalea coralli | reverse complement strand
TAATTGCTTAATAAAACAATCAACCAAACATTAAAAAATAAATTAAAAATTTTTTAAGAAAAGTGTTGACATCGAAACAGGGTTGCGTAAAATGCGCATCCTCGCTTGAGACAACGGTCACAAGCAACATTGATAAGCGAATGCGACTTATCAATCGATTCGAAAGAATCAGTTCTTTAACAATTAGTTATCATGCAATTTGTGTGGACATTCACAGTGATACGGTTTTACCAGTCACGTAAGTGACAAAACTATTTCAGTGATGTTCATGCATAAAATACTTTTTAAGTTTTATATGTACAGAATTCATTGAGCAGATGCTTAGGCATCACAAACGATTTTAATTGAAGAGTTTGATCATGGCTCAGATTGAACGCTGGCGGCAGGCTTAACACATG
>NZ_JBVVBK010000024.1:0-436 GCF_055786205.1 Thalassotalea coralli | reverse complement strand
GTGTGTCGATACCTAGCTCTGTTGTAAAGTGGACATTAACGTCCTCTACCTGAGCATTACCTGCCAAGTCTTTCACGCCACCTACATTCAGGCTCAGTGTCTCGCCTGCTGGTAGCAGAGTCACAGGAATGAGCGTTACCAGCATACGTGCGCTGTCTAACGTACGATTTACCGCGATCTGCTCACCGTTGTGCGTCAACGTAATGCCATCCAGTGATAAATTGCTTATCGCTTCATTAAACTTCACTCTCACACGAGCATTCACCGCCACATCGGTTAAGCCTTCATGCACTGATGTGCCAGCTACAGCAGGGGCTGCTGAATCTTCTTCCAAACTGGTATAGAAGTAGAAGTTATCTGATGAGTTTGTATTACCACTGATATCCGCTACACCGTCGATTCGTGCATTAAAGCGTCTACCCGCTGTCAGTACATT
>NZ_JBVVBK010000023.1:0-466 GCF_055786205.1 Thalassotalea coralli | reverse complement strand
CTGATTGTTGTTTTAATTTGGGTGCTACCTGGGAACTGAGCACTCGGTGTAAACGTCACCACATTGCCTTCTACCTGATAGTCACCTGCTACATAGCCACTTTGTCCGTTCACCTGAATACGTATTGTATTGCTGATATTTGACGCATCGATTGCTTCGTTAAAGGTCACCACAATCGGCGATGAAACTGACACGTCGGTAGTATTATTTGCTGGTGTAACACTGGTTATTCTAGGGTAGGCGGTATCCACACTGCCGCTGCTGTCGGCGGTGAAGCTCACGCGGTATTCAGCAACTTCATTACCCGCTACATCACATACGCCCGCAACAACCAGCTCATAGCCTTCACCCGCCACCAGATACTCATCCGGCGTAAACGTGATCGTTCTGCGATCACTGCTCAGTGCGACACTACCCGCGACTGCACCTGTGCTGCTCTGTAGCGATACGGTGTCACCGTTCACAC
>NZ_JBVVBK010000022.1:0-603 GCF_055786205.1 Thalassotalea coralli | reverse complement strand
CGACACTACCCGCGACTGCACCTGTGCTGCTCTGTAGCGATACGGTGTCACCGTTCACACAGTGTGCTGCTACCGCTTCATCTAGGCGTAATACCACCGGAGCATTAACGGGTACATCCGTGAGTCCATGTGACAGGTTGTTCGCTATCACACTCGGTGCCTGCGCATCTTCACTGTCACCCGTCGTGAATTGGTACCTGTGATATGAGCCCACGTTATTACCTGCAATATCCTTCAGGTAGGTTCCCCAACTGATATACACGTAATACTGGTGTCCTGCCTCTAGCAATGCATCCGGCGTTAACGTTACCCGCTTGCCATCTGCACTTAAGCCCAAGGTCGCTGCTTCATTGCGCCTTTCTGTATTGTTATACAACCAGAATGATTGGCTATGTAGCGATGTCGGGTCGATACGCTCACTGAAATCTGCCGTAAACTCCGCATTCAAGGCCACTTCCGTTGCACTGTTCGTCGGACTGTAGCTTCGCAGTGTGCCTGTTTGTGTGTCGATACCTAGCTCTGTTGTAAAGTGGACATTAACGTCCTCTACCTGAGCATTACCTGCCAAGTCTTTCACGCCACCTACATTCAGGCTCAGTGTCT
>NZ_JBVVBK010000021.1:0-705 GCF_055786205.1 Thalassotalea coralli | reverse complement strand
GGATTTAAAACAACGATTGACCGCGGACGCGTAGCTCAGCTGGATAGAGTACCTGGCTACGAACCAGGCGGTCGCAGGTTCGACTCCTGCCGCGTCCGCCACTATTTGAGAAACCAGCCGTAAGGCTGGTTTTTTATCGCCTAAATAGGCTGTCTAAGCGTTAGACATTAAAATTAAAGCAATCCTTACATCAGGATTTAAAACAACGATTGACCGCGAATATGTAGAATGAGCTGGATAGGCAGTATGCTGGTTTTGAAGGCAAGATGGCTACGAACGGGTTCGCAATCCTTACATCAGGATTTAAAACAACGATTGACCGCGGACGCGTAGCTCAGCTGGATAGAGTACCTGGCTACGAACCAGGCGGTCGCAGGTTCGACTCCTGCCGCGTCCGCCACTATTTGAGAAACCAGCCGTAAGGCTGGTTTTTTATCGCCTAAATAGGCTGTCTAAGCGTTAGACATTAAAATTAAAGCAATCTCTAACTCGGGATTTAAAACAACGATTGACCGCGAATTTGTAGACTCAGCTGGATAGGCAGTATGCTGGTTGTGAAGGCAAGATGGCTACGAACAGGTTCGCAATCCTTACATCAGGATTTAAAACAACGATTGACCGCGGACGCGTAGCTCAGCTGGATAGAGTACCTGGCTACGAACCAGGCGGTCGCAGGTTCGACTCCTGCCGCGTCCGCCACTATTT
>NZ_JBVVBK010000020.1:0-734 GCF_055786205.1 Thalassotalea coralli | reverse complement strand
GGTTTTTATCACCTTAACTACGCTTATCGCAGATTAACACGTCTTTCATCGCCTCTAACTGCCAAGGCATCCACCGTATACGCTTAGTCACTTAACCATACAACCCCAAATAGTTTCGAGTTACTCAGAGACAAATCTGAGTATGAATGTATGACTGACATTTTCACGTAATACAAAGATTACTTGAAGTAGATGAAACAAGATAAGGATGTCTTGTTTCAAGGTTTGATTCATACAGCGCGACACTGTAATCATCAGTTGATATAAGATAAATCTTATATCGGGATATATATCAGCTTTCCAATTTGTTAAAGAACGTCAAATCAGCACACATTCGGCTAATTCGTGGTTAAAAAAACCAAATTAAAATTCACTTGAAAAAGTAACCTTTAATTTGGTCTTTTATACGAAGCTTGGTAGGTCTGGGCAGACTTGAACTGCCGACCTCACCCTTATCAGGGGTGCGCTCTAACCAGCTGAGCTACAGACCTAAATCACTTAAGAGTGAAGATTGGTGGAGCTAAGCAGGATCGAACTGCTGACCTCCTGCGTGCAAGGCAGGCGCTCTCCCAGCTGAGCTATAGCCCCATAAGGCTTCGTCTTCTTTACTTTCGTTATCAATGCAATTTGTGTGAACACTCAACAATAATCAGTCTTACTTCAAGATAAGGAGGTGATCCAACCCCAGGTTCCCCTAGGGTTACCTTGTTACGACTTCACCCCAGTCATGAATC